>JASHNT010000029.1 GCA_030041495.1 Bryobacteraceae bacterium | reverse complement strand
TCGAACTTGGCGTCGTCCAGAACTTCATTGAGCCGTTTATAGAAAGGGTGACCCGGCGCCGTGGCCAACTCGCCGCCGTACCACAAGCCCTCTTGCCGCTCCCGCATCTTCCGCGTCCCCATCGCCATACCCAAAGTTTAAAGTCAAAACATTTTCAGGTCCAGCCGTTTTTGGGGTTTAGACACGGGCTGCTAAGGAAAGAATGCGAGCGGCGCGGCCTTCGCCCTGCCCCCAGCCCAGCGCCTCCATGCGCCCGGGCCGCGCCGTCAGGACGATCTCGAAGCTGTCCTTGTCATCCGGCGGAGCCGGGGGCTTGCCGCGCATCGGCGAGACCAGCGCGAGGTACTTCAGCAGCGCGTAGATGTCGCCGCGCTCCGGCAGTCGCATATCGAGCTCTTGCGTTCGTAGCCGGATCTCCGCTCCGCGCAGGCTCAAGCGATACGCCAGGAACGCGCAGCAATCCACCGCATGCTCGAACCACGTTTCTTCGCCCAACGGCACGTCCAGGTCCAGAAAGATCACCACGCGCCAGTCTTGCTCCCGCGCAAATTCGCGTACCTGTAAGACTCCGGTATGCGCCGTGGCTTTCCAATCCACATGCCGCGCGCTTTCCGACATCTCATACGGCCGGATGCGATAGAAATCATGGCCGCGGCCGCGTTGCATGGCCGCGATCTCTCCGCTCACCGCATCTAATAGAGCCTCGAACCCGGGCTGTGGATCCAAACATGGATACACGATAATGTCGTGACGCGTAGTCACCATCTCCCGGCGTTCGGAGAAGCCGAAGGGGAAGCGCGTCGAAAACTGGAAGCTGCGCTGGCGCTGCGCCCCGCGGCGCGGAAAATACAGCGTCACTGACTCCTCAATGGTCGCCCCGCCCGGGATCACCGGAAAATTCAAGATCGTGGTGAAGCCGCTTTCGGCCGCCCCGGCCAGGTGCACGCTGAAAGACGGCGTCCAGCGTTTCAGATTCCTCAGTCGTATTCCGGCGCGGACTTCCCGCCGCGCGGGGATGTGGTCGGGCAAGGAAAGATCCAGCTCCAGACCGGCCAGCCCCAGGCGCGTGACGAAGCTCGAAATGAGCAGCGTCGAAAACATCGCCGCCACGATCAGAAACAGCAAATTGCCCTTTTCCCCCAGCAAAAACGCAAGTACGGCGATCAGCGCCAGGGTGAGGCGAAAAGTCATTCCGGATGCGGTGACGTGTTGCCGCCCCGTGGGCAAATGCAAATGTTCGCGCCAGTCGTCGAGCGTCATGGAGTCACCTGCGCCGTAGCCGGCCGCGCCGCCGCCACTCGGCCCACCGCGTTCACCAGCTTACGATATGGCAGCTTATCGAAGGATTCGAACCCGATCCATTCCCCGTCGCGCCAGCTCGATCCATGCCAGCGCACCAGAATCGCCAGGTGCTCCAGTCTCGGCTCCGCCGCCGGTACGATCCCGGAAGCCAGCTCCCGCATGCGCCGGTCGAGCGATTGTCCCGCGCCCGATGTCTCGGAAAGCATCACCCGTCGCGGCTCCTGCCAGCGTCCCCCCGCAAGAAACCACAGATCGACTGCGTCTGCCGCAGCGGAGCCGGTCACCGCCACGCCGGCCAGACGATCGACAGACCGTGCCAGTTCACCGGCCAATGCTTGCACGTCGCCGATGCGCTCCGCGCGCTGATGCAGGTGCGCAGCCTCTTCAAACCGCATCTCTGCGCTGGCCCTGTCGCGAGCCGCCTCAATCGTGTGCCGCGGCGAAGCCCCGTTGGTGCGCAAAAATTCCTCCACGCGCCCCACCTCGCTGCGATACTCTTCCTTGGACACCACGAGTTGGCAGGGCCGCAGGCAGCTATTCATCTCACCGTAAATGCATCCTGGATGGTTCGTCGCGGGAAGGAGATTCTCCTCGCAGCGCCGGATTTGAAACAAGTCCAGCAGCGCCTCATTGTAGCGATCCGCTGCCGCGCGGCTGGGAAACGGCCCGAACGTCAACCCTCGTCCGAAGCGCGTCGTAATCATGGTGCGCGGAAAAGGATTGTCGAGCGTCAAGCGCACGAACACCGGCGCCGTGAGCCGCGTGATCCGCTGCCAATCTTCAGGAAAATATCTTTGCGCGAGCTCCAGATGGAGCAGCGCGGATTCCAACTGCGACCCCGTCAACCAGTATTCGATTCGCTCCGCCACTCCTTGCAGATTCAGCACCCGCGAGACCCGTTCCCGATTCGAAATCAAACGCCGTAACCGCCGCCGCAACAACGCCGTGCGCGCCAGATACGGAGCCCCTTCCGCCGCCCACAGCAGAAACACCGCCGGCGACTCGGGCAGGGAATCGATCTCCGTCGGCAATGCCGTAGCTGGCTCACGCATCGTTACTTCGATTTTAGAAGGTATACTGCCGTTAGGTACGCGAATGAATTAGGGACAAGCCATCCATCCGATCCGGGACACGTTGATTGTAATGGCTGAGATCCAGCGCCGCCAAGCCGAGGTGCGAAAGGCACAGGCTGAAGAAGTCGCCGGTCAGGCGGAGGTTCTGAAGAGACTCCATGAAGGCATGGAACTCCATGAGAAGCGGATGAGTCACGTCGATCTCGCGCTGTCCGAAATTGGAGACAAACTCAACGGACTCATCGGGTTCATGGGTGGCTTCGTCGAACGGCCATAATAACCTACCGGGGTTGTCGATTCTCCGCTGCGGTGTTCGTTATTAGGACGTATGCACTCGCGTACGATAGGAGAAAACGATGCCCCAATACATCCTGTTGCTTTACGAGAACCGCCCCGGCGTCTCGAATTTGAGCCCGGAAGAGATGCAGAAGGCCACCGAGAAGTACATGGCCTGGGCCAAGATGCCTTTCACCAAGGGCGCGCAGAGACTCGCGCCGGATCACGGCAGAGTCCTGCGTCCGAACTCCGGCAAGGCCAAGGTCACCGACGGACCGTACGGCGAGACCAAGGAAGCCCTGGGAGGCTACTATCTGATCGAAGCCTCCAGCTACGACGAAGCGGTGCAACGCGCTCAGGCCCATCCGCACATCGAATATGGCGGAGTGATCGAAATCCGGCAAGTGTTCGGGACTTAGCTGCCGTGCCGGACGGAACGGGAGAACTGGTCGAGCATTTGTTCCGGCAGATGTCGGGCCGGATGACCTCTCATCTCGCCCGGCTGCTCGGCTCATCCCGTCTCGACCTTGCTGAGGAGATCGCGCAGGAGACCATCCTGCGCGCTCTTCAAACCTGGCCGTATCACGGCGTGCCGGAAAACCCTCCGGCGTGGCTGTTCCGCACTGCTCGCAATCTCGCGCTCGACCAACTGCGTCATGAGCGCATCGCCGATCATAAACAGCAAGACCTGCGCCCGCGGGATTCGACACCGGCGCCGGATGCAAACCTCGACGAATTTCGAGACGACGAGTTGCGCATGATCCTCATGTGTTGCCATCCGGAGATCCCTCGCGAATCGAGCGTAGCTCTGAGCCTAAAGACCGTCGGCGGCTTCAGCGTCCGCGAAATCGCCCGCGCGTTTCTCGCCGAGGAATCGGCCATCGCCCAGCGCCTGGTCCGCGCCAAGCGGCAGATCCGCGACCGCGGCCTGACTCTCGACCTGCCGCGTGGTGAAGAACTGCAATCGCGCCTCGACGCCGTACTGGAAACGCTCTACTTCATCTTCAATGAAGGCTACGCTGCGCACGAAGGCGAGGACCTGATCCGCCGCGACCTGTGCGTCGAAGCCCTGCGCCTGGCTCGCCTGATCGCGGCTTCCTCGCTCGCTTCGCCCAAGGTGCACGCCTTGGCCGCTCTGCTGGCTCTTGAATCCGCGCGGCTTCCGGCCCGCGTTGATGCGCTGGGGGATTTGGTTTTACTGGAAAATCAGGATCACTCTTTGTGGGACCAGCAACTCATCGCTCTCGGCTTTCATCACTTCAGTGTGTCCATTTCAGGCGAAGAACTGTCCGAATACCACGTTCAAGCCGCCATCGCGGCCGAGCATATTCGCGGCGGCCTCAGCGGAACCATGGACTGGCCGGCCATCCTCCATCACTACGGCCAGTTGCTGGAGATGAGCGGATCGCCGGTGGTTGCGTTGAACCGGGCCGTCGCCGTGGCTAAAGTCCACGGTGCCGAATATGCGCTGGCCGCTATTGAGCCGCTGCTCGCCGATCCGGCTCTTCGCGAATACTATTTGCTGCTCGCCGCCCGCGGCCATTTCCTTCTCGAATTGGACCGGCGCGAGGAAGCCGCCGCGTGTTTCCGCGCGGCGCTGGAACGGCGCTGCTCGGAACCCGAGCGCCGTCTGCTGCGAAAGAAATTAAAGGAGTGTGAATAATATGCGCTTACAACCTGTCGAACATCCCCAGGGACTGAAATTACGCCTAGCCTACTGGTTCGCCCGACGCACCTTCGGAAAGGTCATCACGCCGATGAAGGTGGTCACCGCGCGCGTGCCTAAATCCATGCGCCTCAGCTATGAGATGTCGAAGCTGATGCAGAGCGGTTTCTCGCTCGACCAAGGCTTGCAGATGCTCCTCCACGTCCACATTTCCGAGGTGAATCAGTGCCACTTCTGCGTCGATATCGGCAAGGCCGTGGCCCTGAAAGAAGGCGGATCGTTGGAAAAAATCAGCAAGCTGGACCGCTATCGCGACGATCCCGCCTTCACCCCCGCCGAGCGCGCCGCTCTGGCCTACGTCGAAGAGGTCTCGCGAACCCATGACGCCAGCGATGCCACCTTCGCCGAGCTCCGCAAGCACTTCACCGACACCCAGATCGCCGAGATCACCATGCTCAACGCCCTGGAGAACTGCTACAACCTCACGAACCGCCCTTTGAGGATCGAGTCGGACGGGCTGTGCGCCTTGGTTTCAAAGACTGCCGCAAGGGGCTCGGCGAAGGCCGCTTGACGGTAAACACCATCCCGCTCCACGTCTCGTTCACGGAGCAGATCTTGTAGTCGACGAGCCCAACCGCATTCGCTCCGCTGCGGATCACGTTGCCGTCCAGCCCATCGAGCTTGCTCTTGCGCCAGAAGATCCACAGCCGGCTGCGCGCGGCGGTCTGGCGCATCCTAGGCAGAGCGGCGTGAAATCCGGCGGCACCGTGCACGAACCACAGCGAGATCGCGCAATCGCCGGCCGGGTCTTCTTCGAAGCCCTCTTCGAGCGATGCTCCCTCCGGCAGAGTGCCGATGGCCTGCGCATAATCGGAGGGCGGGTCGATCACCGCGACTCGCGCGCCTTTCCCGATCCCGAGCTTCTGCGCCGTCGACCGGTCGCCGTAGCGCTGCATCATCTGCGTGGGCGTCACCGGATTCACCACCGGCTTCGCCAGCGCGGCTTTCACTGCGGCGCGCACCCGCGCCGTTGTTGTATATGCCGCATCCGGCAGCAGCTTCTTCACTCGTTCAAGCTTCTCCCCTGAGCCGCCGACAAATAAAATTGGCACGTGCCGCGTCTTCTTCGAGCCTCGAAAGAAAACCGCGAGCTCGCGCCCGTGCGAAGGAAGGCGCGACAAATCGATCACGATGGCGTCAGGAGGATTGTCGCGGACGGCGCGGTATTCGGCCACGCGCTGATGATGCTCCACCGAGTGCCCAGCCGCTTCCAGAGCCGCCACCAGCGGCCCGGCCTCTTCGGCATTCCAGTGGAACAGGCTGACGCGCGCCATTCAACCAGAGTAGTCGACAAATCGTAGACCGGCAGATGATGCTGACGCTCAATGAGGTCTAGCGATACGTGTCTTTCGATCTGATGAGGATCGCCGAAATCTCGACGGCTCCCCGCTCCGGAGACTTCCGAAAGATGATCCGGTATCCTCCGACCCGCTTGCGGAAGCGCCCCTTCCACTCCGGACCTTGGAGCGCCTTGACGTTGCTCCATTGGGAATCGTCTTGGGCTTCGAGGTGGTCAATCGCACGCTCGATTCGGTCCCGAATATTGCGGGGAAGATTGGTGAGTTGCCTTTCGGCGTCGCGGGAAAGCTCAACGCTCCAGCGCATGTTTTACGTCGCGCCAAGATTTCGAATAGCCGCGCTTGAGTTGCGCCTCTCCGCGGCGCACGACCTTCGCCTCCTCGGGCGTGAGCGTGTCGTCCGCCGAAACCGACCGGTTCGCCCTCGGCAAAATCATGATGGCGCGTCCGGACACGCGGAACTCGACTTCTTCCCCACGGCGAAGACCGGCCTTCCGCCGGATGGTTTCGGGAACCACGATAGGCGTTGCGAGTGTCTTGGTCATGCGCTTTATCACGCGGAAAAACCCAGCCTGATTTCAGTCTAGGCGGTGCGCTTCATCCCGTCAACGCCGTTCAGGTGTTTCTGCTTAGGCGCGACGTTCATGGGGGATTCACACCCCGCAAGAAATACCACAAAGACCGGCTGGGCAGCTCCCCTGCCCAGCCGGCCGCGATGGGCGGCTGTGAACCGCCTCGTCCCTCCGACATCCTGATCCGCGCGAAGCGGCGGAATGCCGGATCAAGAAAACGGAAAATGCTGCGCGAGCCGCTCCAGCCTGCTTGCAGCCGCGCCGGAATCGATCGCCTGCGCCGCCAGCCCCACTCCCGACCGCAAGTCCGCGGCCAGCCCCGCCAGCACCAGCCCCGCCGCCGCATTCGCCAGCACGATGTTGCGCGGCGCACCCGCCTGGCCCGTCAGAATCGCTCGAATGATCGCCGCATTGCGCGCCGGATCGCCGCCGGCCAAACCCTCCCGAGCATCGATCGCAAGCCCGAAGCTCTGAGGTGTCCATTCGTGTTCGCTCACGCGCCCCTCGGCAACTTCCCACACCTGAGTCGGCCCCGTGGTGCTGACCTCGTCCAACCCTCCGTGCCCGTGCACCACAAACGCGCGCTTGGTACCGAGCAGCGCCAGAGCGTCCGCCATCAGCCGCGCCGAGGTCGCGGAAGGCGCGCCGATCAACTGAGCATGCGGGTTCGCCGGATTCGCCAAGGGGCCGAGCAGGTTGAACACGGTCCGCATCTTCAATTCGCGGCGCACCGGCTGCGCGAACTTCATCGCCGGATGATGATGCGGAGCGAACAGGAACCCAATGCCGATCTCGCGCACCGCCCACGCCGATTCCTGCGGCGTGGCCGCGATCCTCACGCCCAACGCTTCCAGTACATCCGCGCTGCCGCTGGAGCTCGCCAGAGACCGGTTGCCGTGCTTGGCGATGCGTGCGCCCGCTCCCGCCATCACCAGCGCCGCCGCGGTGGAAATATTGAACGTGCCGGCGTCGTCGCCGCCGGTTCCGCAGGTGTCGATCACGTCCGCGCCCGCGTCCACCACGATCATCCGCTCCCGCATCGCGCGCGCGAACCCGGCGAGCTCGGCCGCCGTCTCGCCCTTCATCTTCAGAGCCACCAGAAACGCCGCGATCGCCGCGTCGCTCGCCGCGCCAGCCAGCAGCACGCTCATCGCTTCGTAGGCCTCCTCGGCAGTCAAATGCTCGCCTTCGGAGGCGCGGTGAAGGTAGGGAAGAAGTGACATCGGAAAAGTCGAGGGGAGAACTATTTTGAACAATTATGTCACGAGCGTGTTTCAGCCCCACTTCCGGCACGCTACCTCCGTTGGAGTACACTAAAAGTTTCGCGGCCCGGAACTGCCAGGCCCGCGAGCCACACGAAATGAAAATTCACGAATATCAAGCCAAGGCCCTCTTGGCGCGACAGGGAGTTCCTGTGCCCAGAGGCGAGCTCGCCCTAAGCGTTGATGAGGCCGAAACCGCGGCCAAGCAGATCGGCGGAAGCGTTGTGGTCAAAGCGCAAATTCACGCCGGCGGACGAGGCAAGGGCGGGGGAGTAAAAGTCGCCAAGAATGTCACTGAAGCCCGCGACATCGCCGAAAAAATTCTGGGCATGACGTTGATCACGCACCAGACCGGCCCCGAAGGCCGCATCGTCCAGCGCCTGCTGATCGAGGAAACGCTGCCCATCGAGCACGAATACTATCTCGGCATCGTGCTCGACCGCGTCACCGGCAAGAACGTCTTCATGGCTTCGGCCGATGGCGGAGTCGAGATCGAGGAGGTCGCGGCCAAGACTCCGGAGCGCATCCTGAAGGAGACCATCGAGCCCGGTCTCGGTCTCACTCCCTTTCAAGCGCGCAAGCTGGCCTTCGGCATCGGCATCAAAGGCGTCGCCGCGAACGCCGCAGCACAGGCCATGGTGAACCTCGCCAAAGCCAATGACGCCGTCGATGCTTCGCTCGCCGAAATCAATCCCTTCATCACCACCACTGACGGCCGAGTGTTCGCCCTCGATGCCAAGATCAATCTTGACGACAATGCGCTGTTCCGCCACAAGGATCTCGCCGCGCTGCGCGATTTGAACGAAGAAGATCCTCTCGAAGTCGAAGCGTCGCGCTTCGGCTTGAACTACATCAAGCTCGACGGCACTGTGGCATGCATGGTCAACGGAGCCGGCCTTGCCATGGCCACCATGGACATCATTAAGTACGCCGGCGGAAGCCCCGCGAACTTTTTGGACGTCGGCGGCGGAGCCAACGCCGAGCAGATCCGCAACGCCTTCCGCATTCTCCTTTCCGATAAAGCCGTGAAAGCGGTGCTGATCAACATTTTCGGCGGCATCCTGCGCTGCGATACGCTCGCCACCGGCGTGGTCGCGGCCGCGCGCGAGCTCAGCGTTAAAGTCCCCATCGTGGTCCGCATGGAAGGGACCAATGTCGAGCTGGGGCGCAAAATCTTGATGGAATCCGGACTCAATTTCACCGTTGCGGACGGCATGCGCGATGCCGCGGAAAAAGTGGTAATGGCCGCGAAAGGAGCCGCGGCATGAGCGTTCTGGTCAATGAACATACTCGCCTGCTGGTGCAGGGATTCACGGGCAGAGAAGGCTCCTTCCACGCCGAGCAGGCCATCGCCTACGGAACCAAAGTGGTCGGCGGCGTCACTCCCGGTAAGGGCGGACAAAAACATTTGGACCTTCCGGTGTTTGATACTGTCGCGCAGGGAGTGAAGGCCACTGGAGCCAACGCGAGCGTCATCTTCGTGCCTCCGCCGTTCGCCGCGGATGCGATCATGGAAGCCGCCGATGCTGGCCTCGCACTGGTGGTCTGCATCACGGAAGGCATCCCCGCTTCGGACATGGTGAAGGCCTGGGCGTACCTTAAGGAACATCCCAAGACTCGCCTGGTCGGCCCCAACTGCCCCGGAGTGATCTCGCCGGGTAAATGCAAAATCGGCATCATGCCGGGACACATTCACAAGCAGGGCCACGTGGGCGTGGTCTCGCGCTCCGGCACTCTGACTTACGAAGCCGTGGGACAATTGAGCGCTCTCGGCATCGGCCAATCCACCTGCATCGGCATCGGCGGCGACCCGATCATCGGCACCAACCACACCGACGCCATCAGGCTGTTCAATGAAGATTCCGATACGCACGTTATCGTGATGATCGGTGAAATCGGCGGCAACGCCGAAGAAACCGCCGCGGCGTACATCAAAGATCACGTCAAGAAGCCGGTGATCGGATTCATCGCCGGCCAGACCGCTCCTCCGGGCCGCAGAATGGGCCACGCCGGAGCCATCATCTCAGGAGGGAGCGGCAAAGCGTCGGATAAAATCGCCGCCATGCAGGCCGCGGGCATCGATGTGTGCGCTTCGCCCGCCGAAATCGGAGAAAAGGTAAAGAATAAACTCAAATAACTATGGAAAGAACATTTGCCATCATCAAGCCCGACGCCGTCGCGGCTGGACAAACCGGAGAAATCATCGCCATCATTCAAAAGGCGGGCTTCCGCGTCGCCGGAATGAAAATGAAGCGCCTGACCCAACTCGAGGCCGAAGGCTTCTACGCGGTCCACAAAGAGCGGCCCTTCTACGGCTCCCTGGTGAAGTTCATGACCGAAGGCCCCGTCGTTGTGATGGTCCTGGAAGCGCCCGACGCCATCAAGAAATGGCGCGACACCATGGGCGCCACCAACCCCGCCAATGCCGCCGAAGGCACCATTCGCAAGCGCTTCGCGCAATCCATCGAGCGCAACTGCGTGCACGGCTCCGACGCTCCCGAAACCGCGGCCGTCGAAATTCCGTTCTTCTTCAGCTCCGCCGAGCTGCTCTAAGAGTCTCAAAATGAGCGGGACCGCATGCGCCGTGGCTGCCGCGTTGTTCCTGCTCGCGAGCCGCGCTCCGGCGCATCACGCCTTCGCGTCGGAATACGACGCGAACAAACTCATCACCGTCAGCGGCGTCGTCACCCGGTTCGAATGGACCAACCCTCACGCGTCGCTCTATGTCGAGGGAACAGACGAAAGCGGCAAGTCCGGCACATGGCGATTTGAAATGGGAAGCCCCGGCGGTCTGCAAAGCCGGGGCTGGAAACAATCGGATGTCAAGGAAGGCGACGCCGTCACCGTGGACGGCTTCGCCGCCAAAGACGGCAGCAAACTGGCCAACGCCCGCAATGTGACTCTCCCGGATGGACGCCGGTTGTTCGGCGGATTCGCTTCCACGCCCCGGACGCCCGGCAAGCATTGAAAGTTTGATTGCCGATTGCTGAAGGCTGACAGCTTCGCTACGCCTTCCGCGTCATCTCGATGTCCAGAGTGATATCGATGTGATCGCCCACCACAAATCCACCGGCGTCCAGCGGGATGTTGAACTCCATCCCGAAATCCTTGCGGTTGATCTTCGTCATGGCGGTAGCGCCGCGGCGCATGAAACCCCACGGGTCCTTGATCTCGTCCGTCAACGACTCGACGTCGAGGGTTACCGGCCTCGTCACGCCGCGAATCGTCAAGTCTCCGGAGATCTTGTACTCGCCGTTAGCGGCCGGATGGACCTTCGTCGATTTGAAGGTGATCGTCGGATACGTGGCCACGTCGAAGAAATCCGGGCTCTTCAGATGATTGTCACGATCCGTCTCGCGTGTGCTGATGCTGGCGACGTCCACCATCGCCTCCACGCTGGAATGGCCGGGATTCGCGGTATCGAACTCCACCGTCCCCGAAACCTTGTCGAATTCGCCTTTCACGTTGGCGATCATCATGTGGCGCACTTTGAATTGCGCGGAGCTGTGCTGCGTGTCGATGTTATAGGTCATAGATTGATTGGATGCTGTCAGGCCCTCTCTTGATTCTGAACCGCGGCCAGGTTCATCACTGCAATATAGCCCAAATTGCGGTAGAGCTGCTTGTAGTCCAGCCCGCAGCCCACCACGAACCGGTCCGGGATCTCAAAGCAGCGAAACTCCACCGGCACTTGCACGATGCGCCGCACCGTGCGGTCGAGCAGCGTGCAGATCGCCAATGACCGTGGCCCACGCCCGGCCAGCGTCTGCAACAGGTAGCGTGTGGTGAATCCCGTGTCCACGATGTCTTCGATCAGCAGAACGTCTTCATCTTCGATCGGATCGTCCAGGTCCTTCGCGATGCGCACCATTCCCGCAGCGCTGGCCGAAGCCGGCCCGCCGAAACTGGAGATCGCCAGAAAGTCGATCTTCACCGGAAGGCCGATCGCACGCGCCAGTTCCGTCAGAAAGAACACCGAGCCCTTCAGCACGCCGATCAACTTCAAATCGCGCCCGCGAAATTTTTCCGTGATCTCTGCCGCCACTTCGCGGATGCGCTGGTGGACTTGTTCTTCGGTGAACAGCACGCGCTCGATTCCGGGTGGCGTCACGAAGACGCTCCCGCGTCCATCTTCAGCCCGTATTTGAACACCAGATCCTGAAAATCTTTTTGGTAGAACACCTGGATGTTCACGTGCGGATACACCGCGCGCAGCAGCTTCACCTTACGATTCTTCTTGGTCACCAGAGCCTGCTTCATGGTGGTCAGTTCCACGTATAAATCGAACTCCGGTAAGTAAAAATCCGGCGTAAAGGCTTCGATGACATTGCCGTCCTTGTCCCATTGCAGCGGAAACGCGCGCGGCTCGTACTGCCAGCGGATGCGATAGAAGTCGAGCAGGTTGGCGAACATCTCCTCGCTGGGATGGCTGAATGACGCTCGCTTCAGATGCGCCCGCCCCGCCGGAACAATGCCGTGCCGCGCCAACTCCAGCCGCGTCCGGAACTGAATTTCGGCCGCCGCTCCGGCTGACAAGAGTCCGTGTGCGGAAAGGCAGCGGGCATTCGCAGCCGCGCGCAGCACCTCGGCCATCTGGCCTGAGTCTAGGGTCTCCGCGTTGAGCGTGAGGTCGAAATCCCCCGGCCGCGCGACGGAGCGTCCCAGCCGGGCTTTCCGCCGGCGCTTGGCCTCAGCATCCATCCGTGCCAGCTCGTTCTTGGCCGCCGGTTTCTCCAGGCGATGATCCAGCATCACGTTTCCCGCCCGCCGTGTTTCGCCCGCCACGACTCCCGCGCGCAGCAGCGCCGGCATGGGATCGAACCGCTCTTCGGAAAAGAGCCCCTCGCCTCCCTCTACCGCGATCACCAGATGGTGCTCCGTCGCCAGACCCGCGACTACGCTGGTCACCGCCGAACGCCACGCCCGGTCGGGAACTGCCGCATCGCCGAACTCTTCGGCGAGCAACTGTTGCAGCCGCGAGCTCGCCACCAGTTCAAACCCAAGCAACTGTGCCGCGCCGTGCGCCACGTCTTCAAACCGCGACGCCGGCTCGCCCGAGATGGTCAACAGTGCCACGTCAGTCCTTTGCTAGTGTAGCGAAAGACTGTCAGGCATCTACTCATGCCGTAGCGCGGCCACCGGATCGACTCGCGCGGCGCGCCGGGCCGGAAAATATCCCGCCATAGCTCCCACGGCTCCCAGCACCAAGACCGCCGCGACGATCGTAAAGGGATCGTCCGGTTTCGTCCCATACACGAAGTTCTTTTCCCATCCCGGCGCAAGAAAATGGTCCAGCGCGGGACCTAGGGCCAGCACCATCGGCACTCCGATCGCTGCGCCTGCGGCAGCCAGCGTCAACGTTTCGCGCAGCACCATCCACGCGACCCGGCCTGGCCGGGCTCCCAGCGCCACCCGAATGCCGATTTCATTCGTTCGACGCGTCACCGCGTAAGCCATCACTCCGTAAATGCCAATGGTCGCGAGAATCAGCGCCAGCCCTCCGAACACCATCGCGAGCGACGCCAGCAGCCGGTCCTGCGACAGGCCGTCCTCGATTTGTTGTTCGGCCGTGCGCACGTCGAAGACGGTGAGATTGGGGTCGGCTTCGCTAACGGCGCGTCGAATCTGCTTGACGACGGCTGGCTCATCACCGGCGATTCGCACTTCGAACGTGGCCGGGCTGGAGGGTCCGTGCACCGCAAACGGATCTACCGGCAGCGGACGTCCTGAAGGAGCCAGCAGCGTATATAGCATCGGCTGCGCGCCGGCGCGGAGGAAGTCGTCATGCCAGTCAGCGCACTCGCCCACAATCCGGTATGCTCCGCGATTGGGGTCCCGATAGATTTGGCCCACCGGATTCCCGCCCGGCAAATATCGCCGCGCGAATCCTTCATTGATCACAGCCGCGGGGGGATCGCTCCCGTTATCCTGCTCATTCAAAGTTCTGCCGCCGAGCATCGCGATCCCCATGGTTTCGAAAAACCCGCTTGCCACCGCGCTATCTCGAAAATTTCGCGAGAAGCTGGCGGACTCAACGCCGGGAATCTCTGCGATGTGTTCGCGCAAACGCGCCAGCAGGTCGACCGCCTGATCGCCCTGGTAACGCAAGCGTGGAGGGTCCACGGTGAACAACAACAGACGCTCCGGCCGGAATCCGAGCGGCGCGTCCTTCAAATTAGTGAACGTTCTCACGCACAACCCCGCACCGGCCAGCAGCAGCACGCACAGCGCAACTTGCAGCACCACCAGCAGGCGCCCGGTCCGCAGCCTAGACAGCCCCGCCGTGGCGTGGCTTGCATCCTTCAGAGCATCGTTCAATTCCACACGCCGAATTTGCCAGGCTGGCGCCAGGCTGAACAGAACCCCGGTCAGCAGCGTCACTCCGATGGAAACCTCGAGCACCCGCGGATCGAACGATGTATCGAAGAAGCTCCGCCGCCACGGCGTCGCCAGCACCGCGGGAATCCCATTGCGAGTCCAATAACCCAGCAGCACTCCGGCGACTCCCGCCATCCCCGCCAGCAACAGCCCCTCCGTCAACAATTGACGAATAATCCGCGCCCGTCCCGCTCCCAGTGCGAGCCGCAAACCGATTTCCCTCCGCCGCGCCGCCGATTTCGCCAATAGCAGATTCGCGACGTTCGCGCAGGCGATCAGTAGCACCAAACCGGCCAGCGCCAGCACAGCTAGCATCGTCCGGTCGTATCGTTGCGCCAGATAATCCACGCCGCGCCCGGCCGATTGCAATAGAAACCGCGGCCGCTTTGCCGGATCTTTCAGCATCGAGGCGAGCGTCTGCGGATCGGCGTCGATGTGTGCCTGAAACAGCGCGTTCAGCTCGCTCTGCGCCCGCTCATCGGTGACGCCCGGCTTCAACCGTCCCATCATCGGGATCTGCCATTGCCTCGGATCATCCAGCCATGCACGGCCCGTGAGCGCCGGCGCAAGATTAAGCGGAGCCCAGACGTCGAAATGCGCGCCCGGCTCGATACCCGTGAAGTACTCCGGATTCACGCCGATAATCGTAAGCGGGATCTCATCCACCACAATCGTCTTCCCGATCACCGCAGCGCTGCGCGCCAATCGGCGAGTCCAGTATTCGTAGCTGATCACCGCCACCCGGCCCCCGTCGCCGCGCACGTCGTTCTCTGGTCCGATCGCGCGCCCCAGCACCGGTGTCACCTCGACTCCGTGATAAAAATTGCCGGAGACCAGAAAACAATTTACCGGCTCCGCGTTTCCATCCACCACCGCTGTCGCCCGGCCCAGCTCCTTGAAGGCGAACAGCGTCTCGAAGACGGTATTGTGTTCGAGAAACTCCCGGTATACGGCCGGAGAAAATTCGGTGTGAAGGATGCCGCCGTCCCGGGATCCCTGCTCGTAGATCGAACCGAAACTCGACGACAGATAACCCACGTTGGGCGCAACCCAGCCTCCTTCCACTTCCCGCCAGCTCAGCAATCGCAGCCGGTCGAGATGCTTCACGGCAATTGGCCGCAATAGAGTCGATTCGATCAGAGTGAAGATGGCCGTATTCGCACCGATGCCGAGCGCCAGTGACAGCACCGCCACGGCCGTGATCCCAGGGCTCCGCCGCAGCATCCGCGCCGCGTACATCAAATCCTGACTCACCTATTCGTGCCTCAGTGCGATCACCGGGTCCACGCGCACCGCGCGCAGCGCCGGAATCAAACACCCTAGCGCCGCCGCGCAGCTCAGCACTCCGGAAGCCGTCATCAATGTCACCGGATCGAACGGCGAAACTCCGACCAGCACCGCCTTCAGCACGCGATTCACCGCCAGTGAACCCGCCAGCCCGATCGCCAGCCCGAGGCCCAACGGCAGCATCCCTTGCTGCAGCACCAGCCGCAGAATATCGCGCGAGCTCGCGCCGATCGCCATGCGAATGCCCAACTCCTGCGTGCGCTGGCTCACCGAATTCGCGACTACCGTATATAGCCCGATCGACGCCAGCAGCAGCGCGATCGCGGCGAAAATCAGGAACAGAGCTCCGTAGAAGCGGCTGTCCTGCCAGCCCTCCAGAATACTCACCAAGGAAGCGGCCCCGAAAATGGGCAGGTCGGGATCCAGCTCTCGAACCTCGCTTCGAAAGGCGGACGCCAGTTCCGCCGGTGTCACCTTTGTTCGAACGAACAGCCACATGCCCCCTCCCGGGCTCTGCCGGTACGGCAAGTAAACCATCGGGTCGAATCGCTGCCGGCTCTGGTCGTTCTGGATGATGTTGGAAGCCACTCCGGCCACGGTGATCCACGGCCCCGGAGTTTGTCCGTTGAACAAGCGCAGACGCTTGCCGACGGGATCCTCGCCCGGCCAATACTGCGTGGCCAGCATCTGGTTCACGATCGCAACCGGAGGCGCGGAAGCGCTGTCGCCGTCATTGAACTCGCGGCCTGCCACCAACCGCGCCCTCATCGTGCGGAAGTAGCCGGGGCTGATCTTGAGGCCTCGCACGAAGGGCCGGTTCCCGTTACCGGCAGGCGTGGGAGCGTCGGCGAGTTCGTAGGTGTACCTCGTCGCTCCGGTCGTTGGTGGTGATTCAGCCATCGCCACCGACTCGACGCCCGCTGTCGCCTCCAGGCGCTCGGTGAGCCGATCGAAGAAAGCGATCCGCTGTTCCGGAAGCGGGTATTTCGCCACCGGTAGCTCAATCGAGCCCGCCAGCACGTTGTTCAGATTCACGCCCAGGTCCGCGTCGTGGATCTTGAGAAAACTCCGGATCATCACGCCGGCTCCGGCCAGCAGCACAATCGCCAGAGCCATTTCTCCCGTCACCAGAATGGAAGAAAGATGGTGCGCCCGCCCGCCGGTGGTCGCTCCGCGGGCTCCGTCTTTCAGCGCGACGTTCACGTCAAGCTTGGCCAAACGCGCGGCTGGCGCGAGCCCGAAAAGAATCCCCGTGGCGATGGAAATCGCGATCAGGTACAGAAGAACGCGCGTGTCCATCGAGTAATCCAGAACCAGCCACGACGATTTCTGCGCCATCGAGGCGGCATACGCCGTGACGCCCCACTTGGCGATCCACCATCCGAAGAATCCCCCTAGGGTCGATAAAATCAGGCTCTCGGTCAGCAGTTGCCGCACGATGCGCCATCGCCCCGCGCCCAGCGCGATCCGCACCGAGATCTCCCGCGACCGTCCCATCGCGCGCGCCAGCAGCAGATTTGCCAGGTTCGCGCACGCGATCAGCAGAACGAATCCCACCGCGCCCCACATGCAGCCGTACAGCGCCGCGGCCGTCGGCCCGATAAAGAATTCGTCGAAGCGCAGCGCCTGCGGCGGATGGTCCTTGTCGGTAAGCGGATATTCTTGCCCCAGGCGTTTGCCAAGGCCGTCGACTTCCGCGCTCGCCTGCTCAAATGTCACGCCCTGGCGCATCCGTCCGATCCCCATCCAGGTGTCGTTGTGAGCCCGGTTCAGCACGTATGGGGTTTCCACCAGCGGCGTCCACATGTCGACGGTTTGCGGAAACGTGTAACCCCGCGGCATCACTCCGATGATGGTCGTCGGGACTCCGTTCAGCCGCACCCTCTGCCCGATAATCGCTGGATTCTTCGCGTAGCGCCTTTGCCAGAAGCCGTAATTCAGTATCGCAACCGGAGCTGCGCCATCCGCCTGATCCCCTGCCGTGAAGTCGCGGCCCAAAATCGGCACATACCCGGTCAGCGCGAACGTGCCCGCGCTGACCTCCGTGATGTCGATCCTCGCCGCGTAGCCGTGCTCGTCATTGACTACCCGGCCGAGACCATGGACCATGGCCATCGCGTCAAAGGATTTCGCCTGCGCCCGGAGGTCCAGAAACGCGGGATAGGAGAGGCAACAGTTGTAGCCCTTGGGGGCGATGTAGACCATCCGGTTGTTGTGCTCGATGCCCGGGAATCCCTTGAACAGGACCCCGTTGGCGACGGTGAACACCGTCCCATTGACGCCGATGCCCAACGCCAGCATCGCCAGTGCGGCTAGCGCGAAGCCGGGGCTCTTCACCAGCGCGCGCATGGTCAGGCGAAGGTCGTGGATCATTTTTGGCCTCGAGTCTTGGTCTCGGTTACCGATTATATACCGGTCCGATCGCCACGCGTTGCGCGCCTCACTTTCGTTCGAGTGCCGCGACCCCCGGCAACTCGATTCCCGCCAAAAACTCCAGTGACGCTCCTCCGCCGGTCGAGATATGCGTGATCTTGTCGGCGACGCCCGCGGATTTGATCGCCTTCTCCGAATCGCCTCCTCCCACCACGCTGATCGCCCCGGAGCTCGCAACGGCCTTGGCCAGCGCCACCGTTCCCTTATCGAACGGAGGAATCTCGAACACGCCCATCGGCCCGTTCCAAATTACGGTCTTGGCCGTCGCGATGACGCTCGAATACGCCTGGATGGTCTTCGGCCCGATGTCCAGGCCCATCATCCCGTCCGGCACCCGCTCCGCCACCTGCGAATCCGCGCCCGCCTTCATCTCCGCGGCCGCTACGTGATCCACCGGCAGCATCAGCTTGTTGCCGGCCTGCGCCATCAGTTCGCGAGCCAGTTCCAGCTTGTCTTCTTCCACCAGCGATTTTCCGGTCGCCTCGCCCCGAGCGCGCAAAAACGTATATGCCATCGCGCCGCCGATCATCAGCCGGTCCACCACCTTCATCAGGTTTTGGATCACCTCGATTTTGTCCGAAACCTTCGCGCCGCCTAAAATCGCCACGCATGGCCGGACCGGATTGCGCGTCGCCTTGGTCAAATATTCGAGCTCTTTGTCCATCAGCAGCCCCGCCGCGGCCTGCTTCACAAAAGCGGTCATCCCGACGGTGGAAGCATGCGCGCGATGGGCGCTGCCGAACGCGTCGTTCACGTAAACATCGCACAGCTCCGCGAGCTGTTGCGAAAAGCCCGGATCGTTCTTTTCCTCCTCGGCATGAAATCGCAAATTCTCGAGCAGCAGGACCTGGCCGGGCTTGGGCAGCATCGCTTCCACCTGGGGCCCGACGCAATCCGGCGCCATTTCGACCGGCTGCCCCAACAATTGCGAAAGCCTTTCCGCCACCGGCGCCAGGCTCATTTCCGGGTTTGGTTTCCCTTTCGGACGCCCCAAATGGCTGCCGAGAATCACCGCCGCGCCGCGATCTAAAGCGTATTGAATGGTGGGAAGCGAAGCCCGAATCCGCTTATCGCTAGTGATCTCCTTGCCGCCAGGGCCCAAGGGGACGTTGAAATCGACGCGTATAAACACGCGCTTTCCCGCTAAGTCCAAATCTCTGATAGTAGAGAGGGCCATGCCCAATGCTACCCTACCGGCGTTGTCACTCCGCAAGCTGCGCGCCGATGCCGAAGACGCGATGGAACCGCGGTGGCAGTTTCGCCGCCCGGCGGTCTCGCCCGCAGAACACGTGCTTGGTGTAGCCCTCCGCCAGCAGCCGCCGGTCCTCGCCGGACAGAATCTGGTAGCCGAAGCGGACCAGCCGTGGCGTCGCTTCTTCGATCGTCGTCCGGACCACAATTTCGTCGTCGTACAGAGCCGGCGCCAGGTACCGGCAGTTGGCCTCGACCACCGCCAGCAAAATGCCCTCGGCTTCCAGGTCCCGGTACCGGAAGCCGGCCGCCCGGCAGTACTCCACGCGCCCCACTTCCATCCACACCAGGTAGTTGGCGTGATACACCACGCCCATCTGGTCGGTTTCGGCGTAGCGCACGCGCACACGGGCCTCCACGGGCGAATTTGGCATGGTCCTCCATTCTACCGGATCGCGGAAACCGGAAGCCTTGAGAAACAGTCTGTTACTATGTAGCAACGTGCGAATTCGAGTCTTATTTTTCGGAGTTCTCCGCGACATCACCGGCCGCCGCGAGGACAGCTTGGACCTCCCCGATGGTGGCCGCCTGGAAGCCGTTTTCGAGCATTACGCCAGCCTTTTCCCGCGTTTGCGAGGCATGGCCGCCAGCGTCGTCCTGGCCCTGAACCAGGAGTTTGCCGATCCCTCAGCCGCTCTCGCCGAAGGCGACGAGGTCGCGTTTCTGCCGCCCGTCAGCGGAGGGTCGGGTTACATTCAGGAAATCGTCGATGAAGAAACCGGCAATTTCTTCGCGCTCACCCGCGAGCCCATCGACGGCCAGGCCATCGGCCGGCGCCTGCTGCGCGGCGAGGATGGAGCCATCGTCAACTTCGAGGGTGTCGCGCGCAACAACACCAAGGGCCGCCCCACGCGCTATCTCGAATACGAATGCTATGAGGCCATGGCCGTGAAGATGATGGCGCAGATCGGACGCGAAATCGCCGCCACGCACCCCATCGGCCGCATCGCCATGGTGCACCGTCTGGGCCGCATCGAAATCGGCGAGGCCAGCGTCGCCGTCATCGTCACCGCGCCCCATCGCAAGCCCGCCTTTGACGCCGCGCTCGAAGGCATCAACCGGCTGAAACGCCTGGTGCCAGTGTGGAAGAAGGAGTATTTCGCCGACGGCGAAGTCTGGGTGGACGGCGAATGGGATGATGCCGTGGTGAAAGCTCGAGCATGAAAAGCTCGCGCATGAAGTTTTGCGTTGTGTTGCTCGCGGCCGCCGCCGCGCTAGCCTTCGGCCAGCAGCCTTCTTCCGGCGGCGCGGGCGCCCCTCCACGATTCACGGCCGAGACCAAAATGGTCCGGCTCCTGGTCAACGTTAAGGACGCCAATGGCGACTTGGTCGGATCGCTCGAAAAGTCCGATTTCAGCGTCTACGATTGCGGCGTCAAGCAGGAGATCGACGCGTTTGAGCGGCAGACAGCCTTGCCGCTCTCGATTTCCGTGCTGATCGACATCAGCGCCTCCACGCTTAAGGACATTCGTTACGAAACCACGTCGCTCGAAAAATTCTTCAAGGCGTTGCTTGAAAGCGGAAATACCAAAGACGCCGCAGCCGTGTACGCATTCAACGATTCCATCACTCTGCTGCGGGATTTCACGCGCAACCAGTCCCGGCTGGCCGGCAGCATGCGCAATCTGAACTCCGTCGGCAGCACCGCTCTCTATGACGCCATCGTGCTGGCGTCCGAGGGGCTCACCGACCGCGAAGGCCGCCATGTGCTGGTGATCGTCACCGATGGCGGCGACACCGGCAGCAAATACCTGTTTCGCGATGCCATCAAGGAAGCCCACCTCGCCGATGCGGTCGTTTATCCCATCGTAGTGGTCCCCATCACCAACGACGCGGGCCGCAACGTCGGGGGCGAAAATGCTCTGGCGCAGATCGCCAAGGACACCGGAGGCCGCACTTTCTATCCCAGCGTCGGCGCACAGCTCGACCAATCCTTCGCCGATATCCTGCGCGACCTGCGCCGCACCTACCTGCTCGCCTATTACCCGCACGATCTTCCCAAAAACGCGCCGGAGTTTCATCCCGTTCGCGTGGAGATGTCGCGCAAGGATTTGCGGCCTTCCACGCGCGCGGGCTACTATGGGGATGCAGGGCGCTAAAACCTGCGCGAGCGGACCCCCGTGCCAGGAAAAGTCAGCCAAGCCAAAGCTCCCGAACACACTATGGAGGAGGTCAATTACCTCCGCCGCCTGATCGAGAACCGTACGCCCATCCGGGTGCGCCTAAGCGATAACCAGGAAGTGGACGGCATCATCGAGTTCTACGACACCCACTTCATCCGGCTCACCCGCGACGGCGACCCCAACCTGTTCCTCTATAAACACGACATCAAGTATTTCTACGAGATATCCTAAGGCGCGCTTGGCTTCTTTCCTGGACACTGCGGTAGACATTGCTCGCGAGGCCTCGGCGCTGATCGCGGAAGCCTCCAAGCGGCGCGGCTTGGCCGACCGCAGCTTTGAGCTCAAGGGCGAATACGACCTGGTCACCGAAACCGATCGGGCTAGCGAAAAGCTCATCGTGGAGCGGCTGCGCGCGCACTTTCCCTCGCATGCCATTGTGGCCGAGGAAGGCGGCCGGCGCGACGGCGCTTCCGAATACTGCTGGTACGTCGATCCTCTGGACGGCACCACCAACTTCGCCCACGGCTTTCCCGTGTTCAATGTGACCCTGGCGCTGGAGCGCGCGGGCGAGCTGCTTTGCGGCGTCATCGTCGATCCTACTCGCGATGAGATGTTTCGAGCTGAAACTGGTTCGGGCGCATTCTTGAATGACCGCCGCATCCGTGTTTCCGGCGCCGCCCGCTTGGAAGACTCGCTCTCCGCTACCGGTTTCCCTTCGCGCAAACGCCACCAGAACGTCAACATCCATTTCTACTACCAGCTCGCGATGCTCTCGCACGGCGTGCGGCGGGCCGGTGCGGCGGCCATCGATCTGGCCTACGTCGCCTGCGGCCGTCTGGATCTGTTCTGGGAGTTCACTCTTAATCCCTGGGACATGGCCGCCGGTGTGTTGCTGGTCCGCGAAGCCGGAGGCACGGTCACCGATATGCACGGGCAACCGTTCCATTTGCGGGGCAAGCACGTGCTCGCTGATAACGGCCACTTGCATCGGGAAACGGTGGACCTGTTCGCCCGAATCTACCGTGGAAATTTTCCGGCGCCGCTTCCGGAAATGCTCAGCGATTGAAAGTGCCGGTGACATCGGCGATGCCGTGAAGGCGGACATCGAGCACCCGGGCTTCGCCTTTTGCGACGGCTGCGCGAAGCTCGGCTTCGGATATATCCTCCGGAACGCGCCACACCCGTTCGGCCCCGGCCAGAAGGAACGGGTGGCTCTCGAAGCCGGCGTTGTAGAGTTCGTCGTCGACGCCTTCCAGAACGATGGCTGTCCCAGGATGCGCGCCGGCCTCGGCGGCGACGGCCTCCACCACCTGCCGCATGCGATTCGCCCGCGCCTGGAACCAGCGGGTCTGGGCCTCGATGCCAGCGCCGGAAACGACCAGGAAGACCGTGGCAAGGGCGAGCACGGCCAGCCGGACCCGGCCGCCCCCATCCCACCCCCGGGAGATCCCCCAGCCAGCCAGCCACGCAAGTCCGATGCTCGGCACCGTCAGGTAGTACGGTGTCAGGTGGCCCGGGAGCAGCAGCAGTGGCGCCAGCAACAGAATGAACCACCCGGCGAAAAGCGCGGCTATCCACTCCCGTTTCAGCAGGCAACGCAGAGTGAACCAGCCCAGGCTCAGACCGAGGATCAGTCCCATCAGCAATTCCGGAGCCTGTAATTGCTCAGCGTGCGAGCGCAGTGCGGACGCTCCCGGTTCGAAAGTCCATTTCAAATAACTTGCGATGGTCGAGGGCAGGCGGGAATCGAGCGAAAGCGCGTACGGCCCCGACGTCGATTTCGGAACAAACGCAAAATGCGCTGCCGTGTACACCACGGCGGGAACCAGCAGCCAGAGCGCCCCGTGCAGGGCTTTGCGATCCCCCTTGCGATCCAGAGTCAGCGCGCAGATCAACGCGACGCCGGCATACAGAGGCGCGGTCTCCATGACTCCGAAGGCCGCCAAGTAGCATGCCCATTCCGCGGCCCTCCAGCCGCGCAGCCGCGAGTAAAGAGCGCCCAGCAGACATACGGCGCACAGAAGCTGATAGTAGGCGGAAATCCATACGATGGAGGGAACTGAGCTCGCGCTGGCGGCCCACAAAATCGCGGCCCAAACACCCGCCGCCCGCGAACCGGTAAGCTTCTCGCCAATCAACAGCACCAGCGTGAGCGCCGCGATCCAAGTGATAAACCCCAGGGCACGGTACGGCGGGAGCCAGGAACCAAACCATCCGGAGAGCGCCAGGAAGTGAATCCGGTCCAGCACGCGGACTGTGCCTTGCGCGAAGGGATGGAACAACGCGTGGAGCGCGCCGTGCTCGCGCAGGTCGCGGCCCAGGGTGAGCCAGGTGAAATCGTCGTCCTGAAACCACGTGGTAAAGACTCGCCAGTAAAGGACGAGGCCTAAGGCTGGGGCTATGGCCAGTTGCACGGGGCGGGCAAGTCTATGGGGCGGGGTCGAAACCATCAAATTGTTTCATTCTACCGTCATCCCGGAGCGCTCGATCGCGACGGCGCTCCGCGGGCCCACCCCGCATGCCCGCGATTGACGGAGCCCGCGCTTTTCTATAGTCTGGGGGTCGAGGGCCTATAAACCCGGGAGCCAATCATGTTCCTCCGTTGTTGCACTATCCTGGCTGCCGCCGCTCAGCTGCCTGTCGTGTTCGCTCAGTCACACAAGAAGGCCGCTCCGGCGAAAGAGAGCGCGGCTGATTGGCCCACCTACGCGCGCGACTTGACCGGCGACCGTTATTCGCCGCTAAAACAGATCGACACCGCGAATGCCGGCAAGCTGACGCTGGCATGGTCGTATGAGCTCGCGCCTCCGGGTCGCGGCGGTGATGGTCGAGCCGGAGGCCGCGGAGCCGCTCCCACGCCCACTCCGGAAAACGCTGGCGAAGGTCAGGAAGCTCCCGCGCCCGCTGCCCGCGGCGGCGAGGGAGGTGGACGTGGCCCAGGTGGACGTGGCCGTGGACCGGCCGGACCAACCGCGAACGCGGAACCAACGCCCATCGTGGTCGCCGGCATCATGTATCTTCCGGCTGGCAACCGCATCTTCGCCTTCGAAGCCGATACGGGGAAGGAAAAGTGGGTCAAGACCATGCCCTTCGCGGTTCCGTCGCGCGGCGCCGCCTACTGGCCCGGCGATAAAACCAATCCGCCGCGCCTCATCTTCATGTTCATGGCCGGCTGGCGGCTGATTGCCGTCGACGCAAACACCGGCGACATCGATCCCGGCTTTGGCAACGAAGGCGTGGTCGACACCAAAATCTCCTGGAACGGCGTCCCCACCATCTATAAGAACATCGTCATGATAGGCGCCAGCAACGGCGAGATTCCGCACGGCCCTCCCGGCGATATGCGCACCTTCGACGCCGTCGCCGGCAAACCTCTCTGGACCTTCCACACCGTTCCGCAACCCGGGGAGCCAAACTTCGGAAGCTGGGCCGGCGATAGCTGGAAAGGATTCTCCGGCACCAATGTCTGGGGCTGGTACATGACCGTCGATGAACAGCGTGGCATCCTGTACATGCCTCTGGGCAGCCCCGCGGGGAATTACTATGGCGGCGACCGTCCCGGTAACGATTTATATGGGAATTCGCTAGTCTTCGTGGACGCGAATACCGGAAAATATCTATGGCATTTCCAGACCGTTCATCACGATTTATGGGATTCTGATCTGCCTCCCGGAGCGGCTCTGGTCGACGTCAAGAAGAACGCTAAAACCATCCCCGCGGTGGCCGCCATCGGCAAGCCGGCCCTCATGTTCATTTTCGACCGCACCGGCGGCAAACCGGTCTTCGGGGTCGAAGAGCGTCCCGTTCCCAAGGGCGACGTTCCGGGCGAATGGTACTCTCCCACCCAGCCTTTTCCATTAAAGCCGCCGCAATTAGCTCGGAATAGCTTCGATAAAGACAAAGATATGGTCACTGCCGCCGACACGGCTCCGGAGCACGCGCAGGCCTGCCGGGAACTGTGGGATCGCGCCGGCGGGTATTACAACGCCGGTCCCTACACTCCGTTTCTGTTCCATGAGGAGCGCGCGCCTCCCAAGAGCACTCTGCAGTTTCCCGGCAACGGCGGCGCGAACTGGGGCGGCGCCGCGGTCGATCCCAAAACCGGCTACATCTACGTCCGCACTCAAGACGCCGCGTTATCCGGCTGGATTGAAAGGAAGCGCCCCGGCGGCAACTATGGCAGCGGCAACGGTTCGCCGCAGCTTTACGACCGCGGCAGTATCACCGGCCCGGGGCCTTATTCCGGCTTCAGCGCCTCCTTCAAGACTCCCGACGGGCACACCGTCAGCCTGCCCTGCAACAAACCACCATGGGGCCGCTTGTTCGCCGTCGACGCCAACACCGGCGATATCGCCTGGCAGGTACCCCTCGGCATCACCGAATCCTTGCCCGAAGGGAAGCAGAATACCGGAACCGGCGGCAGCGCCGGACCCATCGTCACCGCCGGCGGGCTCGTCTTCATCTGCTCAACCACCGATCACCGCTTCCGGGCCATCGATTCGAAGACCGGTAAGGAGCTGTGGGTCGCCAAGCTCCCTGCCAATGCTAACGCCAATCCCATGACCTACCAGGCTAACAACGGCAAGCAGTACGTCGCCGTAGTCGCGACCAACTCTGTTCAAGTGTTCGCTCTTCCGTAAAGGAGACCCTCATGCGACTCGCTTTGCTACTGATTACCGTCGCCGCCGCCGTTTTGATCGCGGCCGACCCCACGGAGCCGGTTTATTGGTCCGCCGCCAAGACCAAGGAGCTCGATAAGCAGGCTGCTTCACGCCTGAATAAGCAGAGCGGTCTCGGCTCCGCGCGCCTCATGGACTCCGCGTTCATCCTGTACAGGGAAGGGAACTCCATGGCGGAGATTCACACCAAGCTGGCGGACATGATCGTGGCCCGCGATGGCGAATGCACCATGATTGTAGGTGGCAAAATCGTCGACGGCAAACCGAGCGGCCAGGACGAAATCCGTGGTTCAGCCATCGAAGGAGGCACGAAATTCCCGATGTCCGCCGGCGATACGCTATATGTCCCCGCCAACACCGTGCATCAATTCGTAATCGAGCCGGGCAAGCACTTCACCGCGACCATCATCAAGGTGACCCCGAAGCCGTAAACTCGTGCTGATATCTTAAGAGGTTGTCCGCAATCCGAGCGCTGATTCCGTTTCCCGATCGGGCGCGCCGCCGGCCTGACCTGACCTCGCGGCCTCTTCGCTTCATTGTGGTCCGGGAATAATATCTCATCGCATACGCTCCGCAACGGAGCCCGCCATGGGTGATTGCGATTCTGCACGGACGCCGCAGTCCCCGGGTGCTGGCTGCCGCATTGAGGGGCAGGGAGCAATAGGTAGGCTGAGCCTACGGCTTTGTGATCGAGCTGGCCTACGCCTTCGCCGTCAGCTTACGCAACCGCAGTGTGATCCGGCTCTTGTAGCGAGCCGCGGTGTTCTTCTTGATGATGCCCCACTTCGCCGAGCGGTCGATCATCGAAAACGTCTTGGGGATCAGAGCCGCGGCGGCGTTGGTATCCTTCGATTCCAGCAGGCGGCGCATGGCGCGGACCTGATGACGCAGGCGCGTCTTGCGCGTGCGGTTGATCTCGGTCCTCGACTCAGTCGTGCGAACCCGTTTCTGGGCGGAAATTGTATTTGCCATTTAGCCTTTTGCTCCTCCGTTAACCGACGTCCACGCCCATCGACTTCGCGGTGCCCTTCACCTGGTTGATCGCGCCTTCCAGGTCAAAGCTGTTCAGGTCGGGCATCTTGATCTTGGCGATCTCCTCCACCTGCTTCAGCGAGATCTTGCCCACGCGATTCTTGTTAGGCTCGGCCGATCCCTTCGCCAGGTTCACAGCGCGCTTGATCAGCACCGGCACCGGCGGAGTCTTGGTGATAAAGGTGAACGAACGGTCCGAGTAAATCGTGATCACCACCGGGATGATCAGCCCTTCCTGGTCCTTCGCGGAAGTCTTGGCGTTGAACGCCTTGCAAAACTCCATGATGTTGACGCCCTGGGGACCCAGCGCGGTGCCCACCGGCGGAGCCGGGGTGGCTTTGCCCGCGGGAATCTGCAGCTTCACCATGGCGGTTACTTTCTTGGCCATATCTCTCCTCTAAGTTGCACACAACGCAGGAGTTTACCCGCCCGGGCTGTGCGCTCTGCTAACTAAATCTTTTCTACCTGCAGGAAATCGAGCTCCACCGGAGTGGCGCGGCCGAAAATGGTCACCAGCACGCGCAGGGTGTTGCGCTCGACGTTGACTTCGTCCACTTTACCGGAGAAGTTGTTGAACGGCCCGTCGATGATGCGTACGCTCTCGCCCTTCTCGAAACTCAGCCTGGGCCGCGGCCGCTCAGCCGAGCTCGCCTGCCGGTACAGAATCGAATTCACCTCGTCCGCGGTCAGAGGCACCGGCGACGTTCCGCCGCCCACAAAGCCGGTCACGCGCGGCGTCGCTTTTACGGCGTGCCACAACTCGTCGTTCATTTCCATTTCCACCAGCACGTAGCCCGGGTACAGCAAGCGTTTGCTGGTGACCTTCTTGCCGCCCCGCAGTTCTACCACTTCCTCAGTGGGGATCAGCACCTGCCCGATCTGTGGGGCGAACCCGAAAGCCTCCGCCCGGCTCTTCAGTGAATCGGCCACCTTCTGCTCGAAGCCCGAATACGTGTGGATGATGTACCAGTGCTTGTCGCCGGCAGGCTCCGCGGCCGCGGGCTGCTCGGCCGCGGCGGCTTCGACGGTTTCGCCGGGCTGCGCCTCGCTCGAATCGAGAGCGTCGGCCGCCTCAGACGCGGGCGTGTTTTCCTCGGGCAGGATCTCTTCGGACATAGTCGTGTCGGCCATTCCTTTGGTGCGAGCCTTTACTTCGAGAACATGTTAACGATCTTCGTGATTCCGGCGTTGACCACCGTGTCCACCACCATGAAGTACCCGGCGAAAGCGAAGACGGCCAGAATGACCACGATGGTCGTGGCACGCACCTGCTTCCACGGCGGCCAAGTCACGCGCTTCATCTCGGTGTGAAGGTCGTCGAAGTACGCCTTTATCTGCGTGGGCCACTCCGCGACCCGCTTGGCAAACCCGCCATCCTGCGTCGTGCTCAATTCTTCAGCCATGCGTCTTTCCTTTTGAGACCAGTGCCTCTCGCGCGAAGCGCGTCTGGCCGCCCCGCGCCATTCACCAGCGCCGCGCGCGCCTATCGCGCCAAAACCGCCAGAGGCGGTGGCAGGGGCGGAGGGATTCGAACCCCCACTCGCGGTTTTGGAGACCGCTGGTCTGCCGTTAAACCTACGCCCCTAGCGTCAACTTAAGTGTAACCCAAGCGCAGACTTTACTTTCCTTACCGCGCACAACCCGAAGCGGGCAAGCGCATCCGCCGTGCGCTTACTTTATCTCCTTGTGCGGGTGGTGCTTTCGGCAGAACGGACAATACTTCTTCAGCTCAATCCGCTCCGTGGTCGTCTTCTTGTTCTTCATGCTGGTGTAGTTTTTACGCTTACACTCGCCGCACTGCAATGTGATCTGTTCTCTCGGCATTGTCTTTCACCTGCTACTCGATGATTTCCGAAACCGTGCCCGCGCCGACGGTTCTTCCGCCCTCGCGGATGGCGAAGCGCAGGCCCTTGTCCATGGCCACCGGCGTAATCAATTCCACAATGAGTTGGACGTTATCGCCCGGCATCACCATCTCCATGCCTTCCGGCAGCGTCGCCACTCCGGTCACGTCCGTGGTCCGGAAATAGAACTG
>JASHNT010000028.1 GCA_030041495.1 Bryobacteraceae bacterium | reverse complement strand
TACGCGGCGAGGCCCAAAGGCGTGGTCACGCCCGGAACAATCTCGAACGGCACGCCGGCATCGGCCAGAGCCTCAATCTCTTCGCCGCCGCGCCCGAAAATAAACGGATCGCCGCCCTTCAGCCGCACCACATTAAGGCCCT
Source organism: Bryobacteraceae bacterium (assembly GCA_030041495.1). Taxonomy (GTDB): domain Bacteria; phylum Acidobacteriota; class Terriglobia; order Bryobacterales; family Bryobacteraceae; genus Palsa-187. The sequence goes on along the minus strand of JASHNT010000028.1, from coordinate 109,669 downwards.
TGCGGGCCCTCTCAATCAGCAAGGTGCTGATCTCCTCCTGGGTCATCTCATGCTTGGCGCGCTTTTTGCCGACGTAGATACGCTCAGCGTGTGCGGGCGCCCAGTCGAGCAGGTGTTCGTTAGCCAGATGATCGTAGAGGACGCAATCGGCGCGCTCCAAGGCCTGGCGCCCTTTGAGAGTGATTAAGCTTGGGTCCCCCGGCCCGGCGCCTACCAGATAGACTTTCATGCGGTCAGGGGTTGGAGGATTTCGCGCGCGCCCTGCTGCAGCAGACGCGCTCCGAGCTCCGCGCCGACCCGCTCCGGCTCGGTGCCCGCCGCCTCGGAACGAATCAACCGCGAGCCGCCGGGCGTTGCCACTACGCCAATCAATCGAATTACTCCGTCTTGCACGCGAGCATGCGCGCCGATCGGAACTTGGCAGCCGCCGCCGAGGGCCTTCAACAGAGCCCGCTCCGCTTCCACTTCGAGACGCGCCGCCGGATCATCCAGCTTCCTCACGATGTTCCAGGCGTGGCCGCCGTCATCGCGAGTCTCGATCGCCAGCGCACCCTGGCCCGCAGCGGGGCACATGACGCCTGGCGGAATCAATTCGCGAATCCGGGCTTCCCATCCGAGTCTCCGCAGCCCGGCTGCCGCCAGCACAATTGCGTCATGCTGGCCTTGGTCCAGCTTACGCAGCCGCGTGTCGACGTTCCCGCGCAGAGTCTCGATGACCAATCCACGCTCCAATGCGTGCAACTGCGAGGCTCGCCGAGGGGAGCTGGTTCCAACTCTCGACCCGGGCTTCAGCTCATCGAGGGAGCACCCCACCAGAGCGTCGAGCGGATCCTCGCGTTGCGGAATCGCGGCGATGGTCAGGCCCGAGGGGATCTCCGTGGGCACGTCCTTCATGCTGTGCACCGCAACATCGATGGATCGCGCCAGCAGCGCTTCTTCAATTTCCTTCGTGAACAGACCCTTGCCGCCCTCAACCACGAGAGACACCTCTTGCATCTTGTCGCCGGTGGTCTTGATGATTTCGAGCCGGGTTTCTTCGCCTAGCGCCTGCAAAAGCCCCGCCACGTGCCGGGCCTGCCACAGGGCCAGCGCCGAGCCGCGCGATCCGATGACGATCATTCGGGGTCCGTCGTTTCTTGGCTACGCATTTGGTCGCGGCTGCGCATTTCGGCCATGAGCTGGTGGAGAAGCTTATTCGAAAAGCGCCGCATCATCTCCTCGATGCCTTCTTCCTGCTGTGGCGTTAGAGTCCCCAGTTTGGCTCGGCCGCGTTTGAGCTCGGCCACGCGCCACTGCTCCACCTGCTCCCGTATCTGCGCGATCACCGGAGAAGCCTCGCGGGCCTTCAACCGCGACATCAGGCGCGTGACTTCTTCGCCGATGATCAGCTCCGCCTGCTCGGCCACGCCCAGGCGGCCCTTGAGATTCGAATCGACCACCTTGCCCAGATCGTCGATGTCGTAGAGGAAGACGTTGTCCAGCTCATTCACACTGGGCTCGATGTTACGAGGCACCGCGATATCGATCAGGAACATGGGGCGGTTGCGGCGCTTGCCAATGGCCGTGCGCATTTCCGCTTCGGTCACGATAAAGCTGGTTGCGCCGCTTGAAGCCAGCAGAATATCGACTTCGGGCAGGGCGTGGTGCAAGCGCTCATAATCGATGACGCTCCCGCCCACTTCGTCGGCCAGAGCCACCGCGCGCTCCCGAGTGCGGTTGGTCACCAGGATCTCTTCCACGCCGGCGCGCCGCAGGTGCCGCACCGCGCTCACCGCCATCTTGCCCGCGCCCACCACCAGCACGCGTTGCCCTTTGAGCGATCCGAAAATCTCTTTGGCCAGAGTAACCGCGGCGTAACTCACCGAAACGGCGCTTTCGCCGATCTCGGTCTCCGACCGCACCCGCTTGGCGACGTTGAACGCCTTGGTCACCACTTGATCCAGGAAGCCGCTGACGGCGCCCCGCTCCTTGGCGACTGCGTAAGCCGACTTCATCTGCCCCAGAATCTGCGGCTCGCCCACGATCATCGAGTCGAGACTGGAGGCCACGCGGAACATGTGCCGGATCGCATCGGGACCCTGGTAGCGGTACAGGTGCGGCGTGACTACGGCCGGGTCCACGGATCGCGCTTCAGCGAGAAATCCTTCCACGGCCGAGCCTGCGTCGGTTTCTTCTTCCGCCGTCACCGCTACCTCCACGCGGTTGCAGGTGGAAAGGATCATGCCCTCGAGCAATCCGGGGCGCTGACGCAACCGGTCCAGAGCTTCGGGGATGGAATGCTCCTCGAATGCCAGGCGCTCGCGCACCTCCACCGGCGCCGTGCGATGATTGAGACCGGTCAGCAGCAGCTTCATCGGGTTTTGTGGCGCATCGGGTTTATGACGCACCCCACGCGCGCCAGGTAATGATGGAGCAGCCCAGCACCACCAGAGCCATCACGGCGGCGCGCCTTCCGCGCCAGCCCGCGGTCGCGCGCAAGTACGTTGCGGCCACCAGTAATGCCCAGGTGACCAGGGAGAACATCACGCGCGGATCGCCGATCCAGGCTTTGCTGGAATACAGGAACTCCCAGGTGATAATGAGCACCACCGCCAGCGTGATCAGCACGAACGCCAACCCCAGCGACCCGCTGATCAGATTATCCAGCGTGGCCAGAGGCGGCAGCTTCTCGAGCAGACGCGCCGGTTTCTTGCTCTTGAGCCGGCGCTCTTGGACCAGGTAGCAGACCGACGCAGCCGCGGTCAAAATCAGGGAAGCGTAGCCGGCCAGCGCCAAGACGATATGAGCCACCAGCCAGGTTTCCTTGCCGTGCGCTGCGGTTAAAGCCGCTGCGGGCCGTTCTGTTGCGGCCACCAGAGTCATCACGAACACCAGAGGGAAATGCGCCACGGCGGTCGGGGCGAAAAGATACTTCCATTCCACCGCCAGAAACAGCACCGCAATCAGGAACGCGCACAGATTCACCATCTGATACACGTCGTCGACGGGGAAACGGCCCAGGGCCATGCCCAGCTCCACGATCGCCACGGCTTGCAGCGTCGCGCCGATCCGGAAAGCCCCCTTGGCAATCGGGTATAGCGCGTTGCTGCGGCGCATCAACACCACCATGGAATGGAGCAGCCCCACGGCGTAGAAACACGCCGCCACCCGTAACCAGAAGATGCTGGAACTTACCACTTCATTCTCATCTTAAGCTTTTCGCGCAGCCTTTTCCCGCAGCTTTCTGAGCCGTCAGGTGAACCGGCAGAATCGGTACTAGGGTTCCCCTATCATCGAATCATGAATACACCTACAAACTCCCTGGCAGGCCGAAGCTGCTTAGTTACAGGAGGCTCTCGCGGCATCGGCAGAGCCATCGCCAAGATGTTGTTGCTGGAGGGCGCGCACGTGACAATCTGCGGCCGCGACCGGCAAACTCTCGACCGCGCAGTTGCCGAATTGGCGTCGGAAAGCTCCGGTAAAGTCGAAGGCAAAGTTGCCGATGTTAAGGAGCATGAACAGGTTGGCGAGCTTTTCCGGTTTGTCGATTCCCGCTTCGGCGGGCTCGATGTGCTGGTTAACAACGCCGGCGTTGGTGTGTTCCGCCCGGTGGCTGAACTGACTCTTGAAGAGTGGAGATCGACCCTGGATACGAATCTCAGCGGCGCGTTCTATTGCAGCCGTGAAGCTTTATTCAGATTCGTTACAAGGGGCGGGGGATACATCGTCAATATAAACAGCTTGGCGGGCGCGAATGCGTTCGCCGGGGCCGCTGCATATAACGCTTCGAAGTTCGGTTTGGCCGGATTTGCGGAAGCTATGATGCAGGATGTAAGGAGTGACAACGTGCGGGTCAGTACCGTAATGCCGGGCAGCGTGGCGACAGGGTTTGGCGGGCAGAGCCAGACCCAGGACCCTGCTGGGTACGGTTCAGATTGGAAGATCTGGCCCGAGGATGTTGCTGAAGTGGTACGGATGCTCCTGACAATGCCGGCGAGAACCCTGGTCAGTCGTGTGGAAGTACGGCCGGCGAAAACGAAATCTGGGCCGAAGAGATAGACAACGCTGGAAGAATCCGCGGCCCAGCGGGAGCATCTAACGAATGGAACTCGGATTGCCAAGCAGTTTGTGGAAGGGGGAGCCAAGGCAGATAGGCTCCCGTGGTACGAGAAAGGCGGTAGGTAAAATGGAACGGCTCAACATAGCACTGGACCCGGGAAAGACTGGTAGAGACGCCCAGTCGCTCGAGCAGGGGCTCCGTCGCATGATCGTCGGTCAGGATGAAGCCATCCAGCAGATCGTTAACATCTATCAGATGAATCAGACGGGACTGAATCCTCCCGGCCGCCCGATCGGCAACTTCCTGTTCTTGGGACCGACCGGCTCTGGCAAGACTCGCATCGTCGAGGCGACCGCCGAGGCGTTGCTGAAGAATCCGCGCGCAGTCATTAAAATTGACTGCGCCGAATTTCAGCACAGTCATGAAATCGCCAAGCTGATCGGCTCGCCCCCCGGATATCTGGGGCATCGCGAGACTCATCCGCTGCTATCGCAGGAAGTGCTGAATCAGTATCACACCGACACCGTCAAGCTGAGCTTCGTGCTCTTCGACGAAATCGAGAAAGCCTCGGACGCGCTGTGGAACCTGCTGCTGGGCATTCTCGACAAGGCCACGCTCACTCTCGGCGATAACCGCAAGGTGGATTTCTCGCGGGCCATGATCTTCATGACCAGCAACTTGGGCGCGGCGGAGATGAGCTCCATGCTCGCACCGAAGCTGGGCTTCAACGTAGCCGAGGCGCAGGCGCAGACCACCAACGGCATCTATGACGAAAAGACTTCCGGTAAAATCGCCCGCAGCGGTGTAGAAGCGGCGCGGCGCAAGTTCACGCCCGAATTTATGAACCGGCTGGACAAGATCGTCACCTTCCAGCCTCTGGGCGCGGAGCAACTGCGCAAGATTCTGGACATCGAGTTGAACATGGTGCAGCAGCGCATCTTCAACACGTCAACGGATCGCGCATTTGTGTTCACTCTCTCTGACACGAGCAAGGATTACCTGCTCGCCGAAGGTACCGACCTGAAGTACGGTGCTCGCCATCTGAAGCGCGCCATCGAGCGTCTGTTGGTGCAGCCCATCTCCAATCTGATCGCCACCGACCAGGTGCGCGGCGGAGATTGGATCCGCGTCGACTTCGATCCGGAGGTGAAGAATCTCATCTTCGCGCGCGAGGCCGAGGGGCTGCCCGTTCAGGATATGGTCCGGTTGGTGGACACTTCGGTGACCTTCCCGGCGATGACCTTCTCGCAGGGCGCTACAGCCGAGCCCGCGCGCACGCAGAGAGCCGGCGGCTCAAAGCGGTCCTAATGCGGTTCTAGCCGCGAATTCACGCAAACAAAGACTTGTGTTCATTTGCGTGCATTCGCGGCAAATGTTTTCGATCAAGCCGCGCATTCTCCACGGCCGAGCTTGAGCGAGAATGCCTCCTGGTCGCCCCAATCCATGAACATCTCCGGATCGCCGGTGGCAGGTTTCACCAGATCGGCGGTGAGTTGCTTGAAGAACTCAGCCTTGTAGCGCATCACGTAGGCCCGGAAGGTTTCTCCCTCCTGCCGGTTTTGCTTGTAGTGCGCTAAAACGCGCTCTACGGCAATTGGCGCTAGCTTGGCCGGAAGGCTCTGGATGGCGATGCCGAACTCGTGCGAGGTTCCGCCCAGAAGCATCAGATAATACGGGACTTCCCGGCCTTCTATCTTGCGGGCGTTGCCGTAGAAGCCGATGTCCGCGATCCAGTGCTGGCCGCAAGAATTAGGGCAGCCGCTGATGTTGATGCGCAGCTTCCGCACCAGCGCGTCCGATTCGTGGCGAACGGTCTCGGTTAGCGCCGCGCCCAGATTCATGGACTTGGTCAATCCCAAGTTGCAACTGTAGGCGCCTGGGCAGGTCAGCGTGTCGCTAATCTCCTCTGCGCCGGACGCGTTCAATCCCAGCTCCGTCAGAATTCCGTAGACCCGCGTCAGCGCGCCTTCCGGAACCCACGCCAGCAGGATGTTCTGGTTCATGGTCACACGCAGGCTGCCGTCGCCTGCCTGCTCGCTCAGGCTGGCCAGGCCGCGCATCTGGCCGCCGGTCAGGTTGCCCTGCTGCACCCGCACCGTCACGATCACATGACCGGCGTGCTTCTGCCGAGCTACGTTGGTCTGCTTCCACTCCTGAAACTCGGACGAAGGATTGTACATCGGCAGAAACTGCCCCGAGCCTTTCGGTGGTGGTTGTGGTTGAAAACCACCAAAGTACTCCGGAACCTCTTCCGGGATCGAAATGCCGCCGTAGCTGACGATCTCCTGATATCGCTCTTCGATCGCGTCACGCAGCCACTCGAATCCGCGCTTGCGCATCACGAACTTGAGGCGAGCCGTATTCTTGTCCTTGCGATTGCCGTGTTCATTGAACACTCGCAGCACGGCCTCCACCCGCCTCACGACATCCTCGGCCGGGAAGAATTCGTGCAGCAGCTTGGCTTCGGTGGGCAGCGGACCCAGACCTCCGGCTATCGTCATGCGGAACCCGCGCACGCCGTCCCGAATCACCGGCCGCAGGCCAACGTCGTTGATCGCCGTTGCCATGCAGTCCTCGGGGCAGCCACAGAAGGAGACCTTGAATTTGCGCGGCATGGCGTCGGTCAGTTCCTTGTGCAGGAACGCAAACGCCAGACGCCGCGCATAAGGCTGGACCTCGAACAGCTCTTCGGCGTGCAGCCCGGAAAGCGGACACGCCGTCACATTCCGAACCGTGTTGTAGCACGCTTCGCGCGTAGTCAGCCGCACATCGGCCAGCAGGTGCAGCAAATCCGGAACCCGCCTGAGCGGCACGAAGTGATACTGTATGTTCTGGCGCGTGGTCAGGTGCCCTTTGCCCCCGCCATACTCATCCGCAACGCGAGCCAGTTGCCGCATCTGGTCCGCGGTCAGCCGTCCGCCCGGGATCTTGGTGCGCACCATCTGGACACCTTCCTGGCGTTGGCCGTAGATGCCGCGCCGCAGGCGGAAAGCGCGGAACTCATCGGCCGTTATCTGCCCGGAGAGGAACGCATTGGCTTGGCTTCGGAACAGCTCGATATCTTGGCGAACGATTCTATCGTATTGTTCTTGCGCCAGTTGCCGTTCAGTGACTATGTCCGCGGTTGCCATAATAGTCCTTCCCTATCGACAATATCATATTACGGCGATTTCGGCGCCAACGCAAGCCCTTGCTGGGTCGACACAATTCGCAAATCCACCGGGCGAGGCGGACATTCGAGAAACTCCCGGTTGGCGTAGTACTCCAGCCCGTAGAGCGATTGCCGGGCCGTACCTGGATCGAAGCAGGCGCCGGCCAGTTGACTGCCATAAGTTTGCCAGAAATTTCGGGCGGCGAGGCGCTGGTCTAACACCGGCAGCGTCGCGGCCTTAAGATAACCTGCAGCGATCACGGCTGCGAGAGCGGCAGCCAAGATCGAAAGGGCCGGCTGTTTGCGCCACGCCAGCCACCAGGCGGCCGCAGCCGCGGGCACAACCAGGGGCAGGGCAATCGCCCTGACGGGCCAGTGAGTGTGCGTGAATCCGGCAACCAGCGCCTGAGGCAATGCCGCTGCGATCGAGGGCGCCAGAGCCAGCAGCAAAACGCACCCCGCGATCCACCACTGCTGCTCCGGCGCTTTTTCCAGCGCCACGGCGAGCACGATCGCCATGGCCGGCAGCAACGGCATCAAATAGCCGGGCAGCTTGTTGGAAAACACCGAGAGGAATGCGATCGCCAGCGCGATCCAAATCGCCAGGGAGCTCACGCGTAGGTCGTCATACATCTTCTTGCGGGCCAGCAGCGCGAACAAAGGCGTCCAGGGGAACAATCCCAGCGGCAACACCGCGAGATAGAACCAGAACGGTTGGGCATGATGCAGTGCAGCGGAACTGAACCGTCCCGCTTGCTGCTGCCAGAAGTACACGTCCCAAAACGCGTGCCCATGCTTCAGCCACATCCACAGGTGCCACGGACCGGCGACGAGAACAGCGCCGGCGATGATCGCCAGCCGTTTGCCTCGCGCGATCAGCCACACCGGTATGAATAGAGCCGCGGGGAGAAAGGCTTTCGCCAGAATGGCGAGTCCTAGCAGCACTCCCGCGATCCATCCCCCCGCGATCGGCAGCTTGCCTCCGGGCCGTCCGCGGCGCGGGCGCGTATCGAACAGCGCGATCAGCATCGCCGCGCTGAACAGCGTGGCCATCGGCAAATCCGTCACCGCGACGAAACTGTAGCCGACCCAGCCCGCCGAAGTTCCCAGGATCGCCGTGGCCAGCATCGCCGTGCGTGCGGAGAATTCGCGCTCGACAATAGCGAAAAAAAAGATCAGGAACGCGAGGCTCAACAGCGCTACGGGGAGCCGCGCGGCCCATTCGTCGCGCAGTCCGAGCTTGGTGGCCGCGCCGGTCATCCAATACAGCAGCGGTGGCTTTTCGTACCACGGCTCGCCGTTCAGACGCGGCGTAACCCAGTCCCCCGATCGCGCCATCTCCCGCCCGATGGAGGCGTATCGCGGCTCATCCGGGTCGAGCCCGAACCCCGCCCCGCCGAGTTTGTAAAGATACAGCAGCAGGAGCGGCAGGAGTAACCAGGTTCGCGGCAATCTATCAGTATACGGGGCGCCCGTTCCGCGATACAGGCGAACGAACGCACTCCTTCCTTTGCGCGCATCTGCGGCTGACCCATGTAAGATCTAGATACAGCATAATAGAGGATCAGGAGCCTCATGAAAACTGCCCTGTCCTTGTTCGCCACGCTGCTGGCATCCTGCTCGATCGGCCTCGCGCAGAAACCTGCCGACAAGGCCACGTCGATCGATAAGGCCAAGGTCGAATCCTACTTGCGACGGCTGGAGGCGTGGCCTTCGATCATTACCGTCAAGATCGACGATCCCAAGCCCGCGGCCGACATGCCGGAATTCAATGAGCTGGACGTGCATCTCTCTTACAACCAGCAGCACCTGGATCAGACCTACTACATGTCGCCGGACGGGCAGAAGATTTTCAAGGGCGATATCTACGATCTGAATTCTAGCCCGTTCCAGGCCAACCTGGATAAGATCAAGACCGACAAACAGCCGGCCTACGGCGCAGCGGACGCGCCGGTTTCCCTCGTGGTCTTCGGCGATTTCGAATGCCCCTATTGCAAGGAGGAAGCCGGCACGCTGCGCCAGAACATCCCCGCGACTTTCCCGGGCAAGGTGCGCGTCTACTTCCTGGATTTTCCGCTCGAATCGATCCATCCCTGGGCGCGCGAGGCCGCTATCGCCGGCCGCTGCATTTACCGCCAGAGCGAAGACGCCTTTTGGAAGTATCACGATTGGATCTATGAGCATCAGACCGAGATCAATCCCGACAACTACAACGCGAAGCTGACGGAGTGGGCGCAATCGGCCGGCGTTGATGCCGTGCAGCTTGGCCGCTGCATCGACAGCAAAGCCACCGGCGACGAAGTGAATCGCACCGAGGCGATGGGCCACGCGTTGGGAGTCGACGGCACGCCGACCTTGTACCTCAACGGCCGCAAACTGATGGATCAGTACGCGCAGTGGGGCACTCTGCAGCAGTTGATCGCGCTAGAAATCGATCAGCAGGCCAAGCTCAAGGAAGATGAGGAGAAATGTTGCACCCTTCCGAGTCCCAGCATCATCAAAAAGTAGCCCGCTTACGCGGGACTTGGCCGCTGTGCGGCCTACTCGTTTTGTGCACCGGCGCGCTAGCTTTCGCGCCCACTCCCGCTCCCGTCAACCCGCAGACGTATCTTTCCGAAATCAAATATCTGGCTTCGCCCGAATTGAAGGGCCGCGCGACCGGTTCGCCCGAGCTTGAAAAAGCCGCGAACTACATCGCCGGACTGTTCAAATCCTTCGGTCTGAAACCGGTCAGCGGCAACGACTATCTTCAACCCTTCACCGTTACCGTCAACGCGCACCTCGGTCCCAATAACCGCTTTTCCACGGAAGACGCGGGCGCTGCCGCGACTCTCGGCGATGGACGCGACTACGTGCCGTTCAGCTTTTCCTCATCCGCGACGGTTACCGGAGGAGTCGTTTTCGCGGGCTATGGCATCACCGCCCCCGATCTGCACTACGACGACTACGCGGGCCTCGATGTCAAGGATAAGGTTGTCCTAATTCTGCGCCATCAGCCGCAGGAAAACAATGACAAGAGCGTCTTTGGCAAGGATCTCACCAGCCACGCTACGTTCGCCGAAAAAGCCTCTAATGCCAAAGTGCATGGAGCCCGTGGAGTCATCCTCATCAATGACACTCCCGCTCATCCCAAAGAATCCGATAAGCTGCTGACCTTCGGAACTGCCACCGGCCCCACCGATTCCGGAGTGGTTTTCGTGCAAGTGAAAGAAGCCGACGCCGAGGCTTGGCTCAAGGCCGAGGGCCGCGACTTGCACCAGATCGAAGCCGATATCGACAAGGACCTCAAGCCCCAATCGTTCGCCTTGACCAAGCTGACGGTGAATCTTTCCGTGGACGTCGAGCATGATGTGAAGACCGTGCACAATGTGGAAGCTTATCTTCCCGGCTCAACCTCGGAGTACGTCGTTATCGGCGCGCACTACGACCATCTGGGCCTGGGCGATGAGCATTCGCTGGCGCCTTCGCAGATTGGAACCATCCATCCGGGCGCGGACGACAACGCTTCCGGCACGGCCGGCGTGATCGAGCTGGCGCGCTGGTATTCGCACCAGCCCAAGCCCAAGCGCGGCATTCTCTTCCTGACGTTCGCGGGCGAGGAACTGGGCCTGCTGGGCAGCAGTTATTACGTGAACCATCCTCTGCTTCCGCTCAAAGACGCGGTAGCGATGGTCAACATGGACATGATCGGCCGCATCCGCGACGGCAAGGTTTATGTCAACGGAACCGGCACCGGAACCACGCTCGCCAAGCTGATCGATGACATCCCGGCGCCGCCCGGGTTCAAGTTCGATCTTTCGGAAAACCTGGGCTACGGCGGCAGCGACCACATGTCGTTCACCATCAAGAGCGTCCCCGTGCTGTTCTTCTTTAGCGGCCTGCACGGCGACTATCACAAGCCCAGCGATACTGCCGACAAGATCAATGCGCCCGACGCCGCCAAGCTGCTCGGCTACGTATCCGAAGTGGTGGACCAGCTCGACTCGGCACCGGGCCGTCCGCAATTCGTCCGTACGACGGAGCCGAAGGAGCCGTCTGCCGGAGGTGGAGGAGGGGGTTCGGGCTACGGGCCGAACTTCGGCAGTGTGCCGGATTTCGACGAGCCTCCCAAGGGAGTACGCTTCGCTGACGTGATCGACGGAAGTCCCGCCTCCATGGCAGGTTTGAAGGCCGGCGACATTTTAATTGAGTTCGACGGTAAAGAAATTGGTAATTTGTACGATTTCACCTATGCCCTTCGGGCCAAAAAACCCGGCGATGTAGTACTGGTGAAGGTGCTGCGAGGGTCCCAGACGATTGAGGCCAAAGTACTGCTCACCGAACGGCGTTAATCTGGCATACTTTGGCTAGAACAAAGGCCCACACAATGAACTCTTCGGCGACCCAAATCCAGCCCAAGCTATCGGACACCACGCGCAACCTCCCTCCGCTGATCCTGCACCCCTTCGCCGAAGCCGGTGGCCAGGATAAGCTGAAGCAGAGCCAGCGCGCCAACCTGATGCTGCAAGGCTTGCTGCCGCAGGGCGAAATGACGGAGGAGGACCTGGATCGCGCCCTGCTCGACGGCCGTTTTTCCGAAATCCTGATGCTGTTCTACGTGGGCAAGGACCTGGTCCGCTGGATCGAGCAATGCCTGGAACATATCGCGCGCCAGCCCGACCTGCGCGACAGCGGCATCCGCTTCCAAAGTTTCGCGGCGATGCTGGTGAATCACACTCCCGCGGGCGTGCAGGCCAAGCTCCAGCGGTGGGGTGTGGCGGATTACCGCTCCATCTTCACGCGAGCGCTGGGCCTGAATACGCTGCTGGGCTCTGCGCCGGAGCGCCGCCATCTCTCCGACGAATTCGTCCGCAACTACTACCGCTACGCCGATCAGTTGTTCCTCAGCCGCCAGAATCAGGTCGCGTACTCCAGCATCGAAGACCTGGGCTTCGAGTTCGAAATCTTCGCATCCGGCGAATACTCCAAGATGCTGGAGCGTGAGTGGGCCGAGAGCTAATAACCGAAGTAAGCGGGTGAGCGCCCAATCCCATCGCTCCGATCCTGCCATCCTCAACCGCCGAACCTTGGCGCGCGATCACCGCAGACTTGCCGAGATCCTACGTCCCGGCATGAGCCTGCTTGACATCGGCTGTGGAACCGGAGCGATCACCGCCGGAATTGCCACAGCGGTGGCCAGCGGAGAAGTCGCCGGACCAGTCATCGGGCTGGACCGCGACACGGATAACCTTGCGGTTGCCCGGCAGCGTCACGCGGATATTCCCAATCTCCGATTCGAGTCCGGCGACGTTCTCAGCCTGGGCTACCGCGCCCAATTCGACGTAGTCAATGCCGCGCGTACGTTGCAGTGGATCGCCGATCCTGCCCTGGCCATCGAGAAAATGAAGGCCGCTGCCAAGCCCGGCGGATGCGTGATCGCGCTCGACTACAATCACGAAAACAATCGCTGGGAACCCGATGCGCCGCCGGAGTTCGCCCAGTTCTATCGCGCCTTTCTCGATTGGCGGACTGCCAACGGCTGGGACAACCGCATGGCCGATCATCTTCCCGGCTTGTTTCGCGCAGCCGGACTGGGCGCGATTCAAGTCCATGTCAGCGATGAAATCGTCCGCCGCGGCGATCCCGATTTCGCCGATTCCGCGGGTATCTGGACCCGCGTCGCCAATACCATTGGCCCGGCCATCGCCGCAGCCGGGTTCACTACAGAGCGGGAATACCTGAACGCAGAAGCCGCGTACCGGGATTGGGTTGAGAGCGGTCTGGAAAGGCTTGCGCTTTTTATGCGAACGGTGGAAGGGGTCGTTCCGCCTTGAGAAGATTTCGCTAACTCACGGCGCGATAGCTGTTTAGTTGGATCAAAAAATTATAAATGGAAGGCATCACGCCTTTCGATTGCGTGCCGCAATCGACTGTCTCTATACTGCCAGTCAATGGTAAAAGGCTGGATTGTGGCGGTCGGTTGCATGCTCGGTCTGGCTGCGTTCGCTCAGACCGCACCCGCTCCCACTCCACAGCAGTTCGCCGAACAGAAGCTCTCCTTTTGGCAACCGCGCCTGAAATTGGACGACTGGAAAATCTCGATTGTCTTCACCCGCCTTTCCGACCTTCCACCCAAAACTCTGGGAGGCATCCGGTGGGACAAAAGCAAGAAGACGGCGGTGATGTGGGTGCTGGATCCAGCCGATTATCAACTGCCGTATCCCGCGATGTTGGACGACATGGAGCTGACCATCGTGCATGAGCTGGTCCATTTGGACTTGTCGTCCTTGCCACGTGGGCAAGCCAGCCGCGGCAGCGAGGAACGCGCGGTTGAGGGAATCGCCGAAGCGATGCTGGGGCTAGAGCGCGGCCTCGGCTCCAAGCTGAAGGGCAACTAGCCCCGACAACCGCGCCAGCCTACTTATGGAACGCCGGATCGCTGTTCCGCGGTCCTGGATCACCCGAATTGCTTTTGGCTTTTCCGGTATCGGCCGCGGTTTGCGAGCGATACGCATCGCCCGCGAAGGTCACTTGGTCGCGTGTAACGCCTGTGCCCTTGCCGGCCTGTACGGCTTTGGTGACGCCCGACCGGTCCTGAATCTCGCTCTGAGTCAATGTTCGTACTTTCGCGGGTTGTCCGCCCGCGACGGCGATTGCCGCGCTCGACAGCGTCAAGCTGAACAGCACCGCCGTTCTCATCATTCGAAGTTTCATATAGCCTTTCTTCGCGGCGCACGACGGAGGGCGCCGTCAATTTGAGACTATTGCGAAACTCCCAAAAAAGTAATATTTGAATTTCTAAAGAAATCTTAGGGCGCGGCATTCCCGGCTATTTCCCATCGACGGAAAACGCCAGCAGCACATTGCCCGGAGTTCCGCCGGCCGTTGGGTATCCCGAGTTCACAAAAACCATCCCCAGGCCGATGGCCGGACCCGCTCCGTCGAGCGAGCCGCCCTTGCCGGGTACTCCGTCCACGGTCGTGTATTCGCGCTCCGTATCGAAATCCCAGACAATCTTGCCGTCGGTCATCGAATACGCACGAATGTGTCCGTCCACCGAACCCGAAAACGCGATGCCCGGCATCGCGCTGACCGCGCCGGATTGCGCCGGACTGCATCGCGGCCGGCCGCCGCAAACTCCAGGTGCGGCGTGCCAGACCTGTTTGCCGTCGCTGAGCCGGAGCGCGAACATACCTCCGCCTTTCTTCGGGTCGGCATCCGTGTTCTGTGAATACGTCAGACGGACGCGGCCGATATCGGAGAGAGCCACGTACACGTTGTTGGCATCCGCCGCCGAGCCCCACTGCACTCCGCCCATTGACCCTCCCGTGCCAATGCGCGTCTGCCAGATCACTTCGCCCTGATTATCGGGATCGATTGCATGCACCACTCCCGACTTCTGTCCGGCGACCAGCGCGCGCTTGCCGCCCGGCAGATCCACCAGAATCGGCGAGGAGGAAAAATCCAGATCCGGCCCGTCCACGCTGGGGCAATTGGTAGTGTCCGGCATGCGGCAGGCTACGTTGTAGGAATCGCCGGCCGTCATCTGCCGCGTCCAGAGAATCTTGCCGCTCGCCATGTCCAGCGCGACAAACGCGTCGCTGGTGCGCGTGGCCGGGTCGCTGTAATTATCGCCAGTGGTCACGTAAATCGTGTTGCGTTTTTCATCGATCGCCGGGCTGGACCAGATGGGCGCGCCGGAAGGCCCCCAGAGCTGTGTGCCCTGCTTGTTCTTCTTGGTCGGCTTGGGCTCATCGATCATGAATGTTTTCCAGATCTGCGATCCATCCTGCGCTCGCAGTGCCACCACGGAGCCGCGGAACTTGCAGCATTCATAATCCGGAGCCGCGCCCGCGCCCTCCTCGCCCGACGCCACCGGGACGTACAACACGTTCCTGTACAGAGTGGGGGAGCCAGTCACGCGAGCCACCGGATAATTGTCGACTTTGGTCTTCCACAGCAGTTGGCCGGTTGCCGCATCTATCGCGTACATGTTTGCTTGCCCATCGCCGAAATAGGCGGTCAGCAGCGAGTTCCCTCCGGAGTCGCGCATGCCCAAGTTAATCGCCGAGCGCACCCAGGAGCCGGCCTGGAATGTCCAGTGGATGCAGCCGGTCCTGGCGTCGAGCGAATACACCATGCCGCTGGCGCTGCCCAGATAGAGGCGGTCGCCGTTGATGGTCACCTGCCCAAAGACCTGCAGCTCGCCCGGAAATCCGAATGCCCATTTCACTTTGAGACGCGGCACTTCCACTGCGGTAAATCCTGGCTGGCTTTGGAAGTGCGAATTGAGGACGCCTTGGCCCCATCCGGTCCACACCGGCGCGGATGCCAGAGCGCGAGCCGGCCCCACCGGGCACATCGCCTGCGGCGAGGGCTTCAGCTCCAGTGCACCCAATTTCTTGCCGGTGACGAATTCGGCGATGGCGCGCCGCTCGGCCGAAGTGCGCCGGCTGGTCACCGAGATCATCGGACCGCTTTCGAGCGCCGCCAGTACGCGGTCCGCAGTCATCGCCGCCAGAGCCTGGCGGCTGGGCGCGCGGTCGGCCCCGCCCTCATGGCAGCCCGCGCACATCTGCTTATATAGTGCCTCGCCATTCTGCGCGGCGATCAACCCGGCGGTTGCCAGCATCAGAATCAGAAATCTCATATCGCGCGCAATTGTAGCAGAATACAGGAATGCGGAATATCTTCACCGGATCTGTTTTGGCAGCCCTGGTTGTTTTGCTGGGCGTCTGCTCCCCGATCGCCGCGCAGGGGCAATCCCGCCCCGATGCGAAGTCCGTCTACATCGTCACGCACATCGACGTGACGCCCAACTTCGCCGACGGCGCCAAACAGGCGATACAGAAGTACGCCGCCGAAAGCCGCAAGGAGAAGGGCGCGATCAGCATCGAAGGTCTGGTGCAGGACGGCCGGACCAACCACTTCACCATCGTCGAGATCTGGCAGACCCGCGCTGCCTTCGAAGCGCACAGCGGCCAGGCCCACGTGCGCCAGTTCCGCGAGACCCTGCAACCCATGCTCGGCGCTCCGTTCGACGAACGGCTGCATGAGCCGATCCCCTGAGCGGCTATGAGAAGGCGGACGCCTATCGCATACCGCGTTCGGAGCGTCCGCCCCGGATTACGGGGATGGTGGAAGGAATGTCGGCCCGCAAGGTAATCATTTGGATGGCCGCGGTGGCGGCGATCGTGCTGATCTTCGTCCCGATCAGGTCATTAAGCTCTCCCGCCTTGGAGGTGTGGGTCAGAGACCAAAGCGGCCATCCGGTATCGGGAATCACGGTGCGGCTTACATACCGAAACTACTCCGCCGAAAGCGAAGCCCACGAAGCCGATGCGGTCAGTGATGCGGTCGGGCACGTGGCATTCAGCCCTCAAACTATCAGTGCCTCGTTGGGCCGTCGCATCGTAGCGATCATGTCGTCGGCAAGGGCCGGCGTTCACTCCAGCTTCGGCCCCCACGCGAGTGTTTTCGCGTTTGGCAGGGGCCTCCAGGGATTCGCGGTGGCTGAACCGAGAGATGCCGTCCTGGATTGGGCTGGAGGGCCGAATCACATGGAATCCCGGATCATTGTGATGCCTCCAAGCCAGTGAGCGAACCCGAACCGGCGGTGAACTGTGGTGCTATGGGTAACTGATCGGGGGCAGCCCCTAAGGCAAATGGACAGTCCCCCTGTTACGGCGCCGTGACCCCGAGAAAGAGCCGCCAGGGAGCGCTATGCCGCGTCGCGATGGATCGAGTTCTCGATGACGATTCGCGGGTTGGGATTCGCAGGTGGGACTTCCATCCCCTGCTCCTTCAACAGCGCGATGTGTTCCGCCATCCCCCACTTTGCTTGGTACAAGCAATCCTCGACGGAGTGACCAATCCCTGTGAAGCCCTCGAGCTCCGGCGAGTAAAAGGCAAAGAATGTTGGGTCGCTGGTAGCCTCGATGGTAAGCGAATAATTCAAGTCAATCATTTGTCCTTCAGCCCCGCCGCCTTGAGAATAGCGTGGCAGGTCCCAGTGGGGACCTCGTTGCTCCCATGGTAATCGACGCGAATCAGCTTCGGCCATCCTGATTTGGCGTAGTAGCGCACCGAACCCTTTTCGCGCAGCTTGCGAAAGCCAGCGCCCTCTAGCACGCGGACCAGTTCGGCGAACGTCATGTGGCTCTCGTCGCTACCACCCCATCCGCCTGCGCAACTCCGTGATGTGCGCGGTGTGATGACGCACGTGCCAGGCCATGCCGCGGATCACGTCCTCAACGGTCAGCGGTCCCCATTCCGGGTGCTGAAAACTCCTCAGCCAGTCTGCATCGGTGAGCGAGTGCTGGAACACGAGCAAGCGCTCGGTCACGCCTTCGAAGATCCGCAACGACGGTTCCAGGGGGGCCGTGCGCGCATCGGCCAATTCCGACCAAAGCTGCTCGGCGTAAGGCTTGGTCATCGGCAGGTCTTCGGTCACGGCGAGCTTGGGACGGATGTACCAGTTCAAATGCGCGTCGGCCAGGTGGTGCACCACTTGCCGAAGAGTCCAGCCGCCCTCGCGGTACGGCGTGTCGAGTTGCGCATCAGTCAGCCCATCAACCGCCCTGCGCAAATTCGCCGGAGCCGCGGCCAACTGCGCGAGCCAAAGGCCGCGTTCCTCCGATCGAAACGGAGCCTTGAAGTCGAACCTGCCGACGGGATACCGAATCGTTTCCAGATCCATCCTGCTCAGCTAGGGCAGCCGGTACGCCAGCAACTGGTCCGCCGCGACCACTGCGACGTACTGTTTGCCATCCCTGCCCATGTAGGTAATGGGACTCGCCTGCGCATTCGCCGCGAGCTTCACCTCCCACAGCAGTTTGCCCGTCTTCGACTCGTACGCGTGGAAGCGCTGATCCGTGGATGCGCCGATGAACAGCAGCCCTCCCGCGGTGGCGACCGAGCCTCCAATATTGATCGAACCCGTATTCATCACACCCTTAGCCTCCAGCGAGTCTACTCGCCCAAAAGGCTCGCGCCAGACGATGTCGCCGGTGCTGAGATTGATCGCGATGAGTTCGCCCCACGGAGGAGCCTGGCACGGCCATCCGGTCATGGGATTGGAAAATCCGGTGTTCAGCCCGCGTGGGCCAATGCGAACGTACGCAGTCCCGCTGTCGCTCGGGGCGGCCTTCTTGCCAGCTCTCAGCGGGATCTCGGATTGTTTGCCCATGTGCCCGATTGCTCCTTCGCTGCGCGTGTTGATGAAGTAGTAGCCGAGCGTCGGATCGACGGCACCTCCGCCCCAGTTCGCACCGCCGTTGCTGGCCGGGAACACGATCGTCTGTTTCGTTCCCATCGGCGTGAACACGCCCTCGTTATGCGTGCCGCCGTTGGAATCCCAGAGAGCCTGGCAGAACTGCTCCTGCTCCGGAGTCACCTTGGCGATCTCATCACGGGTCATGCCTTGCCGCGTGATCGGCGGAGGCTTCACGGGCACCGGCTGCGTGGGCGAGTACCATTCGCCAGGCACGTCGCCCTTTGGAACGGGCTTTTCTTCGATGTCGTAAACCGGCTTGCCAGTGCGCCGGTCGAAAATGAAGATGTAGCCGGTCTTGTTCGACAGCACCACCACCGGAATCCGCGTTCCGTTGCGCGCGACTTCGGTGAGCATCGGAGGCCCGGGAGCGTCGTAATCCCAAATGTCGTGATGGATGGTCTGGAAATGCCACTTATACTTACCCGTCGCGGCGTCCAGAGCTACCAGTGAGTTGCCCCACAGATCGTTGCCCGGCCGGTCACCGCCGTAGAGATCGGCGGCCGGCGAATCGAAGGTCACGAACACCGTCCCGGTTGAAGCGTCCACGCTGAACGTGGTCCACGCGTTTGTGCCGGAGCGATTCTTCCAACCGTCATTAAGCCACGTCTCGTGACCTTTTTCGCCGGGCTCGGGAATCGAATGAAATGTCCACACCAGCTTTCCAGTGCGGACGTCCCACGCGCGCAGATCGCCGCGCGGGCCCAATCCGGGGCTGTCGATCGTGTGCGAGCCGGTCATCACCAGGTCCTTGTAAATCACCGGCGCGGCCGAGAGCCCATAGTGCTCAGTGCTACCGTTCATCATGCCGGCTTTCATATCGATTTCGCCGTTGGTTCCGAAGCCCGAAACCGGTTTGCCGGTTTTCGCATCCAGCGCAATCAAAAACCCATCGGCGGTGCCGAATATAATCTCCGGCGGAGCCCCGCCCCCGCCAGGCCAATAGGCGATGCCACGCGGAGGACGCCCGCCCGCGTGCTTGTGCTCGTAAATCCAAATCTGCTTGCCGGTCTCCGGCTGCATCGCGACCAGGCTCTGATATGGCGTCACCAGATAGAGAACATCGTTGACCACCAGAGGGGTCACCTGCGAAGCGCGCGGCGCGCCTTGCGCGTCTGCCGGCCGGCTGTTATACGTCCAGCCTTGAATGAGCTTGGTGACGTTGCTGGTGTCTATCTGCTTCAGCGAGGAATACCGCCGGTTCTCGACGCTGCCATTGGGATCGGTGCCGCCGTAACTCCGCCAGTCATTCTGCGCCTGCGCCATCAGGCAAACCGTGAGTCCCGCCAAGAGAATTCGCATGGGACTCATAATAGTTCATGATGCCGGCGAATGGAATCGTGGCCGACCTGCGCATGGCTTTTCGCCAGTTACGCCGGAACTCTGTGCTGCCGCTCACATGCGTCGCGGTGCTCGCCTTCGGACTCGGAGCCAACACAGCCGTGTTCTCGGCGCTATACAAGGTCGTGCTGAAGCCGCTTCCCTATCCGCATCCTGAACAGCTCGTCGCCGTGCACGACGTTTTTCCGGGACTCGGCATCGGCCACACCCAGCCCTCCGCCGTCGACTACCTTGACCTGCGTCAGCATCGCGAGCTTTTCTCCGAAGCCGGCGTCTACTATTTCCTCGATCTCACGCGCACCGGCGTGGACCGCCCGGAAAAAGTCAATGCAATCGCGATGACATCGAGTCTGCTCCGCGCTTTCGGGGTCCCGCCGCTGATGGGCCGATTCTTCAATGCAGACGAAGAGCGCTTCCACGGACCTCACGCCGTTGTCATTGGAGAAGCCTATTGGCGCAGCGCATTCGGAGCCGATCCGCAGATTCTGACGCGGTCGCTTCAGCTTGATGGCGAAACCTACCCGATCGTCGGCGTGATGCCTGCCTCGTTCCTCTTTCCGACGCTGCCCACGCAGATGTGGGTCCCGGTGCCGGCGAATCTCGATCGCGGCGCGCCGGGCGCGGCGTCCACTCATTACCTGCGCATGATCGCGCGCCTGGCTCCCGGAGTTACGGTCGACCAAGGCTCACAGCGCATCGATCAATTGGGCCGGGCGATGGCCGCGAACGATCCTCAGGAGCATCCCATCGATCCCTCCGGCTGGCGCTTCTATATCGCGCCTTTGAATCGCGACGATGACGGCACGCTGCGCAGGTGGATGGCGATTCTCTTCGCCTGTGTCTCTTGTCTGCTGCTGATCGTCTGTTCGAATGTCGCCGGGCTGTTGCTGGTGCGTTCCACCTCGCGTCAGTTCGAGCTCTCGGTGCGCATGGCTTTGGGCGCTGGCCGGATGCGCATTGCACGGATGATTTTCTCGGAGGTTTTGATCCTGTCGATTGCCGGAGGCGCTGGCGCATTGCTGCTGGCGCGAGCCTTGGTTGGATTATTGACGGAGTACGGCCCAGCAGGTCCGGTCGAAATCGAAGCACCGGTGTACTGGTTTGGTCTCGCTCTGACGCTGGTCGCAGGTCTCGCCTGCGGTTTGTATCCGGCCTTGTCGGCCTCGCGCTCCGATGCCGTCGAATCGCTGAAGCAAGGAGGGACGCAGCGCACGGCAAGTCGAGGCCAGCAGCGCGGGCGCCAGGGACTGATCGTCGCGCAGGTGGCCATCGCAACGGCATTGCTGATTTGCGGAGGATTGTTGACGCATAGTCTGCTGCGCCTGCTGGATGTGCCGCTCGGCTTCGATCCGGCGAACATCCTGAGCCTTCAAACCCAGTTGCACGGCACGCGTTATCAGAACCCCGCCGAGCGCGCAAATTTTTACGGCGCAGTGATGGAGCAGATCCGTGCCGTTCCGGGAGTAGACGCCGCCTCCACGTGCAGTCTTCTGCCTTTCGGCTACGGCGAGGACTACAACACTTTCCAGATCGTCGGCAAGCCCAAGCCGAAAGTTGCGCTGCCCGCGGTCTTCAACACCGTCATGCCCGGCTACTTCGCCACGATGCGCATCGCGTTACTGCGCGGCGGGGTCTTCACGGACCAGGACCGCACGGACACAGAACCCGTGGCCATCGTCGATGAGTCGCTCGCCAATCGTCACTTTGCCGGAGAAGATCCCGTCGGCCGGCAGATCGATATGTTCGGCCGCAGATTCACCATCGCCGGAGTCGTCGGCGCAGTCAAGACCACTGCACTCGACGTCGAAACCAGCTCGCAGATTTATTTCCCGGCGGCGCAATCCAGCCCGAGCTCGTTGACCCTGGTGGTGCGCTCGCGCCTGCCGCAAGCTGCTCTGGTCGGCCGCATCGCGGATATTGTCCATGGAACCGATAAGGACGAGGCCGTGTTCGAGATCAACCGCCTCCAGGATTTTGTGGACAAGTCTTTTCGCGCCCGCCGTTTTGTGGCACTGCTGATCGGCGGCTTCGCGATTGCCGGAGCTTTGCTCGCCGCCCTCGGCCTCTACGGATTACTCTCTTACACCGTCGCGCAGCGGCATCGCGAAGCGGGCATTCGCATGGTGCTGGGCGCACGGCCGGGCGAAATCGCGTGGCTGCTGTGCGCCCGAGGAGTGACTCTTATGGCTGGCGGAGCAGCCCTCGGTTCTGTCGCCGCGTTGATCGCGTACCGTCTGATCGCCAGCCAGATGTACGGCACTCATCTCGAAGATCCCGCCACATGGATGGCCGCACTTGCCGTGATCGGACTCAGCAGCGCAGCCGCGTGCGCGATCCCGGCTTGGAAGGCCTCGCGGCTCGATCCCGGCGAATGTTTGCGTGTGGAGTAGAATAGTCTGCGGCTCAAACATGAGGGGAACACACATGCGCTCCAAGTTCAATTTTCAACGCTCCAGGCTCTCTCTCCAAGTTATTGTCTCCGCCGCGTTGGTCGCAGCCACCGCCGGCTGGACGTTTTCTCAAACCCCGGCGCCCGAAGCTGCTCAAGGCCCTACGGCACAGAAAAAGGGCGGAAGCCCCTTTCCCGGGGATCCCAATCCGCGAGCCAACGCCGTCGAACGTATTAAGGTCCACAGCAAGGCGCTGGAGGGCAACCTGCTCGGCGATTCACCGGATCGCGATGTCTTCGTCTATTTGCCTCCCAGCTACACGACGAATAAGAATCGGCGCTACCCGGTGGTGTATGCGCTGCACGGTTACGGGCTGAATGCGGAACAGTATTTGCCGGGCTTCGGCATACCGACACGAGTCGACAAAGACATCGCCTCCGGCACTGCGAAGGAAATGATCATCGTGAATCCGGATTCGTTCAACAAATACAACGGAGCGATGTATTCTTCCTCGCCCACCAATGGCGATTGGGAAACGTTCATCACCAAGGAATTGGTTGACTACATCGACACGCACTATCGCACCATCGCCACCCGGGCCAGCCGAGGTTTGATGGGGCATTCGATGGGCGGCTATGGCACTTTCCGCCTCGCCATGAAGTATCCGGACGTTTATTCGAGCATTTACGCGATGAGCTCGTGCTGCCTGATGAATAATCCTCCGCCTCCGGGCGCGGGCCGTGGCGGAGCAGGGCGGGGAACCGCAGGACGGGGTGACGCGAAAGGGCCGGGCCCCGCGGCCAACAACGGCAAGCAAACCGGCCGCGGGCGCGGTGGCCGCGGCGGAGGATTCGGCAACGTTCAGTTCGCTGAAGCAGCGGCGTGGAGCCCGAATCCTGAAAAGCCGCCGCTATTCTTCGACCTTCCCAACGATAACGGCAAATTCGATCAGGAAGCCGCCGCGGAGTGGGTCGCCAACTCGCCGCTGGCCTTCGCCGCTCAGTATCTGCCGGCATTGAGGAGCTTCAAGGCCATCGCCATGGATGTCGGCCTGCAAGATACCCTTGCTGGTTCCAACATGCAGATGGATGCGCTGCTGACCCAGCTCGGTATCAAGCACACTTTCGAGACTTACGAAGGCGATCACACCAATCACGTGCGTGACCGCTTCGAGCAGAAAGTGCTGCCGTTCTTCACCGAGAATCTCTCGTTCGTGCCAGCCAAGAATCAGCCGAAGGTCGTCAGCAAGCGTTGAGATCCGCCTGGCGGTTTTACGCCACCATCTTTCTAAGCGCATTCCTGCTGTTTCAAGTGCAGCCGATTGCCGCGCGCTACCTGCTGCCGGAGTTTGGAGGGACTCCGGCAGTGTGGTCCACCTGCCTGCTGTTTTTTCAGGTGCTGCTCCTGGCCGGTTACGCCTACGCACACGCCCTGCCGGCGAGGGCCAACGCGCGCTGGGTGCACCTGATCCTGCTGGCCGCTTCCGGCGGATTTTTGCCGATTGCGATTCGGCCTTCGGGCCCCGGTGGCGATCCCACGGCGCGCATCTTGATCCTGCTGGTTTTGTCCGTAGGCGCGCCGTACTTTCTCCTTTCCTCGACCGCGCCGTTGATCCAGCGCTGGTTCGCGGCGGAGCGCCCGGCGGAATCGCCTTGGCGTTTGTACGCGCTCTCTAACCTCGGCTCTTTTCTCGCGCTACTCACCTATCCGTTCCTGATTGAGCCGTACGTCCCTCTCGGAGCGCAACTGAAGATCTGGTCCGGCCTCTACGTTGCGTTTCTGGCGATCTGTGGGTACGCCGCGTGGGCCGCGCGCGAAGGGGCTTCCGCCCCCTCTCAGTTCGCCGCTGAGCCCAGGCCCAGGCTGGGAATCATTCTGTTGTGGCTCGCGCTTTCGACCAGCGCCTCCGTTATTCTTCTCGCCACCACCAACGAAATCTCGCAGGAGATCGCCGTCAATCCGTTTCTCTGGGTCGCGCCCCTCTCGCTGTACCTGCTCACCTTCGTGCTGACCTTCGAAAGCGACCGGTGGTATCGCCGCCCAGTCTATGCCGCATTTGCCGGTTTGTTCACCGCCGTCGCGTGCTCGGTTTCCGCGGCGGCGAATGCGATTCCGGTGCTGTGGCAGCTCGGCGTGTATCTGGTCGCGCCGTTCTTCGCGTGCATGTTGTGCAACGGCGAACTCGTGCGAGCACGGCCCCAGCCACGCTATCTCACCACGTTTTATTTGTGCGTCGCCGCCGGAGGCGCGCTTGGCGGAGTCTTCGTCGCGCTGATCGCCCCGCGCGTCTTCACCGAGTTCAGCGAATTCCCGATCGGCTTCGGCGCGGCCTGCGCCCTGGGTCTGATCTGTTGGGTCGGTCGCGAGGGCCTGGGCGTTTGGAAAGGCTTCGAGGCGCGCGTGCCTCTTTCTTCGCTTCTGCTCGGAGTGTTCACCGCGGCTGCGTTTTTGTGGATCGCCGGAGGGCAGAAGAGCTTGTTGAGCGTGCGCAATTTCTACGGCATCCTGCGCGTGACCGAGTCCACGGACGAGGTCGGCCTGAAGCGCACGCTCACCCATGGCCGCATCGACCATGGCTTCGAGTATCAGGCGCCGGATAAACGCGACTGGCCGACTTCTTACTACGGCCCGCACAGCGGCGTTGCGCTGGCTTTGGGAGAGATCGCTTCACCGCGGCACGTCGGCGTGGTAGGGCTGGGAGCCGGAACCATCGCGGCGTGGGGCAAGCCCGGCGACGAAATCCGCTTCTACGAAATCAATCCCGCCGTGATTCGCATCGCCAATACGTGGTTCTGGTTCCTGAAGGATTCGCGGGCGCAGGTCGATACCGTGCTCGGCGACGCTCGCGTTCAATTAACGGCGGAGCGGTCGCGCGGGGCCGCGCACGACTTCGACGCCATCGCCGTCGACGCATTTTCAAGCGACTCGATCCCCATACATCTGCTGACTACCGAATGCGCCGACGTATACCGCGATCGTCTCAAGCTTGGGGGCGTCCTGCTGCTGCACATCACCAATAAAACGCTGGATCTGGAGCCCGTGGCGCGCGGCATCGCGAATCACCTGGGTTGGCAGGCCGCGCAGATCAGTACTCAGCGCAATGAAAACACGGGCGAGAGCGCGTCGCAGTGGGTCGCCATCGCCGCCGATGTTTCGCGCTTTACGCAAAGCCCCGGATGGACTGCCGTGGGCGAAGCTGCGCTGACCTGGACCGACGATTTCTCCAGCCTCTGGCACGTCCTGAGGTTTTAGGTGCGCTATGAATTTCTGATCGATACTTACTCAACCGAACGTACCAAGGTCTTAAGCGTCTGGAGCATGTTCCGCGACGAGGAATCTACCGGTGTGCCCGAATCTCCCGACCCGCGCGGACGCAACGTGCTGGAGCATATGGCCCATCAGGGCACCAGCGAGAATAATTGGTTCAGGGGGATGCTCGGTATACTCTGGATGCGCCCCCTCTGCCCGCCATCGAGACCAGGCTCGCCTTTATCGCGGGTTACGCCGAGGATTCGCTACAGCGCCTGGAAGCCTTGCTCGCCAAAGGCGGCGCCTGGTGGGAACAGGAAATCGTGTTCGTCGATACTCGCCGCAGCCGCGCCTGGATCTGGGCACGCCGCATCGCGCACACGGCGCATCGCCGCTGCGCGTAAGTTTGCATGCAACCTTTGTTCGTAACATTCTTGACACCTGTGTAACAACGGCTGTAGCATCGTTGCTGCCCTTAAGCCTTGCCTGTGGGGCAAACCCGCGTTGCGGAAGATGGACTGCGTTGTTCAAGGGGGGTACTTATGCGCCTGTTATTGAGTGGGGTTTGTTTTGCGCTGTTTGCCGGGGCGGCGTTCGGTCAGGCTGGAACCGGCACCATTTCTGGAATCATCACCGATCCCAGCGGAGCCGCCATAGTTAATGCGCCGGTAGAGGTCCGCAACACCGACACCAATGTGGTGTATCCGACGGCGACGACGGATACGGGTGCGTATACGGTTTTGCGGCTGCCTCCGGGCCCATACAGCGTTACGGTTACCGCGCCGGGTTTCAAGAAGTTGTTGCGCACCGGGCTCACCGTGGACGCCGGCCAGGTCTTGCCTCTCGATATGAGCGTTGAGGTTGGTGCGGCGACAGAAGCGGTGACCGTGACCGCGGAAGCCACGCTACTCAAGACGGAGAGCGGCGACGTGGCGCATAATATCACGCTGTCGCAGTTGGACGAATTGCCGGTGTTGGGCATCGGCACGGCGAACGCCGGGAGCAACGGGATTCGCAATCCCTTCAATTCTGTGGTGCTTCTGCCGGGAGTGAACTACTTCGCGAATTACAACATGATCATCAACGGCGCGCCCACCAACACGGCGGCGTATCGCATCGAAGGTCTGGACAATACGGATCACACGGTGGCCTACGCGATCATGCAGAACCAGCCCAGCGCGGATGCGGTGGAAGAAATGGCGGTGCAGACCAGCAATTACCTTCCCGAATACGGCCAGGCCGGCGGCGGGCTGTTCAACATCACCATGAAATCCGGCACGAATCAGTACCACGGCAGCGCCTACGAGTATTTCGAGAATGAGGCGCTGAACGCGGGCGATCCGTTTTCCTATAACTCGGGGACGCCGGCCGATCCCTCGGGCGGCAAGTTCCGGCCGCGCAGCCGCCGCAACGATTATGGCGGGACCATCGGCGGACCGATCTTGATTCCCAAGGTCTACAACGGGCACAACCGGAGCTTCTTCTTCTTCTCTTACGAATACTTCATTGAGAACCAGGCCCTGACCTTTACCGATACGCTGCCCAACGCGATGTACCAGGCGGGAAATTTTTCGCAGATCTCGCCCAACGGCGGCACGGGATTCAACACGGCTTTGGGCGTACCCTCGACGCCGGTGACGAAAGACGCGCTGGGCAATCCGGTTTACGCCAACGAAATTTATAATCCTCTGACGCGCGGGGTGACTTCCACGGGCGTGGGCATCGCGAGTCCGTTCGTGAATAACGTAATTCCGACGACGCTGTTCAGTCCCGTGGCGGTAGCGATTCAGGGAGTTTTGCCCACGCTGTCGAATTCAGCGCTGTACAACAACTACGTCGGGACCAACCCCGGCAAGCGCATCACCGATATTCCATCGATCAAGCTGGACCAGACGCTGGGCGCGGCCAACAAGCTCTCCTTCTACTACCAGCACACCAACACGAACGCTCAGTACACGACCCCCAACGGGAACGCCGACGGATTGCCTGAGCTGATCACCGGAGCGCGCGGCTCGATCCCCATCGGCGGCCCGGCGATCCGGTTGAATTACGACCACACCATTACCCCGACGCTCCTGGCTCACGTCGGAGTGGGCTACTCCATGATCTATTTTTACGATCACAGCCCGTACACGGAAAATGGCGGCGCGTTCAACTGCCTGCAAGCGATTCAACTGCAGGGTTGCGAGGGTAGCTACAACTTCCCGACCATCGTTACCGGCAACATCACCAGTCCGGAGGCGCTCGGTGGAATGCAGCAACTGGGCAACGCGCTGGCGCACACGGCGACGCACACGGAGCGCCCGTCGTCCAACGCCAACGTGACCTGGGTAAAGGGCAGCCATACCTTCAAGGTGGGGGCAGAAGTGTGGTTTCAGGCGCAGATCACCGCGCCGCCTACCGGCGTGGGACTAACTTTCGGTGCGGGCGCCACCTCAATACCGGCTTCGCTGGTGACGGGGGCGTACACGGTCGGTTTCCCGTACGCCAGCTTCCTGTTGGGCGACGCGACCGCCGCGACTCAGTACGCTCCGGTGGACGCGCGCATGTTCAAGCAACAATGGGGGCTTTTTGCTCAAGATTCCTGGAAAATTACGCGCAGACTGTCGGTGGATTATGGGCTGCGCTGGGATTACGCCACGGCCGCGCGCGAAGAGTTCGGACGGTCCGCGGATCTCGGGCTGACTACGCCCAATCCGGCGGCGGGTGGAAGGCTGGGCGCGGCGATTTTCGAAAGCACCTGCGGGTGCACGTTCGTTCAGAACTATCCTTATGCGTTCGGTCCGCGGCTTGGGTTCGCGTATCAGATCAACTCCAAGACGGTATTTCGCGGCGGCTGGGGTATCGCATACGGCTTCGGTCCGGACATCAATATCGAGAATACGGCGGATGTCACGGCGACGCCTACAGGTGTGAACGGATACGCACAACTGAACCAGCCGGGAACCATCCCGCAACCGGTCTGGCCGAATTTCAGCGTAAGCCAAACGCCGCTTCCGGGGCAGACCACCAGCGGATTCCTGTCGCTCCTGGATCCGCACGCGTCGCGGCCGGGACGCCAGAACCAGTGGAGCGCGGGCCTGCAACGCGAGATCACCCGGGACTTCGTGCTGGAAGCTGCCTATGTGGGTAATCGAGGCGTGTGGTGGACCGGCCCGCTGGGCTACGTCAACCAAGTGACCGCGCAGGGATTCGCGCAGTACGGCCTCAACCCGTATTCGAATGCTGCGGATAACCTTCTGCTCGGTCAAGCGATCAATAGCGCCGCGGTGATTCAGCGGGTTGGGACGCTGACGCCGTATGCGGGTTACCCGACAACCAATACTTTGCTGAACGCAGTCCGGCCATATCCGCAGTTCAGCACAATCACAGTGACGGATTCGCCCACCGGCAACACTTACTACGACTCACTGCAGATGAAGGGAACAAAGCGCATGTCGCACGGACTGCAGGTGAATGGCACGTTTACTTGGTCTAAGACGATGCAAGCGATCCGGCCGATTCTGTTCGCGCAGTCCGACAAGTCGTTGCAGCCGATTGACCAGCCGTTTCTGTTCAACGCCAACATTCTGTACACCACTCCCAAGGCTTCCGAAAATAGGTGGGTGGCGATGCTCACCAAGGACTGGCAGATTGGCGCGTTCCTGCAGTACGGCAGCGGACTGCCGCTGGCGCCCCCGCTGGCCACGACCACCAACTATTTAGGCGGTACGAACGGTGCCGGAGCAACCGAGCAGTTCCGGGTGCCTGGCCAGCCGCTGTTTCTCAAGAACCTTAACTGTGGCTGCATTAATCCCTATTTCGATCAGGTGTTGAATCCTGCGGCGTGGGCCAACCCGGCCAACGGGACATTCGGTCCTGCCGTTGGAACCTATTACGGCGACTTCCGCTCCGCGCGGCGGCCACAAGAGAACGCCAACTTGGCTCGCAATTTCCGCATCAAAGAGCGGTTCAACCTGCAGATCCGCGGGGAATTTGTGAATATCTTCAACCGGACGCAGATCGGCAATCCCACCACCACGGCTCCTGAGGCGGCGCCAGCCAAGAACGGGCAGGGGATCTACTCCAGCGGATTTGGGATCATCAATGAGACGCTCTCCGGCCCAGGTGTGGCTCCGACCTACACGCAGAACGCGGTGGTCGGGCAACTTTACCAGCTTCCCCGAACCGGCACCCTGGTGGCGCGTTTTAGTTTCTAATGTCGCGCCGAACTGCCCCGAATGCCGCGGCGTCTCCTCGCGTCTGACTCCGTTTGTGCCTAACTCAGACGCTGCAGGTGCCATTGATCCACGCCGAGGCGCACCGAAGGCATACAACTTTTTGCTTTGACTCCGAAACTGCTTTCTGGCATACTACTGCCGTATTGGAGTGCCCGGTCTGACTTCCGGTTCCGTTTCGACGTATAGCGTCTGCTGCCTGCGCCTGTCTGGTGTCCGCCTACAGGTCTCCCCAATTCCATCCACGTCTCGAAGCGCGGACCATGCTCCGGCCCTCCAACTACAAGAAGGAGTTCTTGAGTGAAGAAGCTTTTTGTCGGAAACCTCCCCTATGCAGCAAATGAACAAGATGTACAGAACTTCTTTGCTGAAAACGGCGTGGCGGTGGATACCGTGACTGTCATGCGCGACCGCTTTACCGGTCAGGCCCGTGGGTTTGGATTCGTCGAAATCAACGACGATTCCTCCGCTCAGAAGGCCGTCGACAGTTGCCACGGCAAGGAAATGATGGGCCGCGCCGTGGTTGTAAACGAAGCTCGCCCGATGGCCGCACGCGAAGCTGGCGGCGGGGGCGGGCGCGGCCGGCGCTAGACCGGCTCCTTCGTTTCAAACGCTTGCGCCGCTTGAGGTAAGGGGCCGAGCGGCGTGCCCTAGATCCGCGCGATACTGGTTCGCTTGAACTCCACCCGGTACAATCCTGTCTGGCTGTTCGGGATTCTCACGGTTCCTTATGGGTCCTTCAACGGTGTCATCACCGTCTTGATGCCATTTCTGCTGCGCAAGCACGGCGTCCCGGTGGACCGCATCGCGGGAGTGGTCGCCGTGTCGGCGATTCCCAACTTCTGGTATTTTCTATGGTCGCCGGTGGTAGACACCGGACTTCTGCGGAGGACCTGGGTGATGATCGCGGCGGGAGCCTCGGCGCTGTGCGCCTGGGTCGCGATTGTCTGGACCTCGGCCACCCTGGCGCAACTCACCACGCTCCTGTTCGCCGGCAACGTGGTTTCGATGCTGCTCTCCTCCTCCTGCGGCGCCTTGTTGAGCACCACCATCGATCCGCTGCTGCGCGGGCGCGCCGGCGGCTGGTACAATGCCGGCAACCTGGGCGGCGGAGCTTTAGGGGCCGGCTTGGCCATCTGGCTGGCCGGGTTTACGCCGCTTCGGGTGCTGAGCGTCATTTGCGCCGCCATGGTGTTTTTGCCGGCTCTCGCCGCGCTGTGGCTCATCGAGGAGCGAATGCCACGCAAGCCTCCCGGCGCATTATTTCGAGCCTTGGCGAGCGATGTGTGGACGCTGTTGCGTGCTCCTGCCACCTGGCTCGGGCTGGTGTTTTTTCTATCGCCGGTGGGCAGCGCCGCGGTGGCCAACCTGATTTCGAGCGTTGGCCCGGACTATCACGCTTCCGACGCTCAGGTGGCCTGGGTATCGGGAGTGGCGGGAGGGTTGATTTCGGTCCTTGGCTGCATGCTG
Organism: Bryobacteraceae bacterium; assembly: GCA_030041495.1. GTDB lineage: Bacteria > Acidobacteriota > Terriglobia > Bryobacterales > Bryobacteraceae > Palsa-187. The sequence continues at coordinate 78,561 of JASHNT010000028.1, read as the reverse complement.
GGAGGCCTGCTGTGCGACCGCGTCCGCCGCACAACGGCCTACACGGCGGCTGGATTGTTCAGCGCGATCTTTTCCGCCTGGATGGCGCTGGGGCCGGCGACTCCGTTCACCTACGCGGGCGGCTACATCGGCTACTCGCTGACGGCCGGAATGGCATATGCCGCCTTCACGGCCCTGGAACTGGAGGTCTTGGGTAAACGGCCGCACGCCGCGGGAACGGCATACTCGTTGCTCGGCTCCAGTGGCAATCTTCCTATCGCCTATATGACTAAGGTCGATGGCGTGGCTTACAACGCCGCCGGCCGCCGGGGGCTAATGGGTGCCGACGCGCTGGCGAACAGCGTATTCGCCATTTTACTGCTCCTGTTCGCGCGTTTTGCGGTCCGGCGTTGGGTGGAGGAGCCGCGCGAAGGGCGCGCGGGTACCCTCATTACGCCCAAGTGAACTCAACCCGCGCGCTCCGTTTCGCGGGCGAAAACTTAGAAGAAAACCGCCAACCAGTACTATCGGCTCCCAAGGACTAAAGGTCGAAAGCCTCCCCGCCGATCCAGTCATGAGGGAGGATTGACCCATCATGACCAAGACCGCTCTATTCGCAGCCTTCACCGTAATGTCCTGCGCTCTCCTTTGCGCCGCTCCGCCGCCGGAAACCACCACGTACGTCGATGGCAACGTCGCTTCGCTAAAGCCGAACACGGGCGGAACGCTAGTGTTCACCGACAATAATTCGATGGTGTTCCGCACCGGATTGGCGGAAGTGGCGGTTCCGTATGCCAACATTTTGCGCGCGGAGCTGGGCCCGACCCAAACCCACAGCCACGATGCCCCGGCCTACAAAGTGTGGGACCTGCCCAAGCGCCTGCACCGGACCGAGACGCAATTGTTAGTGCTGGAATTCAAGAACGGATTGGGCGAGAACCAGAGCATGACGCTGGAGCTGGCTAAGCCGGCCGCGTCTAGCGTTCTGCAGACCATCGAAGGTCGGACCGGCAAACCCGAAGAAGCCAAAGCTGCCTCGGCCAATGGCGACTCCAAGGACAAGGACGCCTGGTGGGGCGACAGCTACTGGAAGACCAATCGCAACCAGGATTCCTGGGCTGCCAAAGAAGCCTCGGCGAAGTAAGACGGCTCTGAAAAATCTCCGGCGCGGGCCTGTGCCGCTGTTCCCGTGTGCTAACGTAGGAATCGCAGTGGCAATGGCATGCGATACCGCAATATAGGTCTTGTTGTTGCCTGTGGTCTGGTGTCGTTCTTCGGCACCCTATTCGCGCAAAAGCCGTTCAAGGAATGGCCCGCGATCGAATACAACGATTTTCCGCTTCCGCAAGACTATCAGCAGAAAGCGGATTGGACGCGCGCGCGGCTGCGCTACCCCGATATCTACGGCTATCCCGATAATCCGCGTTTGGTGATGCGCGACGGCAGTCCTTTTCCGGGCTACTGGACCATGGATTATCCCCGCTCCGACCGGCACTTGCTGCAAGGCGTGCGGCGCCTGACGCGGATCGATACTAAGTCCGTCGAACAGGTAGTTTCGCTGGACGGCACCGACGAAATCTATAATTGGCCGGTGCTGTACGCGGTGGAGGTCGGGCACTGGAAACTTCCCGCCGATCAGGCGGCGCAGCTCCGCGAGTACCTGCTGCGTGGAGGGTTTCTGATGGTGGACGATTTCCACGGCTCCAACGCGCGCGACCACTACGTCAACGACGGGCAGAACATCAATGAGTGGCAGGTGTTCACCGACAGCATGAGCCTGGTATTTCCCGACCGTCAGATCGAAGATATACCCAACGGCGATCCGATTTTTCACGTGCTTTACGACTTGCAGGACCGTTTTCAGGTGCCCGGCGCGCAGTATTTTGAAACCGGAATTACCTACGAAAAAGGGCCCACCGGCAAGCCGCCGCACTGGCGCTGTATTCGCGACGACCGCGGCCGCATCATGGTCGCCATCTGCCATAACATGGACCTCGGCGATGCCTGGGAGCACTCCGATGAGCCTCAATATCTGGAGAAGTGGGCTTCGCTCGCGTACCGCATCGCGATGAACTACTTCATTTACGATTTGAGCCACTGACCCGGTGTGTTATGCTGTTGACACCTGAGGATATGGATGCGCCTTCGCAATGCCTCTGTGGTAGTGCTGGTCACCCTGGGAGCTTGGGGCATGTTGCTAGCGCAGAAGCCTTTTCGCGAATACGAGGCTAGAGAGTACCGGCTCGGCGAAATTCCTCTTCCCCCGGACTACAACCAGAAGACGGAGTGGACTCGCGCGCGTCTGAAATATCCGGCCACGGGCACTTTACACGGCTGGTACGACGTCTTTGGCGACCCGGTGGACGGGGGTCCGCTCAATTGGACCATCGACTATCCCCGCTCCGACCGTCATCTGCTGGCGGGCATCCGCCGGCTGACGCGCATCGACACGCGCTCGGTCGAGCAGGTGGTGGAGCTCGACGGCACCGACGACATTTACAATTGGCCGATGCTCTACGCGGTCGAACCGGGGCACTGGGCTCTGACCGATGCGATGGCGGATCAGCTTCGCGATTATCTGCTGCGCGGAGGCTTCCTGATGGTGGACGATTTTCACGGAACCATCGAGTGGAACGTGTTTCGCCGCAACATGCAGAAGGTGTTCCCCGAGCGGCAGATCGTCGACATTGATAACAAAGACCCCATCTTCCACGTCATATATGACTTGAGCGACCGGTTTCAGGTGCCGGGATGGCAATGGTCGATCAGCCACAAGACGTATGAGTATGACGGGTTCGACCCGCACTGGCGCGCGGTCTACGACGATCATGGCCGGGTGATGGTGGCCATCTGCCACAACATGGATTTGGGCGATGCCTGGGAGTGGTCCGACGATCCCCGCTATCCGGAGAAGTGGGCTGGTCTGGCGTATCGCATCGCGGTAAATTACGTCATGTATGATTTGACTCACTAAAGGGGCGCACGCATCCGCATGTTCGAGTTCCTGTTCAAGTACCCATCCCAGGTGTTCTCGCGGGGCACATTCGTCCTGTTGAGTTCTTGGCCGATGTGGCTGTTCGGCGTGGGCCTGGTGATCGTGGGGGCGGGGCTGGCATGGCTGGTATGGAGGCCCGGATCGCCCAGGGCCGCAGGGACGGATTCTCCCCGCATGGGAGGCGTGCGGTCGGTGGCGGTGTGGTTGATGCAAACCGCTATGGCGGCTCTGCTGCTATTCCTGCTCTGGCATCCGGCGCTCAGCGTGGCGACGCTGAAACCGCAACAGAACATCGTAGCCGTGGTCGTCGACGATTCGGAGAGCATGAGCATCGCGGACGAAGGCTCTTCGACCCGCCGCGATGCCGCTGTCAATGTCCTCAACTCTTCTTTAATCAAGGAGCTACAGGGAAACTTTCAAGTCCGGCTATATCGCATGAGCGATCATCTGGAGCGTATCGAGAAGCTGGATCAAGTCACCGCGCAAGGTCAGGCCACGCACATCGGAGAAAGCCTGAAGCAGGTGGTGGACGACGCCGCCAGCTTGCCTATCGGCGCGGTGGTGCTTTTGAGCGATGGCGCGGACAATTCGGGCGGAATCGACTTGGACACGATCTCGGAGATCCGGCGCCAGCGGATTCCCGTGCACACCATCGGCTTCGGCAAAGAGAAATTAAGTCACGACCTTGAGATCACCGACGCCGAGGTGCCTCCTCGCGCGCTTCCGGATTCGCGTCTGTCGGCGATGGTTCACCTGCATCAGCACGGCTATGCCGGGCAAAAGGTCAAGATCAACGTGAAGGAAGACGGGAAAATCCTCAACTCGCAGGAGATCACGTTGAAGGCGGACGGCGTCGAGCAAGTCGAACAGGTGCTGTTCAGCGCCGGACCCGCTGGCGTGAAGACCGTGCAGATCTACGTCGACCCTTTGGCCAGCGAGGAGAACACCAGGAACAACCTGGTGACGGAGCTGGTAAGCGTAGACGATCGAAAACCAAGAATCCTGTATTTTGAGGGAGAACCGCGCTGGGAGTTCAAGTTTTTGCGCAGGGCCGTTGAGGACGACAAGACCATCCGTCTGACCACCGATCTGCGCACCACCCAAGACAAGATGTACCGGCAGTTGCTCAGCGATCAGGACGCGAACGTCGACTTGGTGGATGGCTTTCCAACCAAGGTTCAGGAGCTGTTCCAATATGAGGGGTTGATTCTGGGCAGCGTGGATCAGGCGTACCTAAAGCCGGAGCAGCAGATGTTGATCCATCAGTTCGTCGACCGGCGCGGAGGAGGGTTGCTGCTGCTGGGCGGCAAGGATTCACTGGCCGACGGAGGCTACCAGAATAGCGGACTCAACGATCTGCTCCCGGTGGTCTTGCCGGAACGCAAATCGAAGACCTACGTGATCGACGCGGCCGATGTGGAGCTTTCCAAGGAAGGCCGCGAGAGCTTGATCACGCGCCTGGATGAAGACCCCGAGAAAAACGCCGAGCACTGGAAGAAGCTGCCCTACCTGATGAATTTTCAGGATCCCGGAACGCCTAAGCCGGGTGCAACGGTTCTTGCTTATTCGATTCCGCGAGGCGGCGGAGGAGGGAAGCTGCCGCTGCTGATCATCCAGCCTTTTGGGCTGGGACGAACGGCGGTGTTCGCGACGGCGGGGAGCTGGCGCTGGCAGATGCTGCAGCCTGTCTCCAATATGGATCACGAAATGTTCTACCGCCAGTTGCTGCGCTGGCTGGTGAACGACACGCCCAAGCGCGTGACAGGCTCGACGCCCAAGTCGGTAATCTCGGACATTTCCAACATTAAACTCCGGGCGGAGGTTCGCGATACCACTTATCTCCCGGCAGGAGACGCCACGGTTACGGCGCACATTCTGGGCCCGGACGGGATTTCGGAGATGGTGGATATGCGGCCGGAGCCGCTGGAGCTGGGCGTGTACTCTGCGGACTACTCGGCGCCGAAAGAAGGCTCCTACGCGGTGGAGATTTCGGCCAAGCGCGGCACCGAGGATTTGGGCTCCGACACGATCAGTTTTCGGCGGGAAGACGGGGTCGCGGAACATTTTCATGTGGAACAGAATCGGGAATTATTGGAGAAGCTTTCGTCCGAGACCGGCGGGAGGTATTATAGACCGGATGAAGCCGGAAAACTCGCGAAAGACATCACTTACTCCGAGGCCGGCATCACAGTTCGTGAAACGCGCGATTTGTGGGACATGCCGGTGATTTTCTTGTTGATTGCGGGGCTACGGGCGGCCGAATGGACGCTGCGGCGTAGCTGGGGTGTGATTTGACGAGCTGGGGTGTGATTTGAGTAGGACGGTGTTTCACGTGAAAAAGCCGCTATTGATCGGTCTGCTGACGGTGTTCGCGACGGCCGCCTACGCCGATTCCTACTTCGTGACGGTGGCCGGATTGGGCGGGGAAGCCGAATTCGAGCAGCGCTTCGAGGATTGGGCTAAGCAGCTCGATAAAATTTATCGGGCCGATCCAACCGCCAAGGTGGACACTTTGAGCGGCGCGCAAGCGACCAAGGTTAATGTCGAGGCGAAGTTGCGCGCGCTGGCCTCCACCAAACCCGACGATCAGGTGGTGGTGACGCTGATCGGGCACGGCACCTTCGACGATCGCGATTATAAATTGGCTCTGCCGGGGCCGGATATTTCGGCGACGGAGTTGGGCCAGTTGCTGGACAAGATTCCGGCGCGGCAGTTGATCGTCGACATGACCACTTCGAGCGGCGGGGCGATCCCGATTCTCGAAAAGCCGAAGCGCGTGGTCATCGCGGCAACCAAGACCGGGACGGAGAAGAGCTCGGTGGTAATTTTCCCGCGCTACTGGATCGAAGCTCTGCTCGATCCGGCGAGCGACACCGACAAGAACGACTCGATTTCCGCGCTGGAGGCGTTCAAATACGCGCAGGCCAAGGTCGAGAAGTTTTTCACTACCGAGAACCGGCTCGCGACCGAGCATGCGGTCATCGAAGATGCCGGCAAGGGCGAGGGCGTGAAAGATCCCGGGGCCGACAATGGCGAAGGACTGAATGCAGCGCGCTTCGTCCTGGTGCATCTGGGAACCTCGGCCGCGGTAGCGAAAGATCCTGCTAAGCAGAAACTAGTGAAACATCTGGAAGATTTGGACGCCGAGCTCGACCAGCTCAAGTATGAGAAAGCTTCGATCGATCCGGCGGATTACCGGAAGCGGTTGCAGCAGCTCATGATCGATCGCGCGCAAACGCAAGAGGAGCTGGACAAGTGAAGTTTCGCGTTGCGGTCGGCATTTCCTTCGCCGCGTTTATAGTTGGGCTGGCCCTGTGGGGGCAGTCTCGCGCGGGAACCGGATCGGGAAAATCCGGTCAAGGAAAAGCGGCGGCCAAAGCCACGTTGCCTCCGGCTACCGCTGCGGACCTGGCCGCCGTGGCGCACTGCCAAACCCTGCGCAAGCACGGCGACGCGGGCGAGCAGGCCTGTTGGGAAGGTTTAACGCGCTCCGGCGACCCGGCCATCCGCGCGGAGGGCTTGTGGGGAACTCGCGATTGGAGGGGTGCGTTCGATGCTTTCAATGACGCGGTCGATGGCCGGCCCAACGATGCCCATTTGAAAGTACGCTACGGCACGTTCCTGTTCGAAGTGCCGGCGGGAAAACCGAGCGACGGCAGCGATCAATTCCAGGCGGCGTTGCAACTCAACGACAAGGATGCCGAGGCGATGCTGGGCCTCGCCCGGGTTGCCGAAGCGAATTTCGGCGATGCAGCCAAGCTGGCCGATAAGGCCATCGAAGCCAATCCCAAGCTGTATGAAGCGCGCGAGCTGCTAGCGCGTGTAGCCCTGGAAGACAACAACGATGCCGAGGCGGTGGAACAAGCGAACAAAGCCTTGGAGATTTCGCCCGAAGCGCTGGACGCGATGTCGATTCTGGCCACCGTCGATTGGATGAACGACAAGCCAACGGCTCCTCCGCCGGGGCAGATCAACACCAGTTCTCCCTGGATCGACAAAATCCTGAAAGTGAATCCGCACTACGGCAAAGCGTACGAAACCGCCGGCTACTTCTTCCAGCTCAACCGGCGTTATCCAGAAGGAGTTCTGTATTTCCGTAAAGCGCTGGAGCTGGAACCGGCGCTCGACAGCGCGCGCAGCCAACTAGGCATCAACCTGATGCGACTGGGTGAGGAAGACGAAGCCAAGGCAGAGTTGGAGCACGCCTGGAACGACAACTTTCAGGACTTGGCCACGCAGAACACCCTTCGGCTGATCGACAGCTACAAGAATTTCGACACCTTCAAGACGCCAACGACGATTCTCAGGATTCCAAAGAAGGAATCCGCGCTGGTGCGGCCGTACCTGCAAGCCGAACTGGACGAAATCCTCAAGACCTACGACAAAAAGTACAAGTATCATCTGAACGTGCCGGTACAGGTGGAGGTGTATCCCAATCACGAAGATTTCGCGGTGCGCACCATGGGCATGCCGGGGTTGGGAGCTCTGGGCGTGACGTTTGACAATGTCGTCGCGATGGATTCGCCCAGCGCCGCCGATCCGCAGCGTGGTCCCGGGACGTTCCATTGGGCGACCACGCTGTGGCACGAAATGAGCCACGTCTACGTGCTCTCGATGACCAACAGCCGCGTGCCGCGGTGGTTCACCGAAGGCTTGGCGGTGTATGAAGAAACCGCGATCCATCCGGATTGGGGCGATCGCCTGGATCACGCCAGCCTGCTGGCGATCAAGGAGAAAAAGCTGCTCCCGATCGCGGAGTTGGAGCGCGGATATGTTCACCCCACCTATCCTGAGCAGGTGATTGTCAGCTACTTCCAGGGCGGCCGCACGCTGACCTACATCATTCAGAAGTGGGGCTACGACACCGTGCTCAACATGATCCACGATTTCGCGGCCAAGATGACCACGCCGGACATTATTCAAAAAGAATTGAAGGTCACACCGGAAGAGTTCGACAAGCAGTTCATTCCCTGGGTGGAGGCGCAGTACAAGACCCCCGTGGACGGCTTCGAGACCTGGACCAAGGGCGTCCGTGAGATCAACGACGATGTCAAGAAGAAGGATTGGGACGCGGTGATCAAGGAGGGAGTCGCGATCCGCGACATTTACGCCGATTACGTCGATCCGGGCAGCGTGTATGAGGCTCTGGCGAAGGCCTATGAGGCAAAAAATGACACGCCCAAGGCCATGGAGCAGTTGAAGCGCTATGCGGATATCGGCGGACGCAATCCGGATACCCTGAGGGACTTGGCGAAAATGCAGATCGCCGGCGGAGACAAGCGCGCCGCGGCGGCCACGCTCGAAAAGATCAACTACATTTATCTGCGCGACGACAAGGAGCACCAGATGCTCGGCGACCTGGATATGGAGCTGGGCAACCCCACCGGCGCGATTCGCGAATACGGCGCGGTGATCGCGCTGAAACCGGTGGACCCGGCGGGCGCGCATTACCAGCTCGCCAGGGCGTATGAAGAGGCGAACAATAACGCCAAGGCCATGGACGAAGTGTTGTCGTCGCTCGAAGTCGCTCCGGGTTACCGCGATGCAGAAAAGTTATTGCTGGAATTGAACGCAAAATCCTCGAACGCTAATAAATAGCCAAGAAGAAACGGGCAAAGATTCGAAAATGTCAACTCTCCCCATACAAACTCTAGAGACCGGCGATCTGAAGGAGCGCGTGGCGCGGTTCCAGAAGATCCGCGATGAGATCGTGACCCAGGTTCACCGCGTGATCGTGGGCCAGGACGAGGTGATCGAGCAGGTGATGATCGCGCTGTTCGTGGGCGGCCATTGCCTGATCACCGGTCTTCCGGGCACCGCCAAGACGTTGCTGGTTAGGACGCTGGCCACCATCCTCGGTCTCGATTTCCGGCGCATTCAGTTCACGCCGGACCTGATGCCGTCCGACATCACCGGTACGGACATCATCGAGGAGGATCCCGGCACCGGCCGCCGCACCTGGACCTTCGTACCCGGCCCGATCTTCGCCAACGTGCTGCTGGCCGACGAAATCAACCGCACACCTCCCAAGACGCAATCCGCGCTGCTCGAAGCCATGCAGGAGCTTTCCTGCACGGTGCGCGGCAATCATTACAAGATCCGGCCCCCGTTCTTCGTGCTGGCGACGCAGAACCCGATCGAACTGGAAGGCACATACCCGCTGCCGGAAGCGCAACTCGACCGCTTCATCTTCAATGTGCTGCTCGATTACCTCTCGGCGGAGCACGAAATCGAGGTGCTCGATTTGACCACCACCACGCATCTTTCCCAGGCCGACACGGTGACCAACGCGGAAGAGATTCTGGATTTCCAGAAGCTGGTGCGCATGGTGCCGATCGCCGATTCGGTGGCGCGCTACGCGGTGCAACTGGTGCGAGGCACGCGCTCAACCGACGTGTCGGCTCCGGACTTCATCAAGAAGTACGTCAACTTCGGCGCCAGCGTCCGCGCGGCGCAGAACCTGGTGCTGACGGCCAAAGCTCGAGCGCTGATGCAGGGCCGCTATCACGTCTCTTACCAGGACATCCAGGCCTTGGTGCGGCCGATTCTGCGGCACCGCATTCTGCTCAACTTCCAAGCCGAATCCGACAAGCTCACGCAAGACGACATCCTGAAGAAGCTGCTGGAGGCGATGCCTGCTCCGCGCGATTAGCGGCAAGAAGCGAAACGGGGCGCCCTCATGTTGCAGCGTTTTCTCGATCCCGCGGTGCTGGCCGGGCTCAGCAGCCTGGACCTGATCGCCAAGACGGTTGTCGACGGTTTCATCTCCGGTCTGCATAAATCGCCGGACTTCGGATTCAGCCAGGAGTTCGCCGAGTATCGCGCCTACAATCCGGGCGACGACCTGCGCCACGTGGACTGGAACGTGTTCGCCCGCACGGAGCGCATGTACCTGAAGCGCTATCGTGGCGAAACGAATTGCCAGGTGAACGTGCTGCTGGATACCAGCGGGTCCATGAAATACGGCTCGCGCGGCGTGGAGAAGCTGGAATACGCCAAGTTCCTGGCGGCATCGGTCCTGTATCTGGCGCACTTGCAGAGAGACGCCGCGGGGCTGGTGGTCTTCGACGACCAGGTGCGCAATTTCGTGCAGCCTTCGACGCGGCAGGGACAGATGCACCGCCTGTTGCATGGAGTGGAGGAAGCGCAGGCGGGCAAGCGCACCGATCTGGTGCCGCCGTTCGCGCACCTGATGGATTTCCTCAGGCGGCGCGGCATGGTGGTGGTGATTTCGGATTTCTGGGAAGCGCCGGAAAAAGTGATCGAGATGGTTTCGCCGCTCAAGTTCCGCGGCAATGAAGTGGTGCTGTTTCACTTGCTCGATCCGGAAGAGATTCATCCCAAGCTGAGGCATCCGGTGATGTTCGAGGATCTGGAAACCGGCGAAACCATGGAAGTGACTCCGGATTACGCCGCGCACGAATATCGCGACAAGATGAGAACGCACCTGGAGGACATCGAGAGCCGGGCCAAAGGCGCCGGGCTGGATTATTTCCTGGTGGACACCGGCCGGCCCCTGGATGCCGCCTTGCGCGAGTATCTGGCGCTGCGCACGGGGAGGCTGTAGATGGGTTTTCTGTCCCCCTGGTTTCTGGCGGGAGTGGCGGCGGTCGGCTTGCCGATCTGGCTGCACCTGCTCAAGCGCCATAAGATGGATCCGCGGCCGTTCCCCTCGCTGATGTTTTTCGAGCGGCGGGAACAGAGCTCCGTAGTCCATCGCCGGCTGGACCACATTCTGTTGTTCATCTTGCGGACGCTGATGCTGGTGCTGCTGGCGATCCTGTTCGCGAATCCGTTCATCAATCGCGCGACACCCAAGGCTGCCGGCAAGAAGCTGGTGCTGGTGGCGGTGGATAATTCCTTCAGTATGCGCGCCACGCAAGGGGGGGAATCGCGCCTGGATAAAGCCAAGCGCGAGGCACAGAACATCATCGCAGGCATCCCCGGAACCACGGCCGCCCAAGTGGTCGCGCTGAGCGGCACGGTGCAGGCGATGACCGGGCAGACCAACGATCCGGCGGAGCTGCGCGGCGGCATCGCGTCGATCAAGCCGACCGACGGGCGAGGGAATTTCGGCGAGCTGGCGCGGTTTGCGCGGACGCTGGCGGAATCTTCGAAGATGCCGATCGACTTGCATCTGGTCAGCGACCTTCAGAAGACGGCTCTGCCGCCGGGCTTCACCGACCTTCGCCTGGCGGGAGACACAACGCTAATTCTGCATCCGGTCGGAGGCGAGCTTCCCAATTGGACCGTGGAGAATGTGGTCGCGCCGACGCGTGTCTACGATCCGAAGCGGGTGCACATCACGGCGACGGTCGCCGGGTTCGGGACAGCGGCGGCGAAGCGCAACGTTTCGCTGGTGCTGAATGGAAAGACCGTGCAGTCCAAGCAGGTGGACGTGCCCGCGGCGCAGCCAGGACAGCCCGGCCGCGCGCAGGTCGATTTCTCCGAATTGCCGGCATCCTACGGGTTCAACCACTGCGAGGTGCGGATCGACTCGGCCGACTCCCTGCCGGGTGACGATAGCTTCCCCTTCTCGGTTGAGCGCAGCGATCCCAAGAAGATTCTGTTCGTCGACAACGGGCGCCAACCCAAGGCGCAGCTTTACTATCGTGCCGCGCTGGACTCGGCCACGGATGCGGCTTTCGAGCTGGACGTCCAGAGGCCGGAGACTGCGGCGGCGGCGCAGCTCAACGGATACGCCCTTGTGGTGCTGAACGATCTCGGGCCATTGCCTCCGGGGCTCGAGGAGAATTTGCAGCGCTACGTGAGCTTGGGAAAATCTCTATTGGTGGCGCTGGGTCCGGATTCGGTGGCGATGGCGAAGGTTCCGGTGGAGGGCGATCCGATTCAGGCGTCCAATTACGCGAGCCGCGGAGGCGAACAGTTTCTGAGCGTCTCGGAAACCGACTCGGGTCATCCGGTGATGAAGGGCCTGGAACGGCTGGAGGGCGTGGACTTCTATCAAACCGTGGGAGTCGCGCCGGCGAAGGACGCCAGGATTCTGGCGCGGCTGAATGACCAAACACCTTTGTTACTGGAACGTCAAATCGGTGAAGGGAAGGTGCTGGTGTTTACTTCCACCTTCGACAATATTTCCAACGACCTGCCCTTGCACGGGGCTTACTGGGTGCCATTCGTGTTGCAATCGGCGGCCTATCTGGCCGGCGGAGGGGCGGAACAACCGGTGAACGTCCCAGTGGATTCGTACGTCGAGTTACGCACGCATGAGAGCAAGAACGCAGCGGCGGTGGTGATCGACCCCGACGGCAAGAATGCCCTGACACTGCAGGAAGCCACTACGGCGACCACTTATCCTCTGACTCGCGAAGGATTTTACGAGGTGAAGACCGCGAGCGGGCAGGACTCCGTTGTGGCCGCGCACGCGGACCGGCGCGAGTCCGATTTGACGGTGATCCCGGACGATACCTTGAACCTTTGGAAGGGTACCGGAGCTGGCGATACCAACGACGCCGGGGTGGGCGGAACGGCGGACCAGAAGACCACCCCGTGGAGCCTTTCGCCAGTGATTTTGTTGCTATTGTTGGTAATAGCTTTGGTCGAATCCGCGGTGGCAAACGGGTACCTGCGGCCTCCGGCCGAACGCCAGGAAGGGGCGAGGAAAGCGGCATGAACACGCGTGAGCAGTTGAACACCTACTTGCGAGCCCTCGAGAAGCGCCTGCGCTGGATGGCGATTTCCAAGGGCGCGGCAGTCGTGGCCGGCGTTGCCCTCGGCGCCACCCTGGCCCTGGTGTTGATCGTCAATGGCTACGCGTTCTCTGAAACCAGCATGGTCTGGGCTCGCGTGGCGCTGTTTCTCGCGCTGGGGTTAGCTCTCGGATACGCTTTGGTGATTCCGCTGACGCGGCTCAACTCTAAACGCGCGGCGACTCGCGCGGAGAGGGCATTTCCGGAGTTTCAAGAACGCCTGCTGACCTACGTGGAGCGCGCCGATTCCGGCGATCCGATGCTGGAGCTGCTGGCGGCCGACACCGAGGCCGTCGCCCAGAAAACCGAGCCTAAGAACGTCGCGCCGCAGAAATCGATTTTTGCTTTCGCGACGGGAACGGGAGCGGCCAGCGCAGCGCTGATATGGATGATTCTGGCCGGTCCGGGATTCCTGGGCTATGGCGCGAAATTGCTATGGGCGGGCGCGCCGAAATCGGGTAACGAAACTGCTTTTTACGACATTCAAGTGCAGCCCGGCAACAAGCGGGTGCGGCGCAAGGATGACGTTCCGGTAAGCGCCACGCTAATCGGATTCCAAGCGGAGCGGGTGCGCCTGTTCGCGCGCTATCAGAGCTCATCCAAATGGGAGCAGGCGATCATGCTGCCGCGCGACAACGGCTCAGCCTACGAATTTCGATTCGCGGCGCTGCCGGAGCCGGTGGAGTATTACGTCGAGGCCGGCTCGGTCAAGTCGAAAACGTACAAGCTGGACGTGGCCGATCTTGCCGGCATCACGCACATCAAGACCACCTATCATTTCCCATCCTGGTTGGGATTGCCGGACCAGGTGGAAGATCCCAGTGGCGATTTGCGGGCGGTAACGGGCACGGTGGCCGAAGTGTTGGTCACCACCGACCGGCCGCTCAAAAACGGCGTAATCGAGATGGAGGACGGATCGCGCATTCCGCTGGACGCGGGCGCGAACGGGTTGTTGACCGCCAAAGTGCCGATCCAGAGAAGCGGCCTGTATCATTTCGCGGCGATGGACCAGGGTCAGAGCGTAAGGTTGAGCCCGCTGGATTATTTCATCGAAGCGCAGGACGATCAGCCGCCGTCGGTGCGCATCACGCATCCGGGCGGAGACGCGAGGGTGTTGCCGATCGAAGAGGTCTCGATCGACGTGACGGCGCAGGATGATTTCGCGCTCCAGGGCATGGATCTGCACTATTCGGTGAACGGCGGCCCGGAGAAGGTGATGCCGCTGCTGGCGAATAAGGGTGTGAAGACGGCGGACGCGCAGGCCACGCTCGCCCTGGAAGATTTCAAACTGCAGCCGGGCGACGTGGTGAGTATGTACGCCACGGCGAAGGATGCGCGCAATACGGCGCAGACCGATATTCTGTTTGTCGAAGCGCAGGCGTATGAGCGCAACTACACGCAATCCCAGCAAATGGGCGGCGGCGGAGGCGGGGGCGGCGGCGGAGCCGGACAGCAGGCGCAGGAGATTTGGGATCGCCAGAAAGAAGTGATCACCGCGACCTATAATGCGACCCGTCCGAACGACAAGACCAAGACCAGGGAAAACGCGGACTATCTCTCGACCACGGAGCTGACGCTGAAGGCGCAGGCGGAATCGCTTTCGCAACGCATGACCAGCCGTCAACTGGATGGCAACGTCGCGACGGCTTTCCAGACCGTCATCGATGAGTTGAAAGCCGCGGGCACGGACATGTCCACGGCGTCGGACAAGTTGAAGGGGCAAGGCTGGAGCGCGGCTCTGCCACCGGAGAACAGCGCCCTGCGCCACCTGGATCATGTGCAGGCCGCGGAGAAGGATATTCAGGTCGCCTTCGGAAACGGTGGCGGCGGTGGGGGCGGAGGAGCGAACGCGGGCCGCGACTTGCAGAACCTTTTCGACCTGGAGCTCGACACCGAGAAGAATCAGTACGAGCAGCAGACCCAGGGCGGAAACTCGCAAGAGGAGCAGCAGAAAAAGATCGACGATGCAATGGCCAAGCTGGATGAGCTGGCCAAGAGGGAGCAGGAGCTCGCGCAACAGCCGCGCAACCCGGAGAACGCGGCCGAGCAGCGCTATCAGCAGGAGCAGTTGCAGAAACAGGCTCAGGAGTTGCAGCGGCAGCTTCAGCAGATGCAGCAGCAGGCGGGGCAGAGAGGCCAGCAGGGGTCGCAAAGCCAGGGCGGACAGCAGTCGTCGAGCAGCCAGGGTGGCCAGAGCGGGTCGCAACAGGGCTCCCAGCAGGCAAACGGCCAACCGGGCTCGCAACAGCAGCGGGCTTCGGCGCAGAACCTGCAAAACGGCCGGACAAACGGTGCGAACGCGCAGCAGTTGCAGCAGACGCTCGACCGCTTGCAGAAGCAGTTGCAGCAGTCCATCGACGCGATGAAGCAATCCAATCAGGCTGCGGCGCAGGGCCAGCAGGGCGAGGCGGCCGCGCAGGCTGAGGCTCGGCGGGCGGCGCAATCGCTGGGCGACGCGGGGCAAATGCTGCGCGGGTTGCAGCAACAGGACGCCGCCGGCAAACTGAACGACCTGGTGCAGCGCGCCAACGAACTGTCGCAGCAGCAACACGCCGAGGAAGACAAGGTTAAGCAGCAATTCGGCGATACGCAGTCGCGCGATCGCGCCCTGGCCGACCGCGGCAATCAGGCGTACAACAACTTCCAGCGCGGCGACCGCGCTACGCGGCAAGAGGCCGAGCAGATCGCAAAGGAAGAGGAGGACATTGCCTCCAAGCTGAACGGCCTGCAAGACGACATTCAGCGGCAGGAGCAGTCTCTGCGGGCGCCGCAGCCTAACGCCGCGGCCCGGCTGCGCGACGGATTGGCGGAAACGCGGCAGAGCGACGCGGAGCGCCGGCTTCAAAACCTGGCCAACTTCGCGCGCAACGGCTACGGTCCGATGATGGCTTCGTCGGAGACGCCGATCACCAGCTCGATCGACGCTATGCGAGACGATCTCCAGAAGGCGCAGCAGTCGATGCAGAGCGGTAATAATCAGGGCGGAGTGCGCGATCAGCAGGAGCGCAGCCTAGCCGAGATCGAGCGGGAGGTCCAGACCTTGCAGAGCATGGTCGACCAGTTGGGCCGCGGCAATCAGCCCGGCAACCGGCAAGGCGGCCAACAACCCGGTCAGCAGCCCGGAAATGGACAACAGAAGGGCGGGCAAGGGCAGCAGGGTGGTGGCCAGCAGGGAGGAGGACAACAAGGCGGTGGTCAGCAAGCCGGTGGCGGCCAGCAAGGTGGCGTCCAACCGGGCGGCAATAATGCTCGCGCGGGCGGCGGAGGCAATAACTACGGCGGCGCTTACGCCGCCGGACCCAACGGCGGCTACTTCGGCCCGAATGGCGGAGCCTACGTGAATCCGGCGCTCGGCGCCAACCGCAATTATCCGCAGGGAGTCTACGACGCTCCCGAAAATCGCGCTGCCAATCCGGGGATGGTCGAGCGGGAGTTGCAGAGCACCCTGCAAGACTTGCGGCAGACGTATAAAGACGACCCCAACGCGTTGAGGTCGATCGGGGACCTGGAGAAGGGCCTGGAGCAAGTGCGCTTCGGCGACACTGCTTCGCCCGAACTGGCCGATCGCATCGACCGCGTGATTCTTCCCGAGTGGGAGAGCTTCGAAGTGCAGTTGCGCCGGGAATTGGAAGCAAGCGGCGCTGGCCAGGCCAAGGCAACCACCCCGGACAAAGTCCCCCCTGGTTACGACGCAAATGTCGAGGAGTACACGCGAAAGTTGAGCACGGGCTCGGTGGCGAAGTAGGTGCGCCGAGGATGTCGGTGTTCGCGAGAATTCGCTGGCTAAGCCCGCGAGAAGGCGGGAGGACAGCTCCGCCACCCGGTCCCCAATACTCAACCGTAGCTAAGTTTGAAGCCCAGACCGAAGAAGAATCGCGAACAAACGCCTGGAGCCTTATGCTCGATCTGCGAGGCACACCGGACGAGGCGTTGGCTCAGGCTGCTGTCGTGCGATTTCTGGCCGAAGGCCCTGGAACGCCCACTCAGTGGTTGAAGCCGGGGGACCGCTTCACTCTTTTCGAGGGGAACAGGAAGGTCGCCGAGGGCTCTGTTCTTGACCGTCCATGACTGACCCATCAACGGTTACGCAGTCGGCACGGCGCGGGGACGCGAGCGCTGCGCTTGAGCAGGCTGTATCCAACTACTATTCCGAGTTGTCCGACGCGCAGAGCGTTGAGGAGCGGGAGTGGGCTGAGTTTGCTCTCTCCCAATTACGGGCCCAACCGGGAGATATGCCTTCGGTTGACTGCACAGACAGTGGCTTGTGAGCTCGCCGATTAAGGTTAGAGTCGCGATGGGTTGCCGGTTCTGAAAACCCTTATACGCCGCTGAGGTATTCCAACTTCCCCGTCGAATCGCCGATCTTGTCCTCGTGCACTCCGGCCATGTCCAGCATGGTCATGTACAGGTTGGTCATGGGCGTGGGCGTTGAGTAGGTGATGTGCCGGCCGGGGCGCAGCTTGCCGCTGGCGCCGCCGATCAACAGAGTGGGCAGATTGTAGTGCAAGTGGCGATTGGAATCGCTCAAGCTGCCGCCGTAGACGATCATCGAATGATCGAGCAAGGTGCCGTCGGCGTCCTTGGCCGCCTGCATCTTGCCGACGAACTGGCTCAGCATGTCCACGTGATGGTGGTCGATGAGCTGGAGCCGCGCCATTTTGGCGGGATCGTTCATGTGATGTGAGAGACCGTGATGCGCGTCGGGGACGCCGATTTGGGGATAAGTGCGGTTGCCGCCCTCGCGGCTGTACATCAGCGTGATCACCCGCGTCAGGTCGGCCTGAAACGCGATGGTCATCAGGTCATACATCAACTGGATGTGCTCTTCGAAGGTGGGCGGGATGCCGTCGGGCCGGTCGAGCGAAGGGACGGTCACGGAAGCGGCGTTCTGCGCCTCGGCCTTCTGGATGCGCCGCTCGACCTCCCGGACGGAGTCCAGATAATCGCTCATCTTGCGGCGATCGGCCGCGCCTAAATTCGCGCCGAGGCTGGAAGCATCGGCCATCACGAAATCCAGCAAGCTGCGGTCTTCGCGCTCGCGCATCGCGCGGGCCTGTTTATCGGTGGTCTCGCCGTCGCCGAACAGGCGCTCGAAGACCGCGCGCGGATTGATTTCGTAGGGAAGCGGCGTCGTGGGCGAGCTCCAGGCCACGGTGTTGCTATAAGCGCAGCTATAGCCGGAGTCGCAGTTGCCAGCCATGCGCACGTCTTCAAGACCAAGTTCGAGCGAAGGCAGAGGAGTCTGTGAGCCGATTTCTTTCGCCAGGATTTGATCGACGGAGATACCGTTTTGAATGTCCGCGCCTTCAGTCTTCTTGGGATGAACTCCGGTCAGCCAGGTGGCGCCCGCGCGGGCGTGGTCGCCTGCGCCGTCGCCGAGCGATTCGCCGTTGTGATGTTGGAGGCCGGTCAGCACCAGCACTCGGTCGCGATACGGCTCAAGAGGCTTCAGGGTCTTGGTGAACTCGAAATCCGAGCCTTCTTTTTCCGGGGTCCAATCGCGCATGATGATGCCGTTGGGAGTGTAGCAGAAGGCGACGCGCGTGATGGGCTTGGGAGCGGCTGCGAAGGCCGGAATCATGGAGTCGAGAACCGGCAGCGCGACTGCCGCGCCCATTCCTCGGAGCAATGTGCGGCGGTGAAGGGACTTCTGCGTGATCAGTCTCACTCCGGGACCCTCCTCATTTCAAATGGTACGCTATTTACGATCGCCAGGACGATCGAGGAAAACCTGTAGTCGTGCTCGGCGGCCTGGCGGCGGATGTCGCGCACCACGGGCTGGTCGTAGTATTCGAGCCCGCGGCCCAAAGCGTAGGTCAGCAGGTTGCTGGCGAAGCCTTCCACGAACTCGTCCTTGCGCGAAAGCAGCAGCTTTTTCAATCCCACGATCCCGTCGATCTCAGTGCCGTCCGGAAGGGTGCCGGACGCGTCGACCGGTGAGCCGCCTTCCGTGGCCCGGTATTTGCCCACGGCGTCGAAATTTGCTAGCGAAAAACCGAGCGGGTCCAGCCGCGCGTGGCAGGAGGCACAAGCCGGATCGGCGCGATGTTTCTCGAAGGTCTCGCGCAGGCTCTTGGCCGAATTGTTGGCCGCGTCAGCAAGGGGAGGAATGTTGGGCGGAGGCGGAGGGGGCGGAGCGTCGAGGATGCTCTCCAGAATCCACTTGCCGCGCAGCACCGGCGAAGTTCGCGTGGGATAGGAGGTCACCATCAGCACGCTAGCCTGCGTAAGGATGCCCCCGCGCTCCGGAGTCTTTAGAGCTACGCGCCGGAAGTAGCTGCCTTTGACGCCCTGGATGCCGTAGAAGCGGGCCAGGCGTTCGTTCAAAAAGGTGTAATCGGCGTCGATGAACTCCAGGATGCTGCGATCTTGGTGGACGATGTTTTCGAAGAACAGCTCGGTCTCGCGCGCGAAAGTGTTGCGCAGCGATTCATCGGCGTCTTTGAATTTTTCGGCGTCGGGCTTCCAATCCTCCACGTTGCGCAGGCGCAGCCATTGGCCGGCGAAGTTGTCCACCAGGGCGTTGGCTTTCGGATCGGCGAGCATGCGCTTCACCTGTGCTTCCAACACGCCGGGATCGTGCAGCTTGCCCCGCTCGGCGAGGCTGAGAAGCTCTCCGTCGGGGATGCTGCTCCACAGAAAGAACGAGAGGCGCGAGGCGAGGTCGAGATCGGGAAGATGGTAAGTTGCGCCCTTCGCCACCGCCGGCGGGGCTTTTTCTGCGCGAAACAGAAATTCGGGCGAGACCAGGATGCCGCTCAGGCTCATCTCGATTCCGGAGTCGAAGCTGCCTCCGTCTGCGCGGCCGGCGGCAAAGAGTTTCATGAGAGGATCGATATCGCCGGCGGCGGCGGGCCTTCGATACGCCCGGTGCGCGAGCGACGCCAGGATCTGGCGCGCGCAAGGCTCCTCGGCTTCGCCGGGTTTCGGGCGGCAGAAGAAGATGCGCTGGCGGCTCTCTGTTTCGCCCGGACCATCGGGGCTGTACGGACCGCCGATGGAAACATATTCGACAGAAACCGTATTGGGAGAGGGCACCGCGTTACCGCGAGCGGTCGCGCTGCCGCCCAGCTCCAGCTTCGCCGATTCGCTCAGGAATCCCGCGCCGATCTCATGCGGCCCGGCCGTAAGCGCCATCCGCAGCTCGAAATTACGAGTGCCTTGATTGGCTTCGGCAGTGTCGATATCGGCATCGATCAGCTTGACGCGACGACCGTCCAGGCGCACGTCGAGCTTGGGCGGAGGCAAGCCGGCGGCCGGATTGCCGCGCACGCGGACCAGCACCGAATATTCGGCGTCGAACGGGAAATAATGATTCACCAGAATCTCGCCGCGTTCGTTCACAGGCATCGCATCGAGCGAATCGCCTTGCGGAGCCTTAGCCTTGAATTTTTCGACCGATGCGCTGGCGCGCAGCGTGCCCACCGCCAGCCTGGCGATGCGCCGAGCGTTGCTCACATACTTTTCCATGTGCAGCGGCGAGACTGTCAGCACCGCGCCGATGTTATCGAAGCCGTAGCCGGAATCGTCGGCGGGAAGGCCCGCGGCGTTATCCAGATCGAGCCCCAGAAGGTCGCGCACGGCGTTGCTGTATTCGGCCTTGTTCAAGCGGTGAATGACCGGAGCTCCCGGATTGGGATGCGCGGCGGCGTTCTTATCGAGCTCCGTTTCGAGCCACTGCACCAGTGCGGCGCGCTGAGCCTTATCCGGAGCATCGTTACCGGGCGGTGGCATCTCTCCCGCGCGCAGCTTGTGCAGAACTCTTTCAAGCAGCGCAGCTTGCGCGCCGGCATTTGCCGAACTGACGTGTTCCAGCGTGACGCCTGCGGTCTTGGAGCCATCATTGTGGCAATCCAGGCAGTAATCGTTGACCGTATCTTCCAGAAGATGAGGAGGCTTCTGCGCGGCAGTCTGTCCGAACACGCTCAAACCGAGCAGGAACAGGACCGCTGCGAGCCTGGGCATGGCCGCTTGAAGTATATCATAGTGATTTGGTTTCATCGTTATGGATATGTTGTTGAGCTGCTGGATGATATTCGCATTGGCAGGCGCCGGATCGTGCGCCGCGGCGGACCTCCGGTTGATCGACGCCATCCAGCAGGGCGACCCAAAAGCGGTGCTTGCGTTGATCGAGAGCGGGGCGAACGTGAACGCGGCTCGCGAGGACGGTTCGACGCCTCTGATCTGGGCTGCCAATCGCG
Organism: Bryobacteraceae bacterium; assembly: GCA_030041495.1. Taxonomy (GTDB): domain Bacteria; phylum Acidobacteriota; class Terriglobia; order Bryobacterales; family Bryobacteraceae; genus Palsa-187. Next base: position 57,676 of record JASHNT010000028.1, on the reverse strand, counting down.
AGGACCGGGGAATTGCCGCCGCCCTGCTGGCCGCCGGAGCGAACGTGAATGCAGCGGACGAAAACGGCGAGACTCCGCTGCTGGTGGCCTGCGGCAACGGCGATGTAGCGATGGCGCGCACGCTTCTGGATGCGAAGGCGGATATTAACGGGGCGCGTTGGGACGGCGACACTCCTTTGTTGACCGCCGTCAGCGTGGGGAATCTGGAGCTGATCAGGCTGCTGCTCGACCGCGGCGCGCCCGTTGATGCGGCCGAATCGCGCTTGGGACAGACTCCGCTGATGTGGGCTGTCGCCGAAGGACGGCAGGGAATCGTCAATCTTTTGATCCAGCGCGGCGCGAACGTGAATGCGGCTTCCAATGACGGGTACACTCCGCTGCTGTTCGCAGCGCAGCGCGGCGATGCAGCAAGCGCGAAGGTTCTGCTCGATGCCAAGGCGGATCCGTCGGTCAAGGCGAAGGACGGCAGCACGGTGTTCCTGATCGCACTGGCGCGCGGCAGCGAGCCGTTCGCGCGTCTGATGCTGGATCATGGTGCGGACATCAACGCTCGCGATATTGCTGGCAACACGCCTTTGCATCTCGCGGTGCAGCAGGGCAAAGTTGAGCTGGCGAAAGAGCTCGTGGCTCGTGGGGCGGATGTGAACGCGAAGACGCAGGGCGGCGGACGCGGAGGGCGTGGCGGCGGGGGGATGACGCCGTTCCTGCAAGCCGCGCAGACCGGCAACGTGGAAATGCTGAAGACGCTGCTCATGCTGGGCTCAGATCCCAACCTGAAGGCGCCCGACGGATCCGGCGGAGTGATGATGGCGACGCAGAGCAAGAATCTGGAGGCCGTGAAGATGATGGTGGAACTGGGCGTAAACGTGAACGATGGCCCGAAGGGCCAAGGAAGCCCCCTGCACACCGCCGTCCGCAACGGCTCCGACGACATCGTGCAATATCTCGCCGAACACGGCGCGGATTTCGACGCCAAGGATCAGTTCGGGCGCACGCCGCTGGAGGAAGCTCTGTTCGAGGCTCCCAAGCCGACCATCGAGTTGATGCAGAAGCTCACTGCGGAGCGGGCGAAGAAGAATTAGCCGCGAATCGATGCGGATTAGTCCTCCACCGGCTTCCGCTCCGCGTGATCGACCAGAATGATCTCCACCGGACCCTTGCCCGTTTCGAGTTTCAACCCGAGCTGCTCCTCGAGGGCCTTGAAAATCGACGGACCGGTCTCGGTGGTGTCGATGGTGCTATCCCCGGCCCAGCCGATGGTGAAATCGTAGGAACCGGCCAGGCCGGTTTTGTCGAGCACCGGCCGGTCGACCTCTTCCGATAGGAATTGCGCGAAGCTCCGCATCGTCACCTTGGCGCTGACATGCGAGTGCGTACCCGCGGAGTTGGTGGTGATGCCGGACTCGGATTCGCCGGCTTGGAATTTCGGCCCGCCCCTGGCGACCACCAGGTCGTAGACCGGAAGCTGCTTGGTCTCGCGATGGGTCATCAGCTTGAAGCGGTCCGCGAGCAGAGATTGAAGCATCCGCGGGAGCTGGCGCGCGTCGGTGCGCGGCGGAAACTCGGCGGCGATATCGAAGCGGTCCATGTCGATCCAGCCGGGACCGCCGATTTGATACCGCGGGACGTTGTACGCCTGCCCGATGATGTCCTTTAAAGTGACATTGGCGTAGTTCAGCCTGCCCGTTCCGGTATCGGCCGAGATTTGAGAGTGGCTGTGGCCCTCCGCAGGCGGGGCGGCGAGACGAACCGTGGCGACGTCGAATTTAGCCGGTTTCTGAGCGAAAGCCAGATTCATAGCAAGTACGCTCGCGGCGAGTGATAGAGCAAATCTCATGACGGTCAACCTCCCGAATAGTATCCTTCGCGGGTGCGCACGCTCATTCCCGGCCGGTTCACGGTGACGCGGACCTTGTGATAACCGGCGCGACGCTTACCCGCGCCGGGCGGCGGAACATAGCCCAGGCTGTACTGGCTGCGCAATTCCTCCTCGATGGTGTGATACACGTCCTCGGGAGAATGTTTGCCGGAGGGTACAAAAAAGCGGCCGCCAGTCTTTTCCGATAACGCCTGGAGCGCCGCGCCTCCGCGTGCGAGGCCGCTTCCGACGCCGATCGCGTACACCACGGTATCCGCGCGCTGGGAGGTGACGCTCTGCAAGAGATAGTCGCGGCGGTCGAAGCTCATCAGGAACGCCTGATCCATGTTTTCGCGCAAAATCTGGTCAAAAAAGGCGACAGTGGCTTTCAACTCATCGCCCAGCACGTCCACCTGGCTCCCGCTGGTGTCGATCAGTAAGCCCAAGGTGAGCGGCAAGTCATACTGACGCGAGAAGTAAGTAATGGTTTGGGGATGGCCGTCTTCGAACGCGGTGAAATTCCCCTGGGTCAGATCATTCACGAACCTCCCACTCTTATCGCGAACGGTTACCAGGAGACTGATCACGTTGACGGAACTGGAGAATTCGGCCTGTGGAAAGGCCGCAGTGGGAGCGGCCGCCAGGCCCAGGATGAATTCACGCCGTGACAACACACCCATACCTTAGAACTATAGAGCTTCCGTCAACCGGCCCTACCCGAGGTGGTCGCGCGGCGTTGTAATGTTTCAGATACAATGATCTGTTTACATGACAACCAATCGTTATTCTCATCTCCTGCTTCCTTTCGCCGTCTTCCTGGCGTTGTTGTGGCTGGGCGCGGCTCCGCTTGGCGCGCAAACCTCCGCCGTGATTTCCGGAACGGTGACGGATTCCTCGGGAGCCGTGATCTCCGGCGCCCAGTTGACCGTCACTAACTCCGGGACGGGAGCGGTTCGCAACACAGAGAGCGACGCAGCGGGCCGGTATCAAGTGGTCTCGCTGCCCGTAGGCGAGTACCAGATCCGCGCCGCGAAATCCGGATTCACGGACGAAGTGCGCACGGGAATCGATTTGGTGGTAGGTGAGGATGCGGCCGTGGATTTCAAGCTGACCGTCGGCCAATCCAGCCAGACGGTCACCGTGACCGGAGACGCGCCGCTGGTGGAAGCCAATACCTCCGATATCTCCGGCTTGGTGGGCGGCGAGCAAATCCGCGATCTTCCATTAAATGGGCGGAGTTTCGACGAATTGATGACGCTGAATCCGGGCGTGGTCAACTTCACTTGGGAGAAAACCGGCGGCGTGGGGGTTTCCAACTCCACCAACGGGAATAATTTCGCGGTTTCGGGCAATCGTCCGCAACAGAATCTGTATTTGCTGAACGGCGTGGAATTCACCGGAGCGGCTGAAAACAACATGCAGCCGGGCGGAGTCAGCCAGCAACTGCTGGGCGTGGACGCCGTGGCCGAATTCAACTTGCTGCGCGATTCCTACGGAGCGGAGTACGGCAAGCACCCCGGCGCGCAGGTAGTGATGGTCACGCGCTCCGGCGGCAACGAGTTTCACGGCTCTCTGTACGAGTTCCTGCGCAACAGCGCCATGGACGCGCGGAACTTTTTTAATGGTTCGTCGGTTCCCGGATTCCAGCGCAATCAGTTTGGCGCGGCGCTGGGCGGACCAATCAAAAAGGACAAAACCTTCTTGTTTGGGAACTGGGAGCACTTCGACCAACATCTGCACCAAGCGGGTGTGGACCTGGTTCCGGATAACAACGCTCGTGCGGGATATCTGCCGTGCTCGCTGATTACTCCTACGCCGAGTCCCTGCCCCGCGTCAGGAGTTTCGTTCGTTGGGGTGTCGCCGCTGATCAATGCATGGCCCGCTCCCACGCCGGGTGCGCCCGATTTCGGAGGAATCGCCGAGGCATTCAACAATCCGTTGCAAACCATCCGCGACGATTTCGGGACCACCCGGCTGGATCACGTTTTTTCGGACAAGGATTGGCTGAGCGGCAATTACACGATCGATGACAGCTCCAGCTACACGCCAACCAGCACCAATGAATACAGTACCGATGTGGAGAGCTTACGCGAGCAGGTGGCGAGCTTGAATGAGTCGCACGTGTTTTCTCCCACGGTTTTGAACTCGGCGACATTTGGGTATTCGCGGGCGGGTTACTTCTTCACCGGTGAGCCAACTCCGGGAAGTCCGGCGGCGAGTCTCCCCGGTTTCCTGTCCGGCGATCCGCTGGGAGCGTTGAACGTGGGTGGAAGCTCGGCCTCGAACCCCGCCGCGGCGATCAGCCTGGCTGGCGCGAATAACGGAAGCAATCTGCGCGTGGACCGGAATATTTACACGTATGAGGACACAGTCTCAATCACCAAGGGCGTTCACCAGTTGAGCGCCGGCGTGTGGTTCCAGAGACTGGAATCGAATGAATTGCTCGCCTTGAGCCAATATGGCCAGGACACGTTTACCAGCCTGCAGACGTTCCTGCAGGGAGTGGGCACGTTGGTATACGATCCAACGCCGACGCCGCTGGGCTGGAGATCCACGTACGGGGCGTTTTTCGTCCAGGACGCGATGCGCTTGAGCCCCAAGCTGATGGTGACGCTGGGGTACCGGCAGGAGTTCGACACGGGCTGGAATGAGGCTCACGGCCGCGCGTCGACGTATGGATTCACCAACGGCGTCATCAACGCCACACCCACGATCGGGTCTTCGGCGTTCGCCGTCAACAACGCGAAATTCCTTCCTCAGCCGAGGCTCGGCATTGCCTGGAGCCCCACTACCGGCCCGCACAAAACCGTCGTGCGCGGGGGGTTCGGCATGTACAACGACCTCCAGGACGCCCTCGGTTACCGCACGGATCAGAACGCGCCTTTCAATCCGACCTACAGCCTGGCGAACACCAACGTCTCACAATTCCCGCTGCTTCAATCGGCTCCTGTTCCGGCGGCGGCCAAACTGGTGCCGGGAGGGGTGCAACCAAACCTCGATACGCCCACTCTGATCTCATGGTCCCTCCGCGTCGAACAGGAGATTACGGCGAACACTGCGTTCACCATCGGCTACGTGGGCTCGCACGGATATCACGAGCTGGTGGGCGTGGACGCGAATGAGCCGTTTCCGGTAGTGTGTCCGGCATCGCCGTGTCCCGCTGTTTATCCCTCGAATTTTCCCGCGCCTCTGGCCGGATCGCCCGTTCCTGCCGGGGCCTATTACAATCCGACCTCCACCAAGCCCACGCCCTCACTCGGACCCACGTGGACTTATTTTTCGGAAGGCGACAGCTCTTACAACGCACTCCAGCTCGACGTGAACCATCGTTTTGAGCAGGGGTTCACGGTCCGCGGCGTGTACACCTGGTCTAAGACTCTTGATGACGGTGATTCGCTCAACTCGACCACATCCGGCAATGAACCGGCGCTGGTGTCGAATCCTTTCGATTTAAAGGCAGACTGGGGCTTGGCGAATTTCGACGTGCGTAACGCCGCTGTGATCAGCGTGTTGTATCAGCTTCCGGCGTGGAGGAACCGGCTTGCCGGCGGCTGGAGCGTGGGCTCCATCGTGACGCTGCAAAGCGGCTTTCCGTTCACGCCGCAGCTCAGCTACAACCCGTCCAACAGCGGCGATACCAAAAATCCGGTGCGCCCCTTTGTGAATCCGGACTTCACCGGTAACGTGATCATCGGCTCGCCCAACGAATGGTTCAATCCTGCCGCGTTTCTCGCGCCGCCCAACAACAGCGGCTTCTGGGGCAATCTCGGCCGCGACACGCTGATCGGGCCGGGACTGGCAACCTGGGATTTCTCGGCGGACAAGATGACCCGCCTGGGTGAGAAAATGAATCTCCAGTTCCGCGCGGAGTTCTTCAATATTCTGAATCACCCCAATTTCAATTCGCCGAACCCGGTGACGTTCACGCCCGCTGTTTCGCCCACCGCCGGGGTGATCACCAGCACCTCTACCACCTCACGGCAGATTCAGCTCGCCTTGAAGCTGCTGTGGTAGGCGCAGTCAGTGGAACACTTTCACCAGTTCGATGACCAGGATCGCCACTACCAGCACCTCTAAAACGAAACCGCGAGCCTGGTGATATTCGTTGGTCATGAACTCGTACAGCTCGCGGGCGGTGCCTAGCTTCTGATCCACCAGGTTGCGGTAATCGCTGACGCCCACTCTCGATGAGGCCATGCGATAAGCCCGCGCGTAATACATGTCGCTGAGGAATTTGATGGCGTTGTCGGTGCGCTCGGTCAGCTCCGTGATGTCCAGGCGCAAAGCGTTCAGCCTCTGGGCTTGCTTGGCCATTCTCCAATGGCGCACCACCGGAAGTCCACGGTGCTCCACCATTTCGTAAGCGGACTTGAGCACGCGCGTCAAAAGTTCGTCGTAGTGGCGATACTCCAGCAACTGGGAGTTCGCGTACTCCAGCAACTGCACGATCGCGGCGGCGTTTTCCGGCGTGTCGTAGACCAGCGCGGCCACCCAGCCGGCCACCAGCAGATCGTTCGGGTAGTAAGAAATCCGTGGCTGCAGAGCTTCCTCGCGCTCGGCGCCGGAGAGCGGGTTGGATTCGCCGCGAATGATCTGCGCGAGCTCCCCGCCACGGCGAGTTAACATCCCCTCAGCCGAGAGCGGCGAGCCGGTTTCATCGGGAGCCTCGGTGATGTGGATCACATAGTAGTCTTCGCTGAGCCAGGAAGCGTAGGGCTGAACCAGGGCATCCTTCACGCGATCGAGTTGGGTTTTGGCCAGCTCCTGCGTGCGCCCCTCGATTTCCGGAGCGGCCGTCAAGCGGCTGGAGAGGCTCGTCAGTCCCTCCCAGTTGGCCTCGAAAGGAAACTCCAGCTCGACGCAGATCACGCCGTAATCGAAATACTTGACGCGGCTTTCGAACGGGTCGCCGCTGGCCAGCGAAATGGATCCGGTGTAATCCACCACCGGCGCCGGCTCAAAGCGCACGTAGTCCGGTGCGCGATGCTTGAAGCTCGGCTCACGGCGCGGCTCCGCGCCCACGATTTCGCGCAGCCGCGCCAGGTCGATCTGCTCGGCTACGTCGTACAGCACCAGCACGTAAAAAGAGCCTTTTAGGGGCGCGTGCGAAGGGTTGATGGCTGCGATCCTCCTAAAGCGTAGGGTAGCGTTTTATTGGATCCTAGCGTCGAATTCGAAGTAGCCTTCGGCGGTGCGCGCGTCGCCCGGCACCCGGATGCTGAATGACGTGAGCCCGTCGCGGGTGCGCTGGATTAGGGCGCTGGGTCCGGCGCAGCCATCGGCGCCGCGAGTCGCGACGTCCTGGCACACGTTGCCGTGCGCGTTCAGGATGGTCACGGGCCGCACGCCCAGATTCGGGATGCTTGCGCCCCATTCCAGATTCCCCGGCAGCACGATGTGAAACATGCCCGGCCCGGTTTGCGCCACCGTGGCTTGTTCCGGAGTGCACAGATTGCGATCCGGAAGACACGCCGACTTGAGATATGAGATGTTCGAAGAAATGTCGCTTCCGCGTGTGAACGACCAGCTCAGGATGTCGTGATTCTCGAAGCCCTCGCCGGTTGAGGCCGTGAAGCCCACCCACGCGCCCCCATCGGAGCCGATTACGCTGGCCAGGTCGACGGCGGTTGCCAGCACGCGTTTTCCATCCAGATACACGGTCAGCGCCGGAGGCTGAAAGCTGATCCGCGCCATATGCGGTTTACGGTCCTTCAAGTTCACCCGGAGTTTCTTCGACGACGCCAACCGCGGCGGCGGCCAGCGTACCTCTTTAGGAGTTCCGGCGGTACAAACCGTGACGAAGTTATTCGAAGGGTCACCGATCTCCTGGTTGCGGAAGGTGTCGAAGAACACAGCGATGCTTTGCGGAATGGCTTCGGACGGGCCCCCGTACGCGGCGTCGTTGCCCAGGGCAAAGCCTCCGCCCGACCCTGTGCCTCCGACCGCCTCAGGCCCGCTGTTCTGAAGCACAAATGCGAATCCGTCGGCGCCTCCGCCCAGGCCTCCGGGCTCGGTCAGGCGAAACGTGAACTCGGTTTCGAATCCGCCGGCGGCGGTCTGCTTGTCCCGCAGCCATGCGGCTCCCGCCAGATGCTTTTCGGCGCCGGTCAGGCGAAGAGCATCGCCTTCGATGCGCGCCGACCCGGCCAAATCGATCCCGGACGCAAAAGAAACTTCACCGGCGAAGGCCAGCGCGTTCCCGAGCAGAATCGAGAGCAACGCACCCCACATATATGCTCATGATCCCAAACCTCGGCCGCTCGATACGGGTGCTCCAGGGGCTCCGGGCAGGCGAATGCGCAAAACCCGCTCGCGCTTGCGCTCTTCTTCCATGGCGCGCACGCGGGCGTGCAGGAGATCACGCAGAGAGATCATGCCGACCAGCTTTCTGGAATCGGTGCGATCGACAACCGGGAATCGCGTTCGGCCGGTCTCCGCCATGCGGTAGACGACAGCGCGGAGTGGCTCATCGGGATAGGCGACGATGGGGTTGCGCTCCAGTAGAGGCTTGCCTCCCTCGCCTTTTCCGCCGGCCCCATTGGGAGCATCCAGAAACTCCTTGAGATGCCGCCCGGTGACTACGCCGGTGACGCGCAAATCGTCATCCACGACCGGGTACAGGCTTTGCCCGCGCTGGCGATTCTTGGAAACGCTGTGAGAGAGACCTTCATGCTCCGCATTCTCCGGGATCGCGACCACATTGGTTCGCATGACTTCCCTGACGAAGAGGATTTCGAGAGGATCGAAGGAGTATTCGCGAGTGAGATGATAACCGTGGCGGCTGATCTTCTCGGTGAGAATCGAGCGCTTCAACACCAGGACGGTGAAAGTGTGCGCAACCAGCACGGTGGTGAGCAGCGGCAGAATCATGTTGACGTCGTGCGTGACCTCGATCATGAACACGACGCCGGTGAACGGCGAACCCATGGTGCTGCCGAGGACCGCGCCCATTCCCACCAAGGCCCAGAATCCAGCGCCTTCATTGGGCAGGACCGGCGACAGGCTCGCGCCCAACGCTCCGCCCATCATCAGCAGGGGAGCCAACACACCGCCGGAGGTGCCGGAACCAAGTGAGATCGCCCAAATCGCGGATTTGACCAGCAGAATCCCGGCCAGCATCCGCACCGGCAATTGGTGCTGCAGCATGGTGCCGATCATGTCGTAGCCGACGCCCAGGGCCTCGGGGAAGATGAGTCCGCCGACGCCGATGGCAAGCCCCCCGATCAGGGGCCACCACATCCAGTGAATCGGAAGTTTGGCGAAGGCGTCCTCGGAGGCGTAAACGGCTTGGGTGACGATAGCGGACAGCACCCCGGCGAGTAAACCCACCAAGACGCAGGCCAGCAAGCCCTTGGGTCCGATTTGCAGCGAATGCTGCGGAACCGGGAACAGAGGGCCGAAGCCCAGTAAATAGCGCCGCGCCGCCGCTGCCGTCACGGATGCGACTGCAGTGGGAATGAAGCTGCGCGGTTTCCATTCGAACAGGAGCAGCTCCACCGCCAGCAGCACGGAGGCAAGCGGAGCCGCGAAGGTCGCGGACATGCCCGCCGCGGCTCCGGCCACCAGCAGCGTTTTCCGCTCCGACGCAGTCAGATGAAATAACTGCGCGATGATGGAGCCGCATGCGCCGCCCGTCATGATGATCGGACCCTCGGCGCCGAAAGGACCGCCGGAGCCGATGGAGATCGCCGAGGAAAGCGGTTTGAAAATCGCCACGCGCGGCTCCACGCGGCTGCCTTTCATCAGAATCGCTTCGATGGCTTCGGGAATGCCGTGGCCGCGGATGCGCTCAGACCCATAGCGCGCCATCAGGCCTACGATCAGTCCGCCCACGATCGGGACCAGCACCGCCCAGTAGCCCAAATTATGACCGGCGGGCGAAACCAGCGTGGTTCCCCAGCGGTGGTAATAGAACAGGTTGGTGAACATCCCGATCAACCGCAATAACGCCAGCGCCACGTACGCGCTGATGATGCCGATGCCCAGCGCCAGTGCCGACACCCATAGAACTCGCGGCGTGGTTGTAAAATCGCCAAGCGCTTTCAGGCCGCCTTGCTCTTCTTTCAAAGTTCAGACTCCGTATCGTGCAGAATTGTGGTGAGGTTCTCGATGAGCGCCGGCGCCGCGGATTTGAGCTCCTGACGGTGGTGCAGAGAAAGCTTCTTCAGAATCATGGCTCCCTTCGGAGTGAGAATGGCCTGCGCGCTGCGGCGGTCGGCCGCGGAACGGACTCGCTTGACCAAGCCCGCGTGCTCTGTCCGGTCTACCAGGCCCACGGCGCTATGGTGGCGCAGCATCAAACGATCCGCGAGATATCCGATGCCGGCCGCTTCCGGCTCGACGGCCTTAATCGCCAGCATCAATTGATGCTGCTGGGCCTCCACTCCCGCGTTTTTCGCCGCGTCCTCACTGAAATGCAGGAAACGGCGAAGCTGGTGCCGGAACTCGGCCAGAGCGCGAATCTGCCGCTGTGAGACCGGTTGCGAGGCATTCCTCACCTTTTTATATCGTATCACGATATGTATCGGCAGCGCCATTAGAAGGCTTTAATTTATGGGGTTTTCACGTGGTTTTAGTGGTTTAGCGACGCAGGCGAACGGCCGTCTCCAGGTGGTAGGTCTGCGGGAATAGATCCACCAGCGTAACGCCGTGGATCGAATATCCCGTGAGCGCCGCCAAGTCGCGGGCCAGCGTGGCCGGATCGCACGAAACAATAGTGATTTGTTTCGGCGCCAAACGGTTCAAGTGCGCCACCACCTCCTTGCCGAGGCCCGCACGCGGCGGGTCGGCGAGGACGAAATCCGGCGCCGATTCCAGGCGCGCCAGAAAATCTTCGACGCGGGAATGCTCCACTTGAAGGGAGGTTCCCGAGGCGTTATGCACCAGATCGCGCGCCGCGCTGGATCCGGCTTCGACAGCCGTGATCGAGGTGAACCGGCGCGCCAGCGGCACCGCGAACAAGCCTGCGCCCGCGTAGAGGTCCAGCGCCGAATCGCCCTCCGCCCCGGCAAGAGCCGTCTCCACCAGCTTCTCGATCAGAAAGCGGTTCACTTGAAAAAACGACCGCGGGCTGACGCGAAAGGTTCCCAATACAGTCGGATAATCGAGGGCCGCGACAGATTCACACCACTCGAAAAAGTCCTTGCGCAGGGGCTGCGCAGATTCGATAACGTTCACTTGCACATCGTTCTCGTTGGTGAATAATTCCAGCGACCGCAAGAAGCGCGGGAAGCGGGCGTCGTTCAATCGTTCGCGCATCGCTTCGAGGGCTTGATTGATGCGGGGCGAAGCGATGGGGCAATCTTCGGTCAGCGCAACCAGCTGGTGCGAGCGTGCGGCAAGATACCCTAGCTTGCGATTCTCGATATGCACTTGCACGCGGTTGCGATATCCGTAGGCCGGTCCACTTACGACGCCGATTTCGCCGGCGTAATCGATCTTGCCGACGCGGCGCAGTTGCTCGCGCAGGATCTCGACCTTGCGTGCGAGTTGGAATTCGTAAGGCGCGTGCTGGTAATGGCAGCCGCCGCAGCGGGCGAAGACCGGGCACGGAGGCGAGACGCGCTCCGGCGCAGGCTCCAGCACTTCGAGCAACCTTGCGTTGGTGCCCTCAGTAGTCTCGAGACAGACTTTTTCTCCGGGCATCACGAACGGAGCCAGCACCACTCGGCCTTCGATTCGCGCCAGGCCGGAGCCTCCATAAACCCACTTTTCAATGCTCACTTCGTGGCTGACTTCGTTTACGATGGAAGTTCTCCTTGACACCCGAATGAAAACCAGAGTCCTCTCCGGAATCCAGCCCACCGGCAGTCCGCATATTGGGAATTATCTTGGCGCGTTGAAGAACTGGGCCAAGATCCAGTATGACTACGATAGCATCTACTGCATCGTCGACCTGCACGCGATCACGACGTATCAGGATCCCAAGGAGCTGCGCGGGAAAATCGAGGAGCTCGCCGCCGTACTGCTGGCCATCGGGATCGATCCGAAACATTCCGCCCTGGTGGTGCAATCCTCGGTGCCGGAGCATGCGGAATTAGCGTGGATGTTGACCTGCGTGACTCCGGTCGGCTGGCTGGAGCGGATGACGCAATATAAAGCGAAGTCGGCGGCGCAAGAGACGATCGGCGACGGACTGCTGCAATATCCGGTGCTGATGGCAGCCGATATTTTGTTGTATCAAGCCGGCATCGTGCCGGTGGGCGACGATCAGACGCAACATCTGGAGCTGGCTCGCGACATCGCGCAGCGTTTCAATTCGCTCTACGGCGAGACCTTCGTGATGCCGGCGACGCACTTGCCGAGCGTGGGCGCGCGCATCATGGGTCTCGACGATCCGGAGAAGAAGATGAGCAAGTCGACCGCGGGCGCTGGCCACGCCATCAGCCTGCTGGACCCTCCGGATGCGATTCGAAAGAAGATTATGCGTTCGACTACCGATTCGAACCCGGATGTCGATTTCGAAAACGCGGGAGCTGGTGTGCGCAATCTGCTGACCATTTTCCAGGCGTTCATCGAATGGCCCGATGAGCAGCTACGGTCGCACTTCACCGGGATGCGCTACGGGGATCTGAAGAAGCAGGTGGCCGAGGCGGTGGTGAGCGCGCTCGCCCCCATCCAGGAACGGTATCGCCAGATCACGGCGGAGAGGGGCTATGTCGCCGCGGTGCTGGACGAAGGCGCGCGGAGGGTGTCGCCGCTGGCCAAGGATACGGTGAACCAGGTCAAGCAGGCGATGGGACTGTTCACGCCGCCCGCGCCGCTTTCAAAATAGTCTCTCCCCAAAATAATCCGGTTCGAAGGGTTGACATACGAAGTATATCGTAGTACAGTCTTCGTAGATGTCATCGAAAGTGCCGGATCCGCCCAAGCCTACTTCTGCCGAACTGGAGATCCTCACCGTGCTGTGGGAGCGCGGACCATCCACGGTGCGCGAAGTGCACGAGGCCATCGCCACGCGCAAGCCCACGCAGTACACGACCGTGCTGAAGCTTCTTCAGATAATGGCGGAGAAGGGAATTGCCGAGCGTAATGAGGACGCTCGCGCGCATCTCTATCAGGCCGCGCGCCCGAAGGAATGGACGCAAAGGCAGCTCGCGGGCGACCTGCTGGAGAGGGCTTTCGGAGGGTCGGCCAAGAGCCTGGTGATGGGGGCTCTAGGCAGCCGGAGGACGTCGAAGAAAGAACTGGCGGAGATTCGGAAATTGCTGGACGAATATGAAAGGGGCGCAAAATGAAACCGGACCTTGCCTCCGTTCTCGCGCATGCGCTGTTACAGTTTGTCTGGGAAGGCGCCGCGATCGCGTTGCTGTTAGCCTTCGCCCTGTACGTTTGCCGTCCGGCTTCGGCTCGCGTGCGCTATGGGCTGGCGTGCGTGGCGCTTCTCGCGATGCTGGCGGCATTTGGCGTGACGCTGGCGTGGTTTTGGCCGCATACGCGGACCATTTCCTCGGTGCAGACCATGGCGCGGACGGCGGTTCCTGCGCCAACACTCTTCGTACGTCCTGGACCATCCAGCGCCAGTCCGGCTCCCCATCCGTTGGATTGGATCGCGCCGCTATGGATGCTGGGCGTGATTCTATTTTCGCTGCGCAGCGTCGCGGCGTGGCTGGCAGCGATTCGATTAAAGAGAACCTCGGTCGCGGCGGCATCGGCTGAGTGGCAGGAGCGTCTTGCGCGGTTGTCGGCGATGCTGCTCGTCTCGCGGCCCGTGAGGCTGCTGGAGTCATATTTGGCCGATGTGCCGATGGTCATCGGCTGGGTGAAGCCGGCGATCCTGATTCCGGCGAGCCTGTTCACCGGCTTCCCGCCGGAGCATCTGGAATGCATCCTGCTGCATGAGCTGGCCCATATCCGGCGGCACGATTATCTGGTGAATCTGCTCCAGAGCCTCGCCGAGGACTTGCTCTTCTACCATCCGGCCGTGTGGTGGGTTTCCTCCGTGATCCGAGCCGAGCGCGAACACTGCTGCGACGATGCGGTGGTTGCGGCGCGCGGTGACGGCCGCGAATTCGCCGAGGCGCTGGCGGGCTTGGAACAGCAGCGCTGGTCGGTGTACGAAGCGGCAATCGCCGCGAATGGGGGGCAGCTCATGCATCGGATTCGAAGGTTACTCGGTGCGGGCGGAGCGCGGCCGCGCCTGGTTGCGCCGCTAGGGTTCTCAGCGAGCGTACTCGTAGCCGTGGCCGCAGTGGCGGTTTCGGTCGGGCACGCGCAGAACCCTCCGGCTCCGTCGGCCCCTGCAGCTACGCCGGCGCCGGCTGCAGCACCCGCGGCTAAAACGCCGCAGCCACCTGCGGCACAAGCGGCCTCGCCTTCAACGCCGCCGACGGAAGCCCCACCCTCCCGCGAAACGGAGGAGCAGAGGCTGAAGCGGGAGCTCGAGACGCCTTATCAGAAATGGCTGAACGAAGAGGTCTTCTGGATCATCACGCCGGAAGAGCGCTCGGCGTTCCTCAAGCTGAACACCGACGCTGAGCGCGAGGCCTTTATCGAGTATTTCTGGCTGAAACGCGATCCCACCCCCAGCACTGTAGAGAATGAGTACCGCGAAGAGTACTACCGGCGTGTACTTTACGCCAACGACACTTTCTCTGCCAAGAGCGGTATTCCCGGCTGGAAGACCGATCGCGGAATGATTTACATCAAATATGGCCCTCCAGATGAAAGGGACGAGCATCCCTCCGGCGGCGCCTACCAGCGGCCCCCCGAGCAAGGCGGCGGCACGACACAAACGTACCCTTTCGAGGATTGGCGCTACCGCTTTATTGAGGGCATTGGCAACGACGTCGTCATCGAGTTCGTCGACCCCACGGGAAAAGGTGAATACCACATGACCGCCGACCCCGCTGAGAAAGACAAGCTGCTCTATGTCCCCGGCACCGGACAAGCACTCGCCGAGCAGCTTGGGATCGGCGTGCGAACGGGCCCGGCTTCCCAGGACCAGTTCCAGCGGCTCCAGGCCTTCGCGGCACTTCAGCCGCCGCCAAAGCCCGTGGTCGCGCCCGCGGACGCCATCGAGGCCATCGTCTTCCAAGGGGCCAAGCGTTTTCCGCAGGAACTTTTACTCAACCTGATCCCCACGCGCGAGGGCGACAAACTCGACCAAGATGTCCTCGACAAGGACGTCAAGCTACTCCGGAACACGGGGCGGTTCGATGACGTTCAGGTCCGCTATGCGCGCGGCAAGGTCGGCTGGGTTGTGACCTTCACGGTGGTCGAGACTGTAATCGAGCGCCCGGCGCCTCGGGTCGACGACCGGGTTCTCCTTAAGTAGCGCGCAGAACAAAGCGGCGCGAAGCGATCCATTTCATCCCAAAAGACCGGCGCCACGCTCCGCATGAACTTCAACTCGATATCAGACTAAACGTGGTACACGCCGACGTACGTCCCCTTGGCGCGAGTGTGCATCTCCAGGGCTGCCATCAGTTCCGCGCGAGTCGCCGTCGCGGGCAGACCCAGCTTGGCATCCAGCGCGTACACTTCGATGATGTAATGGTGCACGGTCGGCGCCGGAGGGCACGGGCTGTAGAATCCAGGCATTCCGGCGACGTTGTTGATCTGCACGCTGCCGTCCGGGAGGGTCGCGGTCTTCGCTACGCCCGCGGGAAGACCCGTAGCGGTGCCGGGGATGTCGAAAATGGCCCAATGCAGCACGTCCGGAACGGCCACGGGCGCCAGAGTGACATCGGTATCGTGCATGATCAGGGCGAAAGCCATCGTACCGGCCGGGGCACCCGACCATTCGATTTTGGGCGACTCCTTTTGCTGGCCGTTGGCGGCGCAGCCGATGCTATCCGGAATCATCCCGCCGTCGGAATATCCGGTCACCGTTACGGTCAGCGGAGCCGGGATTCCACCTTTGCCGCGGCCCTTGCCGCCGCCCTTGCCTCTGCCGCCGCCGTTCTGCGCCAGCATCATTCCGGCCGCGAACGCCAGAGTCACAACCACAATCGCCAGCCCTCGTGCGAGTTTCATGCTCTGAATTTCTCCTTGTCTGATTTATTTGCCCGTGTAACTGATTTTCCAGACTGAGTTCGACCCGTCGTCCGTGACGTACAGCGATCCATACTTACCGACGGCCACTCCCGTCACCCGGCCCCAGGCGTTTCCATCCGGAGCGATCATGCCGGTCATGAAATCCTCATACACTCCGTTCGATTTTCCCTTGGTGAGCGGAACCCGCACCAGCTCATGCCCCGACATCGGAGTTCTGTTCCAGGATCCATGCTCGCCCGCGAAGACGTCGCCGCGATATTCGGCCGGGAACTGGGTTCCGTCGTAGAAAGTCAGTCCCAGCGACGCGCTGTGAGCCTGAATCAGCACGTCCGGCACGATCACTTTGTCGATGGTTTCGCTGGCCACTCTCGGCAGCGTTTCCTTGTCCTTGCCGTTGTAGTCGGCCTTGGCGCGCGGATCTTCATGCTGGCCGATATAGAACCAGGGCCAGCCGTAGAAACCGCCCTCTTTGACGGAAGTGATGTAATCGGGCACCAGGTTGTTGCCCAGGTTGTCGCGCTCATTCACCGAAGTCCACAGCATGCCGTCGCGGGGATCGATGGCCAAGCCGACCGGGTTGCGAATGCCGGAGGCGTAGATCTTCACGAACTTACCCTCCGGCGTGTACTCCAGCACATTGGCGCGATGCTCCTGCGAACGATTGCTCTGGCTGACGTTGTCCGCCGATCCGACGGCCACCAGCATGTACTTGCCGTCTTTGGTGAATACGATGTCCCTGGTCCGGTGGTCGCCGCCGGGCTGAATATTGGAAACCAGGGTTTCGGGCATGCCGGTGGCCTTGAGGTCGCCGTTCTTATAGGGGAAGCGGACCACACCGCCGGTCTCGCCAAAGTAGACCCACTGCGGATTCGCACCCACCGGATAGAACGCGATTCCAAAAACTCCTCCCTCTCGCGGATTGGGAGCGAGTCCCGTGGCGAAGGTCGAAATCTCGGCCTTCCCTCCGTTGTCGCGAATCACTTTGATGTCCCCGGCCGCTTCCTCGGCGACAAAAAGGTCGCCGTTGGGAGCCCGACGAATCTGCCGCGGAGCCTTCAGGTCGTCATGAGCGTAGAGCTCTACTTTGAATCCCTCGGGAACCTGCGGCAGCGCCCCCTCGGGCCGTGGCGACATCTTTCCAAAACTCGGATGCGCATCGCCCGGTTCTGGCAGGTCGGCCACCGTGATCTTGCGGAACACTCCGGGTTTCAAATCCTTAGAGCTCACAAATGCAGCTTGGCCGGTGATCAGACCGGCGATTTTAGCTCCATCGCCCTGCAAAGCCAATGCGAACGCGAGCAGGAATGCCGCACCCGCCGCAGCCCAACGATAATTCTTCATCTTTACCTCCCTGTACTGGTATGAGTCCGGCGCGGCCGGTGGCCCGGGAAGGCTGTCAATTATGCCCCTGCGCCCTGACTATTATACGCGACACCAGCCGGCGCTTGGCAATTTGGCGTATACCCTTCCAAAGTGCGTGCCACTCCCGTCTCCGGGGTATGGGAGGCAAAACCTGCCGGCTTTACTCTGAAACAGGAGGTAGTGAGGAAATGCGATTCAAGATCTTTCCAAAGCGGTGGCAGAGCATAGCCGCCGTAGTGGCCGCTTTAGCGGTGGTGGGCTTTGTAGGGCTGCGGGGAGCCACTGCCGACCGTCAGGCGAACCCACCGGCCAACGTAAAGGTGATGCCAAGCTCCTATCCGGGCGCGCACCATGGCTATTCGGCCATGATCAAACAGGTGGTGCCGGCCGTGGCCAATATTTCGTCCACAAAGATGGTCAAGGAACAGACCGGACAGATTCCCGATGATTTGTTCCAGCAGTTCTTCGGCAATCAGTTCGGCTTCGGCGGGCAGGGGCGGCAATTCAATATGGTCCCGAACCAGCCGCAGGAGCAGCGTGAAACCGGCACCGGCTCGGGCGTGATCGTGACCCCGGACGGTTACATTCTGACCAATAACCACGTGGTGGAGGACGCGAGTGAAGTGCAAGTGACGCTGCACGACAATCGGCAGTTCAAGGCGAAGGTAATCGGCACCGATCCGCGCACCGACGTCGCGTTGATCAAGATTGATGCAACCAACCTCCCGACCTTAACGCTCGCGGATTCGAGCAAAGTCGAAGTGGGCGATATCGTCCTGGCCATTGGCGATCCGTTTGGCGTGGGCCAGACCGTGACGCAGGGTATCGTCAGCGCGACGGGCCGCAGCTTGGGTAGCCAAATCGAGGAGCTTGAGAACTTCATTCAGACCGACGCTGCAATCAACCCCGGCAATTCCGGCGGAGCTCTGGTGGATGACGAGGGCCATTTGATCGGCATCAACACGGCCATCGTCGGCAATTCCGGCGGTAATGTCGGCATCGGCTTCGCGGTGCCGATCAACGTCGCCAAGCACGATATGGATGAGATTCTGGCGCACGGCAAAGTGGACCGTGGCTACCTCGGAGTTTCGATCGAAAACGTGACTCCGGCTCTGGCTCAGGCCTTCCACACTACCACCGCCGGCGCGTTGATTGGCGACGTGACGCCTGGAAGTCCGGCCGACAATGCCGGTCTGAAACAGGGTGACATCGTGACCGAGCTCAACGGGCAGGCGGTTCCGGATCGCGATCAACTCCGCTTCCGGATCGGCACCATGGATCCCGGCACCAAGGTGAATCTGAAAGTGCTGCGTAACGGAAATCCCATGAACGTGTCGATTACACTCGGCAACTTCCCGGAGAATGAGGAGCAAGCCTCCAACAGCAACTCCAATTCGGGGCAACCCAGCAGCGGCCTGAGCGGAGTTTCGGTGCAGGCGCTGACGCCCGAAATCGCCCGCAGTCTGAAAATCGCTCCGCAGACTCGTGGCGTGGCGGTGTCGAGCGTCTCGCAATCCAGCGCGGCTTTTGAAGCCGGTTTGCAAGAAGGCGACGTAATCATGGAAGTGAATCGCCAGCCGGTCTCAACCGTCGGCGAATTTGACCGCGCGGTGTCCGCGACCCCCAAGGGCAGCCCGGTGCTCCTGCTCGTGAATCGCGGCGGCACGACGACGTTTATCGCGATCCAATAACGGCTGGAAATGAAGCAGCGCACAGGACGCGGCAGGAACCATAGAGAAAGGGAGATGCTGCCGCGTTCGGTTGTGCGCGAAAAGGGGAGGATGGAGCGCACAGGACGTGGCAGGAACCATAGAGAAAGGGAGATGCTGCCGCGTTCCGTTGTGCGCGATTAAAGAGAGAGGGACGCGAAAACGATCGGCAAGAGGGCGGGCTTCGGCCCGCCCTTCTTGTTATAGGGCAGGCACTGTGCCGGACGCCGGTCCCAGGCGTTCCAGGGATCGATGGGTCAGTTCCGCAAAAATCAAAATCACCAGCGGGGCCCAGTAGAGATACACCATCGTTCCCCAGAGCAGCAGGACCAATGCCGGTAAAAGCGAAGCGTAGCACCAGACCAAGAGTCCACGGAGTTGGCGGCGAAGAGCGCGCAAGTCCTCATCTGCTGTGTGCGTCAGTGCATCGCGCCGAGCCGTTAGCGCCGCGAGATACAGGGCTCCGACCAGCAGGAAAGTCCCTGCTGCGCGCGCTCTCACTAGGCCTAGGGTGAGCAGGTAAGCGCCGAGAACGCCTGCCGCCGCCGTGGATGCGACGCAAACGCGTTTGAATCGCCGTGCTCTCCGCGCGAGACTCTCAAGTTCCCAATCCGCGAGCAATGCGGGCTCGCTCCGGACCTCGCGGGAATTCGGTGGAAACAGAGAACGGCAGATCGCCAAGAGTATGATCCCGACAAAGCCGCCCTGGGTGGGCGCCCAGCGCGGAAGGATCCACTCCGGCGCGAGCGCCATTAAAGCGGCTTGCGAGAGCAGCGCCAAGCCGTAGGCGGCCAGAACGTCGATCACCGTGTCGTGCGGCGAGCGGGTCTTGTTGCGCGCCAGGCGATCCCGAATCCCGAGCCCAACGAGCGCCGCGGCGGCTGGAATCGCCAGTCTCACCAATCCCCGCGCATCGGTCGCGATTGACGGCTTGTCGGAACGAAACGCGGCGGCCGTGAGGGAGTACAGCACTACCAGCGCTTCCAGCAGGAAGATCCGCGCTGATCCCCAGGTGGACATGCGGTGAAACTTCTGTTTATGCCAAACCCAAAAGCTTAACCGCGTTCTCTTTCAAGATCAGCGGCCGGACCTCGTCGCGGAAAGGGGCTTCGGCGAAGTCTTTCATCCAACGGTCGGGCGTGATCAGAGGGTAATCGGAGCCGAACAGCATTTTTTTCTTCAGCAGCGTATTCGCGTACTGAACCAGCGTGGGCGAAAAATATTTCGGCGACCAGCCGGAGAGATCGATGTACACCTGCGGCTTGTGCAAGCACACCGAAATCGCCTCATCCTGCCAGGGGAAGGAGGGGTGCGCCATGATAATCGGCATGTCCGGAAAATCCACAGCGACGTCGTCGATGTCCATCGGGTTGCCGTATTTGAGGCGAATGCCTCCTCCGCCAGGCATGCCCGTCCCAATGCCGCTATGGCCTGTGTGAAAGATGACCGGCAGCTTCGCCTCATTCAGCACTTCATAAAACGGATACGCGCGCTTGTCGTTGGCGTGGAATTCCTGCAAGGGAGGATGCAGCTTGAAGCCTCGAATTCCGCCGGCGGCGATCAGGCGCTTGGCTTCGCTCACAGCCTCGGCTCCACGCATCGGGTTAACGCTGGCGAACGCCATCACCACGTCGCTGTTTTCCGCGGCGAACTTCGCGACTTCGTCATTCGGCACCGGCGGCCGTCCGGTGAGCTTCTCATCGACGGTAAAAACCACGCAGCCGATCTTGCGCGAACGATAATATTCGGCCAGCTCCTTGGGGCTGCGTCCCGCTCCCGAATTTCCAAAGTATTTCTGCGCCGCTTCGTTGGCGGCGTTCCCTTTGATCTCCGTTTCGAGGTGGACGTGCGTGTCGATGGCAATCAGCTCTTGAATGTTCATGTGACTATGTTGACTCAAACCACTATGACGCGCGGCGAGGGCTCCGCGGCGTACAGCTCCTCCACCAGAACCGCCCGGTTGCGCAGAATCGCTCCCTGGTTGAGCGAGCCTTTGTCAGTGACCTCGTGCTTGTCGATGGAGAGCGGCTCGGTCACGATCATCGCGCGGGCGATGCGGTTGGAGCTGCCGGTGCTCAAGACGGACAGGTCGCGCAGCAGGCGTTCGAACAGTGCGCGCACCTGTTCCGGCGTCATGCCTTTGCAGGCGTCGTGGGCGGGGAAGATCAATGCGGTCACGTCGTCGCGCTCATGCCCGGCGATCACCACGTCCTGCGCGTAGGGCGAACAGTGAGCGAGAAACCTGGCCCGCAGCGGGCCCATGCTGACCCAGGTGCCCGTCGACAATTTGAAATCCTCGGCTAATCGCCCATCGAAGGCGAAGCCCTTCTGAACGTCATTTGGATCGACGAACCGCAGCGCATCTCCGATTTTGTAGAATCCCTCTTCGTCGAACGCGGCTGCGGTGAGATCGGGCTGGCGCCAATAGCCGGGACTCACGCTGGGGCTGCGCAGCCGCATTTCGAGCTTCTCCTCAACCGGGACCAACTTGAGCTCGACGCC
The DNA here is from genome assembly GCA_030041495.1 of Bryobacteraceae bacterium. Taxonomy (GTDB): domain Bacteria; phylum Acidobacteriota; class Terriglobia; order Bryobacterales; family Bryobacteraceae; genus Palsa-187. Next base: position 36,247 of record JASHNT010000028.1, on the reverse strand, counting down.
CGGAGCGGGCAAGCCGACATCTCCGGCCCGGCGCAAATCCTTGCCGGGAAACAGCGCCGCCGGACCGGTTTCGGTCGATCCCAGGCCCGTGAACATGAGAATCTCTTCTCCGATCTCCTCGCGGGCATGCCTCTGCAGTTCGTCCCAGACCGGCTGGGAGATTCCCGCTCCCGCGTAGTAAAACATCTTCAGACGGCTGAAAAATTTCGCGCGGAATCCGGGCCGGCCGCGCAAGAACGGCAGCAGAGCCTCGAACCCCTTCGGCACGTTCAAATACACATTCGGACGGACGTCTTCCAGATTGCGAATCGTGGTTTCGATCCCGCCCGGCGTCGGACGGCCTTCGTCGATGTAGAGGGAGCCGCCGTTGTACAGCACCCACCCGAAATCGTGATTGCCGCCGAAGGTATGATTCCACGGCATCCAGTCGCACAGAATCGGCGGATCCTCATCGGTAAACGCGAGAATCGAGCGCACCATCTCCTGGTTGCTGGCCAACATCCGCTGCGTGTTGATGACGCCTTTGGGGATGCCGGTCGAGCCCGAGGTGAACAGGATCTTCGCCACAGTGTCCGGAGTCGCGCGCGCGTAGGCGCGGTCGACCGCTTCCGTGGCATGTGTTGCACTTAAGCGCGAGAATGTTTCGGACGTAATCAGCTCCGCGTCCGGCGGAAGAACGGCGTCGAGTGCCTTGCGGTAAGCCTTCGCGTCCGCCGCGTAGACCAAACCCGGGGTCAACAAGCCGAAAATGTGCCGTAATTTGCCGAAATCGGTCGAGACCAGCGAGTACGCCGTGGAAACCGGAGCGTAGGGAATGCCGGCGTACATCGCACCCAGCTCGATCAATCCGTGTTCAATATCGTTCCCGGAGAGCACCGTGACAGGCCGCTCGGTTGATACCGGACGGTCGAGCAGCGCCTGCGCGACATTGTGCACGGCCTCTCGGGCCTGCGCGTAAGTCTTGGTTCGCCATCCGCCGCTTGCGTCGCGCTGCGCGAGAAAGACGCGATCCGGAGTTTTCGCCGCCCAATGATCCAGACGATCCGTCAGCCGAGCCGGATAGGGCCCAAGAGGATAGTTCGACCGCACATACATGCAGCCGTTGCTCGCGTGGGTCAGAGTGACTGAGTTGGGGCCGAAGCGGACGTCGCGGACTTTCACGGTTGTTGATCGATGGTCTTGGAGGCGTCGAATCCCGCAAATGTTCCGCCCGATTCGGCAAGGCGCTTCAACAACGGAGCGGGTTCCCATCGCTCGCCGTAGCGCCGATGGAATTCGCTCACGCGATCGTAGACCTTCTTCAAGCCGGCGCTGTCCGCGTACCACATCGGCCCGCCGCGATAGGCGGGGAAACCGTAACCGGTGACGTAAATGACATCGATATCGGCCGCGCGATCCGCGTAACCCTCTTCCAGTATGCGAGCTGCCTCGTTCACCAAAGTGTAGATGCAGCGGTCGACGATTTCGTTCTTCGGGATCGAACGGCGGGAGACGCCGGCCGCTTGGGCGGTCTGCGCAATCATGGCCTCGACCTCCGGATCGCGTATCGGCGTGCGGCCATCTTCGTACTTGTACCATCCTTTGCCGGTTTTTTGCCCAAGCCGGCCCATTTCATACAGCTTTTCCACCGCCGAAGGCCACGGCTGCAACAGGTGGCCGTATTCCTCACGGACGCGGTGCCCCACATCGATGCCGCCCATATCGTCGACGGCAAAGATTCCCATGGCCATGCCGAAATCCCACAGCGCGCCGTCGACTTCGGAAGGCGTGGAGCCTTCTTCAGCGATGAATTGAGCCTCGCGCATGTACGGCAGCATCATGCGATTGCCGGCGAAGCCGCGGCAGTTGCCGACCACCACTCCCACCTTGCCCAGCCGCTTGGCCAGAGCCAGCGCAGTCCCAAGGATCTCCTTTCCGGTTTTCGCTCCCCGTACAATTTCGACCAGCCGCATCACGTTGGCCGGGCTGAAAAAATGCAGCCCGATCACTCGTTCCGGCCGCTTGGTCACGCTCGCGATCTCGTCGATATCGAGCGTGGAGGTGTTGGTGGCCAGGACGCAAACGGCTTTCGCGACAGCGTCAAGCTCCCAGAAAAGCCGCTTCTTCAGCTCCATGTTCTCGAACGCCGCTTCGATGATCAGGTCCGCGTCTTCAAAGCCTTCGTAGCCGGTTTGGGGATGGATTGCCGCAATTCTCTGCGCGGCCACTTCCGCGGTAAAGCGCCCCTTCTGCACGGAGCTTTCGTAATTCTTTCGAATCGACGCCATCGCGCGATCCAGCGCCCACTGCTCGACGTCTTTGAGCCTCACCGCGATCCCTGAGTTCGCGCAAGCCATCGCGATGCCGGAGCCCATGGTGCCCGCGCCGAGGATGGCGGCTTTGGCGATCGGTAGGACGGGCGTGTCTTTCGGAACATCCGCAACTTTAGCAGCGGCGCGTTCCGCGAAGAAAGCGTGGATCAGCGCCCGGCATTCATCGGATTCGAGACGCTTGCGGACCAATTCCCGCTCCCGCCGGCAGCCTTGATCGAACGGCAGCGTCACCGCCGCTTCAATCGCGTCGACCGCATCCAGTGCGGCGAAGGTATTGCGGCGTGTTTTGCGAGCCGTCTCACGCCCCGCCTCGAAAACTTTCGAGTCCGCAACCAGCTTCTCGCTGCGTTCGCGGGTCTTCCGAATCGGACCCCGCTCTGGAGCAAGCTCCACAGCAAACTGAATCGCGCCTTCCAGCAGATCGCCTTCGATGATTTTGTCGATCAAGCCGAGCATCAGTGCCGCATCGGCCTTGATCGGCCGTCCGGAGACGCACATGTCGATGGCTGCGGCGGGACCGATCAGCCGGGGCAATCTCTGTGTGCCTTCCGCTCCCGGGATGATGCCGAGGTTCACTTCGGGCATGCCGAACTGTGCGTCAGGGCGCGCGACGCGAAAATGTCCGGCCATGGCGACTTCCATACCGCCGCCGAGCGCCGTCCCGTGCATCGCCATCACCACCGTCTTGCTGCAATCCTCGATGCGCTGGAGCAGCGAGTGAAGATCCGGCCCGGCTCCCGATTCGCCCGCGGCCGCGCGCTCCAGGTCCTTGATATCCGCGCCCGCGATGAAGGTGCGCCCCGCGCCGATCAGCACCACGGCTTGGACGGATGGATCCTTCTCCGCCGCCTCGATGGCCGCTTGAATTTCTTCGGGAACTCCGGCGCTCAGCGCGTTGACAGGAGGGTTGTCGATGGTTACCACGGCCACGCTGCCGCGGGTGCTTAGGTTGACGAGAGCCATTTGCGCCGGGACTAGACCACGGCAGGCATGCGAATGAGCGAAGCTCCCGGCACGCAGCTCAGGATCTCGCGATCGTCCAGCACGGTCTTGAGGATCCGCCGCGACAGTCCGGAATGCTCGCGCGCGGCGGCTTCAGCGCGGGCGCCCTGCCGATGCTCGATCGCGTCAAGAATGACGCGGTGATGCTCTTGTCCAATAGCGAACATCTCAGCGGCCTCAGGCAGCTTGGCGCGCGCGAACACCACGGCGCTCGGTTGCGCGAAGGGCAGCGTCAAGACCTGGTCCAGGCTGCGTTGCAGCATGGGGCTCTTGGCCAGGCGGATCACGGCCGCATGGAAAGCGTCGTTGAGGTCCAGGTAGCGCGCGAAGGAATCGATGCTCGATACCGGACCCAGATACGCATTCATCTCCTCGAAACACTGGCGCAGCTCAGTCAATTCGCGATCATGCCCCAAGCGCTCCGCCGCCAGCCGCGCTCCGGTGCCTTCCAGCACGCCGCGCATCTCGATGGCGTCCCAAATATCGGCTAGGGTGAAAGAGCGAACCACGAACCCGCCGGAGGGCGAAACCTCCAGCAGTCCTTCATGCGCCAGCCGGTCCAGAGCCAGGCGGATCGGCGTGCGCGATACACCCAATCTCGCCACCATGGGCAACTCAGAAATCCGTTCGCCAGGCTGGAAATCCCCCCGAAACAGCATCTCCCGCACACTCAGCAAAGCGCGCCCGGTCTGTGTTCCCAGTTCCGTGCCGCCTCGCTGCGTCTTGGCTTCGCGTGAATTCACCAACACCTCCAATTTGCCGGCGTTCGCCGTCTTTATTTGATTGTATACATGTATGCGATGAAAAAACCCGCAATAGTGCTTAGGCGGCTGCCGTGGTACCTCGGTTACCGGCCCTGCCGATGGGCAGGCCTTGCTTTTTCACCTACAAACCGATAACACGAAACGTTTTCCGGATGGAGGGATCTCTCATTGTGCGAGGCGGTCGTAGACGCCTTTTCGGAGGAGTCGATCGGCTGTTGTATTCCGCCGATCGATGAACAGGTTCCGGCCGCCTCGCCCGCTTCTGTCCAGTCACACCGCGCTCGCGCTAGCTAGTACGTATGGACCTTCAGGAATCACCGCCACGCGGCTGCGCGGTGCGAGTCCGTCGAACAAAGCGCGAATCGCCGGCTCCGGTTCGTGAAACCCGGGGCCCCACAGCGATTGCATGAATGGCTCGGGCAATCCTGGCACGCAGTAGAGCACTTCAGTCTTCTGGGTCGCCAGCGCGAGTTTTTCCAATTGCCACTGGTCGATGGTAACCGGCACGCCCTCAATCGCCTTGAGAAATTCGCGATCGGTGCGGTACTGCGTCATCATGTGGCGAAACTCCGCCGCGCCCGCACCTTCCGCGCACTCGCCGAACACGAGAATCCTGCCGCCTGGGCGAACGATTTCCGCCGCGGCGGTGACGCCCTTGACGGTCTGATAGAAGGTCAGGTCGAGGGGGAATCCGGCGCCGGTGGTGATGGCGGCATCGAACGGCTTGCCGACACGCTGCAAGGTTCGCGAGGCGACCCACTCCATTCCCCGGCAATGCGCTTGTTCCGGCTCACCGGTGAACACAGCCGCGATACCGCGTTCCTTATTCAATGCAACGTCCAGGATGAAGTGCTGTCCCGCCATGCGGGCGATTTCCAGCAACTCCGCGTGCAGCGGATTGCCGTCGATGTTGCCTTCGTGCGAGCGCGCGTCGCGAATGAAACGCGAGCTGTGCAGCTCCTTGATCGTGGCCTCGCCGGCAAGCCCTGGCGCAACCAGCTTGCGCCCGCCCGAAAATCCAAGCATCAGATGCGGCTCGATGAAACCCAGGGTGAGGTGCAAGTCCGCGCTGAGAAATCGTTCGTCGATCCACACCGGCGTTCCGCTGCGCGAGGTTCCCATCTTGCGATGCTGCGAAATGTTGCGCGCATCATGATTCAGCACTTGATAACGCGCGGCGGTTTCTTCGCCGGCAATGTGCCGGATTTCGGCTTCGGTGGCCGGGCGATGCAGGCCCGTCGCGACCAGGATGCGAATGTTTTCGCGTGCGATTCCCGCCGCTTCCAACCGCCGCAATAGAGGGGGCAGCGTTACCGGATTCGGGGCGGGACGGGTGATGTCGCAAACGGAAATGGCTGCCGAATGCTTGCCTGCGGCGAGCTCGGCGAGTGGTGGCCCGGCTGTGGGCCGGTCCAGTGCGGCTTCAATCGCCCGTACCGGATCGGGCAGCGCGGCCAGCGGCGGGACTTCCAGCACCTGGTAATCGAAGCCGCCCGGCAAATTCACCGCGAGCCCGTTGCGGCCGAAGGAAAGTCGTACCTGCATGCTGTCTTTCATTATCATCCTGGCATCGGTGCTTATGGCAGTCCCTCGCGCCGCCTACAAATGCAGCTTTAGAATCCGGATCGGCTCGAAGCCGGACTGTTTCTCATCCTGGATGTTGGCCATGTAGCAGAAATCGCTGCCGGCGACCGCACCCGTGGTCACGCCGTCGAACAAAGGATTGCGGCGCTCTCGTACCTCGACCCGCCGGATTGCTCGCAGGCTAAGATCCAGCTTGAGCCGGACCACTCGCGGCGTCATCAAACCGTTCTGAATGGCGATCAGCCAGCCGCGGTCAAAATACAAGCCGTCGATATTGGCTAGCGTCAAATTCGGCGGCCGTTTTATCGGCGCCGCGGCTCCGCTCGTGAGGTCCACAATGCGGATGCCGTCAGGGAAAGTCGAAACGTACAGCAGGCTCGCATCAGGCGACAGAGCGATTCCATTGGCAGCTTCGAATCGGCCCGGAACAGGAGCAGGATCAGATGCGCCGCTAGTCAGGCGCCACACCGCGGCGCCACGAGTGTCGGTGAAATAAACCTCGCCAGATTCCGCGATCGCCAGATCATTGAAGAGATGCCCGCCGCCGGCCATGGAATATTCGCGGACTGGGCGGCCCGAACCAAGATCGAAATGGATCAGCTCCGATTTTGTGCTGGAGTTGCTCAGGACCCATAAACCATCTCGATGCACCTTGAGCCCCAATACGGTGCCGAGGCCGTCTGCGAACGGTTCACAGATCCCGCGCGCCGAACAGCGCACCACCTTCCCCTTGCGCATGCTGCCGAAGAAGAATTGTTTGCGAACGGGATCGTAGGCCATGCTTTCGGGTTGCAAGTCGCCCTCGGAGAGAGCAAAAGCGGCTCGGCTATGCGAAACCGCGGGCGTGGCTTCGTGAACGCCGGCCTCAAGTGCCTCAAACTCGCGCGCGGCGCGCAGGTCAGAGAAGAGCGGATCGCGCGCGGGATCGAACCCGGCGCGAAACGCAACAGCCTTGCCCAGCCACTCCACCGCTTCCGGCCACTGCTTCGCCGATGCCCACGCGCGCGCGATCTGGTAGGTGACGGCGGCCTTGTCGGGAGAAGAATCGAGCAGCCGCTCCAGCCGCGCGATCTCGCCTTGCAATCCAGCGCGGTCGTCCTCCGTGAGAACTGCCGGTGAAGGCAATTGCGCGGTTGCACGCCACGCGGAGAGCCCGAGCGCCAGCATTGGGAGCCGGCCGGCCATACAGCGTAAGTGTACTTGTTAACGGCCTGGCGTTGCCTCACGGCCTTCGTCCGGACGCCCGACGGTCAGGCGCCGGCCATCCGGCAGGATCGCCACGTCCATCTTGGCGAGGTTCGGCTGGTCCTTGGAAATGTAGGCCTGAATCGTGAGCGTGTCGCCGGGGTTCACCGTGCCTTTGGTCCACCCCAGGCCTCGAAGAAAGTTCGGTGCCGCGCTTTCCACCCTCCAATTGGTCGCCTTGCCGCCGGAATCCACCGCGTCGATCCAGACGTAGACGTGCGGGTTCATCCATTCGATTTTGGTGACCTTGCCGCGCAAGGTGATTGGCTTGGAGCTGTCGAATTCCGCCGCCAGAGAATGATGCGCCAGCAACGGCGCTGCGGTCAACAGCAAGTATGCGAATAGAACCCGCACGTAAGCTACCTACTTGTGCGTGGGATCGATCCAGCGTACGTCGGAGGCGTCTTCCGGACTGGGAATATCCAGGTTCACCACCACCGGATCCTGCCCGCTGCGCACGATCACCGCCTCCACGGGTTCGTCGCGCCGGGCGTTGATCTCCTGATGCGGCACGAAGGGCGGGACGTAAATAAAATCGCCCGGCCCCGCTTCATCGACGAACTGCAGCTTGTCGCCCCAGCGCATGCGCGCCCGGCCCCGGATCACGTAAATCACGGTTTCAACCTCGCCGTGGTGATGCGCTCCGGTTTTCGCGTTGGGCTGCACGACCACCGTTCCGGCCCACAGCTTGCTGGCGCCAGAGTTAGCGTGCGTGATCGCCGCCGCGCGGCTCATGCCCGGAGTTTGGGGAGTATTCGGGTCCAGTTCGCCCGCGCGAACAATGCGGACTCCGTTACGCTCCCAATCCTGGCCCATATCCTCCGGGAGTCAGGCGTGCCAGCCGAGCTCGGCCAGTTGTTGTTCCAGGTAGGCCAGTCCGTCCGAGAGAGTCTTGCGGTAGCGGCTCTCGTTGCAGGTCTCCAGGTCGCGCAGTACGCGCGTGCGATGCAACAACAGGGAATCGATCTTACGGGCCGCTTCTGCTTGCTGCGTCGTAAGCTCGGTTTTAGGCTTGCGGGGCGTTGCAGCCGATTCGATTTGCGACTCGACCGCTTTACTCTCCCAACCACGCGCCATCTCCCCTAGTATAACGCCGTCCGCCCGTTCGCGCGAGCAAGAAATACACAGTACTGCAGAAATTTCACGAACGCGTACTCCGACGCGCAACTTCTAGGGATGCGTGGAGTCGGGCGAAGCCAGCAGCGATTTCAACTGCCGGTACGCTCGTTCCTCGAATGAGGTCTTGATCCGTTCCAGCCCCACCAGGCGCGCATCATTGGGGTCGCTTGATTTGAAGCCCTGCTTCTTGAGACACTTCCCCAACAGAGTGGTCGCGACCATGTCTTCCGGATCGCCCTCCAGCGCGGTGCGGAAGTGGTCCGCGGCGGCGGAGAAATCGCCCTTTTTCCATAGCGCGTAGCCGAGGTTGAACTGATACACGGGGTCGCTCATGTCGCCCTCCACCGCCTTGCGGAAATTATCGACCGCCTGGGGCAGGTTGCGGCGGCTTTCCGCCGCCCCCAGGTTGTTGTACACCTCGCTCAAGGGAACCGCCGCGGCCACGCCTTCCAGAGCCTTCTGCGCGCCCGCGAAATCGCCGGCTTGAAACAGCGACAGGCCGAGCAGAAACGCGGCGTGATGCGATTCGATCTCGTCCGGGGCGACCTTCGCAAAAAACTGCGCCGCCTGTTTGTAATCTTTCCGCTGGTAATAGATCTGGCCGAGCTCGAAGTTGGGATGCGAGAAGCGTGCGTCTAAGCGCGAGGCCTGCAAGAAGAATTTTTCGCGCTGCGGCGGGTCCGACGCCATCAACCCTCGAATGTAATTTTCCTCCGCGTCCAGGCGGGTAGGCGGCCGGAGCGACTTGTAGTCCGACTCAGGCGGTGCAAGATCCGGCGCGACAATCCGCAAAGCCTGCCACGCCAGATGAGCCTCCAGCGTGCTCAAATCCTCAATTGCGCCGGTTTCCGAGAAAGCAGGGCTCTCATGCAGGCGCTTGCGATTGATGATGCGGGCCGAGATGCGAAGCGAGCCACGCGATTGGTCGGCCCCGCCGCCCGCAGCCGGAGGCGCCGGCAGAACTTGGAATTGGCCGTAAATGACCTGCTCGGCGTCCAACTCCTCGCCGATCTTGAGTATCGAGGCCTCGGTCAATTGCGGACGCGTGGACAGGTTGGTGCTCAAATCGAGGCGGCGGAACGCCTCCTGAAGATCGTCGCGGCCCAATGTCAGCAGCCCGCGCAGCTCCAGGGCGTCGCGCAAGGTTTCGGCGATGCTCAGACCCAGCCAGTCGACGTTGGAAGCCGTGGGGCTCGCGGAGGAGTCGTTCTTGGCCGCGTTGAAAAACGGCAGCACGGCGCAGCTATCGGTGGATGCGGCGCAGAGAGTGGATGCCAGCAGTAGGAAGACGAATCCGCGCATCGCTTCCAATTAGTGTAGTCCTGTCGGTCACCGGCGCGCGAGCCGAAGGGCCTCGCGCGCGATCTCCGGGTCGTCGCCGAAGCCCGCCAGCCAATCAATCCGCGCGTCGCGCAGGAACCAGGTCCTTTGCCGCTTAGCGTACTGGCGGGTTTCGACTTGGGTGGACAAGATAGCCTGTTCCAGCGTAGCCTCGCCGTGAATATACTGGAGTGCCTGCTTGTATCCCAGCGATTCGAACGGTTTCTCCTTGCCCGTGGCGCCCTTGGCGAGCCATCCGCGCACTTCCTCGATCAATCCGCCGCCGAACATCGCCCTCACGCGCGCATCCAGGCGTTTGGCGAGCTCCGCGCGGTCCGGGTTCAATCCAATTTGGAGAACCCGATGACCGGTAAGACCTTCGGCGGTTTCCGGCGCGGGCGCGGCGGCGCGGGTTAGCAAGCGCACCTCCAGCGCGCGAATGGTTTTGTGGACGTCGCGAGCATGAATGCGCGCCGCGGCGGATGGATCCAAGCGCTCCAACAGGCGATGCAGCGATCCAGCGTGCCGGCTCTCGCGCGTTTCCAGGCGCGCGCGGAGTCCGGCATCGCGGGGAGGAAGCTGCGGAAGCCCGTCCAGCAAAGCCCTCAGGTAGAACCCCGAGCCGCCCACGGCGATGGGCAAGCGGCCTCGCCCGCTAATTTCAGCGACGCATTCACGGGCCAGCCGCGCGTAGTCGCCGGCCGAATAGCCTGCGTACTCAAGGGTTGGTTCGAGCGCGTCGAACAGGTGATGGGGAATGCCGCGGCGCTCGGCAGCGGGAGTTTTCGCGGTGCCGATATCCAAACCGCGATACAGTTGCAGGGAATCGAAATTGACGATTTCGCCGCGCAAATCGGCAGCCAGCTCCAGCGCCAGCGCGCTCTTGCCGGAACCCGTCGGGCCGGCGATGACCAGCAGCTTCTTTTCCAGAGCAGGCTCCGCCACTTCCGCTATACTAGCCCGCGCGGCCGGCTCTGCGTCCAGAATTGTAGGCGATATACTGAAGTAGGCAGTGTGTAACCGGTTAGCCCGGGGAAACGAGAGAAGCGAATGCACAAGGCAGCGATTGTTCTTTTTGCCGTGGGATGCCTGGCCTGGAGTCAGAATGCACCTGGAGGAACGGCGCCAACCGCGAACGCCCCTTCCGAAACGGTAGACCACGCCTCGGCCTACTATCACTACGCGTTGGCGCACATGTACGCGGAGATGGCAGCGGAGCCGGGCGGGCGCGAATATATCGATCGCGCCGTGGAGAACTATAAAGAGGCTCTCAAAGCTGATCCGGGCTCGGCTGCCATCAGCGAGGAGCTGGCCGATTTCTACGTCCAGGCCGGCCTGCTGGGCGACGCGGAAAAGGACGCCAACGCCGCGCTGGCTGCCAACCCCAAGGACCTCGCGGCGCTGCGCTTGCTCGCCCGCATTTACACCAGCCAGATTGGCGGTCCGCAGAACCGGATCAACAAGGACATGCTGGACAACGCCATCGCGCAGTACAAGAAAATCACCGATATCGCTCCGATGGATGTAGACGCCTGGGTGATGTTGGGGCAGTTGGAGCGCGCCGCGCAGGACAACGCCGAGGCGGAACGGGCTTACAAGAGAGCTTTGGAAGTGGATCCGGACAATGAAGACGCGCTGGCCGGTTTGTCGCAGGTGTACGTCGATCTGGGAAACACCCAGGCCGCGGCCGACACGCTGCGCCAACTCTCGGACAAGAATCCCTCGCCGCGCAGCTTGACGGCGCTGGCCGAAACCTACGAGCAGATGAAGGAATACGGCTTGGCTGCGGAGGCGCTGAAGAAAGTGCTGGGGATGAATCCACCCAACGCCGATGAAGTGAAGAAGGCGCTGGCCCAGGATCAAGTCTACGCGCAGCAGTATGCCGATGCGCTGCAGATCTACCAAAGCTTGGTGGAAGAAGATCCGATGGACGCGGATTCGTATCTGCGGATGTCGCAAATCTACAGCCGGCAGCGCAAGTTCGCCGACGCGAGCACGGCTGCCGACAAGGCCCTGTCGATCGATCCCGCCAATTTGGAGATCCGCTACAACCAGGTTTCGATCCTGGAGGCGGAAGGCAAAACCCAGCAGGCCATCCAGACCTTGAAAGACATTCTGGATTCCACCGCCAAGAAAACCTACAGCCGCGCCGAAAAGAGCGTGCGCGCGACTCTGCTGCCGCGTTTGGCGGCGCTGTACCGCGACTCGGAGCAAACCGATTTGGCCGTCGACGCTTTGCGCCAAATGGCGGATTTGGATCCTGAACTGGGGGAGGCAGCCGCCGCCGAAATTGTCGGCACCTTTCGCGTCGGTCACCAGTTCGCCAAGGCGCAGCAGGAAGCTGATGCGGACCTGAAGAAATGGCCCGACAACCGGGATCTTCACATGGCCCACGCCAGTCTGATGGCGGATCTGGGCAAGAACGACCAGGCGACTTCCGAAGTTAAGAAGCTGATGGACGGCAAGAGTGATCGCGAGACCTACCTGGCCCTGGCGGATCTGTATACGGAGGGGCGCAAATTCGAAGACGCGGCCAAGGCTCTGGACTCCGCCGAGAAACTTTCGCCCACGGACGAGGCGAAAGAGGACGTTTGGTTCGCCCGCGGCGCAATGCTGGAGCATATGAAGAAGATCGATGCCTCGGAAGCCGAGTTCCGCAAGGTGTTGAAGGTGGATCCGGACAGCGCCGCCGCGCTCAACTACATCGGCTACATGCTGGCCGACCACAACACGCGATTGAACGAATCGCTGGATATGATCACCAAGGCTCTGGAGCTTTCCCCCGAGAACGGCGCGTATCTGGACAGCCTGGGGTGGGTCTATTACCGTCTGGGCCGGCTGACTCAGGCCGAAGAGAATCTGCGCAAGGCCGTCGCCAAGACCAGCAACGATCCGACCGTGCGCGACCACCTGGCGCAGGTGCTGATGGCGGAATCGAAGGTGCAAGAGGCGATTCAGGAATGGCAGGCATCGCTTAAAAACTGGGATGCCGGAGCTCCGGCTGAACTGGAACCGGCCGAGGTTGCCAAGGTCAAGAGCAGTCTGGAGACGGCCAAGAGCCGGCTTGCCAAGGAAGCCAAACAGCAACAGAAGTAGACCGCCCTTCATCGCGGCGTAGTAGAATAGAAAGAAAATCTTAGGAGTCTCGAGGGACTATGCTGCGTTCTCATCTGTTTTCGGCGTTGGCTGTGTGTGCTGCTGCGCTGACGTTCGCTTCCACGGCTGCCGCACAGGCCAAGATCGGCGTGGTGAATTTCCAGCAGGCGCTGCTCGGAACCGACGAGGCCAAAAAAGCGCAAAACGATCTGATCGCCGAATTCAAACCGCGTCAGGACGACATCGACAACCTGACGCGCAAGCTACAGGACGACCAGACCAAGCTTCAGACCAGCCAGGGCAAGCTGAGCCCGCAGGGTGAGGCGGAATTGTCCGCGGACATCCAGCATGAGCAGCATGAGATCCAGAACATGCAGCAGGACCTCCAGGACGAGTCCAACGCCAAGCGGGATCAGGTGGTGCAGAAGATGGGCACACGCATGACCGAGATTGTCGCCAAGCTGCGCGATGAGAAGGGTCTGGATGCAATCTTCGATTCCGCCGCTACGGTCGCCTTTAACAAGGCTCTGGACTTGACCGCGGAGGCCACGGCTGCTTACAACAAGGCTTATCCGGTTACGGCGGGTGCCGCGGCGCCCGCTGCCGCGCCGGCCTCCGGCGCGAAATAGGGCAGGGGCAGTTAGCGATGGCGGGGTACCTCGACACTTACGGAGTTGCGGACCAGCGCCGCGAGCGCATTGTCAAGGTCTCTTTAATCTCCGTGGTGAGCGCCGTGCTCATCGTCACCATCGGTTACTTCACTCTCCGGACGCATTCCCAGGAAAAAGTAATGGACCGGTTCTTCACGGATCTGGGGCATCGTCAATACATGGACGCCTACAAACTGTGGGGATGCCCGGAGCAGTGCAGGCTCTACTCCATGGACGAGTTCCTCAAGGACTGGGGACCATCCGGCAAATACTCCAATCCCTCCGATCTCAAGGTCGAGCACGTGGATTATTGTGACGCCGGAGTGGTTTTCGATGTCGTCTATCCCAACGACGAGTTTGGGCTGTGGGTCAACCGCTCCACCGATTACGTCAGCTTCTTTGACACTCCCCGCTGCCCCGGCCGGCACTTGCAGATCGGCGCGTTTTTGAAACGCCTGTTTTCCTGAGGGTTGAGGCTAGTTCTTGGCGGCCTTTCCGAACCGCCGTCCGATGATCATCTTTACCAGCAGGTGATCGGTCGAGCCGGTCATGCCGAAACCCACGCCGAAGTTGAACTCCCATTGCGGGCTGACGTTGAGGTCGGTCACCGCGTAGATCTGCTGCATCTGTTCCGGGATGGGAAGAAAATTATCGATCGGTCCCACCGAACCGTAGTACTCAAAGCCCGCGTTCACTACCTTGGTCACGTCGTATCCGACTTTCGCGTTGGGCGAAAACACCAAACCTTCAGGAACCGACGGGCCGTGAAAGGAGCGGTCCAGGACCGGATTGAAGTCCAGATACCATTTGCCGAGGGTCTTGTCGATGATCGGGCGGATCTCCATGGTCCAAATATCGGGGGAGTAGACGGCGCGCTGGTATCCGAGCTCGAGGGAAAGGCTCACACCGACGGGCCAGTTCCAGGACTCCGGCACCCGCACGCGCGGGCGGATGTGATCGCCCACCCATTGATAACCGTGAATGTCGTCCGCGCTGGTGAAGATGTAGAAGCCGGTCTCGAACCAGTCGGTGAAGCCGTGCGTGATTTCGACGGTTTCGTGCAACTGGTGCTCGGTGGGGTATTGACCGTCGATTACGTTTTTCTCGCCTTCGAAAGTAAAGTTGCTGTGGAGCTCAACCATGGTCGCGCCGGGGTCGACCAGATCCGATCCGTAAACCTGAATCTCGTAGCTGCCCTGCGCGTGCAGCAACCCGGCGAATGACGCCGCGGCAAGCGCCGTCAGCGCAAGATTTCGTCTGAGCATCGAACCTCTCGTCTTTCCCTAACCCCGAACGCGCGTTCTTTCCAGCCTAGCTCAGATATTGCATCAAAGTCATGAAGCCGTAATCCATGTGAAGCTGTTGATGGCAGTGGAACAGAGTGAGGCCCGGCTTATTGGCAACCACGTCCGCCTCGATCTTGGACATCGGTGGGACCACGACCACATCCTTGAACACCCCGGAGGTGTCCACTCCGGCCACGTTGGTCAGCTCAAAGGTGTGCCGGTGCAGGTGCACCGGATGCGCTTCGTCGCTGCGGTTGTCGAATATCAGGCGATAGCGTTGATTGGCGCGAACCAGGATGGGGTCCGTCTTGGGGAACGATTTTCCGTTGATCGCCCATTTGTCGGTCCAACGGCTGCCGGCGAAAATCTTTTCAAACGCCAGCTCCACCCGCTCCGCCTGAGACTTCGGACCAGGCCTGGATCCGAACGCCGTATAGTCCCAGCGTTCGTCGCTGGGGCGGAGCCACTGCGTCTCCCCGGTTTTGCCCGCGTATTCGATGACGATTCCCAAGCCTCCGCGGCGGTCATGATCGTCGGTCGCGCCGAGAATCCATATTCCGGGATTGCTCATCTCCACCACGGCGTCGATCCTCTCCGCCGGCCCCAACTCCAGCGCCCCCACTTTCTTTGGGACGGCCACGGGATTCCCGTCCATCGAGACCACTTCAAACTGGTGACCGGCGATCGCGATCCGGCGATGGATGGTAGCGCTGGCGTTGAGAATCCGTAGCATCACGCGCTGGCCTTGCTTGACGCGAATCGGCTCGCCGTGGCCCAAAGAATGGTCGTTGATGGAGAATGCTCTGTAGGCGACCTCTTCGCCTTGCTCGCCCATGGTGGAAAAGTACGGGTCCCACTCTTTGAGGGCCAGAAAGACTTCCTGATCGTAGTTGCCGGGCTCGCTCTCGGGTTGAATGTAGAAGAAACCGAATTGGCCGGTATAAGTGGCGCGCTTCAGATCGCGCATGGCCATCACATGGCTGTGATACCAGCGCGTGCCGCTCGGAGCAGGCATGAAAACATAGCGGCTCTGAGCGTGCGGCATAATCATGGGCGTTCCTTCTTCCATCGCGCCGTCGACTTCGGAAGGAATATGCAAACCGTGCCAATGAACCAGATCCGGTGAGTTGGTGTCATTGCGAACGTCGATGACGATCTCTTTTCCTTCTGGAACGCGAATGAGTGGCCCCGGGACAGATCCGTTGTATCCGACGGTCTTGATCACCTTTTTGGGCGCAATTTCAAGTGAGACCGGGCCGATTTGGAGCGAGAAGTCCGCCTTGCGCTGCGCTGATTGCGCCCGCAGCGGCTTCGGCTGGCAGGTGATTGCGGAAAGTGCGGCTCCGCCGATACGCGCCAGGAGGTCGCGGCGGCCGATCCTCTCCCGATCCATCCCAACCATCTTAGCCCCGCCCGGCAGTCGCTGAAACGTTGAGAGTGGCGAACGCGTCCAGCAGGGCATGCTTGCGAGTGTGCATTACGCTGTGCGCCTCATGCGGCGGAGCCCTGCCGTAACCGCCATCGCGCTAGCCTCGATTGCCATCGGCACCAGCGCTTCCGCGGTGCTGCTTGAACCGTTCCCCTATGCGAAGCCGGCCGAGCTGGTGCAAATCCGCACCGACGACCGCCGCGGCAATCCTCACGAAGACTGGGTGTCCTTCAGCGACCTGCGTGACGCGCGGCGCGAAAGCGCCTCCTTCGCTTCCGTGGGAACGTACAAGTACGCCGTGCTGAACCTGGTGGACGACGAGGGCGCCTTGCCGGAATCTCTCTACGGATTGTCGATTTCCGCGGATCTATTTCCAACACTGGGCGCGAGGCCGATGCTCGGCCGGAACATCCTTCCTGAGGAGGATCGGCCGGGCCACGCCTGCGTGGTGATTTTGAGCTACGGTTTGTGGACCCGGCGCTTCCACTCTGATCCATCCATCGTCGGCCGCTCGCCCGTGATGAACGGCCACACTTGCGCCGTGGTGGGCGTGATGCCGTCCGGATTCGAATTCCCGCTACGTCTGGCCACCACAGTTCGGCCTCCTTCGCCTTACAGTGAGTTCTGGACCGCACCGCTGCCGCGTCCCGATCAAGGCAGTCTAGAGCGCCGCGACGACTTCGGTTACGGCGCCCTCGCGCGTTTGAGGAGCGGCGTTACGGCCGAACAAGCCTCGCAAGAGCTGGGCCGCATCAGCACAGAGCTGGCGCACGACTTTCCTCTCTCCAACCAGCCACGGTCGCTACGCGCGATCCCCATGGTCGAGCGCAACCTGGGCGCTTCGCGCGCAGGCTTATGGCTGCTATTCGGCGCGGCGGGCCTGTTCTTGTTGATCGGGTGCGCCAACGTCGCGAATCTGCTCCTGGCGCGTGGGCTGAGCCGGCAACGCGAGTTCGCGATTCGCTTGGCTGTCGGCGCGAACCGCGCGGCGCTGGTTCGCCAACTGTTGACGGAGAGCCTTGTCCTGGCTGTTGCCGGAGGGTTGTGCGGCTTCGCCCTCACGGCCGCCGCGTGGCGCGTGCTCCCCGCCGTCGCGCCCATGACTATTCCTCGCCTTGCCTCGGCGCGCGCCGATAGCCAGGTGCTTCTGTTCACGATTGCGATCTCCTTTCTCTCGGGCATTCTCTTCGGGACTCTGCCGGCTTTTCGCTCTGCTCAGCTCGATCCGAATCGCAAGTTACGCGATCCGGGAGGCCGCGGTTTGCGCGGCATCCTGGTGGGCGCCGAAGCAGCGCTCGCCGTAGCGCTGGTGGTCATCGGAGGATTGCTCGCGCAGGCCCTGATCCATCTGATCCGAACCGATCCCGGTTTCGACGCGGACCATGTGCTGGCTTCGATCATCGTGCCGGTTGGCGATCGTTACCCAACTCCAGCCAGCCGTGCCCCGCTGTGGCCCAAAATCCTGGAGGAAGTGAAGCGGATTCCGGGAGTCGAGTCCGCGGGGGTTGTCGACGCGCTTCCGTTCAGCGGCGAGAATTCCGTCCCGCCCGTCACCGGAGATCCGGCCGAAGCCGCTTTAGGTGCTGGCCGGAGCGCGGAAACCGACTTTGTGAGCGCCGGTTACCTGGAAACGATGGGCGTCAAGCTGCTGCGCGGCCGCTGGTTCCGCGACGAAGATGTTACACAGGACCGCCAGGTGGCCATTGTGGACGAAATCGCCGCACGAATCCTGTGGCCGCACGGAGACGCCGTGGGCCAGCGCATCTGCGTGTACTGCCTGAAGACCCAGCCACAGCGTTGGTATCAGGTAGTCGGCGTGGTCGGCAGCATGCGCCACAGATCGCTCGATGAAGCTCAGGGCCCGGCCGTCTACCTGACTTCGAAGGCTTACGAAAAGGCCGACTTCCTGGTGGTTCGCTCGCACCATCCCAATGCCGAGTTGGCTCAGGCCGTCCGCCGTGCCGTAGCCGCTGCCGATCCGAATCAGCCCGTGTTGCTCAGCGCGACCATGTCCACGCTGATCGGCGATTCGATTGCAGACCGGCGCTTTTCTACATCGCCCTTTCCATCACAGCCGTGCTCGCCCTGCTCCTGGCCGCCGCCGGAGTATACGGTGTCGTCGCCCATGCGGCTTCCCGGAGGACCCGCGAGGTAGGGATACGGATGGCCGTCGGCGCTACCCCGCGCCACATTGTCGCGCTCATTTTCGGTCAAGGCATGCGGCCGGTGCTGTTAGGATCCGCGGCGGGCCTGGCCGGAGCGATGGCTGCTACCAGGGGCATGCGCGGAGCCATCGGTGCTCTCGCCGCTCCGGACTACCGCGCCTACATATTCGCCATCGCGCTGGTGATTGCGGCCGCCGCCGCGGCATGCCTGCTTCCGGCGCGGCGCGCCGCGAAACTCGATCCAATGGCCGGCCTGCGCGAAGATTGACCGGAAAGCCGATCAGGTAGAAGCCTTGTGCATCCGCGCCGCCCATTTGAGAAAACGCCACAGCTCTCCGCGGTGCTCCCAGACGAACGCGCGAAATTGGCGCGGCGAGATTTGGTCGGCGTGTAAGCCCCAGTAGGTCTCGATGCGCCACAGCAAATAGCGGCTGCGCCAGGGCCGCAGGCGATGGCCTCGCGACGCCAGCCACAGGAAGCGCAGCATTATTTGGAATTCGGTTGGGACTTCAAATCTGAGCTGTCTTTGGAAGCCCCGTCTGTGCCGGTGCCGTCCTTTGCGGCGGACGACCCGGTCAAGCGGCTCTGCGCGTCGGGTGTGGCATAGTAGCCGGTGCGGTAGCGCACATTCGCTCTGTTATAACCGGACAGCTTCACTTCCACCTTGCGAAAGGTCCCATCGAGGGCCGAATTTACCGGCGAATATGCGATCAGGTATTGCTTGCGGATTTCATCGGCGATCTGCGGCGTGACCCGCTCCACTTCCGCCAGGGTCTTGGGATAGTAGTCCAGTCCTCCCGAGGCTTCGGCCAGGCTCTTGAGAGCGCGCTGCGCTTCGCGCTTGTCCTTGGGATCTTCTTCGTTAAGCAAGCCGATGGAGTAGATCAACACGCCGCTCTGCCGCGCTTCGCGCACCAGTTGCTCCGGCGTTTCATCGCTGATGTTGTCGTTGCCGTCGGTGATCACCAGGATCACCTTCTTGTCGTGCTTGGCGTACTTTTTCATGTGATCCAGCGCCAGGTGGATGGAGTCCCGCATCAGCGTGCCGCCGCGTGATTCGGTCTTGTCCAAAGCCCGCTCCAGCAGTTTCACGTCGCTGGTGAAATCCTGATCCAGATACGCCGTGTCGTTGAAGCCGATGATGAACACCTCGTCTTGCGGATTGGACGCCTTCACCAGCGCGAGCGAAGCCGCATTGACGCTGGCGCGCTTATCCCGCATGCTGCCGCTGTTGTCGATGACGATGCCCATCGAAACCGGAACGTCCACATGGACGAAGTCCTTGATCGGCTGAGGCACGCCGTTCTCGAGGACCTTAAAGGCGCCTTGGGGGATGCCGGTGATCTGGTTGCCGGCCTTGTCCGTGACGCTGATGTTGAGATCTACTTCCCGCGTATCGACCTTGAAGGTGGGGACTTCGGTCTGGGCCCACACGGCCGCCGAAGCCGACAACAACAACGCCAGCAGCGTCCGGTTAACGGAGAGCCGCCGAATCTCGGATTTATACATCATTTCGAAGGAGGTGCTCCCGATCTCTTGGACGCGTCCGCCGACGCATAGTAACCACTGCGCGTGCGCACGGTCGCTTTTTCGTATCCCAATATTTTTACTTTAATCTGCCGGAACGTGCCGTCCAGGGCAGGATTGGTCGGCGAGTACGCCACCAGATATTGATTGCGGATCTCGTGGGCCACCTGCGGAGTTATCTGTTCGACTTCCGTAAGGTCCTTGGGATAGTAGTCCTGGCCGCCGGTTGCCTCGGCCAGCTCTTTCAACGCCCGCCGCGCGGAGCGGGCTTCGGACGGCTCCTCTTCATTCAGCAACCCGATGGTGTAGATCAGCACTTCGCTGGCCTGCGCCTTGCGTACCAGCGCATCCATCCCGATACCGCCGGGATTGTTGTCGTTGCCGTCGGTAACCACCAGCAGGACTCGTTTGTTCCGCGTGGCGGCCTCATTCATGTAGTCAATGGACACGCTGACCGCCTCGCGCATGGATGTGGCGCCGTGCGAATCGATGCGGGCGAGCGTAGCCTCCAGTTTCTTGATGTCGTTGGTGAAGGGCTGGTCCAGATAGGCGTCGTCATTGAAATCGACAATGAACGCTTCGTCCTGCGGATTGGAGTTGCGCACCAGAGCCAGCGCCGCCGCTGCCACCTTGGGCCGCTTATCGCGCATGCTACCGCTATTGTCGATGATGATGCCGATCGACACCGGCGCGTCGTCACGGCGGAAAGACTGGATGGGCTGCTCCACGTTGTTTTCGTAAATCTTGAACGCGGTTTCCGGAATGTCGGGAATCAGCTTGCCGTTTTTGTCCAGGACGCTGATGGGCAGATCCACCAACTCGGTTCCGGAGCGGAACAGTGCCACCGGCTGTTCGGCCGACCCCGCGGCCTGAGCCGGCTGGTTCTGTGCACACAGCAGCGGCGTGAGGCAGAACAGCGCCAGGGCGGGCAGGGAGAAACGGGTTGCGCCCGAACCAGGCGCTTTACTGAGTTGGTGCATAATACCCCGTGCGGAATCGCGCCGTGATCTGTCCGAGACCGGAAGTCTTCACCAGCTTCACCTGAATCCTGCGGAACTTGCCGTCGCGGTCCTTGTTCTTGGGGCTGTAGCCGATCAGGTACTGGTTGCGCAACTCCAGTCCGATCTTAGCCGCCACGTCCGGCATTTCCCCGATGTTGTCCACCTCGAAATCGCGGCCTCCGGTTTGTTCGGTCAAGTCGTGCAGCAGATCCGGCCCTTCGGCCTCTTCCGGAGTCCGGCCGCGCGCCGCCAGGCTTTCAAAGATGCCGATGGCATAAATCTGTACATCGGCCTCCCGCACCGAATTCCTTACTTCGCTTTGCGTATAGCGGCTGGAATTGTCGCCTCCGTCGGAGATGATGAGGATCGCCTTGCGCGGATTACGCGCCTTCTTCATCGCGTTCATCGCCATGTAGACGCCGTCCAGCAGAGCCGTCCGGCCCTTGGATTGGACGAACATCAGCCGGTTCTGCAGCTCTTCCGTGTTGGAGGTGAAGGGAACGGTCATCTCGGCCTCGTCGTTGAACTGGACCAGCATGAATTCGTCTTGCGGATTGGCGCTTTTCATGAACTCCGCCACCGCCTGCCGCGAGCGTTGCAGCTTGGCGCCCATGCTGCCGCTGGTGTCGAAGACCACGCCTACCGACATCGGCGCGTCCTCGCTGGAGAAACTCTCGATGGTTTGCTCCACCCCATTTTCGTAAACGCGGAACATGTCTTTGTCGAGACCCGTGACATAGGTGCCATTCGGCGTAGTCACGGCAACGGGAACCAGTACCAGTTGCTTGTCCAGGCGGATGGCGTTGCGATCGATTGCCGGTTCCGTCGTGCCCGGGGTATTGCGGACGCGCGGGGTAATCAAAGCCCCGGGGCTGGCCGATGCCGCTCCGGAGCTCGGGGACGAGCTCGCGTTTCCCGGGCCCGCCAGCGGGTTGCCTTCTTGATCGGCGGCGTACAGCAGCCAGCCTAGAAGCATGAAAACACTCAGCGCAATGAGATAACGCTTCATGAAATCCGCACTCTGGCCCTAGTATACCAACGCTGGCCGGAGGCTCCCACCGTGGCAGCCGGCTTACCGCGTAGCACCAGGACGCGATCCCGGATCGCGTGTGTTACCATCGATTGTGCCGCACAGCATTCTCGGCGTGATTCCCGCCCGGTACGCCTCCTCTCGCTTTCCCGGCAAAGTCTTGGCCGTAATAGGTGGTAAGACCATGCTGCAGCACGTATGGGAACGCGCTTCGCAGGCGCGCTACCTGAGCAGCGTGGTGATCGCCACCGACGATGAGCGCATCCGCGAAACGGCCGAAAAATTTTCCGCGAAAGTTGTGATCACCCGCGCGGACCACCCCTCAGGAACCGACCGCGTCGCCGAAGCCGCGTCGGCTTCGCAGGCCCGGATCGTCGTCAACATTCAAGGCGATGAGCCGATGATCGATCCGGCCGCTATCGACGTGGCGGTGCTGGGAATCCTGGATGACGGCGACACGCCCATGGGGACGCTGAAGACCCGCATCTACCGCGAAGGCGACGTGAAGGATCCCAACGTGGTGAAGGTGGTTACGGACGCGAGCGGCAACGCGTTGTATTTTTCCAGGTCGCCGATCCCCTTCGTGCGCGAGCCGGATGATCCGGAATCCCGCCAGATTGCGCATTTCAAACATATCGGGCTGTACGTCTATCGCCGTGAATTCCTGCTCCAGTATCCTGGCCTGCCGGTGGGGCCTCTGGAGCGCGCTGAGCGGCTGGAGCAACTGCGGGCGCTCGAGAACGGATTCAAGATTCGAGTGGTGGAGACGGATTACGATTCGGTGGGCGTGGATACGCCGGAGGATTGGGAGAGAATTTCAGAATTGTTCGACAAAACCACGGTATAAGGGACAATGGCCAAATACATCTTCGTAACGGGCGGTGTGGTTTCCTCCTTGGGCAAGGGGATTGCGGCGGCCAGTATCGGGTGTCTGCTGGAAAGCCGCGGCCTCAAAGTGACGCTTCAGAAGTTCGATCCCTATCTCAACGTGGACCCCGGCACGATGAGCCCGTTCCAGCACGGCGAAGTCTTCGTCACCGACGACGGCGCGGAGACGGATCTGGATCTGGGCCATTATGAGCGGTTCACCCACGCTCCTCTCACGCAGGCTAACAACCTCACCAGCGGCCGCATCTACGAGCAGATCATCTCGCGCGAGCGCCGCGGAGACTACCTGGGCAAGACCGTGCAAGTGATTCCGCACGTCACCAACGAGATTAAGGCTGCCGTGCGGAGGGTCACCGGCTCGGGCGACGGCGCGGCCAAAATCGACGTCGTGATCGTGGAGATCGGCGGCACCGTGGGCGATATCGAGTCCCTGCCCTTCCTCGAGGCCATTCGCCAGTTGCGGCATGAGCTCGGCCGCGACAACACTCTGTTCGTGCACGTAACCCTGGTGCCGTGGATCGCCGCCGCCCAGGAGCTTAAGACTAAGCCCACCCAGCATAGCGTCAAGGAGCTGCGCGCCATTGGTATCCAGCCCGATATTCTGCTGTGCCGCAGCGAGAGGCCGCTGCCGCAGGACATGAAAGAAAAAATCGCTCTGTTCTGCGACGTCGACGTGGCCGCCGTCATCACCGCCAGCGACGTGGCCAGCGTTTATGAATGCCCGCTGGTCTTCGCCGATCAAGGCGTCGACGAGATTGTTCTGCGCCTGCTGAACATCCAGGCTCCGCCGCGGGAATTGGCCCGCTGGAGCGATATGGTGCGGCGCTTGGGCCAGCTCCCCCGGCGTGTATCCATTGGTCTGGTCGGTAAATACGTAGAATACGAGGATTCTTACAAGAGCTTGAAAGAGGCGCTGCTGCACGGCGGCTTGGCGCACGACGCCCGCGTGGAGATTCACTGGATCGAATCCGATCGCTTGAAGTGGCCGGAATGCGTGCAGGAGCTGCGCCAGTTCGACGGCATCCTGGTGCCCGGCGGATTCGGACGCCGCGGCGTGGAAGGCATGCTGCACGCCATCCGCTATGCCCGCGAATTCAAAGTGCCGTATTTCGGCATCTGCCTGGGCATGCAGACCATGGTCATCGAATACGCCCGCAACGTCTGCGGCTTGGCGCAAGCCAATTCCACCGAATTCGATCCCGCCACGCCCGATCGCGTGATCTATAAATTGCGCGAGTTGAAAGGCATCGACGAGCTGGGCGGAACCATGCGGCTGGGTGCGTACCCCTGCCTGCTGGCGGAAAATAGCTCCGCGCGCGCGGCCTATGGAACGCGCGAGATCAGCGAGCGCCATCGCCATCGCTACGAATTCAATCGCGAATACGAGGCCGTGCTCAAGCAACACGGATTACGCCTGACCGGCGAGACTCCGGACGGCGTGTATGTCGAAATCTGCGAATTGCCGGACCATCCCTGGTATCTGGGCTGTCAGTTCCATCCCGAATTCAAGTCCAAGCCGCTGGAGCCGCATCCTTTGTTCCGCGCCTTCATCGGCGCGGCTCTGGAACACCGCCGCGAAAAGGCCATCCGCTCGGCATCTGAAGCGGTCGAGAAGCACGGTGCCACGCACGTCACGGCTTAAAATCGGGCCGGTCGAGATTGGCGGCGGCGCTCCACTGGGCTTGCTCGCCGGACCCTGCGTCATCGAAAGCGAGGAACACGTCCAGTTCCTGGCTTGTGAGATCGCCAAACTGGGCGTGCCTTTCGTTTTCAAGGCCTCCTTCGACAAGGCCAATCGGTCCAGCGTGAAGTCTTATCGCGGGCCGGGTCTTGCGGAAGGCGTCCGTATCCTCAAGCGCGTGCGCGAGCGCGGCATCCCGGTACTGACCGATATCCACGAGCCGGCGCAGGCCGAAATCGCGGCGGAGGCAGCCGATATTCTCCAAATTCCCGCGTTTTTGTGCCGGCAAACCGATTTATTGATCGCCGCTGGGCGCACCGGACGCGTTGTAAATATCAAAAAAGGGCAGTTCATTTCGCCCCACGATATTCGTCTGGCTGCCGAAAAGGTCGCCTCCACCGGCAACACTTCGATTCTCCTGACCGAGCGTGGATCATCTTTCGGCTATAACAACCTGGTGGTCGACATGCGCGGGTTGGCGATCATGCAGGGCTTCGGCTACCCGGTGGTGTTCGACGCCACCCACAGCGTTCAGTTGCCGGGCGCTGCCGGAACAGCCTCCGGAGGCCAACCCGAATTCATCGAGCCCTTGGCCAGCGCCGCGGTCGCCGCCGGAGCTGACGCAGTTTTTGTAGAAGTGCATGAAGCTCCGGAGCGGGCCTTGTCCGATGGCGCAAACGCCTTGCGGCTCGACAAGCTGGCCCCGCTGATGCGCAAGCTCCAACGTATCTGCGCCGCGGCAAGGGGCGAGTAATCCCATCCCAAACTGGCTTTCGCCGCCTGGTCTAAGGCTTTCACCCGAGGGTTTTTTCTATCCCAAAGCCGTAGCGTGGTCTCATGGGGACGTGGATTCCGCTCTTGTTGCTCGCGGTCTCCGTAAAGCAGGACCAGACTCCGTTACGCCAGAGCTGCGGCGCCGATGCTGAAACTGTCGCCAAGCTCCCCGCCGGAGCCGAAGTGACCATCGGCTTCGTGCTCTCGGGCGAGGGCGCGGCGTGCTACAAGATCACGGCGAAAATCGACGGCAAGGAAGTCCGCGGATACGTGCCGGGAACCGCGCTGGAAGGCCTTGATTCCTTCGAGCAGGGCTTGCGCTCGGCTCCCGCGCTCGGATTCAGCGACGTGATGACCGTCGTCCGGCCCGCTGCGTCCGTGGCGGCGGGGAAGCCGTCCTCGATCGCCGATCGCACCGTCAGTCTCCTCGACTCTGGCCAGGCGCAGACCGCGCTGGAGCTGATCGAGCCGGCGGCTCGCGCCACCAAAGATCCTGGGCTGTTGGCGCTGGCCGGCGCGGCGGCGTGGCGCGCGGATGATTCCGGAAAAGCTCTGAAGTATTGGCGCGAGGCGCTCGATTTGAAGCCTGATCCGGCGCTGGAAGGCCTGTACAAGAGGGTCGAAAAAGAGAACACCAACGATAAGAGCCAGGCGCGGATTTACGGCATTCGCATCGCGTTCCGATATGAGCCGGGCGCCATCGGGGACGATACCGCGCACGCCATGGTGGCCGCGCTGGATCAGGAGTTCGCGCGTGTCTCGGGCGAACTGGGGTGCTCCGCGCCGGAGCGCATTGTGGCGATCGCGCAAAGCCCCGATGCCTACCGCAAGTCGACCGATGCGGCGGAGTGGAGCGGAGGCCAGTACGACGGGCGTATCCGCGTTCCCGTGGCCGCTGGCGAAGTCATGGACGCGAGCCTGCATCGCACTCTCGCGCATGAAATCACCCACGCCTGCCTCTCGCTGACCGGAACCTGGCCCGCGTGGCTCCAGGAAGGATTGGCGCAGAAATTGTCGGGCGATGCCGTGTCTCCGCAAATGCGCGACCATCTCGCGGAGCTCGCCAAGGATGGCAAGCTGACCAAGCTGGCGAACCTCGGGCAGGATTGGTCGCGGATGGACACCGCGCATGCCCTGGCGGCTTACGGGCTCGCGCTGGAAGCCGTGGATCTGTTATATGCAACCTACGGTCCCGATGGCCTTCGCAACCTGCTCCACAATCCCGGCCGGCTGCCCTCGGTCACCTTCGAGCTTGGCCATCGCCTGGGGCTGTGAAATCGCGCTCCAACGCGTATAATTGCATACATGAAATTTCGTGCTCTGTTGCTAGGATTAGTTTTATGCGCCGCGGCCGTGTTTGCGGACCCGGTGGACGGAAAATGGAGCGGGTCGCTTTCAACGCCCGGCGGAGATTTTCCGGTGGCTTTTACTTTTAAGGCGGATGGAGCGGTGCTCAACGGTACCATGGCCGGCATGGACGGCATGGATATCAAGATCGCCGACGGAAAGGTGGACGGCGCAAACATCTCCTTTTCTGTGACGCTCGATTTCGGAGGCATGCCGTTCAAGTTGGAGTACAAGGGCGTCGTATCCGCGGATCAGATCAAGCTCTCGGGGGATGCCGGCGGAATGCCGTTTGAGTTCGTAGTCAAGAAATCCCAGTAAGTATCCAGTTACCGGGAACTTGGCCAGGGAAGGGACGGCGCACGCGACATTTCGCGTGCGCCGACGTATTGGACATTTTGTGCTCCTACGACCAATTGAATCAATAACATAGCTGGGATCTCCGTAGTCCCCCTTAATATTCCTCAGAGTAAGCCTTATGAAAACAGGCCCTGCCACCGATAGCCGGTTGAGGAGCCTGTATGCAGAACGTCTTCCTGCCACGTCTCGTCAGGGAGACCGGGGAACCGCCGCGTCCCCTGGCAACGGACGAGCAAACCCGCGCATTTCTAGCGTCAATCGTCGAGTCATCCGACGATAGCATCGTCGGAACCGACATGAAGGGCACCATTCTAAGCTGGAATCGCGGCGCGGAACGGTTGTGGGGCTACACCGCGGCGGAGACCATTGGCCGCCACATCACTCTCCTGTTCCCGGAAGATCACCAGGACGATTACATGCAGACCCTGGAACGGATTGAGCGCCAGGAGCGAATTGAGCGCTTCGAATCCACCCGCGTCCACAAGGACGGAAGCGTGGTAAACGTTTCCGTCATCCTTTCCCCGATTCGAGATGACGCCGGACGGATTCGCGGCGTCTCCGCGATCTATTCCGACATCACCAAGCAGAAACGGGCCGAGGCGGAGTTGGTGAAGGCCAAAGAAGCCGCCGAAGCCGCCAGCCGCGCTAAAAGCGAGTTCCTGGCAAACATGAGCCACGAAATCCGCACTCCGATGAACGGCATTCTGGGCATGCTGGATGTCGCGCTGGATATGGATCTATCCCCGGAGCTGCGCGACTACCTGGAGACGGCGCGTATTTCCGCCAACACCTTGCTGGTGATCCTCAACGACATTCTGGATTTCTCCAAGATCGAAGCCGGGCGCATGGAATTGGAGCAGACTCCCATGTCCGTGGCGGCGGCGGTTCACGAAGCCGTGAGCGTGCTGGCTGTAGTCGCCCACGGCAAGGGTTTGGACCTGCACCACAAGATCTCGGACGACATGCCCCTGGTGCTCCTGGGCGATCCCACGCGATTGCGCCAGGTGCTGGTCAATCTGATCAACAACGCCATCAAGTTTACGGAGCGTGGCTCGGTAGAGGTGGGCGCCAGCGTGGAGCGGACCGAGGCCGGGGAATCCCTGATCCGGTTCAGCGTAAGCGACACCGGCATTGGCATGTCGGCGGCACAGCGGGCAGTGATCTTTGAAGCGTTTCGCCAGGCCGATGGTTCCACCACGCGCCGCTACGGAGGCACCGGGCTCGGCCTGTCCATCTGCCAGCGCCTGGTGCGTCTGATGGGTGGCGACATGTGGGTGGAGAGCAAACCCGGCAGCGGCAGCACTTTCTTTTTCAACGCGCGCCTGAAGCGCCCGGCGGACTTGGAAGCTATCTTCCGCTATTAGAGCGGCTCGGCGGGATGGGTCCGGTCGCCTTCGCCCAGCGCGCGCTGCATCATTACCGTATCCACCCAGCGTCCGAACTTGTATCCGGCAGCCTGGAGTAGGCCGGCATGGCGGAATCCCGCGCGTTCATGCAGGCGGATGGACGCGAGATTGTCCCCGCCGCCGATGACGGCGATCATCTGCCGGTACCCGGCCTTCTCGCAAGTCTCGATCACCGCGCGCAGCAGCTTCAGTCCCAGTCCCTGGCGTTGATGTTTGGGATGAACCTAGATGGAATCTTCGACCGCGAAACGGTAGGCTCTGCGCGGACGGTAGGGAGAGGCGTTAGGCGTAGCCCACGATCTTGCCGCTGGATTCGGCCACCACGTGCGGAAGGCCACGCCCGGCGATCTCGCCACGGCGGCGCGACATCTCCTCCTGCGAGGGAGCATCGAGCTCGAACGTCGCCGCGGAATGAGTCACGTAGTGCGCGTAGATAGCCGTGATCGAGGGAATGTCCGGTTCGGCGGACACACGCAGGGTCGTCACGACGGGAATTGTACAATGGTCCAGACATGACAAGCACCAGTGTTGCTTTGTATCTGGCCTGGATGTTCTTTCAAGGCGGCTCGCCGGGCTCGAGCCAGGCGATCGTTGACAATGATCACGCCACCGTCTGGGATACGACCCAGGCCAAAGCCTACGCGCACGATTATGTCGCCATCACGCTATCCGACGGCGCCGCCGTGCTGGGGCGGGCCGGCTCGAAGCCCGCCTTAAAAGGCCGCACCATCGTCATCGAGCTCAAGGATCATGCGCCCTCAGCGGTCCCCAACAAATCCGGATATCCGAATGCCTTCCCCAGGCCGGGCTCGAAGAAGTTGTTCGAAAATGCCAAGGTAATCGTGTGGGATTACACCTGGACCCCCGGCGTCGCCACTCCCATGCACTTCCACGACAAAGACGTGGTAGTCACCTATTTGAAGGACGGCTCGCTGCAGTCGACCACTCCGACGGGGCAGCAGACCATGAACAACTACACGTTCGGCACAGTCAAATTCAATGCGAAAGACCGTATCCACACCGAAACTCTGGTCAGAGGCAGCCAGCGCGCCATCATCGTGGAGTTCAAATGAGAGTCGGTGTCTTTACTCCGCTGCTGTCCTCTCTTTCGTTGAGCGACGTGTTGAAAAAGCTGGCCGTGCACAATATTTCGACCCTGGAGCTGGGCACCGGAAACTATCCCGGTGACGCGCACTGCAACTTGTCGATGCTGAAGGATCGCGCGGCGCTCCACACTTTCAAGCAGACCCTCGCCGATCACGGATTCTCCATCAGCGCGCTGAGCTGCCATGGCAATCCTTTGCACCCCAACCGCGCCATCGCCAAGGAGCATCAGGAGACCAGCCGCAAGACCATTCGCCTGGCCGAAAAATTGGGCGTCGGCGTCATGGTCGATTTCTCCGGCTGCCCCGGCGATTCTCCGCACGCCAAGTATCCGAACTGGGTCACCTGCCCATGGCCGCCGGATTATCTGGACATCCTGAAGTGGCAGTGGGAAAAAGTGGTCGAGCCGTACTGGGCCAGGCAGGCCAAGTTCGCCGCCGATCATGGAGTGAAGATTGCGATTGAGATGCACCCGGGCTTCGTGGTCTACAGCCCCGAAACGCTGCTCCGCTTGCGCGAAATTGCCGGGAAACAAGTCGGCTGCAACTACGATCCCAGCCACATGTTCTGGCAAAGCATCGACCCCATCGCCGCGATTCGTGTGCTCGGCGGCGCGATTTTTCACGTCCACGCCAAGGACACCCAGATTTACGATCGCAACCTTCCGCTGACGGGAGTTCTCGACACCAAGCCTTACACCGATGAAAAGCATCGCTCCTGGATCTTCCGCACCTGCGGCTATGGCCACGGCGAGGACTGGTGGCGCGAGTTCGTCTCAACCCTTCGCATGTATGGCTACGATTCGGTGCTCTCCATCGAGCATGAGGACAGTCTGCTTTCCGCCGAAGAGGGCCTGAGCAAGGCGGCCGCGTTCCTCAACCAAATCGCCGTCCGCGAGCCGGCGGGAGCGGCCTGGTGGGTATGAATGAGCCGGTATGAAGGAGCCCGTATGAAGGCAGCGGTCATCGGCAGCGGCTTCATGGGGCGGGTCCACACCGAAGCCTTGCGTCGCCTCGGCAACGTAGAAGTGGTCTCAGTGAGCGGCCACGATTCTGCCGCTCTGCGCGTCGCTCTCGGCGATCCGTCGATCGGCGCCGTCCACATCTGCACCCCCAACGCCGCGCATTTTCCGGCCGCGAAAGCTGCTCTCGAGGCCGGCAAGCACGTTCTGTGTGAAAAGCCTCTGGCCGTTTCGACCGAGGAAGCCGCCGAGCTTGTCGAGCTGGCCCGCCACAAAAAGCTTCGCAACTGCACCTGCCACAACCTGCGCTATTACCCGATGGTCCAGCACATGCGCCGCATGCGCGAGGCTGGGGAATTGGGCGAAATCCTGGTGGCGCAGGGCACCTATTCCCAGGACTGGCTCCTCTACGACACCGATTGGAACTGGCGCATCGAGGTCGAAGCAGGCGGCCCATCCCGCGCGTTGGCCGATATTGGCTCGCACTGGTGCGATATGGCGGAGCACATCACCGGCCTGCGCATCACCCGTCTGTGTGCGGATCTGCAAACGTTCCACAAGACTCGCAAGCGTCCCAGGGATGCGGTGGAAACTTTCGCCGGTAAAACTCTCAGCCCCAGCGATTACGACGAGGTCGCTATCTCCACCGAAGACTTCGGAGCTGTCGTGTTCCGCATGGGCGACCGCACGCGCGGAGCCTTCACCGCCAGCCAGGTATCCGCGGGTTGCAAGAACCGCTTGAGCATCGGGATCTACGGCAGCAAGAGCTCCGTCGCCTGGAACCAGGAGCGGCCGGACGAGTTGTGGATCGGCAATCGCAACACCAACAATCAGATCGTCATCAAGGACCCGTCGCTGTTGAAGGAAGGCGCACGATCCTACGCCGACCTTCCGGGAGGCCATAGCGAAGGCTACGACGACACCTTCAAACAAGTCTTCCGGCGATTCTACAAATCGATCCAGGATCCTTCGGCCGCGCCCGAGTATCCGCAGTTTTCCGACGGTCTTCGCCAGCTCGAGATCCTGGAAACCGAATTGAACAGCCACCGCTTGCACGCCTGGGCTGAGGTCGAATAACGCGCCCATGAGCACCGCCGCGATCTCGCAGAACCGGGCCGTCTACAACAAGCCGCGCCTATTCCTGGTAACCAGCCTCGCCATCTGCACCGCCGGCGTCGCCAACGCGATTCGCACCAACACCGCGTCGGCGTTGCAGGGGACGTTCCTTGACCCGATCGACAAAGCGCACTCGGCCGAGATGATCGGCAACGTGTTGGGCGTGCCGTTTCTGGGCTTCGCGATCACCATCGCCATCAGTAGTCCGCTGTTGGATGTTATCGGCATGGGGCTGCTGCTGCCATTGGCGGGGGTGCTCATCTCCGCGGGAATGGCGACCATGGCCTTCGCCGGAAATCTCGCGTCCGGTGCGGCGGTGTACAACGTGCTGTGGCTGGGAGCGGCCGTCGCGGGCGTCGGCTGGGGATTGGTGGAAGGCGTGATGAATCCGCTGATCGCATCGCTTTATCCCGAGGAGAAAACCGGCAAGCTGAACGCCGCGCACGCCTGGTGGCCGGGGGGCTTGGTCATCGGCGGATTGCTGGGCGTCGGAATGTCGAATGTCGGCTTAGGATGGCAGGCGAAGCTACTGGTCGTGTTGCTGCCGTCCGTAGGCATCATTGCTCTGTCGCTTGGCGTCAAATATCCGCCCACCGAACGCGCCGCGGCGGGAGTCTCCTTCGGCGCGATGTTCCGCGAGCTCCTGAATCCCATGTTCTTCGTCCTGTTCTGCTCCATGTTCCTTACAGCGGCATCCGAGCTTGCGCCGGGATCCTGGGTAGATTTGGCCTTGAGCCGTACCGTGCACATGCCCGGAATCCTGCTGCTGGTCTACGTCAGCGGGTTGATGTTCCTGATGCGGCATTTTGCCGGACCGCTGGTGCACAAGCTCAGCGCCATCGGCGTGTTGTGGATATCCTGTCTGCTCGCCTCGCTGGGCTTATTCGCGCTAAGTTTCGCGAACTCACCGGTGATGGGATTCCTTGCCGCGACCGTCTGGGGTACCGGCGTGTGCTACATGTGGCCCACGATGCTCGCCACGGCATCGGAGCGATTTCCGCGCGGCGGCGCGTTACTGATGGGATTGATGGGAACCGCCGGAACATTATCGATTCAATTTGTTCTTCCGCTCATGGGCTCGATCTTCGACAAGAAGAAACTCGCCGTCGCGGGCGGGGAAGCGGCGTTCAACGCCCTTCAACCTGGTGCCGAGCTCGACCGCGTTCTCGGCATCGCCGCGCAGACCTCGTTCCGCGCGATCGCCGTCCTGCCAGCCCTATTGTTGATCGTGTTTGGAGGCATCTGGCTCCACGATCACTCGCGGGGCGGATTCAAACCTGAAAAAATTTAAAAGTCATCATGCAACCTGCACGCTGGTTTTTGCTCTCCCTGTGCGTCTACGCCTCCGCGCAGTCTACCTGGAAATTCGCTATCTCCGGCGATTCGCGCAATTGCGGCGATATCGTCATGCCTGCCATCGCTCGCGGCGTCCTGGCCAGCGGCGCGGAGTTCTACTGGCACCTCGGCGACTTCCGCGCCATCTATAAGGTCGACGAAGATCTGGTGCCTCCGCCGCTGCCTGGAGTTCCGCCCAAGACCATGGGCATCGCCGGCTACCAATCCGGAGCCTGGTCCGACTTCATCGCCCATCAACTCAGGCCGTTCGGCAACCTTCCCGTGTTCCTGACCATCGGCAATCATGAGTTGATTCCGCCCATGAACCGCGCCGAATACATCGGGCAATTCGCGGACTGGCTGGATTCGCCTGTCCTCCGCGAGCAGCGTCTGAAAGACGATCCTGCGGATCGCCAATTGCGCACCTACTATCATTGGATCAAAGGCAATGTCGATTTCATCAACGTCGACAATGCCTCCGCCGAGCAGCTCGATCCGGCTCAGTTGCGCTGGATTCATTCGGTGATCGACCGCGACGAAATGTCCGATCAGATCCGCGCCATCGTTGTCGGCATGCATGAGGCTTTGCCGGGAAGCCTGAGCGAGGGCCACAGCATGAGCGAATCCGCCCAGGGCGAACGCACCGGCCGCGAGCTGTACGAGGCCCTGTGGCACGCGCAGAACACGGCGCATAAGCATGTCTACGTATTCGCCAGCCATTCGCATTTCTACATGGAAGACGTCTACCGGACCGATTCCTGGAACGGGAAGGTGCTGCCTGGCTGGATTGTCGGAACGGCCGGAGCGCAGCGCTACGTACTGCCTGGGGGCGTAACTCCGGGCGCGAAAGCGATGACCGACGTGTACGGCTACCTGGTGGCCACCGTCGGCGCCGATGGCTCAATTTCCACGTCGTTCGAACGCCTCACGCTCGACGGCCTGTTGAAGGCCAACCCACTGACACCCCAGCCGTTGGTGCGCTGGTGCTACGAAGAGAATCACCAGTAAAGGTCGCTGCAGCTTGCACGACGCGTCTACTTCGTCGACACGTCGCTGACCACGCCATGAATTACCTGCGGTCCGAAATGGCTTGTTGCGGGTCCGGTGAACACCAGCGTGACGTTTGAGAACGTAACCTGGGGTCCTCCGGTGATGCAAATCTGCAACGTTGACGACCCCTTGGACTCAAACGGCGCGGGACTTCCATTGGCCGTAATGTTGACAGTGCCGGTGATGACGACGCCGGCAGTGCCGGTGGTGGCAGGACTATTGGCGGGGCAGACGCTCGTATCGTAACTGACCGTCGCGCCCGTCATGGTGATGTAGTGCGTATGAGGACTCCGGGTTGCAGGGTTCGTGGGATCGACCTGCGTGCTGTCTGAGATCCCGTAGTCGGAAGTCTCCATGTTCCAGGACCCCGTAAAGCTGCCGGCGCCTGCCACCACATCCACGGACCATCCGCCGCGAATTTCCCACGGACCCCCTGATATCGTTGAGGGTGAATAATCGTTGATCGTACCCCCGAAGTGTACGTCCCTTAGATCCTGGGCCGGCGCCAGCGCTGCCGTCGCCACCAGAGCGGCGGTGCAGAAGCCCACTGCAAATTGAATTTTCATGATGCCTCCTGAGCGTGTGTTTTCCGAACCAATCCGCATCCAACCATGCACCCGGCGCGGAAAAACAACAAGTCTGGATAGGTTGAAAGCCTGTTTCATACACTTGCACCCCATTGAAAACAACGGTAGTCTCGAAAAATGCTGATGGCGCGTCCAGATCTCGACGCCGCGCGCCGCGAGTTGGAACGAGTCCTGGCGAGCCCCGGCTTCGCCCGGAATGAGCGCATGAGCCGGTTCCTCAGGTTCCTCGCCGAACGGAGCCTGGAAGGTAGCAACGATCAGCTCAAAGAGTCGGTAATCGCCGTCGAGGTCTTTGGGCGCAAACCGGATCACGATCCCTCCCAGGATTCGATTGTGCGGACCGAAGCCGGCCGGCTTCGCGCCCGGCTCGCCGAATACTACTTAGGCGAAGGAAAAGACGACGCCATCGTTATTGAGTTGCCGAAGGGCGGATATACTCCCGTTTTCCGAAACCGGGAGCCTCAGCAGGCCCCAACCCAGTCGGCCAGGAAAGGCCGCTGGCCGATTGTGCTCATCGCGGCCGCGGTGTGCCTGGCAGTTGCTGTGGGAGCCCTGGCCTGGTGGCGCTTTCAACTCAAAAGCACGCCGATCCCGATCGCCGTTTTGCCTTTGGAGAATCTGAACCACGACCCCGCCAGCGACTATTTTGCGGATGGACTTACCGATGAGTTGATCCGCAATTTGTCTTTGATCGACGGTCTTTCGCCGCGGTCGCAAACCTCCTCCTTTGCATTTAAAGATAAGCCGCAAAACGTGCGCGATGTCGGAAAACAACTGCAGGCGGACTACGTCGTGGAAGGCTCCGTTCTGCGGCTCGGAAACCAGTTGCGTGTCGACGCGCAATTGATTCGCGTCCGCGACGATTTCCTTCTGTGGTCCGGCCGTTACGAGCGCACCTTGACGGATGTCTTCGCCATTCAGGACGAAATTTCCCTGGGTATTGTGAACAGCTTGCGATTGAAGCTGGGACGCGGCCGCAGACGGTATGAGACCGGTACCGAAGCGTACGATCTGTACCTCCAAGCCAGAGCCTTGGGCCTTCAGCAGGGTCCGGAGGGCGAATTCAACAGCGCCTCTCGATTTGAAGAAGTCATAGACAAAGATCCGTCATTCGCCCCTGCCTATGCGGGCCTTGCCGCGGCTCATGCCACCCGTGCCGGAGTGGAAGGGTACGATTCGGCGGATGAGAGGTCAAAGGCGCAAGCTGCGGCGGAGAAGGCCCTACAATTGGACCCGCTGCTGCCCGAAGCCTTTGACGCTCTGGGGATGGTCTACGCCGAGGAAGCTCACTGGGAGCGCTCCGAGCAGAGCTTTCGCCGCGCGCTGGAATTAGACCCGAATGATTCCGTTACATACACCCATCTTGCCCTCGATTTGCTTTTTCCGCTGGGCAGAATTCAGGAGGTAATACAGAAATTAAAGGTCGCGGTGAAGAATGATCCGTTCGCACCCCGGCTCCGCTATATCATGGCCAACGCCCTGATTGCTGCACGGCGATATAACGACGCAAAGGGGTATTGCCTGACACTGCCGGCGGACTTCCCGGGGAAGAATGAGTGGCTCGCGCGAGCTTATCTTGGCCAGGGAAAGATCCAGGAAGCTATTCGGGTCCTCGAAGACACCGATCGCCGGGGATTGGACCAAGGCCTGTCAGCCCACGGCTTTCTTGGTTACGCTTACGGACGCGCCGGCCGCCGCGACGATGCCGAGAAGATCGCCTCGCAAGCCACGGAAGCTTATGATCGGGCCCTCGCGTTTGCCGGCATGGGGGACAAGGATCGAACGCTCCAAGAGCTGGAAAGGATGGCGGACTCGTTGGGGGCCGCGCGCGTCGGCCGGAACCTGAATTATCCGGAATTCGATTTGGTTCGCAACGACCCGCGGATGAAGGCCCTTCGCAAGAAGGTCGGATTGCCTTAGCAGCCCGTGTCTAAACCCCAAAAACGGCTGGACCTGAAAATGTTTTGACTTTAAACTTTGGGTATGGCGATGGGGACGCGGAAGATGCGGGAGCGGCAAGAGGGCTTGTGGTACGGCGGCGAGTTGGCCACGGCGCCGGGTCACCCTTTCTATAAACGGCTCAATGAAGTTCTGGACGACGCCAAGTTCGA
>JASHNT010000027.1 GCA_030041495.1 Bryobacteraceae bacterium | reverse complement strand
GAAATACCGATCGACGGCGCGGTTTTGCGGGATTTAACCGCGTTTATGAATGAGCCCGCCGAAGACCTCGGCTCCAGGCTTGCGGTGCTGGATGTCGCGCTGTCGGAAGCGGAACCGGACCGGGGCAGTCTTCAGCTCCTTCTCGCCGGATTTCCGCGGTGGTTCAGCGTAGCGTCGTCGAGCTCGGCATCGCCGGCGTCGCGCTCTCATGTTCTCTCGATTCTCCCCAACATCGCCGCACACCTAAAAGATTTGAAGGAGTCAGGTGTGGAATCCTTGATCGGCCACTTCAATGCGTGCTCTTCTTCGGAACAACGCGATTTCGTGGCGCGATCCATCGTGCGTTATCAGGAAACCTCCGGCGAAGTCATCCTGGCTTCGGCGGCGATCGCCGGCGTGTTGCTGCACACCGGCGCCGGCCCGATGATCGAACGCATGCTGATCGCCGTGCCGCCGGAAGAGATGTTCGAGTCGAAGGACGCCCGCGCACTGCTTCCGGCGATCGCCAAGTTGCGGACGGCGGGTGGCGACGAAGTCTGGAGCGCGGCCGCGACTCTCTGCCTTGCGGCCGCCAAGCAGAACCACTCGAGCGCCGTGAACCTGGCGCGTGAACTGGGAAGCGCGCTGGCGCCGCTGCCCGATGACGTGCGAGCCCCGTATTTGAAGGCGTTCGACTCGATCGTGGAACAGGCCGGCGTCTCAATGATCGGTTACGGCCTGAACCAACTCCCGGCTCTTTTCCAAAAGTCGGGAGCGGAAAAAGCCGGGGCATTCGTGGCGGAAGGCGTCGGCATCGCGCGCCGCTACGGAAGGGTTGCCGCGCAAGAATTCTTCGAGTTGAAGACGCCGGCTTCACGAAAGGCGACGGGCTCCGCATGACGGCGGTTCAAACACCCCCCGCTCCCGTTACCGCGGTCTTGAAGCGGCGGCTGTTCAAGACCTACGTGATTCTGGCCCTGTTCATCGCGGAAAAAGCCGCGGGAAACCTGTCGCTGGCCTGGGGCATGAAGCGGCTTCCCGACGGCTCCAATGCAAACCCGATGCTCTATCTGCGGGCGATTTTCGACCCCTTTGTCGCGATGGGGATCGTGGCGCTGATCCTGGCCCTGCTGACGCGCATGGTTCTGCTGAGCCTGGCTGACTTGAGTTTCGTTCTCCCGGTGACCGCGATCGGCTATGTGATCGCGGCGATTCTGGGGCATTCGGTGCTGCATGAAACGGTCTCGGACCGGCGTTGGCTGGGGACCATTCTGATTTGCGTGGGCGCGGCGCTGGTCAGCTCCTGCCCGCGCACCAAGACCGTCCGGAGGGAACCTCCGCGATGAAGTGGATCCTGGTTGTCATCATGGTGGCTGCCACGGTCGCGAGCGACCTTCTCCAGAGCCACGAAATGAAGCGCGCCGGAGAACAATCCGTGCGGGCGCGTGGCTTGAGGCGCCTGCTTGGCGTCATTGCGCAGCGCCGGCTACTGATCCTGTCCATCGGGTGCCTGGCGATTTCGTTCTTCTCCTTCATGGCGCTGGTGCGCATCGAGCCGCTTAGCTTCGCTGTTCCGGCATCCGCGGCGAGCTTCGTGGTGGAGACCGTGCTCGCCAAGCTGGTCCTGCGGGAAAGTATCAGCTTCCGCCGGGCCGCGGGAACGGCCATCGTACTGGCGGGAGTGATCCTGGTAGACCGCTAAAGCTATTTATCTGCGGAAGACGAGGCCACAGGGACGAGCTTTCCGTCCTGAATGTAATAGTCCGCGCCGCGCCAGCGAATGCTGTTGCGCAGAAAACTCGCGAGCCAGATTCCCAGCGCGGCCGCATCCCACACGGGAAGCAGCGGCATCTCTTTCCACAAACCGCGTTGCTTCAGACCGTGCACGCCGATGGTCCAGGTCATGGCAACGCGCAGCGCGAGGTAGGCTCCCAGGTACGCTGCGGCAATGGTGAATCGCGGATCGACGGCGACGGCCAAGAGAGCCCACAGCAGGCCCTGCGTGAACAGGAGGCCGAAATGGCCCCACGGCCGCATGTGCCGCATCACCACCAGCCAGCGCAGACGCTTGTGCAGCAGTTCGCGCATGGACTGGTAATCGGAAACCGTCTTGATCGTGTAGCGCAGTAGAGCGACTTCGTAGCCCTGCTCGGCGATGAGACGCCCGACCAGCAGATCGTCCGCAGGGCGGTTTTCGAGCACGGCATAGCCGCCGAAGCTATTGAGGTGTGCGCGTGTGGTGGCGATGGTGGGGCCCAGCGCGAACTTGATCCCGTCCAACTGCCAGGCCACCAGAATCCCCGCGTAGAAATCTGACATCATGCCGATGGTCTGGAGGCGATCCGTGAACGTGGTAAGCTCGTCGTGCGCGTAGAAGCAAGTGGCCGCCCCTACCTTGGGATCGCGCAGCGGAGCCGTCACGCGCCGCAAATAGTCCGGCCGCACAGAGACGTCGCTATCGCTGATCACCACGGTTTCGTACGCGGCTTCATTCACCAGGCGCACCAGCTTGGCGACCTTGTCATTGGTAGCCACTCGGCCCGATCCATGCAGTGCGCGAATGGAGCGGCCCGGGAAGCTGCGCTTCAAATCCTCGATAACGGATACGACGGCTTCATCATCGCCGTCGATGCAAAACAGGATTTCGTATTCGGGATAATCCAGTTGGCAAAAGCTAACCAGATTTTCTCTGGCATTCGGGTCCAACCCGCGGATGGGCTTTAGAATGCTCACCGGGGGACAAAAATCGGGAGCAGGTTCTTCTTCGGGTTGCCGGAAAAACCTCCAGGAGCTGAACAGCACCAGCACGTAATAGATGGCCGGTATGGCCGCGACCCCCAGGAGGACAGCCTGCATATTTCTTTGGTTATTCTAGCGGAGCCCGATTGCTCAACAGCACCTTGCCGCCGCTCTCCGCCACCACTACCAGTTTGTCATGACCCACCAGGTCTTCCAGATGCGGCACCACGGTGAGGCTCGCCACCAGGTAGCAGCGCTCCGGCGCGAGCCACAGAGTCTTCCATTGCTGGTCGTCGAGGAAGACGTCGGGTGCGCCGGGAGCGTAGGAGCCGTACACCAGATTTTGGCGGCGGCCGTTCAATAAAGGCGCGGTGCGATTGGTGTAGAAAAAGATCGACGAAAACGTGTAGTAGTGGTGGTCCACGATGAGCTTTCCCGCTGGAGCGTGCAGCAGCGCTTCCGCCAGAGGCCGCGAAGAAAGATAGGGATCGAAGGCCACCATGGCGATTCGCGCGGCTTGAAAAAATAGCACGGCCATCACGCCGGTGGCGAGAAAAGCGCGCCGGCCCACCGTTCGAGCCGTTCCTATGGCACCCGCCAGGAAGGCGATTGCCGCCATCAGCAGCGGAGTTCGCAAGTAAGCGAATGAAGCAAAGTCTAAATCTTCGATGTGCCCGAGCGAAAGTTTGTAGGCTCCCGGATTCTGCGTCAGGGCTGAGGAAATGTCGCCGGGCGTTGGCAGATTGCGCACGGCGAAATACAAACCGATGGCGGCGACAAAGCAGACTGCGAGTATCGCGCACAGCGTTCGAGTGCCGCGCCGGATCCAGCTTCCTCCCTCGGCCATCGCAGACCCGAGCAGGAGAGCCAGCGCCGGATAACACGGCATCGAGTAATACTCCTGGGTGGTCGAAAACGTGAAGAACACCAGCACAAATCCGGTCAAGCACAAAGCCAGCAGGCGAGCGCGGCCGGCCCGATCCACCGGCTTGAAATTGAGCTTGAACACCGCGGGGAAATACACGCTCCAGGGGAACAGCCAGACCAGGTGGAGCGACCAGAACAGGAAACGCGGCACCGTGTCGTAATCCCGCGGATAGCGCAGGTTCAGAAAGCGGAGGAGTTGCTCGTTGATGAAATAGAACCATAGGAACCCGTGATACTCGCCGGGAGCGCTATGCATGCTGAAGTCGAAGTAAGGAGGATTGCGCAGAGTTGCCAGTACGTGCCACGGCGCGGCAATCAGCAGGATGACGGCGATGCCACTCCAAGGGCGCAATCGTTTCCAGACCTTGGCTTCGAATAGTTGCCGCGTGATCCCCAGGTACACCAGGCCCGCGCCGGCAGGAAACACGACGCCGATGAGGCTTTTCCAAAGCAGGCTGACGCCCAGGCTTGCGGCCAGCACGAAGGCCCACAGACGCGGACGAGGCTCCTCCGCGTCAATCGCGCGGAGAAAAGACCACAGGGAGAGCGCGATGGTTGCGGTCAGCATGACATCCGGAATCAGGATGCGTGTGAACAGAAACAAGCCGATGCAGGTGGAGATGCACAAGCCGGCGTAGAATCCCGCGCGTTTTCCGAAAGCCCACATTCCGAAAGCGGCGGTCACCCACGCCAGCCCGATCGCCGCCAGCACCATGGGAATGCGCGCGACCCAGTCGAACGCGCCGAACAGCTTGAAGCAGATGGCGATCAGCCAGTAGATCAGCGGCGCTTTTTCGAGATAGGGAATGCCGTCCAGCCGCGCTGTCACCCAGTCGCCCGAGGTGAGCATATTTCGCGCGATCTGCGCCTGCACGGCGTCGACGTCGTCCATCAGCGACGGCGGTGAGATCATGCAGCCCGCATACACCGCGGCCGCGAACAGAATCACGATCAGATAAAAATGGAAACGCCCGCCTTCGCGCGGGACCGCGCCGGAAGACGCAGCTTGGTTCTGCATCAGGTCGCCTGGAGGAATAGAATCACCCAACCCCCCAAGATGATACCCGAGGTTCGCCCGCCGCTCCAAATCGCGCGCGGCGGGAGCAATTGAAAGAGACGACTATCTCTGCTCCGATAACGCGACAGCGGCCTGCGCGCTCCAGCGGCGGGAGCGCGGATTGCGCGCCTCGTGCCACTTGATTTGCGGCAGGAACTGAGAAATATCGACGCGGTGCTGATACTTGACCGCGACGTTCATCAGCGAGTCGAGTAGCGATTCGGAGAGGAAATGCGGCTGGAGTCCCAGGTCGATCAGCTTGGAGTGCTTGGCGTTGTAGTAGTGCGCCTGCGCTTCCACGCGCGGCGGCTCCAGATGATCGATCTCCACGTGCAAGTCCATGGAGCGGGCGGCGGTTTGCACCATCTGCGCCAATTGCATCACTGAGAACTGCTCGGTGAACTGGTTGAAAACGCGGAATTCGCCACGGTCGGCCGGGTTCAGGCAGGCGATCTCGATGCAGCGCACGGTGTCGCGAATGTCCAGGAACCCACGGGTCTGCCCGCCGGAGCCGTACACAGTCAGCGGATGACCCACCGCGGCTTCAGCGCAGAAGCGGTTCAGCACGGTGCCGAACACGTCGTCGTAGTCGAAGCGGTTGATCAGAGCTTCATCCATGGAAGTTTCTTCGGTCACCGTTCCGTACACCACGCCCTGGTTCAAATCCGTGGCGCGCAGTCCCCAGATTTTGCAGGTGAACGTGATGTTGTGGCTGTCGTGAACCTTGGATAGGTGATAGAAGGAGCCGGGCTGCTTGGGGAACGGCAGGACGTCGCTCCGTCCGTTGTGCTCGATCTTTATGTAGCCCTCTTCAATGTCGATGTTGGGCGTTCCGTATTCGCCCATGGTGCCGAGCTTCACCAAGTGGCAATCCGGCACGACTTCGCGAATGGCAAACAAGACGTTCAGCGTGCCTACCACGTTGTTCACCTGGGTGAACACGGCGTGCTTGCGGTCGATCATGGAGTACGGAGCCGCGCGCTGTTCGGCGAAATGCACCACGGCGTCCGGACGGAAGGTGTCCATCATCGGGCACAGGAAATCATAATCGGTGACGTCTCCGGTGAACATCTCGATGGCGCGGCCGGAGATCTCCTGCCAGACTCCCAAACGACGCGATAAAGGCTCGATGGGAGTGAGACTCTGGACTCCCAGTTCGTGGTCCCATTGGCGCCGGAGATAATTGTCGACAATGGCGACCTCGTGCCCCTTGCGCGACAAGTACAGCGCCGTGGCCCAACCGCAGTATCCGTCTCCTCCCAGAACGCAGATTTTCATGTGTGCTATTTCCGTCCAATCATAATTGTTTCAGAACTCAATGACCCCTCTCTATCTTGCCATTTCGGACGGCCGGAATGCTGCGCCAAAGGATAGGAATTATTGGGATAAAGGGCAGTCTTTCTCCTTATCTTCCCTGGCAATAGTACAGATGTGTCGATGTCAACCGAACACGGCAGCTTACGTCGCTCTTGCGGGACACAACCCCGCGTGATAGCGTTAATTGGTTTCAGAAATCCTAAACCCGGCGTGAGATGAAAAATCGCACTGTTCTCTCTGTTCCCGCGATCTTTGTTCCGGTGATCTTGGTGATGGGCTTGATCGCGCCGGCACAGCGTTGCTATTCGATGACGGTAGAGCAGCGCCGCGAGTATCTCGAGAAACTGCTCAAGATTCTTCCGCCGGCTCCATCTTTCCAAGAGTGGCTGGATAAGACCGGCGAGCTTCCGCCCGACTTCGATGCCCTGCCGCGGGTCAATGGATTGCCGGATCCTTTGACATTCCTGGATGGCCGGCCGGTGAAGACCGCGGCGGATTGGCGTGCGCGCCGCGCCGAGATCTGGCAGCTTTATCAGAAGTACGACATCGGCACGTTCCCCGCCAAGCCCAAGCTGGACCGGGTGGTCATGCTGGGCGAAACGCCCGGCGACGGCTACGTGATCCGCGACGTGCGGCTGGAATTCGGGCCTCAAGACAAGGGCACCATGCGCGTCCAATTGATGATCCCTTCCGGCGCGGGTCCTTTTCCGGTTTTGATCAGTCCGAATCTGCAGGGTTGGTCTCCGGCGCTGTTGCGGCGCAGTTACATCTCCGCCGGATATGCGGGCAATGACGGCATGGACGATGCCGCCGCCCTGGGTGCGTTGTATCCCAATTACGATTTCGCTCTCTTGCCGCGCCGCGCCTGGGCGGTGGGTCTGGTGCTGGATTATCTCGAGACGGTTCCGCAAGTGGACATGCAGCACGTGGGCATGTTCGGGTACTCGCGCGACGGCAAAATGGCGGCGATCGCGGGAGCTCTGGATGAGCGTATTTCCGCGGTGATCGCAGGCAGCACCGGAGTGGGAGGCTTGCTGCCGTGGCGTCTGTCGGGCGAGCGTAATGCTGGCGAGAGCATCGAGAGCACCACGCGAAGTTTCCCGGCATGGTTTATTCCCCGTCTTCGTTTCTTCGCGGGCCGCGAGGACCGGCTGCCGGTGGACGGCAATCTGCTGGCCGCGATGATCGCCCCGCGCTCTCTGCTGATGGAGTACGGACTTAATGACCAGGTCATGAATCCGTGGTCGATGGAGCAGGTGTATCATTCCGCCGAGAAGGTTTACAAGCTGCTGGGGCAGCCCGATCACCTGGATATTCTACGTGTGCCGGGATTCCACGGTTCCAACGATGAAGAAGCGTGCCTGGACTGGCTGGACATCCAGTTCGGCCGCTCGCATCGCACCTGGACCAACAATTTCTTGTTCCCGTGGGATTTCGACAAGTGGCGCGCGAACACCCGGGAGACCCTGGACCTGACCAAGTATCCGCGCGTGAATCCGGCGGCTCCGCTTCCGGCCGCTTCGGTTGCGGTATGGGAGAAAAGGGCCGGGGAGGTCCGCAAGTCGATTCGGTGGATGCTGGGCGAGGAGCCGGCGATGATGCCTCCGGCTGCCGGAGGCGGAAGAGCCGGGCGCGGACCGGCAGCGCCCATGCCCGCCACGCAAGCCGCGCGCCGGGAGCTTCCGTCGAATCCCGGCCAGCTTGCGCCGGACGTGATCTCCTGGGTGATCGCGCAGGGAGGCACTTCCTACGGATGGCTTGCGCCCCAGGCTGCACAGACGTTCTCGCGGCCCGTCAGTTTTGGATACGGAGTGCGCGGCGATCTCTACTATCCGGCGAACACTCCAGCGGGCGCAAAGCTGCCCACCGTGATTTGGCTACACGGTTTCAG
Source organism: Bryobacteraceae bacterium (assembly GCA_030041495.1). Classification (GTDB taxonomy): domain Bacteria; phylum Acidobacteriota; class Terriglobia; order Bryobacterales; family Bryobacteraceae; genus Palsa-187. Next base: position 32,052 of record JASHNT010000027.1, on the reverse strand, counting down.
TTACCCGCTGGGCTACATGTGGGTATACCGTACCGATCTGCATCCGATCCTGGCGCTGGTCCAGGCGGGCTACGCGGTTTTGGCCTACGATCAAAGCGGCTTCGGCAGCCGCATGAATGAGACTGCCGCATTCTATGACCGCTATCCGCACTGGTCGCCAATGGGACGCATGGTGGAGGACGTTCGCTCCGCCATCGATGCATTGCAAAAAGACAGCGTCGTCGATCCGCAACACGTCTACTTGTTCGGCTACTCCCTCGGCGGCACCGTCGGCTTGTATACCGCCGCGCTGGACGATCGCGTCAAAGGCGTCGTCTCCATCTCCGGATTTACTCCCATGCGCACGGACACGCCGCAGGTTGGCGATGGAGGAATCGCGCGCTATAGCCACGAGCGCGGCTTGATTCCGCGGCTCGGCTTTTTTATCGGCCACGAGTCGCAAATTCCTTACGATTTCGATGAAGTGGTCGCGAGTATTGCGCCGCGCCCGGTGCTGGTGGTCGAGCCCGAGTTGGATCGCGACGCTTCACCCGCCCAAGTTCGCCAAGCCGTCGACCGCGCCGGGAAGGTTTACACATTGTACGGTGCTTTGGATAAACTGACCCTTCAGGAACCCTGGGATTATAACCGGCTCCCTAGCGCGACTCAGGACGAAATCGTGAAATGGATGAGCGCGAATCTACACTGATTCAAGACCGTTGACAGAGGTGATCAAGCACATGCTCATGAGGAACAGGTTCAAGTGGTTGGCCGGTCCGGGCGCGGTCTTGGCGCTGGCGTTGGCGGTTCCCGCGCAGCAGCCGGGCCAGGTCGGCGATGAGACGCTCAAAAATGCCGAGAAGAATGGCGCGGATTGGATCGAATACAACGGCGGTTGGATGGAGCAGCGTTACAGCCCGCTCAATCAGATCAACGATTCGAACGTCAAGAGCCTGGGATTGGCTTGGTATTACGACATCCCCTCGGCTCCGGCGGGCACCAGCGGGAACCGCCAGGAGGCGACGCCGCTAGTCTACAACGGCATGCTGTACAGCATCACGCCCTGGAGCATTGTCTACGCGGTGGATCTGCACACGGGCAAGGAAGTCTGGCGTTCGGATCCGGAAGTGAACCAGCAGATCTACGCGGGGCGCATCTGCTGCGGCGTGGTGAATCGCGGCATCGCGATGTATGACGGCAAGATTATCGCTCCGGTGGTGGACGGCCGGCTGCGCGCGCTGGACATGGCGACGGGCAGAATCGTTTGGGAGACCCGCGTGACGCCGAACAACATGCCCTACAGCATCACCATGGCTCCGCGCGTGATCAAGGGCGGCAAGGTGATCGTGGGCGCCAGCGGCGGCGAGTTCGGCGTGCGTGGTTTCTTCGATGCCTATGACGCCGAGACCGGTAAACAAGCGTGGCGCTTCTACACCGTCCCCGGCGATCCCGCTAAACCGTTCGAGCAGCCGTGGCTGGCGGACTGGGCCAAGACCTGGGACGCAAAGAGCCAGTGGTGGAAGATCGGCGGCGGCGGGCCGGTGTGGGGCGGAGTCGCCTACGACCCCGACGACGATATCGTGTATGTCGGCACCGGCCAGCCGGGTCCGTGGACCGAGCAGTACCGCGGTAAGGGCGACGATCTGTGCACTGACTGCATCATCGCCGTGCGCGGCGCGACCGGCAAGCTGGTTTGGTACTACCAGACCACTCCCGGAGACGACTGGGATTTCGATTCGATCGCCGACATCATGCTGGCCGATATCACCTTCAACGGCAAGCTGCGGCACGTGCTCATGCATGCTCCAAAGAACGGGTTCTTTTACGTCCTGGATCGCGGAACCGGCGAGCTGCTCGCTGCCGATCCTTGGGTTCCGGTGAGCTGGGCCTCCGGAATCAATCTCAAGACTGGCCGTCCCACGGTGAATCCCGAAGCGCGTTACGGCTTCGACGCCGTCAGCGTGATGCCGGGCCCCGGCGGCGGGCACGTTTGGCCGCCATGGTCTTTCAATCCCAATACCGGCCTGGTGTATGTTCCCAGCACGGCTGGCAGCGGATACACGTTCCAGGCCAACCCCGACTACACTCCCATTTCGACGGACATCGGTGAAACGGGAACCGGTCGAGGGGTTATGGGCAACATGGCGACCGGCCGCGGCAACGGTGGCGGAGCAGGACGTGGCGCCGCCGGAGGAGGTGCGGGCGGCGCAAGAGGTGGCGCGGCTGCTCCCGGAATCGATCCTGGGCAAGCCGGGCGTGGCGGCGCTCGAGGCGGAGTTGCGGCGGCGGCGGCTCCTCCCGCCCGCCTTCAAGTCTATGTGCTCGATGGAAACGGGACCTTGCCTGAGCCTCCTCCGGCTCTAGAGGCGGGCGCGGCTCCGGCAGGTGGCGGGCGAGGTGGCCGCGGTGGTGCGGGTGGCCGTGGCGGAGCCGGCGGTGGACGCGGCGGGGCCGCCCGAGCCCCGGTGCCGACTCTTCCCGTGATCGGACCGGCGCTGCGCGGCACGCCTCTGGTGGCATGGGATCCGATCGCGCAGAAGGAACGCTGGCACGCCGACGATGGCGCTGCCGGCTTCAATCAGGGAGGCACGCTGTCAACCGCCGGGAACCTGGTGTTCGCGGGAGTGCACAGCAATCTACGCGTCTATCGCGCGGACACCGGCGAGAAGCTCCTGGACATCGACACCCACCTGAACCAGGTTGGGCCGCCGATGACTTTCATGCTGGACGGCAAGCAGTATATTGCCATTGCAGGAGGTCCGCAGGGAACCGGTGCCGGAGGGTTTGGCGGCGGAGCCGGACGCGGGCGGTAACCACGAGATAACCACTTTATTTCGTCGACGTTGGGTGATTTCGCGCTTAGCACCTGCGTGCGATCACCCAAGTGCTCAGTGGTAAGGCCGGAAACTTCCGCATCTTTAATCTCCCTTGGGGATGGAATCGCGATTGCTGATTCCATTGAGCTTGGCTCCCCGCTCTCATCCCGAATCGCCTTCTGCGGTGGAGGCTGAGCAGCGTTTTCGCGAGCTTCTGGAGGCCGCCCCCGACGCCATTCTCCAAGTGGATGGAGAAGGCCGCATCATTCTACTCAACCACATGACGGAGCAAATGTTCGGCTACACGCGGGAGGAGCTGTTGGGAGCCCCGGCCGAGATCCTGGTTCCGGTCGAGATGCGTGCCGCCCACGCGGGCCATCGTTTTCGCTATGCCGACCACCCGACCACGCGCGCCATGGGTAGCGGCTTGGTACTGGAAGCGGTCCGCAAGGACGGGACTCGCTTCCCGGTGGAGATCAGTCTCAGCCCGTCGGTCTCAGAGGCTGGGTTTCGCGCCACAGCCATCGTCCGGGACATTACGGCGAGGAAGCGGGCCGAGGATCAGCTCCGCGCCGTGCAGGAGCGTTACACGCGCCAGTTGGCCGACCACAACCAGGAGCTGGCGCTGCGCAACCGTGAAGTGGAGCGCGCCAACCGGCTTAAGACCGAGTTCCTGGCCAGCATGAGCCATGAGCTGCGCACGCCGCTGCACACCATCATCGGTTTTTCGGAACTGCTGGCGGAACAGATCCAGGGACCGCTCAACGAGAAGCAGCGGCGCTTCGTAGACCACATCCACCGCGATTCGCTTCATCTGCTGGAGTTGATCAACGACATCCTGGACCTGAGCAGGATCGAATCCGGCCGGATCGAGATGCATCCGGAGCCGCTGGAATTGGCCGGCGTGGTGGAGGAATCGCTCAACGTGATCCGCCCGCTAGGCCAATCCAAGGCTTTGACGATCCAGGCGCATCTGACTCCGCCGGGCGAAGGTGAAATGCTGGGTGTCCAGGCCGATCCGCTGCGGCTCAAGCAGATCCTGATGAACCTGTTGAGCAACGCGGTCAAGTTCACGCCGGAAGGCGGACGCATCGAAGTGGCCGCGCGTCAGATGGGGGGGTTGGTCGAAATCTCGGTCGCCGACACCGGTGTCGGCATCCCCGCGGAGGAGCACGAAGCTATCTTTGACATTTTTCATCAGGCTGGCGCGACCACCAAAGGGGTTCGCGAAGGCACTGGTCTCGGCCTTGCGATCACCAGGCGTTTGGTTCAGGAACACGGCGGTACGATAGTGGTGGACAGCGAGCCGGGGAAGGGCAGTCGCTTTACCTTCACCATTCCCGCATACGGAACGCGCCAAAAGGTGGCCACGAGATGAAGAAAGTGCTGGTTGCGGATGACAAGGATACAGGCCGGGAATTGGTCCGGATGGTGCTTGAAAACTGCAATTACCAGGTGTATGAGGCGAGTAATGGCGTTGAGGCGCTGGATCAAGCCCGGCGCGTGCAACCCGACCTGATCATCCTCGACCTGCACATGCCCGGCCTGGACGGCTTCGGCGTGGTGCAGGAGCTTCGCCGCGACCAACGTTTCGCCGGGACGCCGGTGGTAGCGTTGACCGCCAGCGCGATGATGGGAGACCGCGAGCTGGCGCTTGCCTCCGGATTCACCGGGTACATCGCCAAGCCCATCCGTATCAGCGCACTCCGGGACGAAGTGGAACGAATGTTACGTTAAGATAAACCTCCATGCCCGCCAAACCCGCCCTCTCGCTGCTCATCATCGACGACAATCCCGGCAGCCTGGAAATGCTCTCCAGCGCCTTAGCGCAGCCGGAGCTGGAGATCCTCACGGCGTCCGATCCGGAGGAGGGCATGGACCTGCTTCACGAGCGGCATCCTCAAATCGTCCTGACCGACCTGGTAATGCCGAAGATGAGCGGCATGGAGGTGCTGGAACGGGTCATGGAGTTCGATCCCTCCACCGACGTGATTCTGATGACCGCCCATTACTCCACGGAATCGGCCGTAGAGGCGATCAAGAAGGGCGCTTCGGACTACCTGAATAAGCCGGTCTCGATTTCATCGTTGCGGGAGCGGGTCGGCAAGCTGCTGGAGGGAGCGCGCAAGCGGCGCCGCGCCAGCCAACTGGAAGACGAGCTGGCGGCCAGCGCGGAGTTCGAGGGGTTCGTCGGCAACAGCCCGTTGATGTGGGACATGTTTTCGCGCATCCGCCGCGTGGCCCCGCACTATCGCGCCGTTTTGGTCACTGGCGAGACGGGCACGGGCAAGGACCTGGTGGCCCAGGCGCTGCACCGGCTGAGCCCGGCCTCTCAAGGCCGTTACGTGGTGCTGAACTGCTCGGCGGTGGTCGAAACGCTGTTTGAAAGCGAGTTATTCGGTCACGTGCGCGGCTCCTTCACTGGCGCGACCGCGGACAAAGCGGGCCTGGTGGAGCACGCTCACGGCGGGACTCTCTTCCTGGACGAAATCGGCGATATGCCGTTGTCGACGCAAGCCAAGCTGCTACGCGTGCTGCAGAACCAGGAGGTCTTGCGGGTTGGATCGCTGACGCCGCGCAAAGTGAACGTGCGGGTCATCGCCGCCACCAACCGCGATTTGCGCAAGTCCATCGCCGACAAACAATTCCGCGAGGATTTGTACTACCGGCTTTCGATGGTGGAGATCAATGTCCCCAGCCTGGCGGAGCGCAAAGAGGATTTGCCGCTTCTGGAACGGCACTTCATTTCCCGTTTCGCCTCTCAGTACGGCAAGCAGATCCACGCGCTCACGCACCGGGCGCAGATCGCTCTGGCGCTGCACTCCTGGCCCGGCAACGTGAGGGAGCTCGAAAACGTGATCGGCCACGCCTGCATGATGACGCTGGGCGATACCATCGACGTTCAGGATCTGCCCGCATATTTGCATCAAGGGGCAATACCGGGCGGCGAAAACGGACAATCCGCGGCGCGAGGCCATATCCACGGGATGGATTCCACGGCGGCTGGAGCCGGCGCGGCGGTGAGTTCGCTGGAAGATCAGGAGCGCTTGCTGATTATCCGGGCATTGCAAGCCGCCTCGGGCAACCAGTCCGAAGCGGCCCGCATGCTGCGCATCGGACGCGATGCGCTACGCTACAAACTCAAAAAACATGGCCTGTGAGCCCTCACAGCCTCTGAGTCTTCACAGGTGGTTCAGCCGCGCGTAGATCCAGGCAAACGCAAGCGCCAGCGCGCCGAACGCGGTCAAGGCTGTGAGCACTTCGCCGACGCGATCGATGACGTGAAACTTGTGCGCCATCACCTCTTGCTCGGCAACCTGCGGCTTTCTCCAAGCTTCGATGTGGATGTAGTCATCCTCTCTCATCGTTTGGAACTTGCGGTACAGCGCCAAGCCAACCGTCCCGACTCCCAGCAGCATCCAGGCGATCACATAAGGTGTCAAATTCATGGCTCCGACCTCCTCAGTCGCCTTATCGGTAGCACTTCACCGTCCACAATTACGCGCGGACTTTCCGCGTTTCGCGCCTTCTGTCGCGCGAGACCGCGAAGAGAGGCTGCGCCTGGCTGCGCCGGATCGCGCACCTGCGCATGGCCTCGGCGCAGGGTTTCGCTCAAGAAGCCCTTGGTGTTGCAGCGGCAATAGCGGCCGTAAGGATTGGTCCGTTCCTTGCACTGTGTGTTCTGGAGGGCTTCCATGACCCGGATTCAACGTGCTGTTCTCGCGTCCGGCGCCGGCTTGGTCCTGGCCTGGGCGCCGGCGTCCGCGCACCATTCCTTCTCGGCGGAGTTCGATGAGAGGCGGCCCATCACCGTCAGCGGATGCGTCACCAAAGTGGAATGGATGAATCCGCATATGCATTTCTACATGGACGTAAGGGATGCGAACGGGAAGGTGACGAACTGGGATTTCGAACTGGGCAGTCCCAACGCCCTGATGCACGAGGGATGGACCCGGAGCTCGCTGAAAATCGGCGATGAGGTGACGGTGCAGGGGTACCGCGCCAAGGATGGGTCGAACCTCGTCAACGCTAAGACGGTGAAGCTGGCCAACGGCCAAAACGTATTCGGAGCATCCTCCGCGCCGGACGCCGGCGCTCATTGACGACGCGGGGATTCATTAATTAGGAGGCAACCATGGGAGAGATCGTCGCGGCAATGGCGACCGTGCACGCGCCGCAATTGTTCACCCGGCCGCCGGAGGAAGATCCGACGCAGCTCGATGCGAGCATCGCGGCGATGCGTAAGCTCGGCCGGCTGCTCGATGAAACCAAGCCGGATGTACTGGTGATTTTCGCCAGCGACCACATGGAGACGTTCTTTCTCCAGTCGGTCCCCACCTTCTGCATCGTGGCGGGCGACCGGGCCCACGCCTCGTTCGCGGGCAAGGATTGGGATCTCCCCATTCACAAGCCGTTCGCCGAGGCGCTGCTGGAGGGGCTGGTGCGGCGCGATTTCGATATGTGCTATTCGCAGGACGCGAGCATGGGGCACTCCTTCGCGGCTCCGTTCGAATGGGTGGTGGAAGGGCGCGATATCGCGGTGGTGCCAGTGTTCATCAACACCTATTTGCCCCCGCTGCCCACCCCGGCCCGCTGCGCGGCGCTCGGCAAGGCGATCGCTGAGATCGCCGCGACGCGGCCGGAGCGGGTGGCGCTGCTCGCCAGCGGCGGGATGTCGCATTATCCCGGAACCTGGAAATACTACAAGCCGGCCTTCGATTTCGACCATTGGTGCATTGGAGAGCTGAAAAACGGGCATAGTGAATCTTTCCTCCGGCTCACGCCGGAGCAGCTTGACGAGGTGGGCAACACTGAGATGCTTCCCTGGGCCCCGGTCCTCGGTGCGGTCGAGCCGCAGCACATGGAGCTGCTCTCGTATGAACAGACCGCGCACCACGGCCACGCGGTCGCGATCTTCCACCCCGGAGCTCCACGTGACCCGTTGCCGCGGCAGCCCTTCACGTTCCACAACCACCCCTACCATTTCTACGATCATCCTTCGGTGAGCGCTTACAAGTTGAACAAGCTGCTTTACGATTCGCGTTACAAGCCCAATCTCCGCTTACGCATGTTCGAGGATATAGACGCCGTGGCCGCAGAATACGCCCTGGCTCCCGAAGACGTCGCGGCGTTGCGCGAGACGTTCCGCTTCCGCCACATCAACTCGGGGAAGCCGGCGCTCGATGCCGACCCTCTGGTCAACCGGGGTGCGCACCCCGTCGGCGCGCTGATGGCGGTCCACGTTCTTCAGCAGGAGGAGCGCAAGTTCCATCGGGCTGAGGAAGAGTTGGCCGCGCCCGGCACGCGGCGGTAGAACAGGTGAGCCGCGCATAAACCCGCAAACAGGAAATGGACCCACGGGCCTGCAGACCCGTGGGTTTATTTCGTTCTAGACGCTAACCACCGGGCAGGGCGCCTGGCGGATGATCGCGTAGGAGTGCGCGCGCAGGCGGCCGAAAGTTTCATGCAGCAAGCCGCGTCCGATCACCAGCAGGTCCGCGTCGTGCCGGCGGGCTTCATCGCGGACGGTTCCCGAAATATTGCCCATCGCGACGCACAGAGGAGCGTCGATGCCGGCCTCCCGTTGCAGCGTGGCGATTTGCGCCCGAACATCCTTCACTACCTCTGCCGCCAGCTCGCGGTCGAGCTGCCGCTCCGGCCAGCCTTCGAGCGTGGGGACAACGCTGACGATGCGCATTTGCGCTCCGGTCTGCCTAGCGAAATCCGATGCCCATTCCATGATCGGCGCGCTCTTGGGAGTTCCATCCACGGCGCAGACGATATTGCGTGGATTAGCGTGCTCGGTCCCGGGCGAGGCCTCCATATGCGTGCCCGTCCACACCGGGCATTGCGAATCGTGCAGCACCTTGGCTGTCACCGAGCCCAGCAGCAGATGGCGGAAGGGCCCGTAGCCGTGGGTCGGCATCATAATCAAATCGACGCCCTGGATGTGCGCGTAGCGGGTGATTTCTTCGGCGGGGTCGCCCACTTCCGCGACTCGTTCCACGTGCAGGCCGGCGAATTCTTTCACTAGCGTGCGCTCCAGCCGGGATTGCAAGTCGGCACGCAGCTCTTCCGGATCGATGTAGACTGGCGTGCCCACATCGCCCATGGCGGCGTACCAAAGCGGGGGCGCCACGGTCATCAGAGTGACCTGCGCTTGAAAGCGCTTGGCCATGGACTCGACGAACGGAGCCGCGCCGCAGGTTCGTTCGGAAAAGTCGGTCGGGAACAGGATGTGCTTGATGGCGAGCATAGGCCCTCCTCCGCTGTGGAAGAGGCACGCTTCGGTCCAACTCGAAGGGCTGAAATCAAGGGAGTTTTTGGTGGCCATGCACGATCGAAGTGCGTCAAATCGCTCACTACAGTAGAGCGGCGCAGCCAAACCCCGTGATGACTGTACATCCGCATTGGCCCTCCGTGTGCCCAAGGACTACGTGGAGAGACACAATATGAGGACAGCAATAACTGCGGGTTTGGCGGCCTGCGGCGCCCTGCTGGCGCTGATTTTCGTTACCGCCGAAACCCCACCAGCGAAGCCCGCGCCCGGGGTTGAAGAAGCCTCGCGGTTGACCAACTCTCTGGATGGAGCCACGCTGTACGGCATTTACTGTGCGGTGTGCCACGGACCGACAGCTAGAGGCGACGGTCCCATGGCCAAGCTACTGGTGGCGCCGACGCCTGATCTTACGCGCATCGCCATGCGCCATGGCGGCAAGTTTCCGCGCGAGAAGATAGACGCGATCATTTCCGGAGGGGCTACGCTACCCGGACACGGAACGCGCGACATGCCGATTTGGGGGCCGGTTTTTTCCCAAGTCGCCTGGGACATGGATTTGGGCCGGGTCCGGATCGACAACGTGGCGCGGTACCTCGAGTCGCTTCAAGAGAAGTGACCGCTGCAGGAAGACTGGCCAGGGCTACTTACACTGGGCCGTGCGATCCTTTATGGCGCAGCTAAGAAGCTGCTTGCTCTTGGGATCGCGAAGGCTCAGCGTCCAGCCAGCGGTGGTCTTGGTCAGAAAGGTATAGCCGAATTCGTCTTCGTTCTCGCTCTCTTCTACCATGATGCCGTAGATGTCAGCTCCGTTGACGCGGTGCGGGACCCCGGTATCGAGCTTGGTCCCGGCGTCGCCTGCGACAATCTGAAGCGGCCTTTGCGGGCCGTAGCCGAGCAATTCGAAAACATGCGTGTGGCCCGAGAGGACCACGTCGACGCCTTGCGGCGCGGCCTGGTCCCAAGCCTTTTGCAGCACTTCTGTCTCCGCGATGGGAGGCGCGCCGCTCTTTCCCGGGCGCAATGCCCAGAAGGGATGATGGTCCACCAGCCACGCGTTGCGTGCGTGCAGCGAAGCGAGCTGCGCTGCGTAGGTCCGCAACTGCTCCGGATCCACCGCGCTTTTGACCGCCGATGAATCGAATTCGATCAACTGAAATCCGCCGAGCCGAATCGAAACCGGAGGGGGCGTGGGGTTACACGCACCGGCTTTCCACTGCCGCGTGTCCAGATAGTAGAACCAGCCGCGCCAGGCGCGAGTGCAGTCCTCATGATTGCCGCGCGAAAGAGCCCAGGGCGCGCTGGCGAGCAGCTTGGCCGCGGGCTCAAAGAAATCCGCGTTCCAGGTTTCCCAGTTGTCTCCGTGCGGGCTGCCGCCGCATTTCTTCGCGGCATCGGCCGGGCAGGGATCTTCGCGATACAAGTAATCGCCGACGTGAATCACCAGTTGCGGTTGCGCGGCGGCCGCGACTTTTGCTACTTTCTCGAACGGCCACTCCGACTTGCAGTTTTGGATCTCCGCGCCTTTGATGCGGCAGCCGGTGTCGCCGATGACGGCGATGCGCGAGGGCTCGCCATGAGGCAGCGCGAGAGTCTGCCCGTTCAGCCGCGCCGCGGAGGTTCCGGGAGGGATCGCCGCCTCGCACACCGGGCGGAAGCCATCCGGGACCGGCAATCGCGGAGTCATCGCGATTGTTTTCGAGTCAGCCTCCACGCTCGGGCAATCCGCGGGAGCGTTGACGGCATTCACCACTACCCGCGCAATGGTCTGCCCGCCTTCGCCCAGCTCCACCCAGGCCGTCGAAATGACCTGCGCGTGCGCCAATACAGCGGCGAGCGCGGCGAGGGCGATCTTGCTCATTTTGCTACTGTAGCAAGCCGCGATTGCGGTACAATGAATCCACCCCGATACGAAGGGGACCAAGAAGTCACGATTTCAGAGTCAATTCGGATCGACGCGGCGAAGGGGAGTGTCAAAGCATTCCCCTTCTCCCTTTTTTGCCCGCCTTCGGACTCCTGCGGCGAAATTCGTGTGTAACACTGTAGTTCATGCACACTCGGCGTGTGGCGACGTTCGTTTTGGGGGCTTGGCTTGGCTGTAGCTTGTTAATGATCCTGCTCCAAGTCATGAACCTCCGCTTCACGGCTTCGCTTCTCGCGACGCCCTCCGATCAAGCCGCCGCGTTTTTGAAGAAATCCGGATCGCAGGACTCCGCAGTACTGATGATGCGCTATCAGGCAGCCGAGCAGAATCGCCGTTATGGAGACCTGTGGGAGGACGCGCAATTCGGTTTGGGCATTGTACTGGGCGGCACTTTGTTCCTGGGAACGCAGAGGCGCATTTTTCCGATGGTGATGTGCGGACTGATGCTGTTGATGGTGCTTTTCGAGCACATCGGCATCTCTCCCGAGCTAGGCTTCAGCGGCCGGGAGACGGATTTCCCCCCAGGCAGCGCGGCTGTCGGCCCGCTGGTGCGCATGAACGCGATGGGCCTGGTATATGCGTGGATCGAGGGCGCCAAGCTCGTGCTGGGTGTGCTGCTGGCAGGGTATCTTTTTATTTTCCGCGCCGGCCGGACGCGTAAACAGCTCGACGCGATCGCTCAGTCCCAGAGCCACGTCGGCAGGTAATCGAGCCGGCTGTCGGGTCGCGAACGGACGCGCCTAGACGCCGCGCACCTTCAGAGCTTCGTCGATCAGCGCCAACAATTGTTCCCGTGTCATCTGGATTTTTTCCGACGCGTCGGGAAGATCTTCCGCCGCCAGGGGTGAGCCGGGCTCAAAACGGGTGCGCGACTTGACACCGTAACGCTCCCGCGCAGCGAACAGCTTTTCGATTTCCCGCCGTGGCAGTGCGCGCCCTCCGCCGAGCAGCTCCGCCACCAGCGCAATCCGCGCGAAATGCTCGGTGGTTTCCATGCGAAAGAACGCCTGCATCAGCTCTTCGCCCCAGGCTACCGCTCCATGGTTGGCCAGCAGCACGGCATCGTGACGTTCGATGTAAGGCAGCAGACTTTCTCCCAGCTCCGGAGTTCCGGGAGTTCCGTAGGCAGCCAAGGGAACCGAGCCCAGGCCAACGATGACCTCCGGCAGGAGCCCGATATTCAGGTCGCGGCCGGCGGCAGCGAATCCGGTGCAGGTGGGCGGATGGGCATGCACCACGGCGTTCACGTCGCCCCGCATGCGGTAAATGGTCAGGTGCATGTGCATTTCGGAGCTGGGCCTGCCGTTGCCTTGAATTTTCGAGCCGTCCAGGCTGCATACAATGGGATCGTCCTCGCTGAGAAGCCCCTTGCATACGCCCGCTGGCGTGATGAGAATGCGGTCTTCGGTGAGGCGCGCGGAGAGATTCCCGTCACAGGCGGCGATCCAACCTTTTTCGGACATCATCCGGCCGATCCGGACTATGTTCTGGCGTAACTGCTGTTCGGTTTGCGGCATCCGGCCCACGGTCACTAGAGCCTTTCGATTGTAGCAACGGTTGCGCGTCCGCGCAGGGGCGTGTTGTGACGGCGTTTGAAAAACGTGTCCGGCCCTTCCGGGACCGCTACAATTGAAGGCAGTGGATAAGCGCCGCATGTGCCCGAACTGCCGGGCCTTCATTACAACCGACGACAAAGTCTGTCCGTATTGCGAACTCAAACTGGGGCCCCGTGCGGTAGACCGGCGTGCTCCCTCCGAGGCCTTCGGCGGCCTGATTTCGCAGCGCAGCTTCACCACCATCGTGATCATGCTGATCAATGGCGGGCTGTACGCCGCGACGGTGCTCTACGCCATGCGCATGAATCAAGGAAGCGGCCTCGATCTGAACACGGCCACGCTGCAAGCCTTCGGAGACAAGGACGCTTACTTGATTTTCATCATGGGCCAGTACTGGCGCCTAGTGACGGCTGGTTTTCTGCATGGCGGCCTGATGCACATTTTGATGAACATGTGGGCTCTGTTCTACGTGGGTGTGCATGTGGAGGAAGTGTACGGCACCAGCCGGTATCTGGTGTTCTACTTTCTGACTACCGTAGGCGGATTTCTGTCCAGCTCTTTTTTTTCCCCTGCGGTTCCTTCGATTGGAGCTTCCGCGGGAATCTTCGGTCTGATCGGGACTATGATCGCGTTGGGCGTGCGCGACCGCTCCGCCTACGGAACTCTGGTGCGCAACATGTACCTGCGTTGGGCTCTGTGGGGCCTGGCGTTCGGCATCCTGCCGGCCCTGTTCGGCATCGCCTTCATGGATAACGCAGCGCACCTGGGAGGTATCGCGACGGGATTCGTGGTCGCTTACATCGCCGGGACTCCGCGAACGTCGCGGCCGGGAGTGGAGACATTCTGGCGCATCGCGGCCGGCGTCGCACTCGCACTCACCGCGCTCTCGTTTGTCGACATGTTTCAGTGGCTCACTGCTGTGAGCCCGCGGTAGCTTCACCTTTCACATACGACCAATGGCTGTGGACGATCCTCCACGCGCCGCCGATCCGCGCGTAGACTTCGGTCGAATTCCAGCGTAGAACCACCGTTTCCGTGCCGCCGGGCTGCGTCCCGTAGTCGATCAGGTTGGACGTCAACACCGCGGCGTCGCCGTGGAGCTGGACTTTCGGCTTGATCATCTCGTGGCGCTCGATTTTGAACTTGCCTGTGATCGGAAGTAGATGGGCCCGCATAGCCTCCAGCCCGTCGATGCGGCTCTCGATCATTGGGTCGAAGTAGGTGACCTCTTCCGCGTCGAGTTCGAGGTAACCTTGCGGGTCGCCTTGGCCCCAGCGGTCGAGGGCGGCGTTCTCCAGGGCGATAATTTCAGCGGATGCGAAATCTTTGTTCGAGTCCATGGCCGATTCTAAGACGGCGCTATGCTGGCGGGATAGAAGAAATGGAAACCGTGGCTCGGTATCGCGAATTCGCGCCGTGCGAAGCGCTGCGGCCCTACGTCCGCGCGTTGTTCCATTTCACGATTGAGCCGGCGCGAGCAAGGGAACCGTCCAGCCGCGGCTCGATTCGCGAAACGCTCTTCCATCAAGGGCAGCCGTTCTGGTCCCGGCTGTTTGCCGACGGGCATGTCTCGCTGGTCTTCAGTATCGGCGCGGGATATGGAATCGAGGGTCTGTGGCATCCCCGATCCGATGATCCGTGCGGGCACGTCATCGGACCGATGGCGGCAGCCCACTCGGCTTCTCACGGCGATCGTTTGATTCAGACCGGCGCTTACCTGCTTCCCGCCGGACCGTCGCGATTAACGGGAGTGCCTCCATCCGAACTCGCGGACCGTGTGGTTGCCGCCGCAGATTTGTGGGGCCGGGAGGGCCGTGTAATCGAAGAGCAGATTCTCAGCGCCTCGACAGACTGCGTCGATTGCCTGGAGCGGGCGCTGCTTCGACAGTTACGGCTCGCGCGATGTCGAGAAAGCTCGTTCGATTTTGCCGGGCTCGCGGCATCCATTAACGCCCGGCGAGGTGCGGTTGGCATCCGCGAGCTGGCCGAGCAGGCCGGCGTATCTCGCCAGTATCTGGCCCGCACATTCCGCGAATACGTCGGCGTGGCGCCAAAGCTCTACTGCCGGCTGGCCCGTTTTCGCGCGGTGCTGCAACTTGCGGGCCACGGAGGCAAGATCGACTGGGCTCGCGCGGCCGCCGAAAGCGGATTCGCGGACCAGTCCCACATGATCGCGGACTTCCGCCAATTCAGCGGCGTAACGCCGGAAAAGCTGGCGGACTCGTTCCATCCGTTCCTGACGCGGCCGGCTTCACAGGATCGGCTCAGGGATGGATGATGCGATGTAAATCGAGCGAAGGCGGCTGCACCCCGGCCTGACTCACCATCACGTGAACCTGTCCGCGGTGATGTGTCTGATGGTTGAAGAAATGGATCACGGCTACCGGCGCTAGCTCCACGTACTGCTTGCCCTGGTTGTTCACGTAGCGGAACGAGCGGGAAAGAAAATCCTCGCTTAGATTTTCGAAGAAGGTCTCTATTCGCTGATCCTCCGCGGCGCGTGCGGCCCGTAGCTTTGCGAAATCGTCAAACACAATCGTGTTGAGCGACGGCGTTCCGTCCTCGCTCCCTTCAAAACGACCCATCCAAATGCGGTCGCCCAGCAGGATGTGGTTCAGCAGGCCGTGGATGCTCCCGAAGGAGCCCGGCCGGCGCTTGCGAAATTCGAAATCCTCCAACGGCTCGCAGCAGGCGTAGAGCCGTTCATTCGCGATGCGGTTGTACCGCGCGAGCATGCGGAAATGCTCTCGAGCGTCCACTTACTGGCTGACCACTTTGGCGACGCCGGCATTGCCCGCCGAATCGTAGACCCGCACGGAGATCATATGCTCGCCCGGAGCCAACTCCGCGATGCGGATGAGGAAACGCTCCTTTGCCGAATCGGTTACTCCGTCCTCGGCTTCGACTGGCGTCCATGGGCCACCGTCGACCGAGTATTCGCAGCGCCGCAGCACGGAGGCTCGATCGGCGGCATCGGCGGTCACTTGAAACCCGCGGCCGTTTCGCGCAGCCCCGCTGAGGGTCACCGCCGGCGGAGTGTTGTCGATGAGGATCGGAGTGCTGACTTGCTCGGCTTCACGGGCGGTATCGGGAGGATTCGACGGCCGGTCGGAAGCGACCACGCGAAACAGATAGCGGCCATCGGCCAAAGCCTCGCCGTCCATCGTGTAGGTGCTTTCGGTCGTGTTGCCGCGCAACAGCTTCCACTGCCTTTCATTCTCGCCGCGGAAATAAAGGTCGTAAACCAATTTGTCCTGATCCGGATCCTCGGCCTGCCAAATCACTTGAAGCTGTTCACCGGCATTGTGGCCGATGGTTTGCGCATCCGCGGCGGGCGATCTGGCGCTGCTCCCTGCTACGCCTGTCACCACCATCGCGCGGATCACGGGCGGCGAGTTCTGCGGAAGATAGGCGACGGTCACATCATCCATTCCCGGCTTCGCCGAGCCGCCGGTGAACTCGGCGCGCCATTGAATGTAGCGCGCGTTGGGACTGGCGATCTCCCCGGGGTTGTTCGTCGGCGCGGACCAATCGCTCCAGGTCTCGTCCGGCCGCGCGGAATTTCCGCTGCGGGTACGGAACGCAATGCCTCGCGGATTCCCGGGCGCATCGTCACGCCACGCGATCCTGCCCCACTTCGCCACCGCGCCCGCGTCTTTCACCGCCGATTCATACCATCCCGTGGCTGCCGTGCTGGATTCCAGCCGCAGGAGTTTGGCGAGATTCCCGGTTCCCACCAGCAGTCCACGATTGGTCTCGAGCAGCCGGGTCGAGTCGCCTTCGTTGGTCTGTGCGAGCAGCGTCGCTCGATTCGTGCTCTCCCATTGATAGATCCTGCCTTGCGCGTCGGTCAGGAATAAAACCGAGCTGCCCCCGAGCGCAACGTCGTAGATATTTTCGTCCTTGGAAGTCCACAGCGTTTCCACCGAATTGTCCGGCGAAATTTTGTAGAGTGCGGATTTGTCCGTAGACGTGTCGGTGCCGGCGGTGGTTGTGGCCGCGATCAGCGCCGGCTGCGGCGCGGCCGGAACGGGCTTCGGTGTCGCTTCTGGTTTCGGCGGAGGATTGATGCCGTTCTCCTGCTCGGTAACCGTGACGGTTGTGCTGACCACCCCACCGCCCACTCCGGTGCCCGACGTCGTGACGGCTCCGGCAGCCGCACCCGATTTCTTCGCGACTCCTCCGCCCATCGCCGCGACATACAGGCTGCCGTCAGGAGCGGGAACAATCGAATGAATCTCCGGCAGGCTGGATTTGTAGAGCGCGAACGCCTTGCCTTGCGCGGTGACACGATACAGAATCCCGTTCGGCTCCGAGCCGGCCAGCAGCCGCCCTTGGGCATCGAAGGCCAGCGACGTGACGTGAGACTGGCCCGTCTCATAATAGACGCTGCCCTGTCCGGCTGCCGTCACACGAAAAATCTTGCCCTGGTCTCCCGTCGCCACGATCAATGCTCCATCCGGAGCAACCGCAAGCGCCCAGATGTAATGTTCCCCGGGCGCGAAGTATTCGGTGGCCTTCCCGTTTTCGATCCGGTAGACGCGGCCGTCCGGCGATGAGCCAGCGTAGACCACTCCTTTCGCGTCTACCGTTACCGCAAAAATTTCCGGCTGATCGGAGGTCCAGACCAGCGAGCTCTGCCCGGCAGGATCCACGCGGTACAGGCGTCCTCGATTTCCCGTGCCGAAATAGACCGAGCCGTCCGGCGCCGCAGCCATGGCCCACACCTCGGCCTGGCCGGTGTCGAACACCGTGGTGAGTGCACGCGCGAGGGAAACCCGGCCATCGTAAGTGATCGAGATCCCCGAGAACCGGCCGCGAACGAAATCCGGATAACCGTTCAACTCCCAGATTTGCGTGGTGGCGGCGTGGAGCAGAACCACGGCCAGCAACGCGCCTGCGCCGGACGTCACCAGCGTGAACGGCCTCACTCCTTCACCTCAATCTGGATGGTCTTGGTTCCGCTCACTACGTTGTCGCCGGCCGGGACTTCGAGCTCCGTGACGGTAGTCCCGCGCGTGGTTGCGAGCGAAGACGCGTTGGGTTGCGATCGGCCCAGAATCGCCGCGATCGACGCGGGAGGATTGGGCAGATCGCGGCCTTCCACCGAGTACACTGCGTCGGCCCGCCAGACGCGCACATAGGCGCTGGTGTTGCTTCGCAATCCGTTGAGCAGCGCCAAAACCTGTTGAGGCGAACGGGCCTGCGTGCCGACCACGTTTTGAAACTCCAGTAAGTTCGCGCTGCTCGAATCGGTGACGGTAAGGTACAAGGTTCCGCCCGGCGCGCCCACTGGCACGCGGTAGTGAACCTTCTTCACCGTCTCCGCGCCATTATCTTCGGTAAACGTTACGCCGATCTCGATATCGTCGCCGGGCCGCACCTGATGCGGCGCCTCCACGTCCGAAATCTCAGCCTGCTTGTGCACTTCCGCCGGAGTGATATCGAGGCTTAGGCTCTTCAGGCGCAGCGCGTCAAAGCCGCTGCTCATCGCGTAGGAGAGCGGCGTCGCGACGGCCAGCGCCGCGACGGCGGCTGTCGCCGAATCGCCGCTGAACACGTTATCGAGTCTCACGCTTCCGCCTTCGAACTCCGCTTGCCCTTTCATCGTATAGGCCGCCGGGCCTTGCGCCCGCTGCGTGGAATCGATGGCTGAAAACACGGCCATCTGCGCCACCAGCGGAGTCAGAACCGGGTCGCGCACCACATTCATCTTGTAATCGTTTTTGCCGACACGGATCTCCACCGGAGCCACCGACGCCCGCCGCCCCGTTATGCCGGAAATCGCCACATCGCGATCCGAAGTGATCGCCCCCATCCATTCGGTGGACTGCGAAATCTTGAAGGAATTTGACAGATTCGGCAGCAGCGCCAGAACTTCCGCTTTGGCGAAAGGCAGGTCCGTGGGACCCATCGCCATAAAGCGGTGTCCGAACGCGTAGATTTTGTCGCCATCGATCGCCGTGATTGTGCCATCCGCGTCTACGCTCATGTCGCCCGAGAGCAGATGCACACTGATCATCGAACCCGGCTCCAGCGTTTTGGGATCGCCCAGCCGGTCGCTCAGATTTCCTCCTCCGGAAACGCCTTGTTGTGGGTCCATGCCGAGCGCGCGGAGTTGCGGAGCGAAGTGCTCGAGCGTCTCCGGAGTGAATCCGGAGAACGCGAGCGGCGTGGCGATCTCCTCCAGCTTCATTCCTCCGCTCGAAAATCGCTCGCGAGCGGGTGCGGCGCGCGGCTTGGTCTGTGGAACCGCGGCCAGCTCAGTTGGGGTTCCCGGCGCCACTTGGAGCATTTCTTCAATCGGCCGGATACCCGCAATGGCTGCCTTGGCCTCGGTGAATCCCAGCGCGATGGCTCCGACAAGTTTCCCATCGATGTACACGGGCGATCCGCTCATGCCCTGCAGCACGCCGGTCTCGGCGAGCGGCCCTCCGCTCAAGCGCGCGAGGATAACGGATTGCTTCGGGCCGGCGTTCTGTAAGACTCCGAGTATCTCGACGTCAAAATCCTCGACTCGAGTTCCAGAGAAGACGGTGCGCCCCACGCCGTGCTGCCCAGCTTTGACATCGCGCAGGGGAAAAATGTCCGGCGCGGCCCAAACGGCGGATGCCAAGGCCAAGATTAGGAACAACCTACGCACAGTTTCATTCTAGGCGATCATGAAAAGTGGAAAATGCGCTGGCTTCTCGCCGTGATTCCCCTGTTGGCCGGATGCGCCTCCGCGCCGCCGCCCCTGCGTCACGTGGACACCACGCTGCCTTCCTGGTACCCGCAAGTGCTCGATCAGCTCACGGCGTTGAATGGCAGTGCTGAAGACGATTTCCAGCATGGCCGCTCCGACGACGCCGCGGCGAAGATCAAGGATGCGCAACCGATTGCCGCGCGCCTGCTTGGCGTTCCGAAGCCCAGCTTGCCGGCGGTCGAAGCGGCGTCCGACGTCGATGATCTGTACGGCCGAATGCTGCTGACCAGTCGCAATTACGGATGGGCGCAAATGTTCTTCCAGAAGAATCGTTCGCGCTGGAAGAACTGGCGGCCGCGGACGGAGGAAACCGAGCGCCGGTTCAAGTTGGCCGAATCCGAAATCGCGGAGTGCGACCGGCACATAAACTGAGAACTTTTTCGCTAGCGGGTCACGTACAGGCACCGGCAAAGAAGTACATTTCTTGAGAAACCCAGAGCCCTTCCACGACTACAATGAAGGCATGGCGGCTTTAACCACCGGACTGATGACCACCGAGCAATTCCTCGCCTTGCCGGACGAATTCGACGCGAACGGCAACCTGATCAAGCAGGAGCTGATTGCCGGGGAGGTTGTCTCAAAGGAGGCTGTCTCAGTGGCCCGCCCATCCCGCATTCACGACATCGTGAAGAATCAAATCGGCGAAGCTTTGGTTCTCTTTCTAGCTGCCCATCCAGGCCTTGGGTTTAAGTCGCTCGTCGAAATCGGATTCGCTGTGACCGACGACGACACGTTCGCTCCCGATGTGAGTGTGCTCAAAAAATCGCGCCTTTTCGAAGGCGAGACCAGGATCTTGACCGGAGCACCCGAGATCTCCGTGGAAGTGGTCTCTCCCAGCGATAAAGCTGTCGAACTCAAGCACAAAACTCGTGCCTGTCTCGCCAATAGCTCCCAATCCGTCTGGATCGTCTACCCCGAAGAGCATCTGATCGAGATTCACACGCGCGAAGGCGTGCGCGAATTCACGGGCGATCAGCCCATTCAAGATGCCGCCCTTCCCGGCTTCTCCCAACCAACTTCGAGCTTGTTCGAAGGCTTGTAGTCGGCCTCGCTACCGGTTCGCGTCTTCGCAGATATACTCGAACATCTCCCCACCCTCGATCCACTTCGATCCGGTTGTGGGCGTGATCGACCATTTTCCCGACCAAGGCTTGGTGTACGCGCCAGGATCGTCCACGGTGAATTCGTAGGTGAGCGAGCGCAGATTGGGGCGTGAGATGCGTTCGGTCAAATGCAGCAGCGATGTGTTGGGGAACGATCCCACGGCCCACTGTTTCTCATTGAAACCGACCGTGTCGATCACCAGCGTGTCGCCCTCCCATCGGCCGATGGAATGGCCCAGAAACGTCGGCCGCAAATTTGCGGGATGGGTGCGGCCGTCCATGTAAATGACTCGCCAGGAATGCGGCCCCGCAATGTTCAGCAGAAAAATCTCCTTCTGCTCCGGAACCTCGGTGATCTCGAACCCTGGCGAGTTGAAGAACGACGGTCCAGGCGCGGCCTTACAATCCACCAGCGGCGAGTCTTTCGAAAAAGTCGCCTGCCGGTATTCGTATACGGCGCGAGCCCACGGCTGGAACGGAATCGCCGCGGCTCGGGGAGTGCCGCCGATCCCCGGCCGCACCTCCCAATATCCCTTGTGATCCGGAGTTGAACCGAGATTTACGTGCCCGTCCGGCCAACGCGGCGCGGGCTCAGGCGCGGATTGCGGCTTCTGCGCTGCAGCAACCAGAGGGAGCAACAACAATGTGCCCCACAACCTCATCGCGTCGGCAGCTTCTGGCCCGTGGCCGTGATCAAAGACGTACTCTGCATCGCGCCAACCCAATTATTTTTCGGGTCCTTCGCCACCGCCGCGCCTTCTACTGTAATCTTGTCGCCGATCTTCACGGTTTCCTTCTTCCATCCACCGCGCACCAGAGCGTAGGGAGGACCCAGCTCAAACCGCATCTCCTTCATGCTGCCGTCCGGCAACTGCGTGTTGAAGTAGATGTAGGCGTGGGGATTCTGCCAGTCGATCTTGGTCACGTAACCGGTCAGCGTGACCGTCTTGTCGTCCCAATACTCTGCGTCGAACGAATGATGCGCCAGTACGGGCGCTGCTGCCGCGATCAATAAACCCAACCCAAGCGCAAATCGCATATTTACCTCACAAACGTTGCCTCTGAGTTCTCCTCGCAGAAATATTCCTGCATATCTTGATCCGGAACCCACTTCATCGTCCAGCCCCCGCTCCACGGTCTAGTGTAGGTGCGCGGGTCATCCACCGTGACCTCGTACTTCAGCGTATTAAAGTCGGGCCGCGAAAACCGCTCGGTCAGCTTCAGAGCTTCGGTGTGCGGCAGTCCTCCCGCGGTCATCCAGAACCGCTCATTGAATCCCACCGATTCCACCACCAGCGTATCCTTGTTCTCCCAATGCCCCACGGACGTGCCGTAATATGTGCGCACGAGATCGTCGCCCTGCGCCGCCGGACGGTCATCGGTGTAGATCACGGTCCAGTTCCGGTCGCCTCCGCCGAGCAGAACCAGGATGCGGTCCAGCTCCGGCTGCTCGATAAATTGAAATCCGTTAGCAGTTTGAAATTGTCTGGGGCCGCCGGGAGGCAAGCAACGCAAAATGGGATCGTCTTTTAGCAGACTGCGCTGTCGGTATTCATACACGGCTTTTGCCCATGGCAGGAATGGAGCCACTTTATCCGCATCCGCCAGATTCTTGAGCAACCCATCCTGGCTCATCGCGAGACCTCTTGCCGAATCTTGGACGAGTGCACCGGTGCTCGCCGCGCCCCAATATCCTTTTTTACCCGGCTCCGGCCCGAGCCTCACGTGCCCATCCGGCCAGCGTGGCGGGGCTTCCGCCCCTTTAGCCGCCGTCTGAGCAAGATTAGCGACCGCGAATAGCCGCGCGCCATTGCGAGTTACCGACGAGGCCAAGGCTCTCTTGCTTTGTCCCCGCGCGGGCAACCCCTCGATGGCGATCACGTCGCCGATGCGGAGCGTGGAAGCCTTCCAACCCGATTTCTCCAGTTCTAGCGGATTGCCAATCTCCACCGCCCAATTTTCGACCTGCCCGGAGGCCTCCTTGACGTTGACGAACACATACGCTCGCGGATTGGCCCAATCAATACGCGTGACTGCACCCTGAAGCCGGATCTTGTGATCGGGATCGTATGTCGCCGGCGAGGTCTGCTGTGCATAAGCTGTGACTGCGGCGAAGATGATCAGCCAGCGCATCTTAATCCCGAGTAATCTTGAAATCGCCGGTCACGGCCCCCTGCTTCCAGGTTCCCGTTATGAAACGATGATACGATCCCAAATCCTGGAGCTTGCCTTCGGCCGAGATGTGCATTGTGTCCTTGGTCTCCGCCTCGATGCGAACGGTCCAATTGGTCACGTCGACGAACACGCTGGTGAGCGGCATCGAATCGGGACCCGGGTTTATCAATCCCGTGACGTTCTTGCCATCCCAGTTCATGACCAGGGTAATCTGATGGCGCTCCGTCGCCGATGGTCCCCAGTCGCCCGACCAAGTGCCTGTCAGAGGGTGCCCCTGCTGTGCGACGGCGATAACCGTGATCGCCAGCCCCAGCCATGTTCGTCTTCGCATAGTGCACCTCACATAATCCGCCCTTGGCGTTACCGGCGCAAGGGCGTCTTTTGCCGCCCGTCGCGGTCAAAGTTGCCGGGATCGAGCCATCTCTCGAAGTTCGCCTTGCGATCCGGCCATTCTCCGTCGAGCATCGCGAACCAAGCTGTATCTCGATTGCGGCCCTTCACGATCATGTGTTGGCGGAAAACGCCCTCAAACGCGAACCCCAGCCGTAGCGCGGCTCGCCGCGAGCCTTCGTGCAGAGCGTTGCACTTCCATTCGTACCTGCGGTAGCCCAGGTCTTCGAAGGCGTGGCGTGCCATCAGGTACATCGCCTCAGTGGCGCCCGCGGTGCGTCGGAAGGCCGGGACGAACAATATACTTCCGACCTCCATCACGCCATTCCGCACGTCGATTCGCATATACGCGGCGTACCCGGCGGCCTTCCCGGTTGCGCGGTCCACGATCGCGAAGTACAGCGGGTCTTCTGAGGAGGCTTTCTTTTCCAGATTCGCTCGGAAATCCGCGGCGCTCTCGAACGGTCCGTCGGACAGGTACCGCCAGGTGATCTCCCGCTCCTGCGTATGCGTGGTTTCGTATAGCTCTGCGGCGTGTCTGGCGGGATCGAGAGGCTCGAGTCTGACCAACCGTCCTTGCAATACTGTTCTTTCCGGCCTTCGCGCGCCTTGGGTTGACATCACCGTATCACCGTATCACTTGAAACGTGCGCGCGACCGTCACCTTGGATCAAGACATCTACGAAGCCGCCATGCACCTATCTCGGGTGTCCGGCGAGCGTCTAGGAAAGGTGCTGTCCGATCTTGCCCGGACCGCACTCAGAGCATCAGCCCGCCGCGGCGGAAGCGGGGCCGCCGCTTTCCAGTCTTCGATGTCCCTACCGGTTCGCCGATCATTCCCGGCTTCCCGCATTCAGCGGTTGAGTGATGAAGAACCGTTCTGAGACGCTATTGCTTGATACCAACGTTCTGCTTGCGCTAGCGTGGCCCAGCCATCAATTCCACGCGGCCGCACCCAGGCGGTTGCAAGTCGCGGAGCAGCGTTGGTCGACCTGCGCCCTCACCCAGTTGGGATTCATCCGGCTTTCCTCGAACCCAGCCGCCGTACCCGCCGCGGTGGCGCCATCGGCGGCTGCCGCCCTGTTGGCTGAAATGGTGCGGGACCCGCTGCACCTGTACCTGGAAAGACTTCCCTCGCCTACCTGGAAAGACTTCCCTCGCCCGCCGGCGCGGCGTCCACCTTCGCCGAGGCGCGGGGCCACCAACAGGCCACGGGCTTGGACTTGCTTGCCATCGCGCGGCGTTACAAGGCTCGATTTCTGGCGTTCGACTCGCGCCTTCGCTTTCTCCAGGATGTGGAGTTGGTCTCCTAAGCGCGGATCGCCGCTGGACGATCCCTCCAAAGAAACCATAGTAGGATAGTAAAGTTCGGCAATTATCCTTAAGGAGGCGCTCCGATGTCTGTGTGGAACCGCCGCAAAGAAGAAGAATTATTCGTAAGACCTACGTCCGGTCCGCCCGCTCCGTCTGAGCTTGCCAAGGAGGGAATCCCTATGTCCACGCTTCCGGGCCGCGCAAGCGACTCGCATCACGAATCTCCTCGCACTGCGGTCCTCGGCAAATCCGTCATCGTCAAGGGCCAGATTTTTAGCCGCGAGGACCTCACCATCGACGGCGAAGTGGAGGGCACCGTCGAATTGCAGGAGCACCGTCTCACCATTGGCCCCAACGGCAAAGTGCGCGCCAGCGTGAAGGCTCGTGAGCTGGTGGTTCTCGGCACGATTCATGGAGACGTGGAAACCACCGACAAGATCGACATCCGCAAGGACGCGAAACTTGTGGGCGACATCAAGACGGCGCGCATCGTCATCGAAGACGGCGCGTACTTCAAGGGAAATATCGATATTACCCGGGCCGATGCCGCGCGCCCTTCCGCCGCGCCTGCGCCCAAGCCTGCGGCGGTTGCCTCTACTCCTTCGTCCAATGCGGCGCCGGCTTCTGCGCCCGCGGTAGCCGCCACGGCCGGCGACAAGAAACATTAACCGGCCCGAAACTTTCGTTTTACAGGAGTAGCAGCGGCGCGCATTGGAGACACGCAACAGCAACGGCCTCGACCAGTTCTGCTCTACACTCCAGGAGCGCCCCGGTATGGCGATCCTGGATCTGGCCGGCGTCAATCAGGGCACGGTCAGCTTCATCACCAATTTCGGGCACCGGCTCTACGCCGACGATTTTCTTCGCCAGCTCGACCAGTGCTTCGGACAGGGTGATTTTTACGAGAACCAGACCAATCCTCGCGCGGTGGAAGCCTTTTTGCGGACGGCACTCGACTTTCCGGAAGGCAGTTTTGACGGCGCCCTGGTCTGGGACGTGCTTGAATACCTCGCGCCGCCTCTGCTAACCGTGGTGGTTCAAAAGTTGCGGGGCATGCTGCGTCCCGGCTCCTGCCTGCTGGCATTGTTTCATTCCGAGGAGCGTTCTGAAACCGTGCCCAGCTACTCCTTCCGCATTCACGATCACCGCACCATCCAGCTCAGCGCGCGCGGACGCCGCCAGCCCGCGCAGTTCTTCAACAACCGCAGCCTGGAGCGCCTGTTTCAGGATTTTGAATCCGTCAAGTTCTTCCTGACGCGCGATCACCTGCGCGAAGTGATCGTGCGCCGTTAGCCGGCTTCTCGCTACTCTGAATAAATGTCCCTGGAAGACAATCTGTTTGACCAACGCCGCGCCCGGATCGCGCAGATCGAAGCGCTCGGGTACCGTTCCTACGGCCAGCGTTTCGATTTCACCCACACGATTCCAGCCATCCTCGCGCGGTACGGCACCACTGAAGCCGCGGACCTGGAGCGCGAGAAGCCGCGCGTCTCGATCGCGGGCCGCATCCAGACCCTGCGCCGCATGGGCAAGGCGGGATTCCTGCATTTGTCGCAGTTGGCCGACAGGCTCCAGGTTTACGTCCGCAAGGACGCAGTTTCTGAGAAGGACTATTCGCTGTTTGAGCTCCTCGATCTCGGCGACATTATCGGCGTCGAAGGCTATCTCTTCCGTACGCGCACAGGCGAGCTGAGCGTGCATGCCGAAAAGTTGTTCTTCTTGTCGAAGACTCTGCTCTCCATGCCCGAAAAGTGGCATGGACTGGAAGACGTCGAGCTGCGCTATCGCCAGCGCTACCTGGATCTGATCGCCAATCCGGATTCCCAGCGTATTTTCCGCGCGCGCGCCCGCATGATTTCGTCGATTCGGAGACAGTTGGAAGAACGAGGGTTCATCGAAGTCGAAACGCCGATGATGCAGCCGCTTTACGGAGGCGCTGCCGCGCGGCCGTTCATCACGCATCACAACACGCTCGACATGGACCTGTACCTGCGCATCGCTCCGGAGCTGTACCTGAAGCGGCTGATCGTCGGCGGCATGGAGCGCGTGTACGAGATCAATCGCAATTTCCGCAACGAAGGAATCTCCGTGCGGCACAACCCCGAGTTCACGATGCTCGAGTTCTATCAGGCTTATACCGATTACAACGGCCTGATGGATTTCACGGTGGAGCTGTTCAAGCAAACTGCGATTGATGTCACCGGCTCGGCCGTTGTGAACTATCAGGGCATGGAGCTGGATTTTTCCAACATGCGGCGGCTTTCGATGCAGGAGGCCGTGGGCGATTCATCGCTCAAGGGCGAGGCTCTGATGCACGCTTTCGAAGAACGCGTCGAGCCGAACCTGGTTCAGCCGACCATCATCTACGACTATCCAGTGGAAGTTTCGCCACTATCGAAGAACAAAGCGAGCGACCCGGCATTCGTCGAGCGCTTTGAGATTTACGCCGGCGGCATCGAACTGGGGAACGCGTACACTGAGTTGAACGATCCGCAAGAGCAGTACCGGCGCTTTAAACTCCAAGTCGATCTGCGTGCGCAGGGCGACGAAGAAGCGCAACCAATGGATGAAGATTACCTGCGGGCGATGTCCTACGGCATGCCTCCCACCGGAGGCGAAGGCATCGGCATCGACCGGCTGGCGATGCTGCTGACGGATTCGAAATCCATCCGCGACGTGATCCTTTTCCCGCTGCTGCGGCCGGAGGGGGAAATCGGTATCGGGGAGAAGTTGAAGTAGGGTGCTTTACCTGCCCATCCAGCCGAGGTCGGACGGCACCTCTGGCACTGGCCCGGAACGGGCCCTAGGGAGTTCACCTTCAATGACGAAACTGGGTAACCAACAAATTTAGCGAAGTTCTGTGCTTCACAGCAGTGACCCTAATAAAACAATATCACGAGTGTTCGTTTTTGGCTAAAGTCTGTCGGACGAGCGTCGCATCCCACAATGCGCGCTCGGTCAGCTCTTCGTCCCATGCACCTGGATCGCTCCGTAAGGTCGCGAAGGCGACGTTGGCGGCATCCAGAGCTCCTCGCGGTCGAACTGGGTTAGAGGTTTATTCGCATTCATTCGCGGCTAATCTTGACTTACCCTCGCCGGTCTCTGGCGGCCATCAGTTCTTCGATGTTGACCAATTCGGTCGGGTAGTTGCCGGTGTAGCAGGCGTAGCAGTAATCGTGGCTGTAATCGGAAACGGCTTCGCGCAGGCCGGCTAGCGAGAGATACGCCACCGAATCTGCCTCGACGAAGCGGCGGATTTCTTCGACGGAATGATTGGCCGCGATCAGCTCCGCGGGAACCGGAGTATCTACGCCGTAGAAGCAAGGGGAAATGGTCGGGGGTCCGGCGATGCGCAGATGCACTTCGCGAGCTCCGGCATTTCGTACCATGCGCACGATCTTGCGCGAAGTAGTCCCGCGCACGATGGAATCGTCCACCAGGATCACTCGTCGGCCTTCCAGCAGATGGCGAATCGGGTTTAGCTTCAGCTTCACCCCGAAGTCGCGAATCGCCTGCGACGGCTCAATGAACGTGCGGCCCACGTAATGATTGCGGATCAGAGCCTGGCGGAACGGGATGCCCGCTTCAGAGGCATACCCGATGGCCGCGGCCGTGCCTGAGTCCGGCACCGGAACCACGATATCCGCATCCACCGGATGTTCACGGGCGAGCAGACGGCCCAGCATTTCGCGCGATTCCTGCACCGGCTTGCCGAAGACGATCGAATCCGGGCGCGAGAAATACACGTGCTCGAAGACGCAATGCGCGTGATCGCGGATGGGAGCGTAGCGCTCGCGCGTCATCCCCTCGGGCCCGACAATCACCATCTCGCCCGGCTCGACTTCGCCGAGATACGCCGCTCCCACCAGGTCGAAGGCGCAGGTCTCCGAGGCAAAGGCGTAGCAGGTGTAGCCGCCGCTCAACTCCATCTGCCCCAGAGCCAGCGGCCGGAAGCCGTGCGGGTCGCGAGCCACCAGGATCCGGTCCTCGGCTAGAAACACCAGCGAAAACGCGCCTTCGAGTTGCAGCAAGGCTTCACGCAGAGCCCCGGCGAGCGTGCGCTCGCGCGAGCGGGCGACCAGATGCAGAATCACTTCGGAATCGCTGGAGGCTTGGAAAATCGAGCCTTCGCGCTCCAGCTCGCGCCGCAGCTCGACCGCATTGGTGATGTTGCCGTTGTGCGCCACTGCAATGCGGCCCTTGTTGCAGGCCACCGAAAACGGCTGCGCGTTGAGCAGCACGGTGTCGCCGGCGGTCGAGTAGCGAGTGTGGCCGATGGCCAGTTCGCCGGGCAAGCCTCGCAGAACCTCGGGCGTGAAAATATCTGCCACGCGGCCCATGGCGCGATAGGTGTGGATCTTGCGGCCGTCGCTCGAGGCGATGCCGGCGCTCTCCTGGCCGCGATGCTGGAGGGCGTACAGCCCCAGATACGTGAGCTTGGCTGCCTCCGGGTGACCACATACGGCGAATACGCCGCACTCCTCCCTGAATTTGTCGAAAGGTAAGTCTTCGGTATCCGCCGTCTCAGGATTCGACATCTTAGGAACCAACACTTTAGGAACCCACATAGGCCGGTGTCAGCAACTCCTCTAGAGCGTTCTCCCAAACCTCGCGGAGCCGATCGACGGGGGAATCCACCCATGTAGCCGAGTGGTGATCGATTCGTAACCGCCCCTTCATTGTAACGCCGATCTCGACACAGCCGACGTTGTGATCAAGCGCGATCCTCTTTACGGCGTCCGGCTGGTCCGTGGAGATCAGAATACGCGACGGCGCTTCGTTGAACAACGCAAATTCCGGCCGCACCTCCGAGGGCAGCTTGATATCTGCGCCGATGCCGCCCATCGAGCACTCCGCCAAAGCCGCGGCGATGCCGCCATCGCTGACATCGTGCGAGGATTGGACCAGCTCATGCTCCACGATCTCCCGAATGGCGGCTTGTACGCGTTTTTCCTCGTCCATGTCGAGCGCCGGAGGCAGTCCCCACATGTCGTTTAGAACGACCTTGGCGTACTGCGTCCCGCCAAAGTGAGCGGCGTCCGTACCCCCCGCACCTCCCAAGAGCATCACGGTTCGGCCTTCTTCTTTGAACGGAATGGTCACCGGCGGAGCCGTCTTCATCAGCCCAACAATCCCCATCACCGGAGTGGGCCAGATGGATTCGCCCAGAGTCTCGTTATAGAGGCTGACATTGCCGCCGGTGATCGGCGTCTCGAAGAAGCGGCACGCTTCGGCAATGCCCTCGATGGCTTCGACGAGCTGCGCCATGATCTCTGGCCGTTCCGGATTGCCGAAGTTGAGATTGTTGGTCGCGGCCACGGGCAGCGCGCCCACGGTCGATAGATTGCGGCAGCATTCGGCGACGAGCAATTTCGCGCCTTCGCGCGGCGAAAGCGAGCAGTAGCGCGCGTTGCCGTCCACCACCATCGCCACGCTGGTTCCGGTTTCCTTGATGCGTACGATCGCGGCATCGGCGCCGGGGCCGGCCAAAGTATTGGTTCGGACGGATTGATCGTATTGCTGCCAGATCCAGCGCTTGGAGCAGACGTCCTGCGAGCCTAGGATTTTCAGCAGATCCGCGGTCAAGTCCTTGGATACTGGGATGTCCGGAGGTTCCAAAGGAGCCGTTCTAAATGGCTCCGTATTGTGCGGCCGGTCATAAAGCGGAGCCTCATCCGCCAACTGCCGGTTGGGGATCTCCGCGACTACCTGGCCGTGATCTTTCACGCGCAGTATGCCGTCGCTCGTGACGCGACCGATAGTCACGGCGTCGAGACCCCACTTCTTGAATACGGCAAACACTTCGGCTTCGCGGCCAGCCTCGGCTACCAGCAGCATCCGCTCTTGCGATTCCGACAGCATGATCTCGTAAGGGGTCATACCGGTTTCGCGCTGCGGCACCAAGCTCAGGTCGATTTCGATGCCGGTCTCCGCGCGGCTGCCCATTTCGCAGGTGGAGCAGGTCAGCCCCGCCGCTCCCATATCCTGAATGCCGACCACGGCTCCGGTGTGCATGGCCTCGAGACACGCCTCGAGCAGCAGCTTTTCCATGAACGGATCGCCGACTTGCACGTTCGGCCGCTTTTGCTTCGATTCCTCGGTGAACACGGCCGAGGCCATGGAGGCTCCGTGGATGCCGTCGCGGCCGGTCTTCGCGCCGACGTAGATCACCGGGTTACCGATGCCGGTCGCGCGGCCAAAGAAGATCTCGTCGTGACGGAACACGCCGAGCGCGAAAACGTTCACCAGAGGATTGCCGTTGTAACAGGGCTCGAAGACGCATTCGCCGCCGATGGTCGGCACGCCGAAGCAGTTTCCGTAGTGCGCGATTCCGCCGACCACGCCTTCGAGAATGCGGCAGTTGCGGTCGCCATTCGCGGGATCCGTCAGCGGGCCGAAGCGGATGGCGTCCAGCACGGCGATGGGCCGGGCGCCCATCGTGAAGATGTCGCGCAGGATGCCGCCGACTCCGGTAGCCGCGCCTTGAAACGGCTCGATAAAGCTAGGGTGGTTGTGCGATTCGATCTTGAAGGCGATCGCGTAACCGCGGCCCTCGGCATCCTTGCCGATGTCGATGATTCCGGCGTTTTCGCCCGGCCCGACCAGCACTCGCGGGCTTCTGGTAGGGAGCTTTTTAAGATGGAGGCGCGAGCTTTTATAGGAGCAGTGCTCGCTCCACATGACGGTAAAGATGCCCTCTTCGGTCTGATTGGGTTCGCGGCCAAGTATCGCGCGCGCCTTGGCGAGTTCCGAATCGGTGAGCTGGCTCATAGAACGGCCCTCGCAAGCGGGATTGGCATCGCGGAGAATCCCAGTTTAGCAGAGGGCCAACCAGGTCGATCTGCAATCCGGATGCGATCAATCTGGGCTCAGCAGCCGTGCCTTCTTCGGTGCTCCAGCAGTTGATCCATCGCAAGGCCGATCGCCGACTTTAATTCCCCCTCGCGAGTTCGATTTCCTTCCTGGATCGCGTCCAGCCATTCATCAATCACCTTGCTGTGAAGGTCTCGTAGCTGTTCCCGCTCGGGGCAATCTTCAGAAGGTTGCATTTCTCGGACCGGGAAGCCAAACGCATATGGCACGCGCCGGACGGCGCCAGACGCGGCCGCTCATGCGAATGCTTCCCGAGTCGAGGGTTTGATTCTGGAAGGGCCGGGTGTATCTCGTTTTATTTTGTTAGGCTCAAAATGCACCTAACTCCTCCGCCGGCCGATGCTCTTACCCTTGCTTGATTTCGTCTTTT
Organism: Bryobacteraceae bacterium; assembly: GCA_030041495.1. Classification (GTDB taxonomy): domain Bacteria; phylum Acidobacteriota; class Terriglobia; order Bryobacterales; family Bryobacteraceae; genus Palsa-187. The sequence goes on along the minus strand of JASHNT010000027.1, from coordinate 530 downwards.
CTCTTGAACTCATCCAGGGCAGTTTGCATTTCTTTAAGAATTGCAAGGGCCGCATCGCGTGGGGATGGATATCTGTTTGGCTTCGTAATTGGGCGGCCAACCACAAGGTAGTTCGCCCCGGCCTTAATTGCCTGTGCCGGAGTGACTCGTCTCTTCTGGTCGTCCGCTGGTGATCCGTCCTGACGGATCCCAGGGGTCACAACGAGTAGCTTGTTGGAGATCTTGTCCTTGATTGCCAGCGCCTCTTCCCCGGATGCGATAACGCCGTCGCATCCGGCTTCGAGCGCTTTTTTTGCCCGGAAGAGTACGAGATCCTGCACGGAGTGTTGGGTGTACCCCATTTCGACGATATCGTCGCGGTCCATGCTAGTGAGCACGGTGACAGTAAATAGCTTTAGTTTGCCGGATCGGCCCTTTACTGCCTCCCGAATGCCTTTGCTGGAGCCATGTATGGTCAAAAATTCCACACCTACGGTGGACGCGCGCGCTACTGCTTTCCGGACGGTCTCGGGGATGTCGTAATACTTGTA
>JASHNT010000026.1 GCA_030041495.1 Bryobacteraceae bacterium | reverse complement strand
CAGGGATGCGACCATGCCGAGGGATAGCCTGGCGGGCTCATCGAGACGATGATCGGAGCGCGGAGGTTCCGCTTCCGCGCTCCCCCAAAAACACATCGGATCGGTAGACCCCAATGCCTTAAAAATCCCCGCCCGAAGGGCGGAATTTACACTAACGGAAAACGCTCGGATTCCATTTCACGCTGAACCGGAACAGGCCCTATATGAGGCCAAACATTCTGATCGGATACGATGAAGTACAAGATTGTGACAATCAATAGCCACCAACCAATCTTAGCGAGAGCAACTGCAATCGGCCTCTGAAGCAAGCCAGCCGTGATATTGAGTAACACAGCTAGGCCACCCTCCACCAGGATGATGCGTGATCTGCCCATGTCTCCAGCCTACCACCCCGTGTGAGTGAAGTGATTTGTTGCCAAGATTAGGGCCGGTATGCCATTCGGGCACGGTCGAGATACCAGGCGGCGATGAGGGGAATGGCGAGCGTTAGCGCAGAGAGGGCCCACACGGGCGCGCCGCCGGGAATCGCCAGCAGAGCGCCGGTGCGCAGCCCGACCAGCCAGACCAGCGTGATTGCAGCGCCTAAGCTGAGAGAGATCCAGCGCGCGGGAGATTCGATGCGAGTGCAGCCGGCTTGGATCACTAACGCGACGGGCGCCGCGACGATCAAGTCCGACAAGTAATGCTCACCCAGGCCGAGCGTGGCCAAAGCGGTGAGCATCAGGTACACCGCGCTTCCCGCCGCCATCCACCAAGCGTTCCGGCGCAGGTTCCAGAACAGCAGCATCATCCATCCGACGTGCAAAGAAGGCATTCCATTGCGCGGCACCGCTTCCAGCCACGCCGGTCCAGCGGCGACTGCGGCCAAATTCGGGATCCGACCGGGGAATTGGCTGCGGAACAGATACACCGGTCCAGCGGCCGGACATACCTGATACAGGAAGAAACCCGTCACTCCGAGGGCGACGGCGACCCAGCGAAGGTCGATGCGCTCGAAAACACCTTGCACGCGATTGCGCCATTCCAGCACGACGCAGGCGCACATCGCGAGCGGCAGCGTGTTATAGGCGAAACCGCAAACCGTGCGCAGGGCGGGATGGGCACGGAAGAGCTCGCCAATGACCCAGCTCGGCGGATCTCCAAATTTCGCGTCGAAGATATACAAGGTGCGGTCGTAGGTGTTCGGCGTCAGGGCAATGGCGAGGCCGACGGCGATCATGGAGACGGCGCACAGCAGCGGAATCAGGCCGGTATCGCACAGCTCCGCGCCGCGAGACTGCCTTTGATCCGGCAACGCCCAGATCCATTTCACCGCGAGCACGGCGATGCTGCCCATTCCGAGGAAGGCTCCGGTGACGGCGATGTTTCGTCCGATGAAACTGCCCAAGGGGCCATGCAGGAGGAGATAGATCGCGGCGAAGCCGGCGCCGGCGAGGATCGTTGCCGCAGTTTCTCCAGCTCCTGGCCGGACAATCATCAAGTGAACCAGGAACCCACCGGTGAGCGCAAAAGCGACATAGCCGGCTTCGCCCAAATGCAGGATGCCGGCCGCCAGGATCAGGCTCAGACAGATGGCTGCTGCCTGGATCGAGCGATACAGGTTGTCCGTGGGAGCCGCTGCGACCGTTAGAGTTTGATCAGTCACGCTATCCTGCACAATCTCAGTGATCGGCAGTTCGGCGCGTGTGGATTAACGGGATAACCGAAACAATACAGCGGGGTTACGGCGCGCCGGCACCGTGCGCGGCTGCGCTGGTGCGGCGAGGCTCAGCAGAGTCGTCCTCGGCGGCGTCCTGCGCGGCCAGCGCGGGAAGCCAAACCTCCAACACTACGCCACCCTCCGGCGCGCGGGAGAGGGAGACGCCTCCTCCACAGCTTCGAGCGATGCCGCTCACAACGGCTAGCCCAACTCCGGCGGTGTCCGGCATGCCACGGATAGGCGAGGCAAACGGCTCCAGTAGATGTTGGAGGAGTTCGGTCTCATCGATCCCGTACAAAGGAGCGCAAAGTTTTACGTAGCTGCCCGGAGGGAGTTCAGCGATGATCGTGGCGTGAGCTTGACGGAGACACACTGGCTCGGTTGTAAGCCTGCCGGGCGCCCCGTTCAGTGACCGGCTAGCGGCATAGCCCCGGATCACGCTCAACATCTCTTGCATGTCGCGGCGATTGGCGACGACGATAGCATCGCCATGGCCTTGCGCGCCGGTCCGATGGAGCAGCGCGTTCAGATCCACCCTTTCCGGCGGGCGCAACCGGTGTCCGCTGAAGCCGAGAAGTTGGCGGACGATATCGGAGGCGCGCGAACTGGCCGCCAAGATGTGTTCGACTTCCTTGCGTAAGGGGCTCGCCGGGCTAAGGTCGTGCAGCACCAGTTCGCTGTACCCGTTGACGGTAGAGAGGAGATTCTCGAAATGGCCGGCGATTCTTCCAGCCACCCGTTCCATGGCGCGATGCATTTCCTGTTGTGAAACCAGGCTCCCGTGCGAAGCCAGGGCCGCGGTGACCACCACGTGTGCCAGTTCACCCTTGCTGTCCCACGCCGGACTGAGCATCAGCCAGTCGAGCGCCGCGGGCCGGCCGCTGCCAGCCACCCACTCAGCCTGAAGACGGCTCGGTCCCAATTTGGTCTTGGCTTGATCGAAAGCGTCGCGCGCGGAGTCCCACTCTTCGGGTTTGTGAAAGACCTCCCAGTAGAGGCGGCCTTCGACTTCGGCATCGGATAGGCCCAGCAGGTTCACTCCCGCGCCGCTGAGCCGGATGATTTGGCCATTGCAGTTGACCAGCGCAATCACCAGGCCGGCCTCATCGAAGGTTGGCCACAACAATTGGTTTTCCAACTCCAACTGGGCCTGCCGCTGCTGACGAGAACGATCTTCGATGAAGAAGCGGACGCGCGGCGGGTGCTCCGAGGACAGCGGCACGACGCGCAGCCATACGGGGATCACCCCGCCGTCCTTGCGCCGGGCCTCTCCGGGTAACTCGTAGAATTCGGCGCCGCGGGCGCGGGCTTCCTCTTTTGCAGCTTCGCCCGGCAGAAGCAGACGCGCCAGGTTCTGCCCGAGCAATTCCTCTCCGCTGTATCCGAATAGCGCTTCCGCGGCGCGGTTGTAGGCGCGAATCAGCCCGTCCGGATCTACCGTGACGATCGGCTGCTGGACGGCGCGTTCCAGCGCGGCCGCGGCGGCGGCGGCCGCCGCGTGAGCCAGGCGGAGCCTTGCGACCCGCCTGCGCTCCCGCATCCACAGCACAAGGCCCGCCGTGCCCATGATTGCGGCGGCCACGTTGAGCGCTGCCGGGGTCCACCAAAACATTCCGAATCTCCGATTGTATCCTAGCGGCCCCGAATGAGAGAGCGATGAACCGGCGAATGGTAGTACTAGCGCTGGCTGGCTTCTTTCCTTGCAACCTTCTCGTGGAAGGACCGGGATTCGCCGCGCGGGATCGAGAGTGACTTCCAATGATCGCTCTGGAAATGCTTTGCGAGGAAAACGATTTGTCCGACGTGATAAGCGTAGTGCGTCGTCTGGCGATTGATCGCCTGCATCACGGAGTGCTGCTCCGTGCGGATGGTGATGCTGCGGTTGAGGTCGCCATCCGCGAGCGGCTCGAGCGCCGAGAACACGCAAGCCCATCCGCGATTCCAGAGATCCATCAAAGCTTCGCGGGTGGGTGGAGGATCTTCGAATTCGGCGTCGCGGTCGCGAAAGGGTTTTTCGCCGTCGGTGGTCAGGAAATCCGACCAGCGGGAGAGCATGTTGCCGGCGATGTGCTTGACGATGACCCCGATCGAGTTCATCTCGCGATCGAGGGTTGCGTAGAGCTGCTCGTCGGTGAGCTGTTCCATGGCCTTTTCGCCGAGGCGTTTGTACATCCGGAACAGCGTGAGCGAATCTTCGAGGTAGGAGGTGGTGAAGCGGAGCGCCACGTTCCTATTATGAACCGCGCACAATGCTTTGCCGTGCGCTCCTTGAAGAGCTAATGACTCGACCCGAGCTCTTTGACGATGCTGGACACGAAACCCTTGGCGTCGCCGAACAGCATCAGGGTCTTGTCCATGTAGTACAGCTCATTGTCGATGCCGGCGAAGCCGGGGCTCATGCCGCGCTTGATCACCATGACGGTGCGGGCGCGGTCGGCGTCGAGAATCGGCATGCCGGCGATGGGGCTGTCCTTGTCGGAGCGGGCCAGCGGATTCACGACGTCGTTTGCGCCGACCACCAGAGCCACGTCGGCGTTGGGAAATTCACCGTTGATCTCTTCCATCTCGAACAGTTTGTCGTAGGGGATGTCGGCTTCGGCCAGCAATACGTTCATGTGGCCGGGCATGCGGCCGGCGACGGGATGGATGGCGAACTTGACGTTGACGCCATGACGCGTCAACAGATCGTACATCTCGCGGATCTTGTATTGCGCCTGCGCGACGGCCATGCCGTAGCCGGGGATGATGATGACGGTGGAGCTGGCGTCGAGAATCGCCGCGGCCTCTTCGGGGGTCGCGGACCGGACCGGCCGCTGTGCTGCTGCGCCTCCGGTCGAGACCTGCACCTGTCCAAACGCGCCGAACAGCACGTTGGTGAACGACCGGTTCATCGCCTTGCACATGATGATGGAAAGCAGCAGGCCCGCGGTCCCGTTTAAAGCTCCGGCGATGATCAGCAGCCGGTTATCCAGCACGAAGCCCATGGCGCATGCCGAGACGCCGGCCGAGGAGTTCAGCAGCGCGATCACAGTGGGCATGTCGGCTCCGCCGATGGGCGTCACCAGCAAGATGCCGAACAGCAGCGACGCGACCGCAAAAGTCGGGTACATCCACGGGTCAGCCATGCCGGCGGTCATCAGCACGCCCAGCACAACGGCTCCCCCCAGCACAATGAAGCTGACGACGTTCTGGCCCTTGTAAGTGATGGGGCGGGTGGGCAGGATCTCCTGCAGTTTGCCAAACGCGATGACGCTGGCTGTGGTAGTAAGAAATCCCAGCAGAGTCTCGGCCGACAATGCGCCCATCACGAAGCCGGACGGAGTCGGCGTGATCTTGTAGTATTCGGCCGTGCCGATCAGCGCGGAGGCCAGAGCGCCGAACGCGTGCGAAATGGCGATCAACTGCGGCACGGAGGTCATCGGCATCAGATAGGCGAGCGGCACGCCGATGGCCGAGCCGATGGCCAAGGCGATGAAGATCCACTGGTACTCGACCACTTCCATGCGCAGCATGGTGCCGATCACGGCCAGCAGCATGCCGATTTCGCCGATGATGACGCCGCGGCGAGCGGTCGAGGGGTGGTTCATCCACTTCATCGCGAGGACGAAACCCACCGAGGCCAGGATGTAAATAAAAGGAAGAACGGCGTCCATTTAGTGATGCTCCCCGCTGCTCGAGGAACTCGACGATCCCGGCTCCCGCTTGCGGAACATCTTCAGCATGCGGTCGGTAATCAGGTACCCGGCGACCACGTTGATGGTTGCCGTGACCAGCGCGATGAAGCCGAGAATGCGCGTGAGCCGCGATGCGCCGGCTTCGCCGGTGAGCACGATCGCGCCGACCACGGCGATCGCGGAGATCGCGTTGGAAAGCGACATCAGCGGCGTGTGCAGCAGCGGTGAAACGCGCTTGACCAGCTCCCAGCCCAGGAACAGGGCCAGCATGGCAATGTAGAGATCGAATTCGTAGTTACCCAAGGAGTGCAGCATGATTGGACTTTCGCTATTGAACTTTCCCGTTGAACGGAGCGTTGGTGGCCACCGGCAGTCCGAACGTTTCACACACGCGCTGATGGACGATGTTGCCGCCGTAAGTCACCAGAGTGTCGCGCACGATTTCGTCGGCAGGCTTTTCGCCCAGTGGCAGGAATCCAGCCAGGTGTTTCAGAAATGTGGTCACGTTAGCGCCGAACATCTGGCTGGCGTGATACGGCGCAAGGCCAGGAATGTTGGTCGGGCCCATGATGCTGACGCCGTTGTGAACGATGGTTTCGCCGGGTTTGGTGAGCTCGCAATTGCCGCCGCGAACCGCGGCCAGATCGACCACCACGGAGCCGGGCGCCATCGCCTCTACCATTTCTTTAGTCACCAGAATCGGGGCGCGCTTGCCCGGAACGGCCGCCGTGGTGATCACCACGTCGTGTTCTTTGATGACTTCCTTCATCAGCTCGCGCTGGCGCTGGTAGAATGCTTCATCCTGCGCCTTGGCGTAGCCGCCTTTATCTTCGGCAGCGGCGGTTTCGACGTCGAGAGTGACAAACTTCGCGCCCACGCTGACGATTTGATCTTTCACGGCGCTGCGCACGTCGTAGGCGCTGACCACCGCGCCGAGCCGCTTGGCGGTGGAGATGGCCTGCAATCCTGCGACGCCCGCGCCCAGCACGAAAACTTTCGCCGGAGTGATGGTGCCGGCGGCGGTCATTAGCATGGGGAACATCTTCGGCAGTTTGGCCGCAGCCATGAGCACGCATTCATAACCGGAGATGGTGGCAAGCGAGCTCAGCACGTCCATGCTTTGGGCTCGCGTGATCCGCGGGATCAGCTCCAGCGCGAAAAACGAGACGCCCTTCGACGCCAGGTCGGACATTTCTTTCTGCGCGGTGAGAGGCTCGCCGAGGCCGATCAGGATTTGGCCGGGACGCATCAGCGCGAGGTCGGCTCGGCCGGCTTCGGGGTTGGCTCCGACGCTGCGGTACTGCACGACGATGCCGGCTTGCGCGAACAGCTCGGCGCGCGAGGCGAGCTTGACTCCGCGCGAGGTGAACTGATCGTCGGGATAGCCGGCAGCCTCGCCCGCCGAGGGCTCCATCAGTACAGGCATTCCGGCTTTTTGTAGAACTTCACAGGAGCGAGGGGTCAGCCCCACGCAACGCTCGCCGGGGAAGGTCTCCCGCGGCACTCCCACTGAATTGGTCACTTTGGGTTCGTCCAACTGGGTTTGTCCAACGAAGAAGAATTGGGTTTAGAACAAACAATGATAGCGTTTCCGGGGGTGAACGCGCTAGCAGGCGGGTGTCCGCGGGCGGAGTAGACTTCCGAAGAAAAACATCTCGCCGCGAATCGACGCGAATCGGGACAATACACAACATGGAAGACTCCGAGGTGAACATGAAGAAGTTACTGGAAGAAACAGCGGCTCGGTCGATTCGGTATTCGGGCGCTATCCGAAGCAGGCGGGTGGTTCCTCGGACCCAGGATCTGGAAGGCATGGGGCCGCTCGGTGGCCCGTTGCCGGAGAATTCTTCCGATCCGATGGAGATCCCGGCGCTGCTCGATGACATTGGATCGCCGGCTACGGTTACTACCACTGGTGGGCGCTATTTCGGATTTGTGACCGGCGGCGCTCTCCCTGCATCTGTCGCCGCAAACTGGCTCGCCGGCGTCTGGGACCAGAACGCCGCCTTCGCGGTGATGTCGCCCGTTGCGGCAAAGCTCGAAGAAATCGTGGTGCCGTGGATCCTGGAATTGCTCGACCTCCCAAGGTCCTGTGGCGCGGGCTTTGTGACAGGCACTACGATGGCGAATTTTTCCGCTCTCGCGGCCGCCCGGACAGCGCTGCTGGAGCGGCGCGGGTGGAAGGTCGAGGAGGCCGGGCTGTTTGGCGCTCCTCCATTACGAGTGGTCGTCGGAGAGGAGGCTCATGCCTCCTTGCTGAAAGCCCTCGCCCTATTGGGATTGGGCCGTTCCCGGTCACTTCGGTCCCGGTGGACAGCCAGGGCCGGATGCTGATCGCAGCCCTGCCTAAACTCGATGATCGAACACGGGTTTGTATCCAAGCGGGAAATGTAAACACCGGTGCCTTCGATCCTGCGAAAGAGATCTGCGCTCGGGCACAGCCAGCCGGGGCGTGGGTGCACGTGGACGGCGCATTCGGGCTTTGGGCCGCGGCGTCCCCGCGCTACGCGCATCTGGTGGAAGGCTTCAGCCTCGCGGACTCCTGGGCGATTGACTGCCACAAATGGCTCAACGTTCCCTACGACTCCGGGATAGCGGTGGTTCGTGCGCACGGGCACTTGCAGAACGCCATGACGATGAGTGCGGCGTATCTTCAAGCCAGCGACATGCGGGAACCCTGTCACTTCACGCCGGAATCCTCACGTCGTGCCCGCGGGGTCGAGCTGTGGGCTGCCCTGCGCTCCTTGGGGCGGGCAGGGCTCGCCGAAATCATCGAGCGAAACTGCCGCTTCGCTAAAGTTTTCGGCCAGTGCCTGAGACAGGCCGGATTCGAAGTGCTGAATGAGGTTGTGCTCAATAATGAGGTTGTGCTCAATCAGGTATTGATTAGCTTCGGCGGCGATGGCGACACCCGTCGCGTCATTGCCGGCGTGCAGGAAGACGGGACCTGCTGGTGCGGTGGAACCCAGTGGCGCGGACGCACCGCCATGCGGATCAGCGTTTCGAGCTGGGCAACCGCCCAGGAAGATGTCGAGCGGAGCCTCCAGCAATCTTGAGAATTGCCGGGCGTCCGCAGCCGTGAGCCCTAAACACCGCAAAACAGCCCGTCGATTTGAAGGGCGCGAAGGCATTGGCCACACGCGAGCCCCTTCGAGATTCTGCTTGAGCTGCCGAGCAGCCACGCGAGGGTCAGAACTGGAACCGTGCGATGATCTGACCGCTTCGCGGCTGGGCACCCGCTCCGTTGAACCAGTTTACGTAGCCAAAGCCGGCGCTCAACAGGTTGTTGATCCCATCGTAGGAGTTCCCGTTGGCGGTCGCCGTGGCCGGGTTGTTGAAGGCGCCGGGAGCTGGGGCGGAATAAAACAGCCGGTTGAAGATGTT
>JASHNT010000025.1 GCA_030041495.1 Bryobacteraceae bacterium | reverse complement strand
TCGTTGCCGGGCCCGGAGCGTAGCCTGCGGTTCTCCCGACTTCTACAATGTTGGCTATGCCAGCCAAAGTGAACCGTGCCACTGTCGATCTCTCAGCGTACCCAAACCTGGTCGTTATTTATTTGGGGATGCGGGTCAACTCGCTCCGGGGCTTGAAGACACTGGCTCAGTTCGGCCCACGGATCAAGGCCGCGGTGAACCAGAAGCCTGACGGCCTACTCTTGCACGAGAATCTCATCTTCTCTCTCCTGCCGTTACACGCGGGCATGCGCCAATACTGGCGCGATTTTGAGTCCCTTGAAATCTGGGCCAGGTCGCTTCCGCATCAGAATTGGTGGAAGAGGACCAAGGCCAAGCCCATTTCCCCGATTACCAGAAGACCGCGGATCTTGTTTTGGCGAAGCCCACTCCCTGAGCGCCCCCCGCTCTCCTTCAGGGTTGTAGAAACGTCGGCTCGGGAAACATCGAGCGCGGGAACGATCCCAAAAAACACTCCCGTTAAAAGCGAAGTGCAAACTGTGAATACGATAAGCCTTTTGAGTTTGCCGAGGGGTACATGGATGGCCCACTGGTCAGGCCCGACCGTGCGCAGACAATCTACCGAGAGGTCGATACATTCGCCGATGCGCATGCCCGTATGGCGGAGAAGTAACAGGACATTGCTATTGAAGTCATTGCGGCGGCGTAGTTCCTGCTGGATCAGGTGATCCTGCTCCCGGGTGAGAGGGCGGGGCAGAGAACGTTCTTCTCGGGGAACATCATCCGGGACAAGCAGGTGGGCCAGGGTCGAGAGTTGCTGGGTCCAGGCGAGTTCTTCCAGCATCCGGCGCAGGCGGATCACATACCTGGCGCGACTGACGGCGCTCCACGGCGGGTTGCGCGATCGCAGGAGGGCCAGCCAGCCGAGAAGGTGTGGATCGCGCCGCAGCAGCTCAAGGGAGCGAACCTCAGAATGCTGAGCGCCGAGATAAGCAAGAAAGTGCCGGATGGTTGCACGGTAGGCCCGGACGGATGAGTCACTCAGTGACGTAGAAACCGATTGCGCTGCTGGCCAGAGCAAGTCGGTTAGAGGATGGATGGGAAGAGGAAGTTGCTTTAGTCTCATGGTTGCGGTGGCGGAACCGGCCGGATCTGTTTTGCCACAGCGCGAGCGTATTGTTCCCAAACATCGCCTGGTGTGAGTTGAACGTAGACCATCGTGGTCTGAATATGTGTGTGTCCCATGAGTTGCATCAGGGCCGGCAAGCTAATGCCCGCCCGGACCATTTCTGAAGCGAAGGTGTGCCGAAAACGGTGTGGGTTTGCCTGCATTACGCGCGTGGCTTGCCGATGATGGCGGAACAACGAACGCAGACCGGCGGATGTCATCCGGTTGCCGCGGGCCGGTCCCTTGAGACAAACGAATAGAGCGTCCCCGCTGCGGGCAGGGCGTTCCAGACACAAGTAATGATCGAGTAACTCCACTGATTCGCGAGCCAATGGCAGGACGCGAACCCTTTTACCTTTGCCCCGAACGCGAATCTGCAAGTCTGGGAGCTGTACGTCCTCGCGATTAAGCGACAAAACTTCGCAGGATCGCAACCCATGCAGTAACATCAAGCCGATGATGGCGAGGTCACGCGAGGTTCGGAAACTGGACCAGAAACGTGCGACCTCATCGACAGATAAGGGCACAATCACGCGTTTGGGCATCTTCACCCGTAACTGAGTCAGCGCCGGGCGTAGCCGTCCATAGCCCAGCCGCGATTGTCGCCAGTACCAGTTCTGGAAGCCAGGTGCGAACAAAGGTACGGATTCCGGAAACTCACACCGCATCGCACGCCCAGCGGTTCCTACCCGACGGTTGACGTTGGCAGCAGCAGTCGGGGGACTCTGGTTGACCTGGAAGCGAATATAGTCGAGGAAAGTGGATTCGGTCAGGGCTGTTTGGGTGATGCTGGACGTTTTCTGCACGGTCGTCCACCAGCGGAGGAAATGGAGAAGATCGTGAGCATAACTGCGCAGTGTGGAATCGGCCATGCCGCGGACTCGCTGTTGGTCCAGATAGCGATTGATCCACTCCACTTCCCGGCCGGACTGCTCGACCACGCGAAAGGGACTGAGGGCGTTGCTTAGACCTTGCTGTTGCGTCACACGGAAGGTCACAAAGTGGCCTCCTGTAACAGGCGTTGAAACTCTTGCGCATCGCCGCCAGCGATGAAGAAGCTGTTGGGATCGTGACCGGCGGGCAGGGAGACCCGGCGGGCAGTTATGCCTCGTTTTCGGAGACTTCGGGAGAGGCGTTGCGCTGCTTGTTGGCCGCTGCCGTTGCCGTCCGCATCAAAGGCCAGATAAACGGTTCGGGAACCTTCGCACAGTTGCTCAAGCTGGAGCGCATTAAGGTGTGTACCCAGTGAACAGGTGACGTTGTGAAAGCCAGCCTCCCAAAGCACGGCGTAGTCGAACAGGCCCTCGACCAGAATCACTTCCGGATAGGATTGGGCTTGTGCCCATGAGTACAAGCCACCCTTGCCGCCCGGCAAGAATCGATGAGATGGCGCTGTGGCCGAAAGGCTGCGTCCGTAGAGATTGCTTTCCAGCGGGAAGACGATCCGATTCACGTACGCATCGTAACCGCCGCCGGTCACCAAGCCGGCTTGATGCAGAGCTGGCAAAGGGTAGCCCAACTGCGTCAGCCAACCCCGCAGGCAACCGCCGGGCGCGTAACCGATCCGCATTTGCTCGACCAATGCCGGAGAGCGAACTCCACGTTGGTACAGATAGGCCACGGCCTCGCTGTGGCGGTGCAACTGAACGCGGTAGAAACGTGCGGCTTCATACAACAACGGTTCGACGCCGCGCCATTGATGCAGCAACGCCACAGCTTGCGAGAACTTTACCTGGTGATAGAGCTCCGCGAAACGAATCACGTCCCCACCGCGGCCACAGCCATAGCAGTAGAAAAGGTCTTTGTGGGGATCGACCAGGAAGCTCGGTTTGTGATCTTCATGCAAAGGGCACAGCCCCATCCAACGGCCACCACTGAGTGGCCGCGCCGGATGCCAGTCATGTGCCTGCAGATAGTCCATCAAGGGAATCTGCTGTTTCAACTCGTCGAGGGCTTGACGATTCACGGACTTCTTGCCTCGAGCCGCAGAATACGGCAGACTGCGCCCAGATCCCAGGCAACGATGGTGGGCGACCGTAACAAACGCAAACCGATGGCTCCGGTTTTCATCCAAAAGCACACGCTGAACAGGCGACGCTGCGCCCATCGGCGTAGCGTGGATGGATCAGGTGAACGCGACGGATCTTTGCAGTGCGGTCCTGCTTGCTCAACGGAATCACCTGCGGCGATGCTTTCACAGGCCTGCTGTCGGCAATGCAAGCTGAAAGGAGCCGCAGGCGCGAGCGAATCGGGCAGAATGGTGAAAGTCTTCCGACACGGAGGACAGATCCCGCGTCTCACCCAAATGAGTTCGTGCCGCTCATCGTGTACATGACGGAGCCGCTGTCCATGGCCGATGATCGTATGATTCTGGCAAACCGGACACTGCCTTGGCAGGAGATCCAGCGGGATCACCCCGGTTCGATGGTGTCTTTGGACTCTGGCAGCGCGATAAACAGAATCACGACTGGCGTAAAGGCCCGCCGCGACCGTTCCCTGCTGCTAACGTTTCGATCTGCTGGCTGGGCTTCACCCTCCGGTAAAGTCAGCTTCGAACGAAAAAAGAATACTACCTCGTTACTGGCCGCGCGGCCCTCACTTTTTGACTTTGGCCGGTATAAAGGTCCGTGGCGTCACTTACTCCCTAATGCGTTTCCAATGGGGCCGTGATCGCGGGGCGTGACGCCAGGCAACACGGTCATGTGGCGCGGATTGTCACGGCTCATCGATATAGAACTCGGGTTCTTTTTGGCGGTGCAACTTGTGGGTAATTAAAAGCCGTCACGCACGCTTACCGGAAACTCACCTTCTCCGACGTCGATAGCAGCAACGTGGTTTTGCGATTTCAGCCCGGAAGGCCTCGCAACACTTTCCAAGCGAAGTGGGATGCTGGTATATTCCAAAAGCGAGGGCGCAGATGGCGAGATTACAAGAATCTGACGAAGCGGCGTTCGAAGCTCTAGACCATATCCGGAACACCGCTCTTGAGAAGTGGGATAGCCTGTTCGCACCGGACCGGTCCATCTGGACCTTGGGGAACCTCCAATCCTTTCACACGCTGTTCGTAGAACAGGATGACGGAGGGAGCGGTTCTTTTCTTGAAAAGCTCAAAAGGCAGTTGCGGGAGGCCGACGACGACGTAAAACAGCTCGCGGCAGAGTTGGTGTACACCCAGCAATACTTTACGACACTCACTGGTTCTGACAAGAAAATCCAAAATGTTGGGATCGTGCTGAGTTGGTGCAGTCAAGCAGTTCCTATTCCTGGTTGGGCCGTCGCGGGTGTTAAGAGCGGTCATGCCGCGGATCAGAGTTTCAATCAGCATCGTCCCCATCATGTGGCCTGGCTGTGCGAGTACCTAATTCACTGGCACAAACTTAACCCCCAGGATCGCAAGCGCCTGTTGGGCAGTCCCTGGCAGTTCGCTCAGGATGTCCGTGCGGTCCCAGGCTCATTTAAAGCTTTCCAGCCGATGCAAGAAGCTTGGCTGTTCATGATGTTTCCGGATAGCTTCGAGAATATCTCCTCCCGCAACGACAAAAAACGAATCCGTGAAGCTTTCCAGACGCGAGTGCCCGGGCTTCCGACCAACAACATCGACGCGGATCTCCTGGCAATCCGGAAGGAATTGTCGAAGACCGAGGGCGAGGGCTTTCGCTTCTACAGGCCGCCTATGGTTGAGCAGTGGAGAATAGACGAAAGCCCGGCAAAGAAATCCTCGACGGCACCGCCAGCCGCTCCTGCGGCCAAGTTGGCCGTAAGCCAGGCGGCCAGATCCACTCCAGCGGATTTAGACACTCTGGCAGCGGAACTGTATCTGGACCCGCAGGCTGCCCTCCGGGAATGGGCAGATGTGTTGATTGAATGTGGGCAGATAATCTTTCAGGGGCCGCCGGGGTCCGGGAAAACGTTCATTGCGCGTAAATTAGCCGTCGCTCTGACCGGTCATGCCGACCGAGTCGAATTGGTCCAGTTCCATCCTTCGTACGCTTACGAGGACTTTGTTGAGGGGTTTCGTCCGACGGAGGACGGCAGGTTTATGCTGAGCGCTGGGCCAATTCGGCGTCTTGCTGATCGCGCAAGTCGTGCCCCTGCTGATGAGCGGTTTGTTCTAATTATTGATGAAATTAACCGTGGAAACTTGGCTAAAGTCTTTGGCGAGCTGTACTTCCTCTTAGAATATCGCGACGAAGGAATAGCCCTCCAGTACTCCCCTGAAAAGCGTTTCTGTCTTCCACGGAATCTTTTTATAATCGGCACGATGAATACCGCGGATCGATCAATAGCGTTGCTCGACATGGCGCTTCGCCGGCGATTTCGCTGTGTAGATCTTTTCCCAGATGAGCCGCCCCTCAAAGGTCTCCTCCGACGTTTCCTTAATCGAAATGCGCCGGACATGAGCTTTTTGGCGACAATGATCGATTACGTAAACGGACGCCTCAAAGACCCCCATGCTTCAATCGGTCCTAGCTACTTTTTAGTGAAAGATCCAAAAACGTTAACAGAAAGGAAAGCGGAGTTGATTTGGAAGTACTCCATTGTGCCGGCATTGGCCGACCGGTTCTTCGATACGCCTAGCGAACTGGAGCAATTCAGCTATCAGACCGTTCGTAACAAATCAGCGCCCGATGATCTCATTACCGCTGACGTACGCCTTGAACATGAGGATGACGAGAGTGCGTCGGCTGAAGCTGGCTGAATTCCAAACCGAATCGAACGTTTCGCTCTCCCCTGATGAATGCGACGGTATCCGTCGGCTTTATCCAGGAATGGATGTCGAGCCCAGCATTGGCAGGCCCGGATCTTATAACCTCACCCCTGACCAACGAGTTGGCATAGTCTCCTTGCCAACGCTGGTTCTTGAGATCCGTCCCAAAATTCCACTTTCGTCTGTGCTCTTCCTAGTCTCCTACGCCTGTGACGCTGTGCGGCTATTGAATCAAATCGCTGAGTTGGCCGACGACCATAACTTGGTCGAACTTCTCGGTGTAATGCTGGCTAGAATGATCCAGGATGCAACCAGACGCGGCTTGTTGAACGGCTACCTGAGCGAAGAAGAATCTGTTAAGGCGCCGCGCGGGAGAGTTCTCTTTGACGAACAACTCCGTCGACATCAGCGAACAACGACCCCGATCGAAGTTCGGCACGATGTATATACATCGGACGTACTTGAGAACCGCCTGCTCCTGGCCGCTTTGGCTTTCGTTGGACGCATGCCCGCCCAATCTTCGATCTTCAGGCGGGAACTTTTTCGAGCGCAGGGGCTGCTGGGCGCGGTGAGCAGACGCTGGTTTCATCCATTACAGGTTCCCTCCGTGGTGTTTACGCGGCTAAATCGGCATTATCGTCCCGCCCTTTCGTTGGCAACGCTGATATTGCGTTCCGGATCGCTTGACCTTGGGGATAGGGGAAGCGATGGTTGCGCATTCCTGATCGACATGAATAAAGCATTCGAGGTTTTCGTGCGAAGAGCCATTCGTTCGGCCCTAGGGGTTGGAGTGGCGACGTTCCCCGACGTTGCGCCACTGACCTATCTGGATCAGGATAAGGAACTTCAGCTAAGGCCGGATCTGTGCCTGATCGATAGGCATCAGACAGTCCGCTGGGTGGGTGATGTGAAATACAAGCGCCTGCAACAGTCAGTAGCGAGTGCTGATCTGTACCAACTTCTTGCCTACACCATCGGTTACGATCTTCCGGAGGGAACGCTGATCTACGCCGCCGATCGCACGGCCGCAGCTCGCGAGTACATTGTGAGGCACCATCAAAAAACCCTGCGCGTAGTCGTGCTTGATCTTTCTGTGCCGCCACGAGACTTGCTGGGAAGCCTTGGACGAATAGCAACGCGAATTTCGATGTCCCGGAGTTGAGTACCGGGATCAACCGAATCGGTGACAGTGGTGGGTCATTGCTGTCCAAATTAGCAGGCAGGGCGAAGTGGACAGATTGCTGGGGGACGAGTTAGCGTCCTGATTTCGGTCATTGGCAAACCAGACCCCTGGCTGTTTCACTTTGCTGTCCAAGTTCAAACCAGCACCAGCGGCAGTTGCTCGGCGGCCAGCGCTTCCGGGGGCGGCTGGAAGGGGGCGTTGAGCCAGGCAGTCAAGTCGCGATAGACAAACAGTTGGTGGCGCAGCAAGGCGATCAGGTTGGACAAACTCCAGGCGAAGCTGCTGCGCAATTGCAGGTACTTGACCACCAGCATGGCAATCAGTGCTGTCCAAATCTGGATCATCACCGCGTTGGCGCTAGTGCCGACGAAGGTTTTGATGCGTAGCGATTGCTTCAGCGCCTTGAAGAACAACTCCACCTGCCAGCGGTCCTTATAAATGGCCGCAATGGTGGAGGCCGCCAGCTTCAGACGGATTTCCCCTCCGGTGTAGAACCACCCCGGACTCTATAGACGGTTTTGGATGGGAACCCTTTTTTGAAAATCACTGTGGTTTTTTCTTGAGCCAGTCCCGCAACAGCGACTCGACCAGGGCGCTGAACTCGCCCTCCTGCTCAAGCAACCGGGCCTTCACCTTGTTCCGCACGTCCTTGTGGACGTAGACGCTCATTTGCTTATAGTCGGGATCGCTGTGCTTGGCCGGTGGTCTGCCGACTTTCTTCCTCGCCTGCGGCGCGGCCTTCTTTTTCGCCTGCGTCTTCTTCTTTGTGGCCTTGGCTGGTCGTTTCGCCATCACCTGTGAGGTTAGCAGAAGCCGCCTTTTTGCGTACCTGAAGTGACGGCCTGAGTGTAGCCACGTCCCTGAGTACACCAGATCCATTGACTTGTGCCTGGTTTCACCGCTATTCTGAGTACGCAGAATGGCGAAACGATCTCACTCCAACCGGGCGCTCTGCTACGTGAGAGTTTCCACCGTCGAGCAATCCAAGTTCGGCTTCTCGCTCGACGCCCAGGAAGAGCGCCTGCGTGCGTATTGTCAGATGACCGGCCTGGAAGTGATGGAGTTGATCCGGGAGGAAGGTGTGTCGGGCAGCATCCCACTCGGCAAGCGGCCAGCGGGAGCCAGGTTCCTGGAGCGTATGGAGGCGGGCGTCGGCCACGTCGTCTGCCTGAAGCTCGACAGATTGTTCAGAGACGCAGAAGACGCCCTGCGTCAGACCAAAGTGTGGGACCGGGCCGAGGTCACCTTGCATCTGGTGGACTTGGGTGGCACCAGCATGAACACAGCGTCGGCGATGGGCCGGATGTTTTTAACGATGATGGCCGGATGCGCCGAACTGGAAAGGAATCTCGTCGCCGAGCGCACCGCCTCCGTCCTGGCTCACAAGAAGCAACAAGGCAAGGTGTACAACCACACTCCCTACGGATTCGATCGGGACGGGGATCGCCTGGTGGTCGCCGTCGATGAGATGGCGATGGTGCGCCTCATGCGAGAGCGCCGGGAAGACGGCTGGAGCCTGGCGATGATTGCCGACGCGTTCAACTGCGACAACGTGCCGGGCAAGAACGGCGGCAGGTGGTACGCCAGGACGGTGAAGAACGTTCTGGAAAATTCGGTGTATCAGACGGTCGGTGCGGGGGAGCGAGGATGAGCGTCTTCGATGTCGTCGAAGTCCTGGGCGAGTTCAGCAGGTCGATCCGCACCGGCCTGATCGTCCTGGAGGGCCTGCATGATTGTGATGGGGTGGACCAGGAAAAGGTGAGCGCCCTGGCCGACGCACTGCGCCGCGCGCACTCCGGGACCGCCGACTACCTGGCCTCGGTCATCGCCGCAGCTTCGCTCCGGGAGCAAAAAACAAAAAAGGCGGCAATGAGCGATTGAACGCTCACGCCGCCTCTCTTGGCTCTCTCGGGCTTTGTGGTCTACGCCACCTTTGCTGCGCCGATGATCGGATCGAACTTGGCCTTCAGTTCTTCATAGCTTTTGAACTGATCGGGAGCGACGATCCCGGCCAGCGAAGTGCGCTGGCTCAAGATCGCTTCCACCTGCTCTGGATCGCCCATCGGAGATGGCTGCTCGAAGCTCGACTTGCCGTAGTCCGGGAAGTTCCCGTTCTGCGTAACCCGCAGCCGGAAGTTGGCTCCCTCGTCCACGTCAAACGGATTCACGATGATGGTGTCGGGGAAGACGGGATTCAGTGCGGCATCGATCTTATCGAAGATGGTCTTGCCGTACTTGAACCGCATCACCTTGCCGTCGTTTTCCGCCTGCTTCGGATCACGCACTACCAGCACGTTGGAGTGGTAGTACAGCTTCCGCTTGCGGGCCGAGGCCAAGTCTTTGTTGCCGCTCTTCCACAGCGCCGTGTTCGACTCGCACACCGGACACGGCTGGTTGAGCGTGCTCGGGCAGTTGTCGATGAACCATTTGCCGTCTACCTTAACGGCGTGGTTCCAGATGCGGACGAAGGGAAAGTCTTCATCCGGCATCGCCGGCAAAAAGCGGAGGACAGCGCTGCCGCTGCCCTGGTTCATGGACGGCTGGAAGTAGCCGTCGTGGTCTTTGTTGACCGCTGTGATGCCTTGCATGGCAGCGATCTTTTTTCTCAACATCTCAGAATCGTATTTCATAAAACATATTCCAGATCTAGCCGCCCATCGATGCTTTCATCCTTTCCGGGCGGGTTGCGTGTGGCTCTGCTCGTTGTCCTGTTCGACAGGAATAGCCTGCGGAGCGTCGAGCCGAACTCCACCGGCACAGCACTGACCAGGCGGCTAAAAGCCACTCGATCTTCACCGCCCGGCTGCGGGGCGGAACCCTTATTGGTAGTTAGCGGCGGCGTTTCAGAGCGCTCTGAATGGTGGTCCGCAGTCGCTCTCTGTGCGGCTCACTCATCGAATCGCCGTCGTGTATGTAAACAGCGTACAACCGTTTCGGAATCTGTCAAGCGGCGGCCCGCCTCGTCCCTCGCACACCACCATTTCGGGTCCCCGCCGCCCTCCCGAGATGTACATCCTCCACCGGCGTTTCGCCCGGTTCCGCCGCCTGCCGCCGATCCCGGATATCACCGGCCCTCACTTTTCTGACCACAAAATACTGTGCATATCGCTGATATACACAACCCCTGGTGGTCGGAGCAGCGCTGCGCGCGGCAGCCCTCGCCCGGCTTCGTCTACATATCAGTGTTGGCCGGACTCGCATCCGCACCAACGTCCTCCACGGTCGGGAGTAATTGACGGCAGCGTGGATCAAGGACGGCTTCACTGTGGGACGCAGACGAAGAGCCAGGGCGCTGCTCGATCGGGATGCCCAAGTCTGCCGGTGGCTGAGATCACCACCGTTAAGTAGCCGATGACCATGACGCCTCAGACGATCATGGTCGATGTGAAGGGCCTGTACGCATAACCTTCAAGCATCGATGCCGAGTCTCCCTAGGACTCGTGTTCCTGCATCGATGCTCGAAACCAACCGCATGATGATCAGTATCCCGAAGGGTCCGTAGGACCAGTTAGAAACTGGTTCTTGGAATGAATCTTTAGGAACCAGTCGAGATGATGTTGCTTCGCAACCATGCTTCGCCTGGTCTCTGTAGATGTTGATTCCTCACTTCATCCCGAAGGGTCGTGAGCGGAGCGAACGACTTCTTCCTGGACCGAAACTGTTTTGCGTACCTGGAATGGTAAATATCTTCACTCCACTGAAGGAACCAACATGGACTCTTTGCTCACCCGACTCGCCGACGAACTCCTCGTTCAAGACATCACCGAACCGAGCGCCGTTCTCGACTCACTTTCCGACGACCAACTCCAGATTTTCTACGACGACGTGCTCGAACAGTTCGCCCTGGCGCTCCTCGTCGGCGCTCACAAAAATTCCACCTGGACCAACGGCAACCTCGTCATCGCCGCCAACCACCGCAACATCCATCTCCTCCAAGCTGCGTTCTACGCCGTCCAACTCGAAGTGCAGCGACGGGGCGCTGTGGCTGTTGGATAGCGCCCGGAGTGGCAGAGGGCGCTGGCAAGGTAGCCCGGCCAAGCATCACTTCCCGGAGCCACGCACGCATAGCGCCCGCATGAAAGAAGAAGAGTACGGAAATCCGCTTGGCTGGTTGTTCGACCGTCCTTGATTGAAGTCGAAATACCACGCATAACTTGACGGACGCCCACGATCATCACTTCTCTGGGTGCTGCTCCATTGATAACCAGTCAAGGACACATCGCCTTTTACATGCCATGTTGAAGCCCCTTGGCCGTCTCGCCCCGGAGCATTGGCGTTCCGGTCGTAGATCGCTCCCAACTCAACAAGCGTCGCCAACCTCCAGTCGGAGTTCCCGGCCAAACGTAGGTCGCGGCAATATTTCACAGCGTTCTTCCAACTCACGTCCTTGCCGTTGTCTTTCCCGGCCCACATGAGTCCAGTGGATGGATCGATCCAATAACCGAGCATTTGGGTTCCCTGCGCATCACCCTTTCCAGCCGGTACTGACTGAGCGCTCACAATGGGCACAGCGATCGATAGCAGAAGCGAAGTGACCTTAGCCCAACATTTCACGATGCACACTCCTGCTGAACGAAGGATCAACCACTACTTCCAACTGTTCATGTACCACTGGAACGCGTTGACGACCCCGAAGAACAGCCCCATTTTGACGCCTTGGACTCCGCCAGCATTTCGGATGAGATTGTTGTTGCTCTGGATCAGGGCCTTGGCGGTAGGCACCGATAGGGTCGGATTGAAATAGCTGCCGATCGTGATAGGTCCATTGGTGCTGAAGTTGTAATCGTGGACCGATGCCGCCCAATCGCCCTGACCTCCCGGAGGGCCCATTCCACCGGGACCAGCCCAATGGTTTTGTGATCACCAACGCGTGCAGGCCATCGAAGCTTCGCCGCATGTCACACGGCGAGGTCGCCAGATACACGCGCACGGCAGAGGGCAAATGGATCATCTCGGCTCGCGCAGCACGCCGAGCACTGTGCGCAGTGTCGCCGCGTCCACGCCGGACGCGATCCGCAACCGCTCTCCCGTCGCCAGCACTACTTCGATCGGCTCGG
>JASHNT010000024.1 GCA_030041495.1 Bryobacteraceae bacterium | reverse complement strand
CTATACATACGAAGGCGGCATGAAGGCCGTCATCTGGACCGACGTGGCGCAGATGGCGCTGTATCTGGGCGGCGCAGCCTTGAGCCTCGCCGCGATCCTGCACCAGATTCCCGGCGGTTGGGCGCAGGTAATTTCACTCGCCGCGCCGCTGGGAAAACTGCGGGTGCTCGATTTCCAGCTAGGAGCTCCCGCCGCGTTCTTTGCGCGCAACTACAGCTTCTGGGCCGGGATCCTGGGCGGATGCTTCCTCACCACCGCCAGCCACGGGACGGACCAGCTTATGGTGCAGAGGCTGCTCGCGGCTCGCAATCAGCGCGAGAGCCGGGCGGCTTTGCTCGCGAGCTGGGTATTGGTCGCGGCGCAATTCACTTTATTCCTGGTGATCGGGGTGTGCCTGTTCACTCTATATTCGATTCATCACTGGCAGCCACCCGCGGTCATGGATCGCGTCTATCCTCTATTTGTCTGGACCTACTTGCCGGCGGGCGTCGCCGGGCTGGTGATGGCGGCGATCCTGGCCGCGGCGATGTCGAATCTTTCCGCTGCGCTGAACTCGCTGGCTTCGGCGACGGTAATCGATTTCCTGCGCCCGGGGCTCGAACCGGCTCGCGGCGTCCGGCTGGCCCGTCGAGTCACCGTGGCCTGGGGTGTGCTTCTGTTCGGAGTCGCGGTTGTGGCCCGGCATTGGGGCGGAGTGTTCGAGGCGGGACTCTCGATCGCCTCGGTCTTGTACGGATCGCTGCTGGGCGTGTTCTTGCTGGGCGTGCTCGCGCCGCGCGTGGGCGAGAAGGCCGCGATCTTCGGAATGGCCGTTGGAATGGCCCTGATGTTATACGTCCGTTTCGCCACTTCGATCGCCTTCACCTGGTATGTGCTGATTGGAACCGTGGCTACCGGCGGCGCGGGAGTGCTCGCGTCGTTCTGTCTTCGCGAGGAGACACGCGGCCAAACCTGAACTGCGGCGCGCACTCGGACTTTGGTCCGCATTTCCATCATCGTGGGGACCGTGATTGGCAGCGGCATTTTCCGCGTCCCTTCGGAAATGGTGCTCTGAGTGGGCTCCCCCGGACGCGTCTTCGCGGTCTGGATAGTCGGAGGAGTTTTGACTTTGTTCGGAGCGCTGGCCTACGCCGAGCTTTCCGCCATGCTGCCGGAAGCCGGCGGCGAATACGTTTATTTGAATGCCGCCTACGGCCCGTTTTTCGGATTCATCTACGGATGGACCCAGCCCTGGGTGGCGAAGAGCGCCTCCATTGCCGCCCTGGCCACCCTGTTGGCGACCTATCATCCCTTTTTCCATCGGCCCTGGCTGGAAGGCGCTCGAGATTCGCTGGGAACAGCTCGCGGCCATCGCCCTGATTGCGCTGGTGGCTGCGGGAAATTATCGCGGGGTGCGGCTGGGAGGCAATGCGCAAGTGGCCCTGACCGCCTTGAAGCTGGCGCTGATCGGCGCCAGCGTGATCGCCGCAATGTTCTCCCGCGTTTCGATCCCCGGAGATTTGCACACCGCCGTCACTCCCGTTCCCGGCGGGTTCCGGGGATTCTTCAAAGCTCTGGTGGCAGCTTTATGGGCTTACGACGGCTGGAATAACGCCGCCATCGCGGGATCGGAAATCGAGCGCCCCGGCCGCAATTTGCCGCGCGCGGTGATCGTGGTTTATCTGGCCGCCAATCTCGCCTATTTCAGCGTGCTCTCCAGCCCGGAAGGTGGCTGCCGGCAGCCGCGTCGCCGCGGACATGATGCGCCGTATCGCCGGCGTTCACGGCGAGTCCGTGGTCGGCCTGGCGGTGCTGATTTCGATTTTTGCGACCTTGAACGGATCTCTGCTTTCCGGTTCCCGCGTGCTGTTCGCCATGGAGCAGGGCGGTTATTTTTTTTCGCGCCGCCCCCAGTATCCATCCGCGTTTTCTCACTCCTTCCTCCGGAATTGCTCTACTGGGCGTCTGGTCCAGCGTGATCCTGCGCAGCGGCCACTATGACGAACTTTACACATTGGCAATTTTTCCCAGTTGGATCTTGTACCCTATGACGGCTGCCTCCGTTGTGGTTTTGCGCCGTAAGCTCCCGGACCTGGAGCGTCCCTACCGGGTACCGGGTTATCCGGTGGTACCTCTTTTGTTTGTTTTGGTTGCAATGGTACTGCTGTACGCAACCCTGCTCGCTTCCCCGCGCGAAACCGGCATCGGGCTGGTGGTGATTCTCGCCGGTTTGCCGTTCTACCGGTTCTGGCGGCGCAAGGCCCCACTCGCGGTAAAATAGGGGCGAGAAAATCAATTTTGTTCTGTTTTCAGAACAGATATCTTGAATTTCATAGGGAACGGAAGTAAACTTTGTAAGACAGGATCGGGGCGATTCAGCCTCTCCTGTTCGTTTTTCAGAAACCAGGCTCGCACCCGCCTGAGAAAGTGGAGACCAATAATGGACGTTCTGAAAATGCTCGCCGAGTTACGGCAGGAGCGGGAACAAGTGGAAGAAGCTATCGTGACTCTGGAGCGGCTCGCTCGAGGGCGCGGCAAGCGCCGTGGACGGCCGCCTGCCTGGATGACGGCTCTGAAGCGCCGCGGACGGCCGCCAGGCAGCAAGAACAAGCCCAAAGACAGCGTCGCTGCCTAACGTTTTCTTAGAAACTTTTAGAAAACCTTTAGGGCGCTGTTCCCATAAAGGCGCCGGGCTGGCGCCAGTTCGCCCGGTCAAGGCCTTCGGCTAGAAGTGTTCTCAGTGTCTGAATCCGCTCCGAAGTCCTCCCTGCGCTCGCCCGTCATGATCGCGTTGGACGTGGAAACCGCGGCTGAGTCCTGCGGCTTGATTGCGCGATTGGGGATGCGTCCTTTTATAAAGTCGGCTTTGAGGTTTGCATTCCCGCGGGGCGCTTTTCCGCGAATTGAAGCTCGATGGCCGGTCGCCCCCAAGCCCGTTAATGCGGGCTGAGCAGCAGGAAAAATACGTCATACTCGCCGGGAGTGCGATGCGGCGGGGTCTGGTTGGGGAAAATATTCCCCGTGGCGTAACCGGTGGCGTAGATGTTTCCGGAGGCGTCGTAATCCACTCCAATCGCCACCTGGTCGCCATCTCCTGTAATGTAACTGGAGTAGGCTAGCGCGTTGTTCGGATCGATGATGGCTTCAAAACCATCCGTTCCGCCGCCCGCCGATTCCGCATTGAGCGCATTCGCGGTTACCGGCAAGTCCTGCGAATAGGTGTAGCCAACTATGTAGTACAGACCGTTGGCGTAACGCATGTCGTACGCCACATCGACATCGCTACCTCCATAATAGGTGCCGTAGATCAACGCATTGGCCGGGCTCGCCGCGGCGGGATTAATCACCGCGATAAAAGCATCGCAACCGCCGCCGTAAATCGGCTGAGCGGCATTCACGGTGAGCGGAAAATCCGTCGAGAAAGTGAATCCGGCCAGGGCCACATTGCCCGTGGCCGGGTCTACTTGAACTTTTGTAGCCGCGTCAATGCCCGTTCCACCCACGAACGTCGAATAGGTCAACGCGCCAGTGCCCGGGTTAACGACCGACAAAAATGCGTCTCCGCCGCCGTCATTGTAAGTCGGCTGGAAAGCATTGCCGGCGATCGGGAAATTGATGGAAAAAGTGTAGCCGGTGATATACGCATTCCCGTTCTGGTCGACGTCAATGGAGTTGCCCACATCCTCCGACGATCCGCCCAGATAGGAAGCGTACGCCAGCGTGTCGGCAGCGGTCGACTGCGAGGGATCGAACACCGCGATGAAGGCATCGTAACTGCCGGCGAGCGCGGGCTGAAACGGGCTGCCCGCCGTGGCGGAAAGATCCGAAGTTTCGGTCCATCCGGTAGCGTAAAGATAGCCGTTGAACGCGGCCACGCCATTGACCACCAACTCATTCGCGCCTCCGTAATAGGAGGAATAAATCAATGCGTTCGAGGTGAAATCGTTGCTGTTGATCTCCGCCACGAATCCGTTGGTGATCGCGTTGGTGTTGGGGAGCGTTCCCTGATAGGCGTTGGCCGACATAGGAATGTTGGTGGAGATTGTCGTCCCGCCGAAGTACATGTTCCCGCTCGCGTCCACCACCATGGAGCGCATGTCATCGTCGAACTGGCCCCCGAAGTAGGTCGAGTAAACAATCACGGACTGCCCCGCTGAGGCAAACGGGTTGAATTTCACCAGGAAACAATCCTTGTCGCTGTTGTAATTGGGATCGTAACCATTAGCGCCGGCCGAGAAATCTGGCGAGTACGTCCAACCCGCCAGATACTCGTAACCCTGCCCGTCATGTGCGAGCGAAATGCCTTCCTGGGCATTGGTGCCGGTGAACCAGAAATCGTAGAGAATCGACGGGTCGATCACCAGCGCCTGGCTGCGGTCGTAGGCACCCAGCTTCACCCCTATGGTTCCATCGCGCCGGATCCGATACGCCGCGGTCACCGCCACGGTCTCCCCCGAGGAGCGCTTCTGGTACACCACGGGAAGCTGTTGCACGATATCGCCAGAGGGGGTTTTCAGAACCACGCCGCCGGATTCGTTTAAGTGAACTTCCTGAGCGCCCTCAAACCGCATCCGGATGCGGGAGGGGTCGGCGCCGGGCGCCAGATCGAAATCGTATTCCAAGCGCCCGCCCGTTCCGTAATACACAACGTCGATGCCCGGATAGAGATGTGTGCGCCGCAGGCGCGAAAAAGCCTCGGCCGACCGGAAAGTCTTACCCTTAAAGTAACTGGTCGGAGCCAGCATCTTCTCCGACGCCTCCCACTCGCCGCCCTTTGTTCGGCCGGCGCCTTCGAAAGTCAGCCGCACCCTTCCATCCGGCACACGTAGATTCACCGAAGTAGGCGTGAATCCGAAGGCGTAGCCGATTCCACCCGCGATCCAATACCCACGCGGGTCCTGTTCAAAGCGTAGAGGCAACGAATGAAACAGCGTGGCTACCGATTGTTTGGACTCGGACTCTTTGGGCTCTCCCGAGGCGCACGAACATGCCACGGCCAAACCGGCCGCTAGTATTACGAAAAAGCGCACCCCCGTAGGACGCGCCGCTATAGATTCAAGTTGCATCAGTTCAGGAAATAAGTGCGGTACAGGGAATCGCGCTGCTTGGGGATGAAGCCCGCGCCGCGAATCAAACGCCGCAACTCCTCTTCGCTGGCGCGATGGTGCGCGCCCGCCGCACTCACTACGTTCTCTTCGATCATGATGCTGCCGACGTCGTTGCCTCCAAAACGCAGCCCCAACTGGCAGGTCTTCAAGCCCGGAGTCACCCACGAGGATTGAACGTTCAGGATGTTTTCCAGGTAAACTCGCGACAGGGCCAGCATCTTCAGATATTCCACCGCCGTCGCCTCTTCTTTCACGAAGCGGCCGAGCGACGTGTTCTCGCGTTGAAAACTCCACGGAATAAACGCGGTGAAATTGCCGCCGGTCTCCTCCTGAAGGTTGCGCACGATGTCCAGATGATTCAGGCGCTGTTCGATGGTCTCGCCGGTGCCGAACATCATCGTCGCGGTCGAGCGCAAACCCGCCTGCGCGCAGGCGCGGTGCACGTCGATCCAATCCTGGACGGAGCTCTTCAGCCGGCTGATGCGCCGGCGCACCTCGTCGTCCAGAATCTCGGCTCCGCCGCCGGGCAGCGAATCCAGGCCGGCATCCCTCAGCCGCGCCAGCGTGTCATATAGACTCAGCCCGCTGACTTTCGCAATGTTGACGATCTCCGGTGCGGAGAAGCAGTGGCACCAGATATCGAAACGCTGTTTGATCGACCGCAGCAGATCCTCATACCATTCGATCTTCAAATCCGGATGCAGGCCCCCCTGCATCAGAATCCCGGTGCCGCCCAGATCGAGGGTCTCCTGAATCTTTTGGAAGATCACTTCCTTGGGATGCACGTAGCCTTCGGCGTGCCCCACCGGGCGGTAAAACGCGCAGAAGCTGCAATACTCGGTGCAGAAATTCGTGTAGTTGATGTTGCGGTCGATGATGTAGCTAACCACGTTGTCCGGATGCAGCTTGTTGCGCACGGCGTCGGCTTCCATGCCCATCGCGATGAGATCGCCGCTGTTGTAGAAGTCGATGGCTTCGTCGCGCGTCATCATGCTGGCGCTCCCACGGCCATCGCCATCTTTACGTATTGCTCCAGGCCCTGATAATCCTTCTCGCCAAGCTCGTACACAATATGCCGCGTCACGTATTCGAGTGCCAGCTCTTCACTGACTCCGCGCGCCGGACCTTCGCTCCGCGCAATATCCGCGGCATGCCCGATTCCATAGCGGCAGGAGTCGCGGAATGCCTGAGCGTAGCGTTCGTGCCGCGGGCCCGCTGCTCCACTTCTCGATGCTCCGCTCCAGGTCGGATTGTAACTCCACACCGCGAACACCATCGGCAGGCCGGTCATCGCCACCCATTCGCCGCCCAGATCCAGCGTCTCGAACGGCAGCGTGGCCGGGTCCAGGCGCAGCGCCGGATCGCCGATAATCAGCGCCGCGTCGGCTTCGCCCAGCATGGGGGCCAGATCCGCCGGCCGCGCCACCACCGCCGGCTCCACTCCATATTTCTCGGCCAGGATCACCCGCGCCAACATCACGGAAGTCCGCGAGGCTGCGTCCGCCGCCAGAGTCCGGATGCGATTCATGGGGACTTTCGAAATCAGCAGGATGCTCCGCACCGGGCCGTGGCAGGCGATGCCCGTCCCGCGGAAGTAATCCATTTTCTGCCGCGCCATCTCGATCACCGGCACGATGCCGATATCGGCCTCGCCCGCAGCCAACTGCGCCGCGCAATCCGAGGGCAGCGCGAAGCGTAGATCGAAGGTCTCGCGTAGAGCCGGGTCCGGGGAATGCTCGAGACCCCACACCAGCGGCACGGTATTCAGATAGCTCACGGCGCACACGCGCGGCCGCCCGGCGGTCTCTGGACGACTGGATTCAGCGGAAAGCAATCTCTTAGTGTACCAGCGAAGCCTTGCGAACAAAAAGCTCGAACGGGCACCCCCCGCGCCGTCCGCCGCTCCCAGTGCTAGAGTAATCCAGATACAACATTATGGCCGCGGACATTCGAGTGCACCTGTACGCCCTCTGCTGGAACGAAGCCCGTCTGCTGCCCTTCTTCTTCCAGAACTATGATCCGGCGGTGGATCGTTACTTTATCTTCGATAACGGTTCCACCGATGGTTCCCTGGATCTCCTCCGTAACCATCCCAAGGTTACCCTGGGCGAGTTTAAAGTGCACGGACCTTCGTTCGTTCAAGCCGCCCAGGAGTTTTACAATCGCTGCTGGAAGCCGAGCCGCGGCCACGCCGACTGGGTGATCATCTGCAACATCGACGAGCATCTTTATCATCCCGATTTACGGCGCTACCTCGCGTCCCGGTCGCCGCGGATCTCCCTCATTGTCCCCCGAGGTTTCGACATGGTCTCCGAGACCTTTCCGTCTCCCAACCGGCCTCTACGCCAACAGGTCGTAATGGGCCGGCGTGACAAACTCTTGGATAAACCTCAGTTGTTCCGGCCGGATCGGATCCGCGAGACGAATTTCGAACCCGGCCGTCACACCGCCGACACCGGTTGGCGCGTCCGGCGGCTGCGTACCGGTGAGGTCAAGCTCCTGCACTACAAGTTCCTCGGCTTGGACTATTATGTTTCGCGCTTGCGCGAGTTGCGCCAAGGGCTGGAACGTTACGACATCGCGCGCGGCTGGGGCTTCCAGTACCTCTGGGATGAGCAGCGCAAGCAGGAAGAGTTTCACAAAGTCCAGAAGGAGGCGATCCTGATCCCATGAGCGTACCGCCCGGCTGTATCCACCAGGTGACCACCGTGACGCTCAAAAAAGTGATCACCGAGCGCGGGCACCTGATGGAGGTGCAGCGCTGTGACGATCCCCATTTCCCCGGCTTCGGCCAAGCCTACATCACCGCGACCAAGCCCGGAGTCGTCCGCGCCTGGTACCTCCATCGCCAACAGACCGACCAGATTGCCTTGGTCGCGGGACGCCTTCTCCTGGTGCTTTACGACGCTCGCGCGGATTCGCCCACGCAGCGGATGATCCAGGAAATTCGCATGTCGGAGGAAGTTCCCTTGCTGGTCCGGATTCCCACCGGCGTCTGGCACGGGTTCCGCGCCATCGGCGAACAGTCTGCCTGTTTGCTGCACCTCAACACGCTGCCCTTCGACTTCAGCCATCCGGATGAAAAAAGGCTGGCCTGGGACGATCCGCTCATTCCTTATCGCTGGCCGGAATAAGCACCCATGGAGCTTTCGCTGATCACCAACGACCCCGCCGCCGCGCGTGCCGCCGAGGACGCCGGGATCGAGCGCATCATGATCGACCTGGAGCGCTTGGGCAAGGCGGAACGCCAAGCCGGGCGAGGCCTGTTCCTTTCTTCGCATACCATCCACGACGTATCCCGGATCAAGCGCGTGCTGACCCGCGCCAGGTTAACCGTGCGCGTGGATCCGCCGCATCCGGCCACCCGCGAGCAAACCGCCCAAGTCGTCAGCGCGGGCGCGGACTTCGTCATGCTGCCCTATTTCGACCGCCTGGATCAAGCCGCGGAGTTCGTTGACGCCGTGGGTCGCCAGGCCGCGCCGGTTCTTCTGGTCGAGCGCGTAGGCGCGGTGGCAATCCTGCTTGAGCTGTGCCGCCTGCCGGGCCTCGCCGAGATTCACGTCGGTCTTAACGACCTCAGCATCTCCCAGGGACTGGTTCACTGGTTCGACGTGCTCGCGACGCCCGCGTTGGATGAGGTGCTCGTGATTCTTCGCTCCAGCGGTCTTCCGTTTGGCTTCGGCGGCATCGGCAGTCTCAGGCGGCGGGATCTGCCCTTGGCCCCGGCGCTCGTGCTAGCCGAGCAGGTGCTTCAGCGTGCAACGCGCGGCTGGTTAGGCAGGTCCTTTCGCGAACCGGCTTACTCCAATCTGGCTCAGGAAGTCTGCCTGTTGCGAAAAGCGATCGAACATTGGACGTCCGCAAGCGCCTGTCAACGGGACGAGGTTTGCCGGGAGTTGCGGCGGCAAATTGAGGCGCTTCAGAATCCGATGCCCACTAGGAACACCGCCTGATTCCGGTTGGATTGAAACAACCCGAGCGGACTCTGGATATTGGTGAACAGGAATCCGTTGTAGCGGATCTCCGGAGAGATCCGCAAAGCCAGCAGCTTCAGCTCCACACCCGCTCCCAAAGTAATTCCGAAATCGGAGCTGTGCAGGAGATCTGGCAGCGTCTTCACATCGGTAATGTGGCTGTACGCCGGACCGCCTTCGATGTAGGGCCGCACCGGCCCTTTCAGGAAGCGCAGTTTGGCCAAAATCGGAAATTGCCACATCGATCCCCCTCCGGCGGCATCCGGAAATAGCCCCGGATAATACAGCGCGTCGCCTTCGATGGCGAAGCCCAGCGGCAAGCGCAGCTCCACGTACGGGCCCACGATCAGCGCCGAACTATTGGGAATCGTTGCCGATTCGACCGAGGAAACTGAGTTGGTCAGGGTCGCGCCGAGTTTGAGACCGGCTCCAAAAGGCTGCGCCGCGGCCGGCACGGAAAGCCCGGCCAGCGCCAAAACGAAAAAGGTCCAGAATGTCTTTTGCATCTGCTCTTCACTTAACTCCCGTTAGTCCGCGGGCAGCCTGCGTCGCCAGCTCATCGCAACGGTTGTTGTCGTCGTGGTCGGCGTGCCCCTTGGTCCAGGTCCAGTGGATGCTGTGCCGCGAAGCTGCGGCGTCCAGCTCGTTCCACAAGTCCTGGTTGACCACTGGTTTCTTAGATGCGGTCTTCCACCCGTTGCGTTTCCATCCGTGAATCCACTTGGTGATGCCGTTTTTGAGGTACTCGGAATCCGTGACCACTTCCACTTCGCATGGCTCTTTCAAGGCGCGCATCCCCTCGATGGCGGCACGCAGCTCCATGCGATTGTTAGTGGTGGCGGGCTCGGCTCCGGACATTTCGCGCTTGTGGCCGCCATAGCGGAGGATGTAGGCCCACCCCCCCGGTCCGGGGTTGCCCAGGCAGGCTCCGTCGGTGATCAGTTGGACGTGTTTCATGCGTTGGCTTTTTCTGGAATTCGCGCTTCCTCTATCATAAAGTCAGTGCCTGACTCCGCATCCAGGAACCGCCCTGTCAAGCCGGCAGGCAGGCCCGTTTCGGGCGCGCGGCGGGCTGCCTCGCCGCCGGTCCCGATTCCAGTCACCGCAGAGGACGTTGCCCGCGCTGCGCTCCGCAAGAAGGTTCTATGGATTTCGCTGGCGGTGGTGGTAGCCGGGGTGTCCGCGTGGATGTACAAGCGATCTACCGACCCCGTGCGCGCGCAGCAATCCTTCGACACGGCCCAGCGCCTGTTCGATTCGGCCCGTTACGACCAGGCCATCCTCGCCTGTGACCGCGCCGTCGGGCTGGAACGGAAATTGACCGGCGCCTACATCTTGCGCGGCCGGGCCCATATGGCGCTCTATGATCCGGCCTTGGCCGTCGCGGATTTCACCCAGGCGGTGAAATTGCGCCCAGGCGATCCGCAAATTCTCCTCGAACGCGCCGGCGCCTACCTGGACGAAAAGAACTACACGGCCGCGATCGCCGACTCGACCGCGGCGCTGGCGATCTCTCCGCGCTTGGCGCGCGCCTACAATCTTCGCGGCATAGCAATGCGGGCCTCCGGGAACCTGCAGGGCGCCATAGCCGAGTTTGACCATGCCGTGGAGATCGAGCCCGGTTCCGAAAACTATTACCAGCGCGGCGCTACCTATCAAGCGCTGAACGACTATCGCCGCGCAATTGAGGATTTTACCGAGGCGATCGCCTTTGCTCCCGACCGGCCCCAAACCTATTACGCCCGCGCGGAGTCTGAGCGCGCCTTGGGCGAGACCGAACAGGCCGAGGAAGACCACCAGCAGGGACGGATTCTCGACGCCAGGTAGGCTCCGCCTACCCTTCCGGTGGCCGGTACCTAGACAATACGATTGTCCGGATCGGGCTCCTGGATAACCCTCCGACCGCAGCCCGAGTTGCTGAATGGCGACTTGCAAGGGAGGGAGCCCGCCCCCTTGCTCCGGCGCGTCCGCTGCTCCCGGGTCGAGTCCATATTCCAGCGTGAAATCGTACTGGCCCGCGAGCCCGGTCTGGTCCACCACCGGCATCGCGCGGCCGGACGAATCGAAGCTACATCGAACGTCAGCTCCGCCTCCTGCGCGAACGCAGCAACGGTCAGTCCGCATAATAGTGCAACGCATCTCATTTCACTTCTCCGGGTGCGGGCCCCATCACCCGAGCCACTGCGCTCACGAACTCCGCCCACTTGGAACGCTCCTGCCGGAGTTGCCTGCGCCCGGCCGGAGTCAGCCGGTAAAACTTCGCGCGCCGGTTATGCTCCGACATTTCCCACTTCGACGCGATCCAGCCCTTCAGCTCCAGCCGCTTCAGCGCCGGATAGAGCGAGCCGAACTCGATCTCCAGCCTCTCACTGGAGCTCAAATGAATCGCCTTCGAAATCCCGTAGCCGTGCAGCGGACCGGCGGCCAGCGTCCGCAGCACCAGCATGTCCAGCGTTCCTTGCAATAGATCCATACTGAAGGCATTCTATATGAAGATCGCCTCAATATCAATCGGGAAGCGACTTGGTATAAAGTCCCTGCGATAAAGTAAAGACATGCGCCGCGGAACTCTGATCGCAGTCTCGTCCCTCCTCATCGCGGCCGCCGCCGGAGCCTTCGTCGACAGTCTGGAAGACGCCATTTACATCCCTACCGACGATCCCGCCATTCAATACGACACGACTCCGCCCAACGATCCCGTCGCCCGGCTTTCCAAGAAAATCGCGAGCGGCGAGATCAAGCTGGACTACGCGCCCAACGGCTGGGGCTACCTTCCGGCCTTGCTCAAGGCGCTCGATGTTCCCGTCGATTCTCAAGTGCTGGTCTTTTCCAAAGGCAGCATCCAGGCCGAGCACATCAATCCCCGCACCCCCCGCGCCATCTATTTCAACGACAACGTCGCCGTCGGCTACGTCCAGAACGGTGACGCGCTCGAGCTCACCGGCCTGGACCCGGTCCGTGGCGTCCATCTCTACACGCTGGACGTGCCCCAAGTCGCGAAGCCGGAATTCGGCCGCCGCCAGGATTGCCTGCGCTGCCATGAGGGCCCTCCCACACTGGCCGTGCCGGGCCTGATGGTGAGTTCGCTGCACCCGCAGACCGACGCGAGAGAGAGCCACGGCAGCTCCTTCATCACCGACGGCCGGGTCCCCATCGAAGATCGCTGGGGAGGCTGGTACGTCAGCGGCGCAACCGGCTCCCAGACGCATTACGGCAACAACGTGGCGCTGATCGACCCGCTGCATCCCGGCGCAGCCGCGCCCAAGGGAACCACCGAAAACATCACCGATCTGAAGCCGTTTTTCGACACCTCGCGCTATCTTGCGCCTACCAGCGACGTCGTCGCGTTAATGACTCTGGAGCACCAGACGCGCATGACCAACCTGCTGATCCGCGTCGGCTGGGACGCGCGCATCGCTCTGCGCCAGAACAAATGGGACGACGCGCAGATGAATTCGGAAGTCGAAGAGCTGCTGAGCTACATGCTCTTCGCCGATGAAGCTCCGCTCAAAGAGCCCATTACTGGAGTTTCCACATTCACCAAAACCTTCCCGGCGCGCGGCCCGCGCGACAATCAAGGCCGCTCGCTGCGAGACTTCGATCTAAAAACGCGCCTGTTCCGCTATCCCGTCTCCTACATGATTTATTCCGAGGCCTTCGGCAACCTGCCGCCCAAGCTTCTCAACCTGATTTACCAGCGCATGTACGACGTGCTCTCCGGCAAGGATCAGTCGAAGCCCTACGACTCGCTCAATGCTGGCGCGCGCCAAGCCGCGCTCGAAATCGTCCGCGCGACGAAAACTAACCTGCCGGCCTACTGGATGAAGTAGCCGCCCTCCTACGCCGGCGCTCGGCCGCTGACGTTGTCGGCAGCTCGTTACCGGCGAATCAGCGGCCCGTCAGGCACACGCGCGAGCACATCATCGAGAAGACGCGGACTCCCGCGCCGGGCCCTCGGCGCCCGATAGTCGATGGTGAGCAGTGTGGCTGTCTTCTCCGCGACCGCCGGACGCAATGAATTGACTGATCGAGACCTTCTCTCGCTTCGCAAGATCGCGAATCTTCTGATGCACAGCCTCGGTCAGCCGCAAGACGCGATAGCCTAGGTTTGTGGGGCCAAAATGAGCGGGATGTTTAAAGTGGCGATGGTAGCGGCACTCCGCGAGATTGGTCTCCAAGGCGCCGCGGGCGACGCCCTTCTCGCCATCCGGCTTGCCGAGGAAACTCTTAGCCGAACGCTAACTCTCCAATGAAGGAATTCAAGAGATTGAAATCGGTGCTTGTGTTGGGCATTTTCGCGGCGCCCAGCGTAGCCACGGCTCGGGACGTGGCCGATCTGGATCTCAATACTGCCGCTCGCGAATACTGTCATGTACTGCACTTTCCTTCTGGTTGGCAGGCGACGCAGCCTCCCTTCATTTTTCGTCTGAGCGACTACTACGAGTTTCGTGTCCCCGGACTGCAAGGGACGAAGTTCCTGGTGCGTGGAATGCAGCTACAGGTCAACAAGTACTACACAACCAATATCTACGAAGCCGATTTCTCCGACCCGAAGGGCATCGCGCTGCCTACAACCGAGGCAGAGTGGCAATCGGGGACGCCCGTCAACGTTTCCGGCGATAGGTTCAGCGGTGGTTCCATGTTAAAGGCCGGGTCCTCCAACTTTGAGCTAGATGGGCGTCAATTCACAAGGACCGGAGCGAAATGGGGCGCCTTGCGATTGTCCCCTGACAAGTCTGTACTGATCCTAGAGAGCTGGAGCGGTACTCTCGGGCGTTGTGGCGGTAATAATGACACCGGCCCGGGAGCCGTGTTCTCCCCTTGTATTGATTTCAGAGGTCCCCATGGCAAGCTTTTTTTTGATGTCTATAACGCTGGTACGGGCAAGAAGCTAATCACCCTTACGGCGAAGTTCAGCAAGATCCTCCCAGAGGACGACTTTTTGAAGACAGGTTGGGTCACGGAGCGGTACTTCATCATTCCCTTGGACGAGAAGCGGGAGCGCTGCCTGGTTTGTGAATTCGGACGGGCGCGTTAAGCCGGCGGAGGCAGATTCATGAGTTTACTCGAGTGCCCGTCAAGATTCGGTATCGCCAGTGCAACCGGTCCTTCGGAACCCACCAGGATCCTCTCCCGCCGCGCCTTTTCACCCACCCCTGCGCCGAATCGCTCAACGTTCTGCGAGAATACGGCCTCAACGGTAGCAACGCGTTGGCCCTCAGCGTGCTATCACTAAAGCATGCTTGCCGTGTCCGCAAGGTCCGTTCTTATAGCAGCCGCCGTAGCTGTCCCCGCTTTCATCTTCCTGGATCGAATCTCAGCCGACCAAAGCTCTCAGAATCTCACCATTCTTCCGCTCGACCACCCCGCGATCGAATACGCCAAGACTCCGGCCGACGACGCCATCACGCGCCTGGAAAAGCGGCTGGCCGAAGGCAAAGCCAAGCTCGACTACGACTCCGGCGGTCTCGGCTATCTGCCCAGCCTGCTCAAGAATCTCAACCTGAATCCCGATTCGCAATCGCTGGTATTTTCCAAAACCAGTTTCCAGGCCGCCAAAATTTCGCCGTCCAATCCGCGCGCTCTCTTCTTCAATGACGAGGTCATGATGGGCTCGGTCCGCAGCGGCGACGTGCTGGAATTCGCCGCGCTCGATCCCAAACAGGGCATGGTCTTCTACACTCTCGATATCGAAAAATCCGACCATCCCCAATTCATCCGCCGCGATTCCTGCCTGCAATGCCACCAGGGTCCCGCGACCCTCGGTATCCCCGGCTTGCTGGTCGGCTCCGTTTTTCCCGATGCTAGCGGCATGCCTTCCACGCGCTCACAGAATCCGGTCACCGACGATGACACTCCCATTGAGAAGCGCTGGGGAGGCTGGTATGTCACCGGAACCACCGGCGGCATGAATCATATGGGCAACGCCGTCGCCCGCGATCCCCACGCGCCCGACGTGCTGGACATGCACAACTCGCAGAACCTCACCAGCCTCAAGGGCCGCTTCGATTTCACCGGCTACGCGGCGCAGACCAGTGACCTGATCGCGCTGATGACGCTGGAGCACGAAACGCGCATGATCAACCTGCTGATCCGCGCCGGCTGGGATGAGCGCATCGCCGAGCACGACGGTAAAACCGCCGACCCGGCAACCACCCAACAGATCGACTCCGACGTCGAAGTCCTCGTCCGCTACATGCTGTTCGCTCACGAAGCGACTCTTTACGATCCGGTCGCCGGCGTCTCCGATTTCACCAAGACTTTCCCCGAGCAGGGCCCGCACGATAAGCAGGGCCGCTCCCTGCGCGACTTCGACCTCACCAAACGCATGTTCAAGTACCCGCTCAGCTACATGATTTATAGCCCGGCTTTCGACGACCTGCCCGACCCTGTCCGAGCCAAGGTTTACCAGGGCCTCTATGACGTGCTGAGCGGAAAGAACCAGGACCCTGCGTTCGCCAAAACCAGCCCCGAGGATCGCAAAGCGATCCTCGAAATCGTCCGCGACACCAAGCCGAACATCCCGGATTACTGGAAGTAGAAACCGGGAGAGTACACTCATTTCCGCTCTTCTGCCCACGACGATGGCAATGCCGCGATCAGGCGTTGTACCATCGATCGAGGCTGACTCAGCTCGATGTTCGACTCCAAACCGCCCGAGTTCTCCCCTTCACTCCTCGTCGTAGAGATTCTGGCCGTTCCGTTGGGACTCTGCATCGCAACTGCGATAGCGGGCGGGTGATCTCAGCCGGTCTCGAAGGGATTGCCAACCAGGATGTGACAGGGTACGCGACCTCGATCTTGGTGGGCTTCCTGGCGGGCTACGCGGTACAGATTCGCGTGCCTCGATCCGTCACTTCGGGCGGTACTTGGGTCTGGGTATTGCCGGTATCGCTGGTGGCCTTGGGCAGTGTCTATGACCTGTTGTCGCTGCCTAGCGAACTCCCGAAGCTTTTCTACTGAATGACTCACGTCTGGGGTGTGTTCTTTGCATCTGTAACGCTGCCCGCGGTCGCGTGTTGCTTCTACTCGCTGGGGATCGTCGTCGCTAATCGACGCCGCCGTCGGCCAGCGACGTAACCGCATCGCACGCGTTCTTTCAAACCACCGCCGCCGCCAGCTCCTTCTCGAAGAACGCGTCCACCATCGCGAGCACCTCTTCGGCCTCCTGCGCGTGATAAATATCGGCCCGCAGCTTCGACCCGTTCCGCACGCCATGCGTGAAATACGTCGCGAACTGCTTCATCTTCCCAACGGCATCTTCCGTCCGATGTTCCATCAACATGCTGTAGTAGCGCCGCATCAATTCATACCGCGCGCTCTCCGGCGGCGTCTCATACGACCCGGCCCGCAAATATTCTTCAATTTGCTGGAAAATCCACGGATTCGACGAAGCCGCCCGCCCGATCATCACCGCATCGCACTGCGTCTCCGCGACCATCCGCACCGCGTCCTCCGGCTTGACGATGTCCCCGTTGCCGATCACCGGAATCTTCACCGCGGCCTTCACCTCGGCGATGCGAGCCCAATCCGCGGTGCCGCTATAGCCCTGCTCGCGCGTCCTTGGATGCAGCGCGACCGCCTGCAATCCGCAATCCTCGGCCAGCTTCGCCATCTTCGGACCCACCAGCTCCCGGTCGTTCCACCCCGCGCGAAACTTCATCGTCAGCGGAATCGAAATCGCCGCGCGCACCGTGCGTAGAATCCGCTCCACCAGCGGTAAATCGCGCAGCAAGCCCGACCCTCCGTTGCACGTCACCACCTTCTTCACCGGGCAACCGAAATTGATGTCGACAATATCGAACCCCTGGTCCTGGCAGAACCGCGCGGCTTCTGCCAGCACCTCCGGATCGGCTCCGAATAATTGCGCCGAAATCGGATGCTCGTCCGGCTCGAAATACAAATACCGGAACGTGCGGGCGGGCTTCTTCCCCCGCGCCGTCGCCACGATCCCGTGCGAGCTGGTGAACTCCGTCATGATCAGCCCGCACCCTCCCTGCGACCGGATCAAGCGCCGGAACACCGTGTCGGTCACGCCCGCCATGGGAGCCAGCACCGTCGCCGGAGCAATCGTAACGGGGCCAATCTTTAATTCGCTGGGGAGCATCTTCAACCATTCTACCCGCCGCGCTATCGCCGGTTGCTAAGGTGCCATCGACGGTTGCTATGGTGAAGCTATGAGGGCCGGCCTGTTGGCTGTTTGTGTAGTACTCACAGCCTGCCGGCCAACTACCGGCCCGGCTCCGATCCTTCTGTTCAACGGCGCTGGAACTTCCCCCGAAGACGTCGCGTCGCTAGAGAAAATCCTGAGCGGCGAGCGTCTCCAGTATTCACTCATCAATTCCCGCCAGTTGAAGGGAATGACCGAATCGGAAATTCTGCGTTCTCGCCTGCTCATCGTTCCCGGTGGAAATTTCGAACGCCTCGGCAACAGCCTGACTTCAAGCTCAGCCGCGAATATTCGCACCGCCGTCCG
Source organism: Bryobacteraceae bacterium (assembly GCA_030041495.1). GTDB lineage: Bacteria > Acidobacteriota > Terriglobia > Bryobacterales > Bryobacteraceae > Palsa-187. The sequence continues at coordinate 67,424 of JASHNT010000024.1, read as the reverse complement.
GAATGGCTTGAATTACCTGGGAATCTGCGCGGGCGCTTTTTTCGCCGCCAACTCCCCCTACAACGGTCTGAACCTGACGTCAGGTCCGCAGTTCTCTTTCTACGCCGCCGAAGCTCGCGGCATCCGCAAGCAAGTAGCACCGATCTCAACGGCGGAAGGACAAACACTCGAAATGTATTGGGAGGACGGTCCGCAGCTCAGCGGTTGGGGATCGGTTGTCGCCAGGTATCCGGACGGAACGCCCGCCATCGCGGAGGGAAGTTTCGGAACCGGATGGGTGATCCTCACTGGCGTCCACCCTGAGGCTCCCGCGAGCTGGCGGCGCGGCTTCGACTTCAAAACACCCGAAGCCTTAGACCACGCCTACGCAGCGACTCTCATCCACGCAGCTTTGGCTCGCCAGACACTGCCGCACTTTTGAAGAAAACCCGCGAGCAAAACAGAGCATGGAAGCGGCGGGCTTCCCTCGCAACTGCGAGCGCTCATTAGCGCCCACTCCCGCCGCCCCATCCTTCTTCCCCTGCTCTTTTAACGCGCCGCGGCCGCGCTGAGTTTCTCCCAATCTTCGGCCTCGCCGAACCTCGCGCCTTCTAAGCTTGCGTCGATGTTGCGCAGCAGCCCGGTCAGCACCGCTCCCGCGCCTACTTCGATGAAGCGCGTCACGCCCAACCCGGCCAGCGTCCGGATCGACTCATTCCAGCGCACCGGATTCGGCACCTGTTGGTACAACCCCTCCCGAGCCTCCGCGCCCGTCCGGATCTCCCGCGCCTGCCAGTTGTTGATCAGCGGCGTTTCCAAATCGCGAAACCTGATCGCATCCAGATCCGTCTTCAATCGCTCTTGCGCCGGCCTCATCAGCGGGCAATGGAACGGAGCGCTCACCGGCAAACTCACCGCCCTCCGAGCCCCCGCCGCCTTCGCCAGCTCCATCGCGCGAGCCACCGCGCTCGCGTTCCCCGCGATCACAATCTGGTCTGGCGAATTCAGGTTCGCCGCCGTCACTACCTCTCCTTGCGCAGCGTCGTTAAGTACCCCTTCCAGCTTCCCTTCCGGCAGCTTCAGCAAAGCCGCCATCGCACCCACTCCCGCGGGCACCGCCTCTTGCATATATCTCCCGCGCTTGCGCACCAATCGCACCGCATCCGCAAAATCGAGCGATCCCGCCGCCACCAGCGCCGAGTACTCGCCCAGACTATGCCCGGCGACGTAATCCGCCGTCAGACCTTTGCCACGGAGCACGGTGCAGGCGGCCGTCGACACCGCCAGCAGCGCCGGCTGCGTGTTCTCGGTCAGCTTCAGTTGCTCCTCCGGCCCCTCGAAGCACACCTGCGATAGCGCGAACCCCAAAGCTTCATCCGCCGCCCCGAATACTCTCGCGGCTTCTGGGTACGAATCGGCCAGGCTCTTGCCCATCCCCGCATATTGCGAACCCTGGCCCGGAAATAAGAATGCAGTCTTCATGAGCGAAACTTCGATTGTAGCCCGCCTGGCCCTTTGCGGCCTTTCTCACACCTGCTATATTAAAAGTCGTGAAGAGGAAACGCCCCCAACCGCAGCCGGCCGGCGCGCCGCTTGCGGAAAGTGTCGTTCCCGAAGTCTTGCTCGAAGAAGCCCGGCGCGCCATCGAATCCGACCGTTTCAAAAAAGTCCAACACTGCGTGGTCTGTGGAGCCGAATGCGCCCCCACTTCCAGCGAAGGCCTCTGCTGGGTTTGCCGCCGCCTTAAGCTCAGCGCCTGGCGCGACAGCGACACCCAGATGCCTGCCCAAGAGTAGCTCTGGCTCTCATTCATCGCGTGTATTCGCGGCTAACTTTTTTGTAAGGTTTTTCTTCGCCGCCTGACTACCAGATCAGGAACATGGCGACGATCGAGGCTTTCGCCGGAGACTTCGAGAACGTGGACCGCCGCACTCTGGAGCGCGAGTTCGACCGCGTCGTCGCCGCCCATGGCGCGGCTTTATCGCGCCTCGCCGCCAGCTACACCAACACCCTCAGTGACCGTGACGATCTCCTCCAGGACATCGCCATCGCCCTCTGGCTCGCCCTGCCCGGATTCCGCGGCGAATGCTCGGAGCGCACATTCGTATTTCGCATCGCCCACAACCGCGCCATCACGCACCTCGCGCGGACCCGCGCACAAAGCGCCGGAACCGAAGAAGCACCCGAACCTCGCGATCCCTCGCCCACTCCCGAAGCCGGCCTCGCTCAGGAGCAGCGCGCCGCCGCACTACGCAGCGCCATCCGCCAATTGCCGCTTATTTACCGCCAGCCCGTCACGCTTTTGCTCGAAGGCTTGAGTTATGGCGAAATCGCCGAAGTCCTCGGCATTTCGGAAAATAACGTCGGCGCTCGGCTCACGCGCGGCCGCCAGATGCTGCGGGATTTTTTGGAGAAACTCCGATGAACACGGATATGGAACTCGAAACCTGGCGCGGCCAGTGGCAATCGGAAACGGCGATCCCTCCCGCCCTGCGCCGCCGTGTGGAACGTCAGACCCGCTTCATGCGCATCATGCTCCTCGCGGACATCTTCGTCACCATCGCTATCGGCGGAGCAACCACTCTGTATGCCATCAAATCGCCCAGTCCCGGCACTTTCTGGCTGGACATGGGCACCTGGTTCATGATCGCCGTGGCCTGGGCTTTCTCGGCTACCGTCAATCGCGGCAACTGGGGTCCGTCCGCGCGGACCACAGCCGCCTTCGTCGATCTCTCCATCCGCCGCTGCCGGGCCCGGCTCGCCGCCGTCTGGTTCGCCGCCGCTTTCTATCTCGTTCAGACCGCTTTCGTCCTCGGCTGGGTCTACCTGCACAGCCCCGCGCGGCAGATGCCGCTGCCCGAATGGCTCTGGTTCAGCTCCATGCCTATCGATGTCATCTGGGGCTGCACTGCCGCGTTCTTCGCTTTCCTCGCTTGGTACCACTACAAGAAGCGCGCCGAACTTTTCTATCTCACCAACTTCGCAGCCAACAATAAGGAGGCTTTCCTGTGAAAAATGCGCTATTAGTTTCGATCCTTGTCCCCGGACTCGCGCTGGCGCAGCCGCCCGGAGCCTCCTTCGAAGTCGCTTCGATTCGTCCCTCCGATCTCACTCCCGGCCAAGTCACCGCCGGCATCCACATCGATGGAGCCCAGGTCAACTGCCTCCTGCTCTCTCTGCGCGATTACATCCGCTGGGCTTACAGCGTCAAGGACTATCAGATCGTCGCTCCGGACTGGATGGCCTCAGCCCGCTTCGATATCAACGCCAAGCTTTCCGCCAAAGCCACTGACAAGCAGATCGCCTCCATGGTCGGTGCGCTCCTCACGGATCGTTTCCAGATGAAGCTGCATCGCGAAACCCGCGAGTTTCCCGTCTACGCGCTTGTCGTCGCCAAAGGCGGACCCAAACTCAAAGAATCGCCCACGGACCCGGCTCCTGCCGCAAATCCCGATAACGTCAGTGTCGTCGCCAACGGCGACAGTTCCGGCTCAACTGTCGACACCGGCAACGGCGGCTCCTTTAGCATGGGCAACAACAAGCTCGAAGGCAAGAAATTCCCCATGGAAGCCATCGCCGAAATCCTTTCGCGCTTCACCGGCCGTCCCGTGGTCGACTTCACCGGCCTCAAGGGCATCTACGATTTTTCCCTCGAATTCACTGCCGAGGATTTCCGCACGCTCATGATCCGAGCCGCCGTCCAGCAAGGCGTCCCCCTGCCGCCCGAAGCCCTCAAGGCGCTGGATTCAGCCTCGCCCGACGCCATGAGCTCCGCCCTCGAAAAACTCGGCCTCAACCTCGAACGCCGCAAAACCTCCCTTGAAGTCCTGGTCATCGACCACATGGAAAAAACCCCGAGCGAGAACTAAACCCGCACATTTCCGCGGGACACATCCAGCTTGGGCGCGAGCAGCCCTCACCATTTCACGGCATCCAAAATTCGCGAACAGCCTGTGCGTTGGAGTGATCGTGTTTGCCACCGGCACAGTCGGCTGGTCAATCGGCAGTATGAACCCAAGAGGCGCCTAAAAACGCAGCGCGTCCGGCACCCCAACGCCCCGCCTCCAGACCCTGCCGAACATTTGCGCTCATCCCCCAGGAACCCGCACAGATGCCCCCGCCGGGGCCACGCATCGCCCGACCGCTCCCGCTCTTGTTCCACGAGCCCCTGAGAAATTCGCGGGCATTCCGTCGCCCTCGCCACCAACCCTCTCGGACCCGCCGTCCCCGCCGACCCAGTTCTCGCAAAAAAACCACCCCTTCCCGAACGGAGTGCTCAGCAGCCGCAAATCCCCCTCCCCCGCCGCTATTTGGCATTTGCACGGCGACCCGCGTCTGTAGTCCCCAGAGCGTCCGCCCAATGGAAGCCGCCACAATCAACGGCGATCCGATTGTCTGCGACTCAGCCTCGCTGAAGTGATCTAACACGCCAGGCAACCCGCCTCCCCCGAGACACTGGCACATCGACGTAGGCGAACAGGAGATCGCGGAACCCGCGATCCCTAAAATGCCGGAGGCCGCGGCGCCGCGGGAAAGCGGTGCGCTTGAGACCACAGCCAATCACCTAGCCTCCGCCAGTCCTGCGAAGTTGACATCCCCGTCCAACGCCTTCTCCGCCAAGTCCAGGACCCGCATCGCAAGCCCCCCTTTCACCCTGCTCCAACATAATTCAGAATGCACGTCACCAGACGCCCGGTCTATTTTTCCAGAGAAACGAAACATTACATGCCGGATATGTTGTGGTACAACTCATATTTGGGAGGTCGCCCTAAGCGTTGATGCCCCGCCGCAGGCTCAAACCAAGCCACATCCCCGCGACCCGCCAGAGACCCGCCCAATCAGCGGTCGCCGTACTGCTCAGCGGCGGTATAGACTCATCAACCTGCCTCGCATTCTACCTGTCTCAGGGGATGCCCGTTCACAGCATCTTTGTCAACTACGGGCAGGCCTCCGCGAAGCGTGAGTCCCGCGCGGCCGCACTAATCGCCGCCCACTATGGCGTTCCGTTGACCCGGACGGCGTGGTCAGGGCCAACCGAAAAGGGCGCCGGTCTCGTTCGCGCGCGAAACGCCTTCCTAGTCATGGGCGCCCTCATGGAGCTGCCGGCACGAACCTCACTACTCGCACTCGGAATTCACACCGGCACCCCCTACGCCGACTGTCGCCCCCCCTTTGTGTCAACAATCCAAGCCGTTATTGACCAATACGAGCTCGGCTCAGTGCAACTTGCCGCACCCTTTATCAACTGGACCAAATCTGAAATCTGGCAACTCTCCAAAGAACTAGAGGTGCCAACCAAGTTAACCTACAGCTGCGAACTCGGTCTCGCCCAGCCCTGCGGGCGATGCGACTCCTGCGCCGACGTGGAGGCCCTGATTGCTAGCCCGGAGGAGTAATCTCAAACTCAAGAACGACGCGACAGTCACACTTCCCCTCCTCGTTCCGTCGTTTTCCAGCAAGGGATTTGGATTTGCACGGGAAAAGGGCCAAAAGAAGTCGTACTCCAAAGTGTCGGCAAGCCTGGACCTCGTACACCCGTACCTCAACACCGCTTTCCTCCTAAGCGCCTACGATCTCCACTTCGGACACCTAAAGAACACCACAAGTTCCTACAACTCGGCGGCGCTCGTCTTCATTGACAGCGGCGGATACGAACTGTCCCCCGAATACGACTCCTCCGAGCCGCGGGTCTACGACCACAAGCCATCGGACTTCACCGCGGACCATTACGCAAAGGTCCTCCAGAATCTTCCTCAAGGGCAATTCATCGTCGCCAACTTCGACCACACGGCCAAGGGAAGTCCTGTCGAGACCCAGATCCAGGCCGCGCGGAAGTTCTTCGCGGGCCAGCCACGCTTTCTCAACAACTTCATCATCAAACCCTCCGGACAGCGCGCCGCATACCTCGATACCAGCGCTATCCTCGGGCACGTCGCCAAATGCCGGGGCTTCAACGCGCTGGGCCTTACCGAGAAAGAGCTGGGGAACAACCTGGTCGATAGACTGCGGACGATCGCTAAGATCCGAGTCGCAATGGACAGGGAAGAAGTCGCTTCACCAATCCACATCTGGGGTGGTCTTGACCCGCTCATCACGCCGCTTTACTTTTTCGCCGGCGCGGAGATCTTTGACGGAGTGTCCTGGATGCGCTACGCCTACTGGGACGGCGTGGCGGTGTCGCGGGAGTCCTATGCGATACTCTGCAAAGGCGTCGAGACGCCACACAACCACGCCTCGGCGCTGTCATTGAATGAGAATATTACGGTGCTGCAGCAACTGACCACCTCGTTCCAGCAGTTCGTCGACGGAGGAGGGAAGGAGTTCGATATGTTCGGGTCGCGCGCGAAGGAGCTCAGCCGCGCTTACAACACAATGCTAACCCGCATCCCAGAGATGAAAGGAGGGCACTAATGGGAGGAAGCGGTGGTGGCGGCGGATACTATCCGACACGCCAGAGCATCAAAGGGCTTCAAAAGCTCATCGAAGACGCGCGAAAGCAAGTAAGCACCGAGAGACTGGACGCCGACGTCAACGCCTACCTCCGCGCCGTACTCGCGACGACCAATCAAAGAGACGCCGCAGAAGTCAATGAACGGCTCGACGCGATTGGGGAGGCACTGCGTGACCAAGTCGAAGTCGACCGATTCCTAATGGGAGGATCAGTCGCCAAACACACATTCGTTGACGGGCTAAGCGACATCGATGCTTTAGTAGTCCTCAAGGGAAAGGACGCCAAGCGCGAGTCCCCGCACCGCCTCCTGGAAGAATTTGAAGACACTCTCAGAAGCCAACTTTCGATGGAAAAGATCGTGGGCATAAGGACCGGGAAGCTGGCCGCGACGGTGACCTATCGCGACGGCCTTGAAATACAGCTACTGCCGGCCATACAATCCGGGCGAACCGTCTCGATCCCAGATGCATCCGGCGAGGGATGGAACGAGACAAAGCCGAAGGCGTTTCAGCGCAGCCTGACCAAGCAAAACCAAAAGCTGAACGGCGTCCTGGTACCCGTAATCAAGCTGGCGAAATCCATGATCGCGGACTTTCCCAAGCAGAAGCAAATGATCGGATACCACATAGAGGCGCTGGCGGTCGACGCTGCCAAATCCTACGACGGCCCGGCAACACCCAAAGCCGTCCTCATCCACCTTTTCTCGCATGCAGCAAACCGAGTGCTTCGACCAATCGCTGACCTCACTGAGCAGTCGAGGACCGTAGACGGATATCTCGGACCAGCCCAGAGCACGCAGCGAAGAATCCTCGCGGACGCACTAGCGACAGTTACACGCAAACTCGGCAGCGCTGACTCGTTAGACAAGTGGAAATCGGTGGTCGAAGGGTGAAGCGATGTCTGCAGACGGGGAGCTGACACGGCAGTACAGAGTCGCGCGGCAGACGCTAGCGATGCACACCTTTCTCCGGGACCACTTCACACGGCTTGCAACAGGCACGGACGCCTTGATTTTGAGCTGTTCGGCCATTATTTGCGCAGCTACGTTCGCCCGGGGCGATCTGCTTGCGCGATTTGGGTTATCGGCGGACGCCACGAGGGACGTTACTGGCGCGGCGTCCGTCGCGGTATTCATCATATCCATCGTCGCATTGAGAGTCGACTGGAAAGCCTGCTCAGCGAACCACAGCGAGGCCGCACGCAAGCTGACCTGGCTTGTAGCGGAGTTCCGCCGCGCAAAGGACGGAAAGGACGCCTGGCCGCCTGCCCAAGCGGAGGAGTTGCAAAGGATCTACTGGGAGGCGATGAACAGCGTAGTGCCGATCCCCTCGCGGAAGTTCGCCAAGCTGAAGGCCCGATATCTTCGCGGCGCGGAGGTAAGCAAGATGCTGGACTCCCGCCCCGGCTGCCCCGTGTGGTTCCTACGAACCGTGTTGCTGCTTCGCTCGATCCGAAGCGAACGACATCCCACCAGCCCGACCCCGGAGCAAACCGAGTGAACCTCGCCACCGACGACCGTCCGTATGAGAGGCTAGTCAGAGCCTACCTCGACGCGAAGAAGGCAATTGTCGGGGATGGCTTTGGGCCCGAAATCGACTGGCAGGACGACCTGCGGTTTGAGGAAATGACCGAGTCCGATTTCCTGCGCGAGTACGCGTGGGTCGTGTTCTCGGCTGGAATGCGCGAGCGCGTCGTGAGGATGAAGTTCGCGGGGATTTCATCCGCGTTTCTGGATTGGAGGTCCGCTGCGGACATCACCCGGCAGGCACCCACATGCCGGGCTCAGGCACTCTCCCTAATCAACCACCCAGGGAAGGTAGCTGGCGTGGTTACTACCGCCCGACGCATAGCGAGAGAGGGCTTTTACGCAATTCAGGACCGCGTGAAGTCGAATGGACTTCAGGAGCTGCGAGAGTTGCCCTTCATCGGGCCAGTGACGGTGTACCATCTGGCCAAGAATATAGGCCTTGAGGCCGTTAAGCCCGACCGACATCTCTCGCGCGTTGCGTCCGCTGCCGGCTTTCCGACAGCATCGGAGCTCTGCCAGACAATTGCAGACGGCGTAGGCGACCGTCTGTCGGTTATCGACCTCGTGATCTGGCGGTTCGCGACTCTACACCGCGAGTATCGGGTTCACTTCGCCGCGGCCGCAAAACCGGGCGAGCGTGGCCGCCCGCGGACGGGAGACCCCCGATAACCTCACACGCACCCGTCACTTCACGCCGTCCTGTTCACCGGCACAAACCGGATCTCCACCCGCTTGTCCAGTGCCTCTGCGATCCGCTTGAGCATCGACAGCGAATGCCCCTCGTAGTCCGCATCCTCTAATCGGCAAATCGCCGATTTTGTCGTACCCACCCTCGTTGCCAACTGCTGCTGCGTCAGACCAGCCTTCGTTCGCAAGTCGTAGACCTTCCGCGCGATCTCCGCGTTGACCAACTCCTCTTCAAACTGCCGCTCCTTCTCCGGATCGCCGGCAATGTAGCGGTCATAAAGAACCCGCGGCAGCTTGGAACGAACATTTTTTACTTGCGTGACCTTCTTCGGCATACATTTACTCCGAATAATACGTGAATTCCGCGAACTCAGCCTCCACTAGCCTCTTCCGAGCCAACGCCAAAGCGATCTCCCGGTCCGGAACCTCCCCCTCCTTCGTCAGCCCATGCGAGACAACCACCACATCGCGCCCCGCAAAGAAGTACAGCATACGGCAATGAGCACCGCCATAGCTGGCGCGTAGCTCATAAACCCCGTCCCTCCAGAAGCCGGCCTCCCGACGAACCGCACGCAACGGCTCCTACATCACAGTGCAACCTCAACCTCCGCCCGCCGCCCCATATCCTACCAAGGACTTGAGCGTTTATTCTCCTCTATTCGCGTCCATTCGCGGCCAAAATGTTTGCAGCCCGCAAAGGCGCACCCTTGGTCCAGCCGGCGCGAGCCGGTCCGGACCTTGGCTTGAATTGGCCGCCTTGCGGGCTCAAGGAAATGCATGTCTACTCGATCTTCCAAACAAATCGCCGCCTCCCGCGCCAACGGCGCCCGCTCCAACGGCCCCGTCACTCCCCAAGGCAAGCGCAACTCCTCCCGCAACAGCCTTCGGCACGGCCTCCTTGCCTCCACCGTCGTCTTAGAAGAAGAGCGCACCGACCGTTTCCGCGAGCTCCTCACCAGTTACCTGGACGAGCATCAGCCTCGCACCGCAACCGAGCGTGATCTCGTGGAAACCATGGCTGTCGCCCGCTGGCGTCAGCTCCGCATCTGGGCCATGCAAAAGAGCGCGCTGGATCGCGATATGGCCCTGCAGGATCCCAATCTCGCCCCACCCGCCGTCCGAGCCGTCCTCGCCTTCAAGAGCGCCCCTGAAACTTCTTGCTCGCCAGAGCTCCTCCTGCGCCACGAGATCGCCTTCGACCGTCAGTTCGCCCGAGCCCTCGCCCGCCTCAACGTGCTTCAGGCAAAACCCAGCGCGCCGGCGCCCTACAACCCGGCCTCACCCTCCGGCGGGACGTTCCGAGACACTTCTCCCCAGCGCACTCCCGAACGAACCCAGGAAGTCGTTGATTCGCGTGAATTCGCGGCTGAGTCTTCAAGCCCTCGAGGGGTCCCGCCGCTCCGCGTCGAAGCCCAGCTCACCGACCGCTGCCGCGGCCCTCTGCGCGTCGAAGGACCCCTCGCGAGCCAGAGCCGCCAAGGTCGCCTGCACGATCGCCTCGCCGGAGATCTCGAAGTGCCGCCGCAGATGCTCGCGGTTATCGCTGCGCCCGAACCCATCCGTGCCCAGCGAGCGCAGCCTCGCTCCCAGCCATGGTGCGAGCTGATCCGGCACGGCCTTCATGTAGTCGGAAGAGGCGATGATCGGCCCCGGCTCATTCGCCATCACCTGCACGATGTACGGCACCCGCGGAGCCTCAGTCGGATGCAGCCGGTTCCACCGTTCCACCGCCAACCCGTCGCGCCGCAGCTCGTTGTAGCTGGGCACGCTCCACACGTCGGTCGCAATCTGGTACCGCTCCGCCAAAATCTCCTGCGCCTTCAGAGCCTCATTCAGCATCGGCCCGCTTCCGAACAACTGCGCTCTTGCTGGACCCAACTGAGGACCCGGCCCGTTCGCCGCAGCACGGTACTTGTAAATCCCGCGCAGAATGCCTTCGCGAACCGCTTCGCCCTCGGGCATCGTCGGCTGCGGGTAGTCTTCGTTGTAGACCGTCAAATAATAGAACCGGTCTTCGCCCACCTCATACATCCGCCGGATCCCGTCCTGCACGATCACGGCGATCTCATACCCGAAAGCCGGATCGTAGATCGTGCAAGTCGGCACCGTGCTCGCCGTCACCGGAGAATGCCCGTCCTGATGCTGCAATCCTTCCCCCGACAAAGTGCTGCGCCCCGCCGTGCCGCCCATCAGGAAGCCTTTTCCGCGCGAATCCGCGAAGGCCCAGATCAAATCGCCCACGCGCTGGAATCCGAACATCGAATAATAAATGAAGAACGGAATCATGGGCACGCCGTAATTGGCGTACGCCGTTCCGGCCGCCAGGCACGATGCCATGGAGCCCGCTTCCGTGATCCCCTCCTCCAGCACCTGCCCGTTCTGCGCTTCCTTGTAATACAGCAGAACGTTGGCGTCCACCGGTTTGTAGCGCTGCCCCTGGCTCGCGTAGATGCCGTATTCGCGGAACAGGCTCTCCATGCCGAATGTCCGAGCCTCATCCGGAACAATCGGCACAATCAGCTTGCCCAACTCCTTATGCTTCAGCAGCCCCTTCAACACGCTGACGAATGCCATCGTGGTCGAGGCCGGCCGTCCGCGCGATCCTTCCAACGCATCCTTGAAAGCATCGAGCGCCGGAGCCTTGATCTCGATCGGCTTCACCTTCCGCGCCGGCAGCGCGCCGCCCATCGCCTGAATCCGCTCCTGGATGTACTTCATCTCCGGCGAATCCTCCGCCGGCTTGTACAAACCCACGTTTTGCACGGTCTCATCCGAGATCGGCAGGTTGAACAGCTTACGGATCTTCATCAGATCCTCTTGGCTCAGCTTCTTCTGCTGATGCGCCGTCATGCGCCCCTGCGCCGTCTCGCCCAGCCCGTATCCCTTCACCGTCTTGGCCAGGATCACCGTCGGCTGGCCGGTGTGCTCCACCGCCCGCTTGTAAGCGTTGTAGACCTTCACCGGATCGTGCCCGCCGCGCCGCAGAGCCCAGATCTCGTCGTCGGTCATGTGCTCCACCAGCTTCAGCAGCTCCGGATACTTTCCGAAAAACTCCTTTCGGACATACGCCCCGTCGTGCGCGCGGAAGCTCTGGTATTCGCCGTCCACGCACTCATGCATGCGCTTCAGCAGCAGTCCGCTCGAATCCCGCGCGAACAGGTCGTCCCAGCCGCTGCCCCAGACGCACTTGATCACGTTCCATTTCGCGCCGCGGAACTCCGCTTCCAGCTCCTGAATGATGCTGCCGTTGCCCCGTACCGGACCGTCCAGCCGTTGCAGGTTGCAGTTCACCACGAAGATCAGGTTGTCCAGGTTCTCGCGCGCGGCCACCGAAAGCGCGCCCAGCGATTCCGGCTCATCGCATTCGCCGTCGCCCAAAAATGCCCACACCTTGCGCTGCGTCTTGGGGATGATCCCGCGATTCTCCAGATAGCGCATAAACCGTGCCTGGTAGATCGCGCTGATCGGCCCCAGCCCCATCGACACCGTGGGGAACTGCCAGAAGTTCGGCATCAGCCACGGGTGCGGATAGGAAGACAACCCCGGATGCTCGCGCAGCTCATGCCGGAAGTTGTGCAGATGCTCCTCGTTGAGCCGCCCTTCCAGAAACGCCCGCGCATACGGCCCCGGCGATGCGTGCCCCTGGAAATACACCAGATCGCCGCTCTGATCCCCATGCGATCCGTGAAAGAAATGGTTGTGCCCCACTTCCAGCAGCGTCGCCAGCGACGCATACGTCGCCAGATGTCCGCCGATGCCCGCATCGTACTTGTTCGCGTGCACCACCATCGCAACCGCGTTCCAGCGGATCAGGCTTTTGATCCGCCGTTCAATCTCACGGTTGCCCGGATACGCGACTTCCTCTTCCGGAGGAATGGTGTTCATGTACGGCGTATTCCACCGCAACGGAACCTGCACGCCCAAATTGGCGGCCCGCTCCATCAGCCTTTCCAGAAGATAGCTGGCCCGGTCGGGCCCTACTTCGTCAATGATATCGTCAAGAGCCTCAACCCATTCGGCGGTTTCCTGGGGATTGAGGTCATCGGAGGCTTCGAGTTTGACCTTCAGCATAGGGGGTAAGTACCAAGGTACCATGGCGGGCATGAACCGCCTCTGCGCGCTGCTCTTGCTAACGGCACTCTACGCGCTCGGTAAGCCGCTCGAAATCTATTTCATCGACGTTGAGGGCGGCCAATCCACGCTGCTGGTTTCCCCCTCCGGCCAGAGCCTGCTGATCGACGCCGGCTACCCCGGTTTCGGCGGCCGCGACGCGGAGCGCATCAAGACCGCAGCCAAAGCCGCGGGAGTCGTCCGCATCGACTATCTGCTCGTCACCCATTACCACGAAGATCACGCCGGCGGCGTTCCGAATCTGCTCCAGGTTTTGAAGGTTTCGAACATTCTCGATTACGGCCCCAGTGTCGATGCGGGTGGCAAGTACCCCGGCGACTACGCCGAAGCCGTCAAGAAAATCGAAGCCGGCGATGGTCACAAACAGGGCACGCACAAAACCGTCGCGGCCGGCGACAAAATCCCCATCAAGGGCCTCGACGTGACGGTGGTCACCGCAGCCGGCAAGCACATCGACCGTGCGGGAATCCCGAACCCATATTGCTCCGGCATAGAGCCCCGCCCCGAAGGCGTGGGCGAGGAAACTGGCGAAAATCCCCAAGCCGTCGGCGTCGTAGTCGAGCTGGGCAAATTCCGCTTCGGTGATTTCAGCGACATCACCTGGAACAAGGAACTGGCTCTGCTCTGCCCCGATAACAAAGCCGGCAAGCTGGATCTGTATTTGGCGACACACCATGGAGGCGAATCGTCCAACGCCATCTACGGCCTCACCCCTCGCGTCACCATCATCAATAACGGCCCCAACAAAGGCGGCGATCCCGCCGGCTGGAAAATCCTGCGCGCTTCGCCCGGCCTCGAGGAAATTTGGCAGCTTCATTTCGCTCTCGCCGGCAGCTCCGAAACCAACGCGAACGACGTCTTCATCGCCAACCCCGCGGACGACCTCGGCGAATATATCAAGGTCACCGCCGAGCCCACCGGCGCTTTCACCGTTGTGAACCACCGCAACAAGTTCACCCGGGCGTACCCGGCGAAGTAATAGATAACCATGGACGCAAAAATCGTCAACATTCCGGTTGAGAAAATCACGGACTGGGCAAGCTTTCATGCAGTGTTCAAGCAGACACTCGGCCTTCCCAGTTTCTACGGATGCAATATGAATGCGTGGATCGACTGCATGACCTCAGTTGATTCCGCTGAAGACCGGATGTCGACCGTGACGGTCGAGCCGGGCGGCCTGCTCGTGCTGCAGATCGACGACCCTTGCAGCCTCAGGAAGCGGTGCCCCGAGCAGGACGACGCGCTGATCGAGTGTACGGCGTTCGTGAACTATCGGCGGACCGAGATCGGAGAGAAGCCGGTCCTCGCGCTCCTTCTTGACGGCTGGTATGACCGGAGTTAGACCGTCTTCGCGCCGCGGGCAGGAGGAATCCCCTAAACTGGCACTTCCACCTCGACCTCGCACACCTGCGACGTCGCGGAGCGCTCAACGCGCCTGTGCTCCCAATAAACCTGGATGGCCTCCTTGGCGCGCGCCGTCAGTTCCTCAACCGTTCGGCCCGTCACCAGGATCGAAGGAAGCTCCGGCACATACGCGCTATATCCATCCGCGTCGCCCTCAATCACCAGCGAGTACTTGCGGTTTGCCATCGCTAATCCCCCACCGTCAGATACATTGTCTGCGGCAGCGGAGTCCCATTCTGCGTCACGTTGATCTGGTAGTCCCCGCTCTGAAGGCCCTGGGGAACGTTGATGTAGAACTCGAACAAGCCCACGAAATTTCCCGCCAGGCCGGAATAATTGTACGTGGTCACCGGGGTCGACCCGAAAGAAAACAGAACCTGATTTTGCAGCGCATTCGGCTGCTCCACGATCGTGCCCGGCAATATTGCTGGCGTCACGTCGCCGAAGCCCACCCCGTACGCGATGATCGTGTCCCCCGGTTGCGCAGGACGGCTGTTGATCCCCAGACCCGCGCCTGTGCTCGTATTCAACACATAGGCCCCGTCCGAGGCGAACGTCGCCGCCATATATTGTTTGCCACTGATGTTGAACATGGAAGGCGCCAGCAGCCCTGGAGCAAGCGCCTGCTTGCTGAAGGTGAACTGCGAGCTGGTGGCTTTGCAATTGGTCACCGTAATCGCCACGTTGCCCGTCGCCGGATCTTCGGGCGCTTGGACGTTCACCTGCGTCGGCGAAATGTAGTCCACGTACGCCGGTTTCCCGTCGACGCTCACGCTAATCCCATCCAGTGCCGTCGGAGCATTTGTCCCGTTGAAATCGGAGCCAGCCCAGTTTCCGCCATTGGTGTAGATTCTCGGGTCGTTCGGATCGGCCAGATTGGTGCCCTTAATTTCCAGCCACGATCCCGACGCGAAATACGAATACCCGCCGTACGCACTCGCCGAATTCACGGAGGTAATCAGCGGCGCCGCCGAGTTGGTGCACGAATACGCCGGCTCTCCGAACGCCGATTGGATGTCGTAATACGCCAGCTCCATCACGTCTTCATGCCCCACCGTGGTCGGGTGCAACTGGTCCCAAAACACATAAGTGTTCGGATTTACGTTGGCCTGGCCCTGTGCCGCCGAAGTGATGTTGGTGTACCCATACAGCGCCGGGTTCACGGCGATCTGAAGAAACAGCGTATAGACGTCGACTCCGACAATCGTAATATCCGGATGCGCCGCCTTCAGTTGGCTGATGGCGCTGCTCCAAGCCGTGTTGTAGGCGGCAGCCGCCGCATTAAAGACCGGGCTATTGGCAGTGTTATAAGCTTCGGGTATCAACCCGAGCGGAGGCAGATCCACCCAGAGGAAGTATTTCGCGCCCGCCGCTGCCAGCGTGTTGATGTTCCCCTGAATGTTTGCAACCGCCGCGGTGGCCTGAGTGCTCGCCGTCGAAGGATTGTTCAGAATGTCGTTACTGCCCGCCCAGAAAACGTACAGCGCGTTCGAAGGCGGCGTGGGGTGCTGTTCGGTGAACAATGTAAGTTGATCCGTCACCGCCGGAATCTGCGTCAGCGAAGTCGGCGTCCACTGTGGATTGTGTCCCGTGACCGCGCCGCCCACCGCGTAGTTCAGCCCGCCAGTCTCTTTGGCGAAGGGAACCGGCGCAGGCAGATTCATCTTCTGCGCAAGCTGCTCTACCCACAGTCCCAGGGGGCCGTTGGTCGAAGGAACCGAACTGGTTCCGTCCGTATACTCGCCGGTCGCGTACTGCGGCGGGCCGGGAGTCGGGAAGCCCAGCGCGCTGGTTCCAATGTAGAGGTTGCCATTGTCGGACAAACTATCGCCGAAGATCACGAATTCATTGAACGGGACTTGTGCCAACAACGGAAGAGAAAGAAAGAGGAGAGCCGCCCGGCGCAACATTTCGCCATTGTATCGCGCGCCTGTATCTCACCAGCGGCCCGCAATCTTATATGATGTCCACCATGTATCACCACACTTTTTCGAAGCTCGCCTCCCTCGCCCTGGCGATGCTCGCCGGCGTCTGCGCGCAGGACCTCACCATCACCAACGCCCGCATTATTGGTCCCGACGCTTCGGTGATCGAACGCGGATCGATCGTGGTGCGTAGCGGCAAGATCGTCTCCGTCGCGCCGGGCTCTCCTTCCTCCACCAGCGGAAAAACCGTCGACGCCAAAGGCATGACCGCCATGCCCGGCTTCATCGATGCCCATCGGCACATCAACACCGGACCGAATGAGAAGCAGCAGATGCAGGCTCTGCTCGAAGCCGGCTACACCACGGTGCTCTCCGGAGGCGGCCCCGCGCAAGGCAACATCACCCTGCGCGACCACATCGACAGCGGCATGATTAACGGCCCGCGCATTATTCCTTCCGGCTCCATCCGCTTGGCCAACAATACTCCGGAGATGGCCCGCCAGCAGGTGCGCGAGATGGCCGCGATGGGCATCAAGTTCACCGGCGAGATTGCGCTCACTCCCGTCCCCGGCCCGAGCGAACGCGAGATCGAGATTCTCAAGGCCGTGGTCGACGAAGCCAAGAAGGCCGGCGTAATGGTGCAGGTCCACGCAGTGAGCTCGAAAGCCATGATGGCCGCGGTCGATGCGGGCGTGCCACTGCTGGTTCACCTTCCCAACAAAGATTGGGTGAGCAAGGAAGACGCCCAAAAAGTCGCCGCCGCCGGAACCAAGGTGCTGGGCACGGTCAGTTTCGGCTCACCCGTATTCGGCGTCTTCGCCGACGATAACAAGCCGCGCTTCCGCGACGGCAAGCCCTGGCCCGAAGGGATCGTCGATGGCGTCGGCGGAGGTAAGGAAGCCGGCTACATGCCGGTCAACGCGCGGACGATTTGGGACGCCGGCGTCACGCTCGGCTACTGTACCGATACCACCTATGATCCGCACGCGGGCCTCGATCATGAGCTGAAGATGCTCAACGTGATGTTCTCCACCAAGGACCTCATCAAGATGATGGGACCCAACACAGCATCCTATATTCAGATGGGCGATCAGCTCGGAACCCTCCAAGCCGGCAAGCTCGCCGACATCATCCTTCTGGACGGCGATCCGCTCGAAGGCTACTGGAATTTCTTGAAGACCAAGGTCGTGGTCAAGGGCGGAGTGGTGGTGGTCGACAAAAGGTAAACTCAGGCCAGCTTCACCCGACGCACTCCGGCGATGCGGTCGAATTCACGGTTGAAGGTCGCGATCCACTCGATTTCGTTGTTCATCATGATCGCGGCGTGCAAGGCTCCGCGTGCGGATAGATTGGCTGTGCGCGAAATCAAATCCTTGGCTCGATCCAGGTCGGCGAGAGTCACGTCCAGCACCTCCGGGCAGGCCTCCACGAACAGATCGTAGACGCGGCCGCCCAGATCGCGGCGCGCCAAACCCGAGTAGCGGCACAATATCTCTTGCAGCACTTCGGTGCTGGTACAGGATTGAATCTCCCGATTCTCTACCCGCTCCAGGAAGCGGCGAGCCGGCTCGCGGTGCTCATGCTCCGCTCCGGCGACGTACATGGGAACGTTGGAATCGATGTAAACCCTCATGGGTTGTCAGCGCCGGCCCAACTCAATCTCATGCAGCATCTGGTCAATTCCGGACGTCGGACCATTCAGCACCGATAACTGCGAGACCACAGAAGCTCCCGAGCGGGACCTGCCGCCCTCCACGGACTCCCGCAAAGCGCGCCGGACCCACTCTCCTTTCGAGATTCGGCCGCGTTTCGCTGCTTTCTGGATCTTCGCATCCAACTCCTCTGAAATCAGCACTTGAAGCCGATAACTCATAGCAGCATACTAACATACTGATATACTCAAACGCGGGGAATAATGGCTCTTGGTATCCTTAAGACTTGTCTCTTTCGACGTCGACTTACTTCGTGTTCCTCGGCGCGCTGTTCGCGCTGTATTGGCCGGTGTCCCGATGGCGAACCGTGACGCTCGCGCTGATCCTGTTCGGCAACTATTTCTTCTACGCGCGCTGGAGCCTGACGCTACTGGTGCTGATCCCGGCCATCTCCAGCATCGACTACGTCCTCGGCCTGGGGTTGCAGCGTTCGAAAAGCCGCCCGGTGCGGCGCCTCTTGGTCACCGCCAGCATTGCGATGAACCTGGGCGTGTTGGCCTTCTTCAAGTACGTGCCCTTCTTCCTGGGCAATTGGTCCCACTGGACCGGCAAGCCGCAGCCCGAATGGAACTGGGCTCTGCCCATCAGCCTCTCCTTTTATGTGTTCCAGGCGCTGACCTACACCATCGATCTGTACCGCCGCGACATCGCAGGGACGCGCAGTTACCTGGCGCACTTGTCGGCGGTCTCGTTCTTTCCCACCGCTCTCGCCGGACCGATCACGCGCGTGGAAGTTCTGCTGGACCAATTTGAGAAACCCAAGCAGCTCGATGCCGCGGCGGGTGGACGCGCGCTGTTCCTGATTGGAATCGGATTGGTGAAGAAGCTGATGATCGCTGATTATCTGGCTGCCAACCTGGTCAATCGCGTGTTCGATTTCCCCAAGCTGTACACCGGCGCCGAGACACTGATTGCCGTCTACGCCTACACGTTCCAGCTTTATTACGACTTCTCCGGCTACACCGACATTGCGCTTGGCTCCGCCATGCTGCTGGGGATCAAGCTGCCCGCCAATTTCGACCGGCCTTACGCGGCGGAAAACATCGCGGATTTCTGGCGCCGCTGGCACATTACGCTGTCCAACTGGCTGCGCGACTATCTGTACTTCTCGCTGCCCGGCAAACGCATCAAGTTTTTCGCGTATTTGAACCTGGTGATCACGTTCGTGCTGGGAGGTCTGTGGCACGGCGCGAGTTGGAACTTCGTCGCCTGGGGCGCGCTGCACGGTATCGCGCTAGCCTTCCTGCGCTTCTGGCACATCTGGCGCAAAACGGGGAAAGTAAAAGGCTGGCGGCGCTACCTGTGCATTTTCGTCACCTTCCACTATGTGGCCTTCACGTGGATCTTTTTCCGTGCACCCGATATGGTAACCGTGGGATCGATTCTCGAACGCATCGGCTCGCTGACCGTGTCCTTCGCGAACATTTCGGGCGAGCTGGCCATCATCCTGGCGATCGCTTTACTAGCGCATTACGTTCCGAAGAAATGGTACGACTTCGGCGTGAATCTGTATATTCGCGCGCCGTTCTATGCACAGGCGGCGGCGCTGGCCGGACTGGTATTCGGCTTGCAATTTGTCGCGCGCACCGGCGCGGCGCCGTTCATTTACGTCCGATTCTGAACATGTTGGGTTTTAGATCATGATGCCCTGGAAGACCATCCTGACCGCGGTGCTGTTTACAGCGGCGATGGTGTCTCTCAAGGTCTTCGATCCCCACACCATTCCTCTGGTCTGGCAGATGCCGTTGCCGAAACCGCCGGTAATTGAGCTGCCGCCTGTGAAGCACCGCGTGGTGATTCAAGGCATGGAATCGGAGCCGCCCAAGAGCCCGGCGTATTCCAATCTTTCCGATCCAAAGCATGAGCTGGATCATTTCTACGCCGCATTGGCTTCCGGCAACGCAGTGGTATTGCATTACGGCGACTCGCCCACAACCGCGGATCTGATCACCGCCGACGCGCGCGCCATGTTGCAAAAGCAGTTCGGCGATGCCGGCTCAGGATTCGTGTTGATCGCCCGGCCGTGGGCCTGGTACGGACATCGCGGCGTCGAAATGGATTCCTCGAACTGGAAAATCGACGTAGCCGGAGTACCGGGTGCGCTCAAGGACGGATTAAACGGCTTGGGAGCAGCCACCTTCCGCGGATCGGTCGGCGCAATGGCGCGCTGGACTCTAAAAAGCGAGCACTCCAGCGTCGAGATCGCCTATCTGACGCAGCCTGGAGGCGGGAGCTTCACGCTGGAAGCGAACACGGGCGACGGCGTCGCTAATTTGGGCTCGGCTGATACCGACGGTGAGCAGGGCCCCGGCTACGCTTCCTTCCAGATTCCGGCCGGCTCCAATCAGATCACTCTACGCGTAACCAACGGCTCCGTGCGTCTGTTCGGAGCGGATTTCCGCAAGCCCGGACCGGGCGTGGTCTATAGCAGCCTGGGCATCAACGGAGCGAATATTACTTTGCTTTCGCACGCCCTGAACGGAGAACACTGGGCCGCGCAGTTGCGCCACTATCATCCGAACCTGGTGGTGATCGCCTTCGGAACCAATGAAAGCGGGTTCCCTGCGTTCGTCAACAGCACTTGGGGGCCGGAGCTGCGAGTGGCGGTGCGCCGCGTGCAAGCCGCTGTGCCGGAAGCCTCGATTCTGCTGATGAGTCCCATGGATCGCGGCGAGCGCAAAGACACCGGAGACATCGGGACCATCGCCGCTCTACCGCGTCTGATCGAAATAGAATCGCAGGCCGCTTCGGAAATGGGCGTCGCGTTTTTCAACACGTATGAAGCCATGGGGGGCGAAGGCACCATGGCCAAATGGTACAATGGCGAGCCCCGGCTAGTGGGCGCGGATTTCATCCATCCCCTGCCGGCAGGAGCGAGGATCGTGGGGGAGCTGTTGTACAATGCCCTCCGAGACGGGTATAACGAATATAAGCAGCGACAATTGAAAGAGCTGGAGACCAGGGCGGAGGCACAAGGGTCTTCCAAGAGCGAACCTTCGAACTGATGAGAAGCTTGCAGATTTTCGCGATCGCGATGGTTGGGGCCGCATGGGCCGCCGCGATCACTCCCGGGACGCCGTCGTCGCAGTCCAAATCGACAACCAAAAAGAAGACCTCCGCCAAGACGCAGGCCAAGAAGCGATATCTTTCGAGCAGTGGCAAAGCCGGCGGCGCCGCAACGGCAACCAAGTCTGCACCGGCTCACAAAACGGCAACGACGGCGACGCGCATCCCTGCCAGAACAGCACCGGCTAAGACGAGTACAGCCGCAACGACTGCTCCCGCGGCAACTCCTTCCACCAAGGCCCCATCGAAAACCACCGCTCCCGTTAGACGCACTGTCTCCCGGACCGTCCGCGCGACGCCGGTTTCCCTCACGCTGCGCCGGGAGGCGCATGACGCGGTGTTTCAATACGTCGCCAACGGCGCGGATATTCCGGTGGAAAATCCCGCTGCGCTGATTCCGTTTTTCGAGCAGCTCTATCGCCTCCAACAAGGCAAGGCCAACGGACCAGTGCGCATTCTGCATTACGGCGATTCGCACACCGCCGCCGATGAATGGACCGGCGAGATGCGCACGCTGCTGCAGGAAAAATTCGGCGACGGCGGAGCCGGATATTCTTTCGCGGGACGTCCTTATCTCGGATATCGCCGCGAAGACGTGCGCAGCGGCTCGACCAATGGCTGGCACACCGATGGTCTGGTGGGCCGCCCCGGCGACGGGGTGTATGGGCTCGGCGGGATCAGTATGTCAACGCGCGCCCCGCGTGAGGCGGTCTACGAGGAAGCCGACGCCAGCAACTTCGAGCTGTACTATTATCAGCAGCCCGGCGGCGGCTCGCTGCAGCTTTACGATAACGGTGTGCCGGTCGATCGCGTCTCGACCGACGGCGAACCCGGTCCGGCTTACTATCACTTGGAAGCGATGCCGGGCATGCACCGGCTCGAGCTGGAAACGCTGGATAGCGCGCCGGTGCGCTTGTTCGGATGGGTCGCCGAAAATCCCGCCGGCGTGACGTATGAGACTCTGGGCATCAACGGTGCGCAGGCTTCCATCGTCCTCGATTGGAACGAGGAGACGCTCAAATCCAATATCGAGCGCCGTAATCCGGCGATGATCGTCCTGGCTTACGGCACCAACGAAGCCGGCCGCAAGGACTGGACCCTGGACTCGTATCGCGATATGTTCTCGCAGTTGATCCACCGCTTCCGTGAAGCCGCGCCGGCCGCAACCATTCTCGTGATCGGCCCCCCCGACCGCGACCAGAGAACCAGGCGGGGCTGGCAGCCGATGGACCAGCTCGACATGATCGTGGAGGCGCAGCGTGAGGCTGCGCTCTCGAACGGCTGCCCGTTCTGGGACCTGCGCGCGAAGATGGGTGGCAAAGGGTCCATGCAGAAGTGGGTAATGGCGGGGATGGCGCAGAACGATCACGTGCACTTTGTGGGCGCCGGTTACCACATGCTGGGCGATGCGGTGGTGCGCGATCTTATGAGCCAGTACGATCTCTTCCTGAAGGCCCGCGACGCCATCGCATCGCAGCAGGGAAAACCAGACGCCCCGCAACCGGACGCGTCGCAAATCCCAGCGCCACAAACCGTCGCCGCGGCGCAATCCGCGGCCGCATCATCGCCCGGGGAGCCCTAGAGTCCTGGTGCTGGGCGCCCCTCATGCCGGAAACAGCAGCTCCCGAGTTCTACTGTCCCCACTGCCGCGAGCCGGCGCCGGACCCTCTGGTGTGCGGCGATTGCGGTTCGCTCATCTGCCGGAAGTGCGGATCTCCGCTCGAGCGCATCGACGACTTGGGTATCGGCTAGCACTTCTGTTGGCGTTGTGCGCGGCTCTGGCCGCGTGCACTTCGACTCTGCCTCCCCAACCTTCAACCGGGGTCGCCTACGCCGGCCCCGCCGCCTTGAATCTGCGCGACGACCTGGGCCCGAAATCCAAAATCGTGGCGACCGCCAGGCATGCCGACCGGCTGGAGGTGCTGGAGATCCGCCGCCGCTTCGTCAAGGTTCGCACGGCCGCTGGAGTCGAAGGTTGGACCGATGTGAACCAGCTTCTGAGCGAGCGGCAGATGTCGGATTTGCGCCTGCTCGCAGCCAGCGCCGCCAAGTTGCCGTCGGAAGGCACGGCGAAAGTCTATGAGCCTTTGAACATTCACGCCGAGCCATACCGGCAATCGCCCAGCTTCTTTCAGATTCCCGAAGGCGGCACGGCTGAGGTGATCGGCCATCGTGAAAGCCCGCGTTCGCTGCCGCCTGCTCCGCACAAGCCGGTGGTGCATCGAGCCAGAGCAAAGAGGAGCAAGACGAAGGCCTCGTCCGCTCCCGCGCCGCTCCGCCCGCTGCCGGCGCCGCCCACGCCCAACTGGACCGAGCTGTCCCACGAGCTGGCGCCACCTCCGCCTTCGCCCACCAGCGACAGCCCGGCCACCCTTCCGCCTCCGGAAGACGATTGGTACCTGGTGCGCATGCCCAACGGCGATACCGGCTGGGGCCTCGCGCGTATGCTGCCCATGGCGGTGCCGGATGAGGTCGCGCAATACGCCGAGGGGCATCGTGTGACGTCGTACCAGCCCGTCGGCGACGTGCTCGATAGGGAAAAAGGCGAGGCCAAGCACAACTGGCTCTGGACCACCGCTTCCCCCGGCTTGCGCCCCTACGATTTCGACAGCTTTCGTGTATTCGTCTGGAGCCCCAAGCGCCATCATTACGAGACCGCTTACATTGAGCGCAACGTCAAGGGCTATTATCCGGTGGAGACCGAATCGTTGCCCGGCCAGGACGAAAAGGCTTTTTCGGTGGTGCTGGAAGACAAAGACGGCAAGCTCTACAAACGAACCTTCGCGTTCAACGGCTACCACATCCGCATGGTTTCGAAAGCCCCTTATCAGCCTCCCCCGCCTCTTCCGGAGGTGCACGCATCCGGAGGCTTCGAACCCGAGCCCGCGCACACGCATCCCGCTTCCAATAGTTTCACGGCGGAGCTCCGCGATTGGTGGAAGCATTTGCGCGGGAAATGAGGCAACCGGTGGCCGCGTATAAGTACCCATCGCAGAGCCAATCCGGCCGGCGACGGCTACGCCCCATCGCCGGACCCGGCCGACCTCCCGGCATCGATTGCCGTGACCGACGTTTCACGGGATCAATCCCTCGCCCTATCGGTCGCAGCCTGTAGCGACCAGAACGGGGATTCTCCGATTAGCGTGATATGGCCGGAGCCGAACGCCCCTTGTTCGAGTCGGACCGTTGCTTCTCGGGCGTGACCGGACCAATCTCGAGACAATCTGTTATTAAGGTTGGCTTCCGGCCGGTCTCGCTGCTTGCCCGTGATCGGGCCGCGGGAGGGTATTTTCCTCCCGCGCGCCGCCTCGCGCGCTTCTGGCGCGGGCCGCGAAAGAGTTGCAGCTAAATCTTGACCGGATGTATGTTCCTAATTCGGGTAAACTCAATCCTACGGATGCAGCTTACTGTAGGCACGAAGCTCGGTCCCTACGAAATTCTCGCGCCGATTGGCGCGGGCGGCATGGGCGAGGTTTACAGGGCGCGCGATAGCAGGCTTGGGCGAGAGGTCGCCGTCAAGGTCTCTGCCCAGGACTTCACGGAACGCTTTGAGCGGGAAGCTCGTGCGATCGCTTCGCTGAATCACACCAACGTCTGCCATATCTACGACGTCGGTCCGAACTATTTGGTGATGGAGCTAGTCGAGGGTGAAGCCCTTGCCGGCCCTTTGCGGTTTGAACACGCGCGGTCCATCATTCGGCAACTCATCGACGGGATCGATGCGGCACATGAACGCAACATTGTCCATCGCGATCTAAAACCGGCCAACATCAAGATCACTCCAGAAGGCGTCGTCAAGATTCTCGACTTCGGGCTGGCAAAAGCTTCCGCGACGGAAACCGAAGGGAATCCGGAAACGTCGCCGACCATTACGATGGGCTCGACGCAGGCGGGAACGCTGTTGGGCACGGCGGCCTATATGTCACCAGAGCAAGCTCGTGGGAAAACTGCTGACAAACGCTCCGACATCTGGTCGTTCGGCGTGGTCGTATACGAGTTGCTGACGGGAAAGAAGGCGTTCGGGGGCGAAACCGTAGTAGAGACACTCGGGTCGGTGCTCAACAAAGAGCCGGATTGGGCTCCAGTTCCGGATCCCGCGCAGAGGCTGCTGAAGTGGTGCTTGGAGAAAGACCGCAAGCGGAGATTGCAGGCGATCGGCGATGCGAGGAGGGTGCTGGAGGAAGCGCCTCAGGCGAGCCAGGGGGCTCGGCGCCGGTCAGGGGACCCGCCTCACTTGGGTCTTGCGGTCGCAGCAGTCTTCGCAGTCGCGTTTGGAGTTTTGGGGTTGATTCACTTTCGCGAGCACCATCCCGCCGCGGAGCTGAGGCGCTTCCAGATCTCGCTGCCTCCCAACGAGACATCAACCAACGGTGCTCTTTCGGAGGCAATCTCTCCCGATGGCCGCAACCTCGCGTTTGAGACCGCTGGTTCAGACGGCAAAGCACATTTGTGGATCCGTTCGCTCGACTCACTCGATGCGCGAGAGTTGCTCGGCGTCGAACCCGCTCTCACGCCCCTCTCCGTCTTCTGGTCCGCCGACAGCCGTTCCCTCGCGTTCGTATCTTGGGATCTCAAACTCAAGAAAGTGGCGATTGCTGGCGGGCCGCCACAAACACTGTGTGAGGCCTCCAGTCAATTTCTCGGCGGCGATTGGAACGCGGACGGCGTGATCCTATTTGTTGACCCCCTTGCGGGTGTCTACCGGATCAGCTCTAACGGCGGGGCGCGCACCCAAGTGACCAGCAACCCTCAACGCCATGACAGAGGTCATGCGCTCCCGCGATTCTTGCCTGATGGCCATCACTTCCTTTATTACCGGGATACCAGCGATCCGGAGAAACGCGGGATCTATGTCGGCTCAATTGACCTGAACCCCGCCGCCCAGAGTACCGAGCCTCTCGTGGTGAACGACCTGGCCTTGGAACTTTATGTTCCCTCCGGAGTGGGACGTACCGGATGGTTGCTCTTCGGCCGGGAAGGCTCGATTCTCGCGCAGCCGTTCGATCCGGCTAATCTCAAACTCAGCGGCGACCCACTGCCAGTCGCGGAAGGGATTGCTCCAAGCGTCTACGGAACCTTCTCGGCTTCCACTAATGGCATTCTAGTTTTCGCGCCCTCCCAGGAGAGCACTTCTCAACTCACTTGGCTTGACCGTGATGGCAAGAATCCCGAGCCAGTCGGGAAACCGGGTAACTATAACGCGGACTCTTCCGTTTCGAGGGATGGCAAACTCGCAGCCGTTACTATTGGGCGACGGGGCCAGGCTGGCAATCTGTGGCTGGTGGATCTTCTGCGCGGCGGCACGTTCACGAAGCTGACCTTCGGCGCCGGCCTGGATGCCTACCCCGCCTTTTCGCCTGACGGCAGCCGAGTGGTCTTCTCTTCAACCCGCGACAGCGGCAACTTGTATCAAAAGCTGACTAACGGCAAGACCGATGAGGAACTCCTGCTGAAATCGGAGGAGCGAAAATATCCCTTTAGCTGGAGTGGCCATTTTCTCGCCTATTATTCAATGTCGCCGAAAACCAAGCGCGATATCTGGATCCTGCCGATAGACGAAAACGGGAAGCCCGGGAGCCCCGTGCCTTTTCAGGGCACGGAGTTTAATGAACTCACACCGCAATTTTCGCCGGACGGGCGCTGGATCGCCTATGTCTCCGACGAGCAGGGTTACAACGAAGTCTTCGTCCGCGAGTTCGTGCTCGGCTCGGATAACAAGCTGCGAGCCACGGCGAAGCACCAGATCTCGACAAGCGGCGGGGATAATCCGCTTTGGATGGCCGATGGCAGCGAGTTGATTTACACTGCTCCTGACCATGTCACCCTTATGTCCGCGGAGATCACCACAAAACCAGACTTCAAGGCTTCGCCGCCCAAGGAACTGTTCAAACTGCCGGCGCAACCCGCGATTCCCGCCAACGTTAGCGCCGACGGCAAGCGCATCTTGGTCGCGCTGGCCGTTAACGAAAACGGCGGCCCGCCGCAGTTCACGGTGATCGAGAACTGGCAGGAAATCCTGAAGTAGTGACGAGCTTGGAACTTGAGTATCCTGTCGGCGGCAGTTGAGGCGTGGCGGCGCCGAGGCCCAGCGCTACCGCGGACTTATGGGGGGCCATATGTTGGTTCCTCGGAGGTTCAGGCAGCTCCGTCCGGATCGTCGGCGACTCGGAGAGTGGTTACCTTTCGAAGTGCTGCGCCGCGATCACTCCCGTGAAGTCTTCACGGAATCAGGAATTATAAACACAGTCTGATGCCTGCCCACCCATGGGGCCGCGATAGAATGAGGACTTGATCGACATTCACAGCCACTTCCTGTTCGGGCTGGACGATGGCGCACGGACGATCGAGGAATCGCTGGCCATGCTCCACATGGCGGCTGAACGAGGCACCACCGCCATTGTTGCGACTCCCCACGCCGATCTTGAGTACCACTATGACCCTGCGGCAATCGCGGAGCGGCTGGGCAAGCTGAAAGAGGCCGTGAATGGCGCGATCGAGCTGCACTCCGGCTGCGATTTCCACCTGAGCTACGAGAATATTCAGGACGCTCTCGAAAATCCTCGCAAATACACGATTAATAAGAAGAATTATCTCCTGGTGGAATTTTCCGACTTGCTGATCTTCCGCAATACGCAGGAGATTTTTGCCCATCTCGCCGCCGCGGGGATGACTCCGGTGATTACACACCCGGAGCGCAACGCGCTGCTGCGCCAGCGTATCGATGAGATCGAAGCGTGGGTCGGTTCCGGCGCAACCGTGCAGGTCACCGCGCAGAGCCTCACGGGGGGATTCGGACGGAGAGCACAGGAGTTTTCGCGCCAACTGCTCGACCGGAACCTGGTGCATTTCATCGCCAGCGACGGGCATGACTGCGAGCATCGGCCTCCCCGAATGGACCTGGCTCATGCCTGGCTGACGGAGAACTATGGAGAATCCGTAGCCAAGGCCCTGTGCGTGATCAACCCCGGCGCTGCGGTTGCGGGAGAGCCGCTGGAACCCGTGATCTTGGGCGTAGACCGCAGCACGCGCCGGTGGTATCAATTCTGGCGCTGAAGCTCCCTCCTGAGCACCAGACTTAAGTCTGAGACAAATCCGGTCCGTTCTCCACAAATCTATTCGGAAGCAATTCCTCAAAGAGGACCCATGGGACCCACAGTGCGTGAGCTATGCGCACGCGAGTTATCTACAAATGACGCCGCCGGCTCCGGAAGTGACGCCGGATCGGCCGAGCCGTGCTGGTTTGCGCTCACGGTAAAGCATCAGCATGAGCGCAGCGTGGAAGGCGCGCTGAGCGCCAGCGGCGTGGAGCCGTTTCTGCCTCTGTACCGGGCGCGGCGGCGCTGGTCAGACCGCTTGAAGGAGTTGGATGCGCCGCTATTTCCCGGCTACGTTTTCGGGCGCTTTGCGGCGCGGGAGCGGGTGCGCGTGCTGCGCATCCCGGGTGTGGCCCGAATTGTGGGCTTCGGAGGATTTCCGGCGCCGGTCGCACCCGCGGAAATCGACAGCGTTCGCGCCGCGCTGGCCTCCAAACTTCCGGTTGGGCCGTGGCCGTATCCCAAGGCCGGAGAGCGCGTGCGTATCGACTGCGGGCCTTTGCGAGGAGTAGAGGGTACTTTGCTCGAACAGAAAGATTCCTTGCGGCTGGTGATTTCGATCGAGCTGTTACAGCGTTCGCTGGCGATCGAGGTTGCCTCCGAAATCATTTCTCCGCTTCGCCAGTGGCAGGTTTTCCCGTGAGCCGACTCGGAAGTGTTGCGCTGACCCTAGCCCTCGGCTGTGCCGGCCCGGTGCTGGCCCAGGCTCTTCTGCCGTCCACCCCCGATCCGGGAGGAGCCAACTTGCCGGCGCGGCCCCTCGAACCCGAGGACCTGATCTCGGTGAACGTTTACGGAGCGCCGGAGCTGACCCGTAGCCTTCGCGTTGCCTCGGACGGGACCATCCGGCTTCCCATGCTCGACCATCCCCTGCCGGTCGCCGGCACAATGCCGGCCCAGGTGGAGCAGCGCATCGCGGCGGCTCTGGTCGCCGGTCACGTCCTGGTGGATCCGGCCGTGACGGTGACCATCGCGGAGTATCACAGCCGGCCCATCAGCGTGGTCGGCGCAGTGCGGCAGCCTCTTACTTTCCCGGCCTATGGAACGATCACGTTACTGGCAGCTTTAGCTCGCGCGCAGGGCCTCAGCGCGGATGCGGGCGGGGAGATTCTGGTCACCACTCCCGGCTCGCATCCCGGCGAGGCTCCTCAGGTCGCGCGCATTCCCGTCAAAGGTTTGATCGACGCGGCGGATCCTGCGCTGAATCTCACTCTGGCAGGCGGCGAAGAGGTGCGCGTGCCGCAAGTCGGCCGCATCTTCGTGGTGGGAAACGTGCGCAAGCCGGGAGGGTTTCCGGCGGGCGACGGAACCACGGTGACGGTGCTCAAAGCCATCGCTCTAGCCGAAGGGCTCGCGCCGTATCCGCAGAAACAAGCCTACATTTACCGCCACTCGCAGGAGTCGCCGGCTGCGCCGTCCAAGGAGATTCTGGTGGAGCTGCGCAGGATCATGGACCGCAAAGCGCCGGACGTCGAGATGGCGCCCAACGACATCCTCTACGTTCCCGATAGCCGCGTGGCGCGCAATACCGCCAACGCGCTCGAAAAGGCGCTGGCGTTTGTGGCCGGCACGGCCTCGGGCGCGTTGATTTTGAGCGTCAACCGCTAAGTGGATTCCCGCATATGGTTCCCAACGAAAACGTGCCCGCGGTGATCGAGATGGGCAAGCTGCCGGCCTACGCCGCGCCTCCGTTCAACGAAGCTTGGGGCACTGCCTGGGGAGACGACGAGCCGGAAGCCGCGAAGATCCCGCTGTCGCAGTATCTCTGGATCTTGAAGCGCTACCGCTTCCGCATCGCGGGCTTTGTTGCCGCCTCGGTCGCGGCCACCTGGATCATCTCCGCGCGCCTGACGCCGATCTTCGAATCCATCGCCACCGTGGATATCGACCGGCAGACGCCGCCGGGGGTGGTCGGCGACGAGGCCGCGCGCACGGCCTTGAACGACGCCGATCAGTTTCTGGCCACACAGATCAAATTGGTCGAATCGGACTCGGTGCTGCGGCCGGTCAACGATCGCTTTCATTTGCGCCGGGCGGAGCACCAGTCGGCCGCTTACGGCGCTGGGCGCGGCCTGGAAGCCCCGGTCACGCTCAAGCGTCTTACGGTGACCCGGCCTCCTAATACTTATCTGCTGCAAATCAGCTACCGCTCGGAGGATCCGCAACTGGCGGCCGACGCTGCGAACGCCATCGCGCAGTCTTATCTGGAACATAGCTACGAAATCCGGCTGCGCAGCTCGGCCAGCGTATCGGCCTTCATGGAGCGGCAGCTCGAAGAGCTGAAGGCCAAGATGGAGCGCTCCAGCCAGGCGCTGGCCAAGTTCGAGCGCGACCTGAGCGTGATCAATCCCGAAGAGAAAACCAACATCCTGGCCACGCGGCTGCTGCAGTTGAACTCGGATTACAACCCCGCCTCTCAAAACAAGCTGGACGAGCTGACCAGCATCCTGGTCGACGGCCAGTCCGGCGTGACGGACGAGGCCGCCGCGCAGGACTCCTCGCCGCTTGAAAGCGAGCGTTCCTGGGAGCGTCAGGCTGAAGACAACGTGGTGGAGCGCCTGGAAAAAGGAGGCTTGCTCGCGCCAGCCGGTCCCGTCGACGCGGTTCTCAATACCGTAGTCAACAATCTGATCGTCTCGGCCAAGCTCAACGTCGACGCGCAATGCCGGGTGCTGCTGACCACGCCCATCGAGACCTTCTCCATTGGCCACACCATCGTCATCAGCCGCGGATTGATCGACGTGCTGCCTGACGAGGCCAGCCTTGCCCTGGTGCTCGCGGCGGAGCTATCGCACATCGCCCTGGGCCATCCCACTCCCACTCAGTACGCATTCCACAATCAGACCATGCTCGGTGACGCCGAACTGCTCCAGCGCTTCCGCTTCGAGCGCACCCCGCAGGAGATGGAGGAGGCCGCGAAGAAGACCATCGAGATCATGCGCGCCTCTCCGTATCAGAAGACCGCGAACGCGGGCCTGTTCCTGAAGGCTCTCGCCGCTCGTGGGCCTTCGCTTCCTCGGCTGCTGGCCGCGAATCTCGGCAATCAGGTGGCGAACGCGGACGCACTCGCGCGGCTGGCAGAATTCGCCGCCTCGGCTCCGGAGCTCGACGAGAACAAAATCGAGCAGATCGCCGCATTGCCTCTGGGCTCGCGAGTCAAGCTGAACCCGTGGAACAACAAGATCGAGCTGGTAAAGACCAAGCCGTTGGCTCTTCTGTCGCCCCGCGAGAAGATGCCGTTCGAGGTTACTCCGTTCGCGCTGCACCTGACACGCATCGACCAGGTTGCCAGCAGCGCCGCGCCGAAGCAACCGTAGTGGACTAATCCTCACTCGCCTTCTTTTCCACGTGGTCCACCACTACCATGTCGATCTGCGCCTTGCGATTCTCCAGTTTCAGCCCTAGTTGCTCCCGGAGCGCTTCGCGCAGAGCCGGACCCTGCGGCGTTTCGCCGGGCTTGGGCTCCGGGAACCACTGCAAGTTCAGGTCGTAGAAGCCCTTGAGATCCGTCATGTCCAGCACCGGCCGGTCCATTTGACGCGATAGATACTCGGAGAAGCGGCTCATTGAAATCGCACGGCCTTCATATTGAGTATTGTGGCTGTCGCTGCGGGAAGGACCCTGCGGCACTTCCTTGAACTTGATGCCCGCTTTTTCCACCATCAGCCCGTATACGGAAAATGTCTTCTGCCCGCGGTGAACCGCCAGCTTGAAGCGGTCCTCCAGCATCTTGCTCATCATCGTGCCCATAGCCGCGTTGTATTTTTCCCGGTCCTTGGGAAGCGCTTCGGGGAACTTCGCGGAGACGTCGAAACGCTTGGTTGCTAGCCAGTCCGGACCCTCCAACTGGTAGTCCTTGATTGCGTAAGCAGTCACGATCAGGCTCCGCAGTGTGACATTGGTGTCTTTGAGCAAGCCTTGATCGCTCCGGCCGTATGAATCGTAGGAGCCGGAGTTATTGGGCCTCACCGAAACGGCTTCGAACTCCTGACCGGAAGCGGCGCTCGCCAGCAGAGCAGCGGAGATGCACAAGAGGATGCTTCTCATACCAGGTAATACGCGAGGATCGGCTCGCGGTTACGCGCCGGCGCAACCTTATCGTTTTACTGCAGCGGGCTAACTTGGACCGGAATCGGAATCTCGGGGGAAAAATGCCCTGCCGTGACCGCCACCACCGCTCCGCAATCCCCGGCGCTGAGAGTCGCGTGCTCTTGCCGGTTGCCCACGGTCACGTTGGAGGTCGTGAAATTGTGAAGTTGCGGCTTACGCCGGATCAAGGGTGTATCCGCCCCCGCGAACTGCCGGTTTGGAGCTTGGTACAAGACGTCGACCTCGCCTAATTGATACCGCTGGTCCTCGTCTCCCGCCGGCCGGATCTCCACTACGCACGCGTAGCCGTCTCCGGTCCACTCTGGCTTCCAGCGGTACTCGAACCGGTCGTCCCAGGTGAACCTACGCTGCGCCGATACAGGATCGAGCTTCTCCACCAGCGTCTGCTTCCAGTTCGACCACGCCTGAATTTGCCGCGAGGGCGACTTGGGCGCGGGCAGCACTTGCGCCAGCAAAATCGGAACACTCAGCGATCCGATAAGAGTTGCCCTGCCGAAGAGCCCCAGCCGCCGAGCTTCCATAACCGCCTCCCCTGCCCACTCAACATAGCGCAACCG
Organism: Bryobacteraceae bacterium; assembly: GCA_030041495.1. Taxonomy (GTDB): domain Bacteria; phylum Acidobacteriota; class Terriglobia; order Bryobacterales; family Bryobacteraceae; genus Palsa-187. The sequence continues at coordinate 34,780 of JASHNT010000024.1, read as the reverse complement.
CCACGGCGTTGAAACCGACGAGCGTTGTCCCGCGCTTCGAGCGAGCCTCCGGCGTACCCTAAAGGAATGAATCTTTCCGAACTCGCCGCGGCGCTCGGCTGCGGGCTCAGGGGTGACCCTGCACTCGAAATCACCGGCGTCGCGGGAATGGAGCAAGCGGGCCCCGCCGAGCTCACCTTCCTGGCCAACCCCAAGTACGCCCACAAGCTCAAGCACACGCGCGCCGGAGCCGTGCTGGTGACCGCGCCGGTCGAGGGCCTGGCTGCCGCGCAGTTGATCTCCTCCAATCCGTATCTCGATTTCGCCCGCGCGCTCGCCATGTTTTATCAGCCTCCGCGGCCCAAACCGGGGGTTCATCCGCTGGCTTGGGTGGCTCCCTCCGCGTCCCTTGGCGACAACGCCTCCATCGGACCTTTTACGGTAGTTGGTGAAAATGTGGTCATAGGCCATAACGCCGTGCTGCATTCGCACGTCGTTATCTATGAAGGCTCGAGCATCGGCGACGACTTTTACGCGCATTCTCATGCGGTGGTGCGGGAGCATTGCCGCATCGGAAACCGCGTGACCCTGCAAAACGGCGTGATCATCGGCGGCGACGGCTACGGCTTCGCCAAGCACGCCGACGGGACTCATGCCAAAATCGTTCAGAGCGGCGTAACGGTGATCGAGGACGATGTGGAGATTCAAACCCTCACCTCGGTCGACCGCGCCTCGGTCGGGGAAACGCGGGTGAAAAGGGGAGCCAAGATCGACAGTCTGGTGCAGATCGGCCACGGCTGTGTGGTGGGCGAGGACAACATCATCTGCGCGCAGACCGGTCTCGCCGGATCCACCATACTCGGCAAAAGCGTCCTGCTGGCAGGACAGGTCGGCGTCTCCGGCCATCTGACGATTCACGATGGCGCCGTGGTCTACGCGCAGAGCGGTGTCGGCCATGACGTGCCGCCGGGAAGCGTCATCAGTGGCTCGCCGGCGTTTGAGGCTCGGGAATGGCTGCGCGCCATCACCGCGTTCCCGAAACTGCCCGAAATCTTGCGGACTATGCGAAACCTGGAAAATAGACTCGCGGTGTTGGAACAGAAAGAGCCGAACCCCCATGAATGAGCGTCAGCATCCCGATGGCCGCCTGGCTTACCGAAACCTGGAGTTTATGGATACGGCCGATGCTCGCGGCTTGCGGATCTTGAGCGAGTACCTTTATCCGCTGTCCCATTTCCGCAAGGAAAAGATTCACGATACGATCGTGTTCTTCGGCTCCGCGCGCACTTTCGAATCGAGCGCCAGCGGCCGCTATTACCGCGAAGCCCGCGAGCTCGCCCGCCGCCTCACCGAATGGTCCAATGCCTTGAACCACGCCACGCACCGTTTTGTCGTGTGCAGCGGCGGCGGACCCGGCATCATGGAAGCGGCCAACCGCGGCGCACAGGATGCCGGCGGCAAATCCATCGGGCTCAACATCGGCTTGCCCTTCGAGCAGCGCCCCAACCCGTTCATCACTCCGGAGCTCCTCTTCGAGTTCCACTACTTCTTCATGCGCAAGTTTTGGTTCGCCTACCTGGCGAAAGCTCTGGTGGTGTTTCCTGGGGGCTTCGGCACCTTGGATGAGCTCACTGAGATCCTGACCCTGGTGCAAACCCAGAAACTCGAAAAGAAGATGGTGGTGCTGTTGTATGGAACCTCGTTTTGGAAGGAAGTTTTAAATTTCGAGGCGCTGGTGCGCCATGGCATGATCGCCGAGCAGGATCTTGATCTGTTCCAGTTCGCCGACGATGTGGACGACGCCTTCCGGCTCCTGGAAGAGGGTCTCACCAAGTACTATCTCGAGTCCGAAAAGGAAGTCCCGGCCATCGCCAAGTCGCGAATCTAACCGTGCTCCATCGCCTCCACATGCTGCTGACCTGGCTGGGCCGCTCCGGCGTGGCTTTCCTGGTGTTCGCGGTGCTGTATCTGGTCTCCGGCTGGATCGCGCCCAACGGGTTGCCGCGGGCTCTGGCATTGCTCGCCCTGCTGATCTCCGGAGTCGTGATGTGCGTCAGCATCCTACGGCGCCTTCGCGGCCAGTTGATCTGGAGCCTGCGCAACCGCCTGCTGGTCACATACCTGTTCATCGCAGCGGTGCCGATTTTATTGATCGCCGCGCTGCTGTATCTCGGCGGCCGCGCGTTGGTCAGCCAGCTCGCGGTCTACATGGTCACCAGCCAGCTCGACCGCCGCATTGACACGCTTTCGTCCTTCACGGAAAGCGTGGTGCGAACCGACCCCGCCACGCGCCCCTTCCTCATGGAAAAATCGCTGGATTTATTCTATGCGGACCGTTTTCCGGGAATCGAGATCCTGTTGCGCGAGGGCGACCTGGAAACGCGTTATCCGGAAGGCGCGACCATTCCGGCTCCCCTTCCCGGCTGGAAACCGACTCGCGGCGTCCTGGTGCGCGACGGGAAATTTTATCTGTGGAGCTACGACAAAACCCGCGCCGGCGACGTCACGGTGATGGCGCCGATCACGGCCGACTTTCTGGCCCAGTTGGTCCCGCGGCTGGGTCAAGTCAACATCGCCGAAGAACATTTCTCCAACCGCGCCGGCGTAGCGCAAGAAGTGAGCCGGCTTCCCGCCGGCGCGCCGCTGCCGGCCGCCCAGGGCGGCTTGGGCCGCTTTGATCGGGACTTGTTGTGGTACGCCATCCTCAACGCCGACGATTGGGATCATCCCGGACAAAACACCGGAGCAGAATTACTGATCGCGGTCCGCTCGCGCGTCTCCTTGATTCTCTCCGAGATTTTCAGCCACAAAGATCCGGCACAGGACACGCTGGAGATTTATTTGATCGCCGGTCTGGTCATCTTCGCGATTGTCGAGATCATTTCCCTCGTGATCGGCATTGGGTTCGCGCGCACCATCACCGGCGCCGTGCATCGTCTGTACGAAAGTACCCAACTGGTCATAGCGGGCGATTTTTCCCACCGCATTCACGTCGCCGGCAACGACCAGCTCGCCGAGCTCAGCAAATCCTTCAACCGCATGACGGAGCACCTGCAGCAACTGCTGGCGGTAGCCAAGGAAAAGGAACGGCTGGAATCGGAAATCGAAATCGCGCGGGAAGTGCAGGATCAGCTTTTCCCACGCCAGGTTCCGGAATTGCGGACGCTGCGCATCAAGGCCGTCTGCCAGCCCGCGCGGCTTGTCTCCGGCGACTACTACGATTTCGAAATGGTCGGCGAAGACGAAGTGGCGTTGGCGGTGGCCGATGTTGCGGGCAAAGGGATCTCCGCGGCTTTGCTGATGGCCGCCCTCCAGAGCTCTCTGCGCGTGCAGTTGCAGGCACCGGTCGAGGTCCTCGCTGGCGGAGGCGGCCACCACGGGTCCGGCCTCTCGACTTCGCGGCTGGTCTCCAATCTCAATCGCCAGCTTTACTCCATGACTTCCGCCGAGAAATACGCGACGTTTTTCCTCGGAATTTACGACGAATCCTCCTCCACTTTCACCTACACCAACGCGGGACATCTCTCGCCGCTGTTGATCCGGTCCGACGGCGGACAAGCCAGGGCAGAACCGCTTGATGTGAACGGCACTGTTGTTGGCGCTTTCGATTTTTCGCAATACAGCGAAAGCCGCATCGAGCTCCGCCCCGGCGATCTTCTGGTCTTCTATACCGACGGCGTCACTGAGCCCGAAAACGAATATGGAGAGATGTTCGGCGAGGCGCGGCTGATCGAGCTTCTGACCCGCAACGCACATCGCCGCGAAGAGGATCTGATCGCTCTGGTTCTGGACAGCGTCAGGCAGTGGACCGCGAGCGAGGAGCTGCAGGACGATATGACACTCCTGCTCGCGCGGCGCCTGTGAGCGCCACAGCGCAAAAACCGCGGGTGCTGGATGTCGGCTGCGGCATCAATAAGACGCCCGGCGCCGTCGGTCTCGACCGCAATCCGGCCTCGCGCGCGGACGTCATCGCGGATCTCGACCGGTTTCCGTACCCCTTTCGCGATTCCTGCTTCGACGCGCTGCGGGCGATTCACGTGATCGAGCACGTCTCCGACGTGATCCGTGCCATGGAGGAGTTTCATCGCGTTGTCCGGGCCGGCGGTGAGGTGCTGATCGTGACGCCGCATTACACCGACTTCAGCTCCTTCTGCGACCCGACGCATCGATGGCACTTGAACAGCTTCTCTCTCCGCTACTTCGGCGAAGATCACGGCGGGTACAGTTATTATTCGCGCGCGCGATTCGCGGAGAATTCCGTGCATGTGAAGCTACTCTCTCTGTGGAGGCTTCTGGGCTTCGAGTGGCTGATCAACACGTTCCCGCGTCTGCGCCGCTGGTGGGAATACTATTTGTGCTACATCGTGCGCGGCAAAGTAATCGAGTGGCGCTTGACCGTCGTGAAGTAAGAAGTCATTAAAGATGATCCTGCGGCTTCTCGATCGCCTGCGCGACATCAAGCGCCGCAAATCCTGGAACCCGACGCTCGCCGCCGGCCGGCATGGCGAAGACCTCGCGCATCGCTACCTCCAGCGCCAGGGCTACGTAGTGGTCGCACGCAATTATCGTCTGGCTTCCGGCGATGCCGAAGCCGACATCGTGGCCTGGGAGCGCGACGTTCTCGCCATCGTCGAAGTAAAATCCCGAACTTCCGGCGACTATGGTCCTCCGGAGCGCGCCATCGGGCCCGAAAAACGCACTCACATGACGCGAGTCGCGCGCGAGTTTGCCGCCCGCAGCTCCACTCCCTGGGAACAAGTCCGCTTCGACACAGTCACCGTCCTGCTCACGGACCCTCCTCAAATCGCTCTCTACCGCGGCAGCTAAGATTTTCCACCTGCCTCAACCCGCTATCATCGAACCGTATGGAAGCGGAGAAGGTTCGCATCATTGAGACGCAGCGCCACGAGCAACACTGGCGCCGTTGGGGCCCCTATCTTTCCGAGCGCGCTTGGGGAACCGTGCGCGAGGACTACAGCGCCTCCGGCGAGGCGTGGGATTATTTCCCCTTTGAGCACGCGCACCTCCGCGTGTTCCGGTGGGGCGAGGACGGCATCGCGGGTATCTGCGATAATCACCAGCGCCTTTGCTTCGCTCTCGCCTTCTGGAATGGACGCGACCCAATCCTCAAGGAGCGCCTCTTCGGCCTCAGCGGGCAACAGGGCAATCATGGCGAGGACGTCAAGGAGATTTATTACTACCTCGATTCCACACCCACGCATTCCTACATGAAGTGCCTGTACAAATACCCGCAGGCTGCGTTTCCTTACGATCTATTGCGGGCAGGCAACCGCGCTCGCACCCGCGACGATCCCGAGTTCGAGCTCATCGACACTGGCATCTTCGACCAGGACCGGTATTTCGACATCTTCACCGAATACGCCAAGGCTGATCCGAATGATGTTCTGATTCGCGTCACGGTGGTGAATCGCGGCCCGGATGCCGCCACGCTGCTTCTGCTGCCGACTCTCTGGTTCCGCAACACCTGGCTGTGGAGGCCGGATTACCACAAGCCCACTCTGCGCCGCTCCGGCAACTGCATCCTGGCCGAAGAAGAAACGCTGGGCTCGTTTCAACTGACCTGGGAAGGCGATCCGCCGCTGCTTTTCACCGAAAACCAGACCAACACGGTCGGGTTGTGGAACTGGGGCGATCCGACCGTGTTCGCCAAAGACGCGTTTCATCGCTACCTGATTCACGGAGAAGAAACCGCGGTGAATCCGGAGCAAACCGGAACCAAGGCGTGCGCCGTGTACACACTCGACCTGACGCCCGGCGAGAGTCGCGTCATTCGCCTGCGCCTCACTTCGACCACCGAACCTTCGCGAGTAGTCCAAGATGTGGACGGTCTATTCGCGGAACGAATCCTGGAAGCCGACGAATTTTATTCTTTCGCGCCCGCCGCTTTATCCACCGATGGGAAAAGTGTCCAGCGCCAGGCCTTCGCCGGCCTGCTCTGGTCCAAGCAGTTTTATCACTTCGTGGTGGAAACCTGGCTCAAAGGCGATCCCGGCCAGCCTCCTCCGCCAGCGAGCCGCTTGAACGGCCGCGACTCTCAATGGATTCATCTCTACAACAAAGACGTGATTTCGATGCCCGACAAATGGGAGTATCCCTGGTATGCGGCTTGGGATCTCGCGTTTCACACCATCCCTTTAGCGCTCGTGGATCCGGATTTCGCCAAAGGACAATTGAGATTATTTCTCCGTGAATGGTACCTGCATCCCAACGGACAGATTCCTGCCTATGAGTGGGCCTTCGGCGACGTGAATCCTCCGGTGCACGCCTGGGCCTGCTGGCGCGTCTTCCAGATCGACCGCAAGTTGACAGATCGCGCCGATTACGCGTTTCTCGAAAGCGTGTTTCACAAGTTGCTGCTCAACTTCACCTGGTGGGTAAACCGCAAGGACGCCACCGGCAGCAACATCTTCGAAGGCGGCTTCCTCGGCCTGGATAACATCGGCGTCTTCGACCGTTCCGCGCCGCTCCCCGGCGGCGGCTACCTGGAACAATCCGACGGCACCAGTTGGATGGCGATGTATTGCCTCAACATGCTCAAGATCGCGCTCGAGCTTGCCAGCAAAGTGGATCCGATTTACGAGGATATCGCCAGTAAATTCTTGGAGCATTTTTTGTATATCGCCAACGCGATCAATGGACTCGGGTCCGGAGGCCTGTGGGACGAAGCCGACGGATTCTTTTATGACCGGCTGCGGCTACCAGACGGCGAGAAGATTCCCTTGCGGTTGCGATCCCTCGTGGGCTTAATCCCAATCTTCGCCGTCGACACGATTGAGCCGGGCGTCATGGGCTGTCTCCCCGGGTTTTGCAAGCGCCTGGAGTGGTTCGTGCGCCATCGCCCGGATCTGTGCGGCAACATCGCCTCCCTATCGCGTGAAGGGGTCGAGTCCCGCCGGCTCATGAGCCTGATGCCGCGGCCGCGCCTGGCTCGAGTGCTTGAAAAGATGTTCGATCCAAATGAATTTCTTTCGCCTTATGGCGTGCGCGGCATCTCCAAGTATCATCAGCAGAACCCCTTCGTGCTACATCGCGACGGACAGGAGTACCGCGTGGATTATGAGCCCGCCGAATCCACTACCGGCGTATTCGGCGGCAATTCCAACTGGCGCGGGCCGGTGTGGTTCCCGGTGAACTTTCTCATGATTGAGTCTCTGCAACGGTACCATTATTATTTCGGCGACGATTTTCAAGTCGAGTTCCCCACCGGTTCCGGGCAGCGCAAAAATCTGGGCGATATCGCGTGCGAACTGTCGCGCCGCCTTTCGCGAATTTTCCTGCGCGGCGCCGACGGACGCCGGCCCGTCTTCGGCGCAGCGGAAAAATTTCAGCAGGATCCGCATTTTCGCGACTACGTTTGGTTTTACGAATACTTCCACGGAGACAATGGCGCGGGCATCGGAGCCTCCCATCAGACCGGTTGGACAGCGCTCGTCGCCAAGCTGCTTCAGCAAAGCGGGGAGTAGCGGCGGTCCGTTATCCTGGAAAATTGCAACCCGCCGAACATCACCATCAGACCCGGGCTCTGCTGATCGTCCTGCTCTGCACGCTGTTTAACGCAGCCTCGCAGATCTTCATCAAGTTGGGCACAACCGCCTTGGGGCAGAACCCTTCGATGATGCAGACTGCCGCCGGGATCTTTACCGTCCCTATGCTATTCGCCGGCTACGCGCTGTTGGGCTTGAGCACGGTGCTGTTCGTCCTGGCTCTCCGCAAGGGCGACCTTTCTCTGCTCTACCCGGTCTTCACCTTGACCTACGTATGGGTCGCGATTTTGTCCGTCGAGATTCTCCATGAAACGATGAACCACGTGAAGATCGCCGGACTCGCGATCATCATGGCCGGTGTCGCGGTGCTGGGGAGGGCCTCGCGCCAATGAGATACGCGGTCGCGATTACCTGGATCACCGCCGGAACCTTCATCGGAAGCTTCGGAGCGCTCTTCCTGAAGATCGGCGCGGGTCATCTCAAGAGTCTCGCGTCCCTGTTCCGGAATTGGCGCTTGGCCATGGGCGTGATTCTGTACCTGCTCTCCTCGGTTTTCTACATCATCGGCGTGAGTAAAGGCGACTTGAGCGCGCTCTATCCGATGGTTTCCATCGGCTCCATCTGGACTCTGATCTGGTCCAGGATCATCCTGGGCGAATCCATCACACAGACCAAGATTTGGGCGGTGGTCATCATCCTGATCGGTTGTCTTGTGCTGGGAATCGGGAGCGCGTAACCGCGATTCCCCCTGCGGATTCCGCCGTTCGCCGATCTTCGGCTGCGCCTCTGAGGCGCACCGCTAGAATAGGGCATGCTCAACGCGATTCAGGTGCACGGCCTGCGCAAGTCCTATGGCGACTTCGAGGCCGTTCGCGGGATTGATTTTGAAGTTTCGCCCGGCGAAGTTTTCGGCTTGCTGGGTCCCAACGGAGCCGGCAAAACCACCACCGTCGAAATCCTGGAGGGCCTCCGTCAGCGCACTTCCGGCGAGGCCAAAGTGCTCGGCTTCGACCCCGGGATCGAGGTGCGAGCGCTGAAAGATCGCATCGGCGTGTGCCTTCAGGCCACGAATCTCCCCGATAAAGTGACCGTCCACGAGGCGCTGGAGTGGTTCTCCGCGTTCTACTCCCGGCAAGCTGACTGCGATCTTCTCATCGACCGCTTGAGGCTATCCGAAAAACGCAACGCGCCCTACGCCAAGCTCTCCGGCGGGCAAAAGCAGCGCGTGGCTCTGGCTCTGGCGCTGGTGAATGAGCCTGAGCTGGTGTTTCTGGACGAGCCGACCACCGGCCTCGACCCGCAAGTCCGCCTGGAAATTCACGGTTTGATCAGCGAGCTGAAGGAATCCAAGCGCACCGTTCTCCTCACCACTCACTACATCGAGGAAGCCGAGCGCCTGTGCGACCGCGTGGCCATCGTCGACCAAGGCCGCATCATCGCGCTCGGAACGCCGCGCGAAATTCAGGAGCGGACTCTGGGGCAATCGCGCATCGACGTTCGCACCGCGCAGGCCATGCCGACCGAAATTCCGGCATTCGAGCAAGCGGACAAGGCCGTGCTCGACGACGAACGCAAGCTCCTGACCATCCACTCCACGCGGCCCGCGCGCACGCTTCCCGGCCTGATCAAATGGATCGACCAGCGCGGCCTGGATTTGGAAGATATTCATCTCAAGCGCCCAACCTTGGAAGATGTTTTCATCGAACTGACGGGAAAGAGGCTGAGGGATTAAACATGAAGGCCTATCTTGCGCAAATTCGCATGAACCTGGTGTTGACACTCCGCGACCGGAGCGTGCTCTTCTTCAGCTATCTGTTCCCGCTGGGATTCTTGTTCGCCTTCGGCGAAATGGCCCACGCGGCGCAAGGCGGAGCGGCGGCCATCGTCAATATGGTGCTCACCATCGGCGTGCTCGGCTCCGGTTTTTTTGGCGCGGCCATGCGAGCCATTGCCGACCGGGAGCGCAACATCCTGCGCCGCTTCAAGGTCGCGCCCATTGACGCCGGCCCGATCCTGGTCTCTTCCATCGTCACCGGTGTGGTGACGTACGTGCCGCTGGTCGCCATGGTTCTGGCCCTGGCCATCGGTATGTGGCACATGCCGGCGCCCGCCAATCCTGTTTCCCTGATGGTCTTCCTGGCAATCGGGATCGTGGCCTTCCGCGCCATGGGCGGCATTATCGCCTCAATCGCGAATTCGATGCAGGAAGGGCAGGTGATTGTACAGCTATTCTATACACCCATGTTGCTGCTGGGCGGAGCGACCATTCCGCTCACCATCATGCCGCAGTGGCTGCAAATCTTTGCGCAGTTTCTTCCCTCCACCCATTTCTCCACCGGTTTGGGGGGAATTCTGCTGCGGCAGGAGACGCTGATGGACAACCTGCCCGCAACCGGAGCGCTTCTGCTGACTTCGGTCGTGGCCACCTTCCTCGGCGCGAAGCTGTTTCGCTGGGATAAAGACGAGAAGTTGCGCCCGCAGGCCAAACTGTGGGTTTTGGCGGTGCTGGCTCCGTTCCTTGCCATGGGGTTATGGCAAGCGCACTCGAAGACCAATATCGAAAAGGAAAAGATCTTGGCGCGCGATCTCACTCGCAATCGTACGCTGCTGCTGCGCGACGTACGCTTGTTCACCGGCAATGGCCAAGTCATGGATGACGCCTCCGTTCTTATCAAGGAAGGAAAAATCGTGCAGGTCTTCTCCGGTTCCGCTCCGGAAATCGGCCCGAACCAGGCGGAAGTGAGCGATGGGGCCGGCAAGACGCTGCTTCCGGGGTTGATCGACACGCGCGTACACCTGGAAGCGCCGGGCGCGATCTCGCCAACGCAGCGGAGGCCCGATTTCGCGCGCGAACTGGCCGCGTATCTCTACTGCGGCGTGACCGGCGTTCGGCAAGTGGGCCAAGCGCCCGAGAACCTGGACAAGGTGACCAAGTCGATCGAGGATGGTGAGACGCTCGGCGCGGAACTGTTTTTCGCCGGCCCCGAGGCGCCTGAGCGGATTGCCGGCCTGGCCGCGGCCGAGGCTCTCGACGCGATGCAGGATGGCAACGTATCGCTGCTGGACGCGCCGTTGGTCCGACAGGTGACGCCCCGGGAGATGATCGCGTTCACCCGGCAGGCGATGCTGCATCCCCCGCCGGCGACTGACATGACGCTTCACGGCAACCCACGTCAGAACCTGCTTGAAGCGTTCCACGGAGGCGCGACGCTGGCAGCCGGAACCGATTCGGGTCTTCCGCCTCTGGTTCACGGCCCGGCCTTGCATCGCGAGCTTCAACTCTGGGTCGCCGCCGGCATCCCTCCCGCCGTCGCCCTCCAGGCCGCGACGTATAACGCCGCGCGCCTGCTGCATCAGGACCAGCGCATCGGTTTGGTGAAGGAAGGCTATGACGCCAATCTGCTGCTGGTGGAGGGCAACCCTCTGCAGGATATTGCGGCTACTGAGCACATCTCCGCTGTGATTTTCCATGGCGAGCGTATCGACCGAGGCGAACTCCTGAAGCAAAAATAGCAGGGCCTTGCGTAACACCTCATAAAGTTATAGATTTCCTTGAGGCGCGGCGAATGGATTTTCCGCGATGAGGGGGCACCATGTGGATTAGACTGTGCTGGCGAGCAGCGGTGGTGGTGGGAGCGGCGATAGCCGCCAACGCTCAAACTGGGGCAAAGAACGGCGAATGGCCCACCTACGGAGGCGACCTCGGAAACTCTCGTTATTCGGCGCTCGATCAGATCAACGCCGGCAACTTCGACACGCTGCAGGTGGCCTGGAAGTTCAAGACCGATAATCTGGGCTCCACGCCGGAGACCAACCTTGAAGGCACGCCTCTGATGGTCAAAGGGATCCTCTACGCCACCGGCGGAAATCGCCGCGACGTGTTCGCGCTCAATGCGGCCACGGGCGAGCTGCTATGGGTCCACAGCGAAGACGAAGGCAAGCGCGGCGATGTAGCTCCGCGTAAACTCTCCGGCCGCGGCCTGGCGTATTGGACCGACGGTAAGGAGGAGCGCATCGTCTACGTCACTCCCGGCTACCGCATGATCGCGTTGAACGCCAAGACCGGCCAGCCGGTCGCGAGTTTCGGCAACAACGGCGTAGTCGATCTCAAGGAAGACGACGATCAGGTGATCGACCTGATGAGTTCCGAAATCGGCCTGCACGCGACGCCGTTGATCGCCAAGGACGTGATTGTGGTAGGCGCGGCGCACAAGCCCGGCGGCGTTCCCACCAGTAAAACAAACGTTAAGGGTTATGTTCGTGGCTTCGATGCCCGCACCGGCAAGCGCCTCTGGACCTTCCATACCATCCCCAAACCGGGCGAGCCCGGATTCGACACCTGGCTCAACGATTCCTGGTCCTACACCGGCAACACCGGCTCCTGGGGACAAGCCGCGATCGATGAGGACCTGAACACCGTCTACCTCGGCATCGAACTGCCTACTGGCGATTACTACGGCGGCCATCGCCCCGGCAACAATTTGTTCGGCGAGAGCCTGGTTGCGCTGGATCTCAAGACCGGCAAGATGAAGTGGTACAGGCAATACGTGCATCACGGCATCTGGGACATGGACAATCCCTGCCCGCCGATCCTGGCCGACATTGTGGTCAACGGCCGCATGATCAAGGCCGTGGCGCAGCCCACCAAGCAGGCGTTCCTGTACGTACTGAATCGCGAAACCGGTGAGCCGGTGTGGCCTTGGGAAGAAAAAGCGGTGCCGAAGGGCGACGTTCCCGGCGAATGGTATTCGCCGACGCAACCTTTCCCGACGAAACCGCCCGCGTATGACCGGCAGTCCATTAGCATCGATGACTTGATCAACTTCACGCCGGAGATGCGCGCGGAAGCCGAGCAGGTCGTTTCGCGTTACCGTATTGGTCCCATGTTCACGCCGGGATCGTTGAGCAAGCCCGAAGGTCCGCTCGCGACGCTGACCCTGGCAACCGCCGGAGGCGGATCCAACTGGCCCGGAGGATCGTACGATCCGGAGACGCACACCGTGTTCGTGTCCTCGCAAGCGGCAGTCACGCAGATCGGTCTGGTGCCCGGCGATCCGAACCGGACCGACGTGGCGTACATGTCCGGCACTGCGGCTCCCGCTGGAGGCCGCGGACGAGGGGGAAATGGAGGACGCGGAGGCAATGCAGCAGCAGGACGCGGCGGCCGCGGTGGAGCGGATTTCGTCCCCAGCCCCGCAACGGCGGCGCAAAATGCCGATGAACCACCGGCGGCGGCCCCGCCTCGTGCCCGTGTGGGAGGAGGAGGCGGTCTCACTGTGCGCGGACTTCCGCTTATCAAGCCGCCGTACGGTCAGATCAGCGCCATCGATCTGAACAAGGGCGACATTCTCTGGCAGGTGGCTCATGGCGAATCGCCGGACAACATCCGCAACTCCCCGGACCTCAAGGGCCAGAACATCCCGCGCACCGGCCGCACCGGAACCGCTGGGCAAGTGGTCACCAAGACACTTGTAGTGGTCGGCGAAAAGGGCACGATCACGATGCCGGACGGAGCGCAGGGCGCGTATCTCCGCGCCTATGACAAGGCCACCGGCAAGGACGCGGGAGCGATTCCGATGCCGGCTCCGCAGACCGGGTCGCCGATGACCTACATGCTCAACGGAAAGCAGTATATCGTCGTGGCGATCGGCAGCGGGACGTACTCGGCCGAGTACCGCGCGTATCGGTTGCCCAATTAGCGAACAGCGATCAGCCTTCAGCGTGCAGCCCCCAGCGGTCAGGCATTTAGCAAACGGCTCTGGGCTGACTGCTGTTGGCCGGCTGCTGATGGCTGAAGCTGACCGCCTTCTACAATCTTCCGCGCGCCACCAATTGAGTCCGGTCGCGGCGCAACGCATTCAGATAGTCGTGCTGCTCGGCGGTCATCACTTCGGGGATGCGGTCGCGCAGGCGTTCCAGAGCCTGGCCGCGGCCGATCTCGTCGTCCAGATCCTGCAAGCTCATGCCTCCGGTTTCGATGAGCCGGTGCGGAATCGAGGACTTCCACAGCGGATGCTTGCAGGTGTGGATCATCTCGTACGGATCTAGAACCAGCTTCATTGCCGGCGCTGGCGCGCGCGCTGGTAGGATTGCAACTGCTCCAGTTGGCCGCGGAAGACCCCGTTGTCCGGTTCGATTTCGAGCGCCTTCTGCAAGTTCTGGATCGCGGAATCGTCGTCCAGCTTGCGCGTGTACGCGAAAGCAATCTCCGCGTAAGAGGCGGCCGAACGCGGATAAAACTCAAGATTCAATTGGAGCAGCGCGATGGAATCGCTGGGCCGGTTCTGAACGATGGCTCGCGCAACCCCGATCAGGGTATCCTCGCCGAAATCGTATGCCTCTCTTCCGTAGAACTTCTGGCGCAAATCGCGATACTGCTCGATCGCCGCCGGCGCTCCCTGGTCTTTCAGGGTCTGCGCCAGGATATCGGCCAGTGGGCGCGGAATCGGGACGCCGCGATGGCACGTCACGCACTGCACTTCGACGGCTTGGCCGGCCGCGAGGCCTGTGGCCGCCTGGACCTTGGCATTCTGGATCTTGGCATTAATGTCGCGCGTCATCGCGATCATCGCACTGGCAAGCTGCTTTTTTGGCGCTGCATCCGCGGCGTGGCAATAATCGCAAGTCACGCCGAGGGCTTGGGCAATCGCCTGCATGTTGGGCGGCTGGCAATAAGCGGCCACGGCGGCGCAAAGCATCAGACAAAGTGTGCGCATCTTCTCTTCCAGCGATGATAGTATGTTTGACAAATGAAAGCGAAACAGATTCTGGCTGTATTGGCGGCCGCGAGCTTCCCGCTGGCCGCGCAGGTTCGCATCATCGCCTCCAACGGCGTGAAGGCTGTGCTCGATGAGCTGCGCCCGCAGATGGAGCGCGCCGCGGCTCTGCCGGTGCACGCCGATTATGCCACCTCCGCTTCGCAGGCCCAAAAGATCGAAGCCGGCGCGCCGTTCGATCTCGCGGTGATGACCAGCGACATGACCGATGCGCTGATCAAAGCCGGAAAACTATCGCCCAATGGAAAAATCGCTCTGGCGCGCGCGGGCGTCGGCGTAGGCATCCGCAAGGGGGCCAAGCGCCCGGACATCAGCAGTCCCGCGGCGTTCAAGGCGGCGTTGCTGAACGCCAAGTCGATCACCTACGCGGGCGACGGCGCCAGCCGCGTGCCCCTGGAGAAGAGCTTCGGGAACATGGGAATTGCGTCCGCGATGAAGGCGAAGACGATCCTCGAGCAGGGTTCGACGCGGGCTACGGCGCGGGTTGCCAAGGGCGAGGCAGAGATGGTGCTCACGCTGGTCAGCGAGATTCTGCCAGCGCCCGGAGTCGAGCTGGTAGGGTCCATTCCGGCCGAGTATCAATCCTACATCAGCTTTTCCGCGGCGCTTGCCGCCAAGCCAGGGAATGCTCCCGGCGCAGCCGCGATCATGAAGGTTTTGAGCGGCCCCTCCGTCGCGGGGGTTCTCAAGGCCAAGGGCATGCAGCCCTAGCGGGTTGCAGCAATGCTCCCGCTCTTACCGCTTCAGGCCGCGCGGACGGAAAATCGGAATAAATTCCTGAAGAAAGTTGTAGCCGAAGTCGCCGCCCAGCATGATGAAGCCGCGGTTGACAGCCCGGCCCGGCGTGTCGGTGCTCTCCGGTTGCCAGGCGTTGGTGATTGCGCCGGCGGCGAAGGCGCTCCCGATGCGCGCCCAGGCGAACGTTTCCTTGCCGGAATCCGTGCGCGCCACTAACGTTTGAAGCAGCACGTTCCTCATGCGCTTGCGGAATCCGTGCTCCTCGCTGGGAAAATAGCGCGGATCCTCATGCAGGCCGGTCTCCAGGCCGAAGGCGATCGACTGGCGCGTCAGGTTGGTCCCGAAGTCGGAGAAGTAGCGGGTCGCGTAGCCCTCTGCCCCTTGCCCCCATTCGTGGGGGACATTGCGCGCTTGCCCGATGGCCGCGCCCGCCGCCGCACCCAGGTACCCATGCAGACCCACTGTTTGCAGGAAGCGATACTCGAATTTCTGCTTTGCGTCGAACGGGTTGGCCTTCATGGTGGGGCCGACATCTTCGGGCAGATTTACCACGTTCTGGGCCAGGTTTTGCGCATTCTGAGCGACGTTTTGCGCAACCACCGTGGCCGGAAGACTCAGGGCTAGCAAGGTTACTACTTTGATTGTGCTCGCTTTAGATTTCGCCGGACGGCCCATACCTGCCTCACTCCAGCATGCCATCTACCAAAGCGGTTGGGTGAGCGGTCAGCCGGAGGAGTCAATGGTAGCCTGGAAGCATGCGTGTCTTCCTCAATCTTTTCGTCTCGCTTGTGGCGCCGGTAGCACTGCTGGCGCAGACGCCTGCAGCGGCGCAACCTCCGGCGGGAGATTCTCCGGCGGCCACGACGGGCATGACCGACGAGCAGAAGACGATCTATGCACTGGGGCTGACCATCGCCAGACAGATCGCGCCCTTCACTCTTGCACCGCCCGAGGTGGAACTTTTGGAGAAAGGGATTGCCGACGGTATCGCCGGAAAATCGACGGTGAGCCTGGAGGAAGAGACGCCCAAGATTCAATCCCTATACATGGCGCGCTCCCAGGCCGCGGCTGAAAAGCAAAAGGCCGCTTCGGTGGCGTATCTCGCCAAGGCTGCTGCGGAACCGGGTGCGATCAAGACCGAATCGGGCTTGGTATATAAGGACGAACGCGTGGGCACAGGGCCATCGCCCAAAGCCACCGACAAAGTGAAGGTCAACTATCGGGGCGCGCTGATCGACGGCACGGAATTCGACAGCTCCTACAAGCGCAACGCGCCTGCCACCTTCCCGCTCAACGGCGTCATCCCGTGCTGGACCGAAGGCGTGCAGAAAATGAAAGTAGGCGGGAAGGCCACTCTGACCTGTCCCGCCTCAATTGCGTACGGCGATCGCGGAACGCCCGGGATTCCCGGCGGCGCAACACTGATCTTCGAAGTCGAGCTACTCGAGATCGAGTAGTCGCTTACGCGACCTTTGGTTGCCGCGGCGGATCCGTTAATTCAGGCCCGCCGGGCCTTGCAGGTGCTGCGCGTCCTGCTGATTCTCCTGGCAGATGTACTCGGTCAGGTCGGTGTTCGGCTGCGCCTGCGCCGTAAACTTGATGGTGAAGGGCTTGGTGTACATCACTGGATCGTCGACGGTGGTCTCGATCACCAGGTTCCGTGAATCGGTGCGCGTGTAGCGCTCCACCGTGTGCAGCTTCTCGCTGTGCGGATGGCCGGCGAAATCGAACCAGAACTTGTCGTTGTAGCCGATGGTATCCACCACCAACGTGTCGCCATCCCAGCGGCCGATGGAGTTGCCGTACCAGGTGGGATCGGGATCGTCCGGATGCTTGCGGCCGTCCATGAAGATCTCGCGGTAGCTGTGGATATTGCCCTCGAATAGAAAGAATATGTGGGTTGGATCCACTTCGATTCGCCACGGATAGGGAGCCATGCGCGGCACGCCCGTGGGCAGGCAGTTGGCTTCCGGATCGTTCTTGGAAAGCTGGGACTTCCAAACCTTCATGCCCTGCTCCGACAACGGAACAGCTTCGCGGCACACCGGCGCAGCCTTTGCGCCGCCCCGGCCGCGTCCCCGCCCAGCGGGTTGCTCCACGGCTCCAGGCGTATCGCAGGGAACGGTCGGCATGCCTTGCTCGATGTCGCCGACCGGACCGGGACTGCTCCAGGTGCTCACCAGGTCGGGCTTGCCATCCGCCGTCCGCGGCGTCGGTCCGGGCGGAGGCAGCGGCGCGCGGCCGCGGCCCCGGGCCTTAGCGGTATCCGGATTCTGGCTGCCGCCGGCCGGCGCGACAGCCGCCTGCTCCGGCGTTTGCGCCCACATGGAAATCGCCACAGCGAAAGCTGCACCGGCGACGGTCGAGATGAAAATGAAACTGGGTAGACGATTTCTCACGTCAAATCTCCTTGAAAAAGCGGGAAGAACACCACACAGCACTATACCAAAAGTTTTCGCCGGGTGCCGCTGTGCCGTTCCCACGCTGCGTGCACGGAGTGACAGAATAGTCCCGTTATGACCGCCGCGCCCATCCGATCTTTGCGCACTCTGCGCGATAACTGGAAGGTTACAATCGTCGCCGTGCTGTCCCTGGGCGTCGCCATGGCCCTGGGAGTGATCAGCCTCAGCGCTTCGAGCACAGCCCTGTTGCTTCCGCCTTCGGGTTCCGATCCGGACCGCCTCGTGACGATTTCCGAGCGGACGCCCGGCAGCGACAACTCGGAGATTTCGTACCCCGATTACGAATATTTCCGCGCCAACAATCACGTCTTTGCGGATCTGGCGGCCGCGCCGAATTCCGTCAGTGTGAATTTTCAGGCGAGTGACGACGGATCAAACCAGATTCGCGTCATCTCCCGTCCCCTCTCCGACAACTATTTCTCCGTGCTTGGCGTGAAGCCGTTCCTGGGGAGGCTGTTCGTCGACGGTGACGACCGCGCCGATCCTCCGCTTGCCGTGATGACCTACCCGTGCTGGCGCCGGCTTGGCTCCCATCCGAACGTTGTGGGCCAGACCATCGCCGGGCACACCATCGTGGGGGTCGCGCGGAAAGAGTTCACCGGTTCGCTCTTCGGCCTGAACGGCGACCTGATATTGTCTCTCTCGCCCGATGAACGATCCCCCAAGCGTGAGGAGCATCACTTGATCCTGCTCGGCCGGCTGAAGCCGGGTGTGACGCGCCAGCAGGCGCAGGCCGAGATGCGCGCTCTCTCCGGCCAGCTCGCCTCGGCATATCCGAAGGAAGACAAGGACCGAGCCGCCCAGGTCACGCGCGCCACTCTCTTACCTCCCGATGCCCTTCCTACGGCCGAGTTGGCCGCGGCGATCCTTGTGGGATTGGTGGTGCTGGTGCTGCTGATCGCCTGCGCCAACGTTGCGAACCTACTGCTGGCGGTCGCCGTAGGCCGGAGGCGCGAGGCTGCCATCAAGATGGCCCTGGGTGCGCAACGCGGCCGGCTGATCCGCGAATTCCTGATGGAGAGCGCGCTTCTATGCGCAGCCGGAGGCGCGCTCGGATACGGGATCGCTTCCGCCGTCATCGCGCGCTTTTCCAACTACACCATCAACCTTCCTCTGTGGGGAGCTTTTGGGTTCGGTCTCAATCTGCATCTGGATTGGCGCGTGGCCGCGGGAACTGTGGCTTTGGTGCTGATCGCGATCCTGGCGACTGGGCTAGTCCCAGCTCTCTACGCTTCGTCGCCGCATCTGTCGCAGATGCTTGCGGGCGAAGTGGTGGTGGGAGGAACCCGCAAAAACGCCCGCCGTAATGCGCTGGTCATCGTGCAGGTAGCCATCTGCACTCTGGTGCTGGTGGGCATGGGACTATGCGAGAGAAATATCTACAACCTGCGTCACGTCGACATCGGATTCACTGCGCGCAATCTGCTCGCCGAAGCGCTTTATGTGAAGAACGAAGGTTTCACCCAGGCTCGTGGCAAGGAACTTTACGCCGAAGCTCGCCGTTCGGCCGCAGCCCTGCCTGGTGTGGAAGCCGTGACGCTGGCCTCCGGCCTGCCTCTGATCGACAGTCTACCTGTTCCCGTCGGGATTCCGAATAGCGACAAGAACATTCAAGTGGGCCACGTGGTAGTGGATAACGATTACTTCTCCACGCTTGGATTGCATCTGTTAAGTGGGCGGGTCTTCGATTCAAGGGACCGCGAGAAGAGCCCGGAGGTCATGGTCATCAATCGCAAAATGGCGGAGATGTTTTTCCCCGGCCGCGACCCGTGGGTCAAAGCTTGCGCCTCGATCAGCCGCCTATCACGGCGACCATCGTTGGCGTGGTCGCCGATGGAAAATACGACGACAATCTGGACGAGGAACCTAAGCCGTTCTTCTACTACGCGCTCGATCAGCACTATCAGAACTCGGTGAACGTAATCTTGCGTACACGCGGCGACCCGGCGCTTCTGGCTCAGCCTCTGGCGCGGGCCATGCACGGCGTCGGATTCAAGGCGCCGATTCAGCCCGCAACTTTCGATGACCTGATGAACCTGACGCTACTGGTCGAGCGCATCACGGCCGCGATTGTCGCCGCGCTGAGCGGGCTCGGACTGGGGCTGGCGGTCGTCGGTCTGGCCGCCGCGATCTCTTATTCGGTGAGCGAACGCAGAAAAGAGCTCGGTATTCGCGTGGCCCTGGGTGCTCGCCCCGGGCAATTGCTGCAAATGATCCTGCGCCAGACCGGCGTGGTCGCCGGAGCGGGTATCGGCATCGGCATCCTGCTCGGCGTCGGCGGGACCGCGCTGTTCAAATCGCAATTCTTCGGCATCCGCACCGTGGAGTGGACCGTCCTCGTTCCCGTAGCCGCAGGCGTTCTGGCGGTGTCGCTGGCCGTGGCGTATGGATCGGCGAGACCGTGGCTCAACGTGGATCCGATGGAAGCCGTCCGCCACGTTTGAGGCGGTACAATTGGGCCATGTCCATTTCGTCCGACCTCAAGAGCCTGCTCCCCGACATCGAGCCTGAAAGCCGGCGCGAATTCGTGGTGAAGAAGCTCGCGGTTGGTTTTGCCCTCGCCGTACAGCCCATTTGTGCGCAGACCGCCATCACCACCAGCGCAAAGGACCTCACCGCTGGCGAAGTCCGGATTCCGGTGAAGGACGGCGTCATCCCCGGCTACCGCGCTTGCCCTTCCAAGGGTCACGGATTCCCCATCGCCCTGGTGGTGCAGGAAATCTTCGGCGTGCACGAGCATATCAAGGACATCTGCCGGCGGCTGGCCCACGCCGGCTACTGCGCCGTGGCGCCGGAGCTGTTCTCGCGCGAGGGCGACGTTTCCAAGATGACCGACGTCAACGAAATTCTCACCAAGGTGGTTTCCAAAGTGCCCGATGCGCAGGTCATGAGCGACTTGGACGCGTCGGCGAACTGGGCCGCCAAGGCCGCCCACGGCGACATTTCCCGAATCGCCATCGTCGGCTTCTGCTGGGGCGGGCGAATCGTGTGGCTATACGCGGCTCACAACCCCAAGCTCAGGACCGGAGCGGCCTGGTATGGCCGGCTGGAGGGCGACAAAAACGACCTGACGCCCAAGAATCCGATCGACTACGCGGGAGCTTTCAACACTCCCATCATCGCCTTCTTCGGAGGGAAAGATACCGGCATCCCGCAGGAGTCGGTTGACAAGATGCGCGTTGCCCTGGAAGTGGTGGGGAATCCGTCGGAGATTATCGTCTACCCGGACGCGCAGCATGGCTTCAACGCAGACTATCGCCCCAGCTATAACCAGGCTGACGCGCAAGATGCCTGGAAGAAAATGCTGGCCTGGTTCAAGAAATACGGAGCGTGAGAGCGGTCAGCTAAAAACTGTTTGCTGAAAGGTGCTAGCTATCGGAAGGATACGAAGCTGGTCAGCCCGCCCGGCTGTAGGCGGGTGGCGAGGGTGCGCTTGGGCGCGGCGTCCGGCTCAGGAGTCCGGCGGTGGCTTTGGATGGACGCCACCAGAATCCGCACACCTTCATACGCCCTCCAGTAAATGTTGTCGCGAATCAGGTCGCTACGCGTGCTCAGGATTTCACGCCGCAGGATCCGTTGAAAGCGGCCTCCATGCATCGGCAGCGTATCGTGGCCGCTGGCCACGCCCCGGGGATGGAGGCAATCGTTGACCTTCACCACCACCAGTTCCCCGTCCGTCAGCATGCGGTCGCCGGTGGCGTTGCGGGTGAAGTGCGGGACCGCCGGCCGGTCCCACCAGTCCATCGCATCGGCGCAGGAAGCGTAGGCCAGGTCCCAGGCGATCTTGTCGCGTTCATGATCCACCTGCTCCTCCACGCGGTGCGTGACCACGTGGCCGGGTCGCAGGAACCCGATTTCCACATCGCGTGTGGCGGCGGCAGCCCACAGCTCCTGGCCATCCCAGGTCTCCGCCATCTTCCACAAGCGGATGTGGTGCCGCTTGGAGACGTCGTTGAAGCCCTTCTCCCAAGCCATGTCCGGAGCGGCGTTGTTGATCCGCAGGCTGGACATGGGCGCGTTGCGATCCGCGCGATCGAATGTCGCCGCGAAAGCGCTCTCCAAATCCGATCGCCGCGAGGACGGCTGGGCCAGCGTCCATCCAGCGGCGGTGAACGCGGCCGAAATCTGCTCGCGCGAGCCGATCAACAGTACATTCACCAGGTCGGCGGGCCGGCCCGAATCCGCTTTCTTGGTGCGAGGCGTAAAAGCCCGCTCGGGGACTTCGGCGACTACCGGCTCGAGGCTTACCCGCTCATCTTCCGTGAATCCGCGCGAATCGTCGTCGGCATTCGACACGAATAAAGTCCGTACCGGCGTGGACAACACCAGGGTCAGCTCCGCCCCCGTGGGTAGATAAATCTCCGGCTCAGGAACCTGCATCACGACTGACTTCACCGCCCAGGCGGCGATCTGCGCGTGAACATCCAGTAACATCGCATCGCGCAGCAGGTGAGCAGCGTGGTTTCCCCAACTCGCCGTGCTGCGGCCTTCGCGAATCTCGCCCGAGGGCATGACTTCCTCGCGGCCGTTATCCACGGAGGCAACCTTGGTCGACACCGGCAGCGATGCTCCGCCCGGCAACGAGACCGAATCGAACGTTAGATCCAGAGACGCGGTTTCGTGCAGGATGCCAAGACCGATGCGGCGCACCGACTTGACGTGCCCATGCACCATAGTTCCCACCGGCAGTACGGTTTCGCCGTCGATTTTCACCGGTGCGATCAGCACGCCGTCCACCGCAGAGCCCGGCCGGCTGGCGAAACTCCCGACCGCATTAGTCAGGCGCACGTGGAGCACGGAGTCCGCGGGCGCCTCACGGTAGGTGAGCGCCTGCACGACCATCAGCACGGACACAAAAATCGGCACGAAGCATTCATCTTACTGCATGCATGCCATCAAATTCCAGCGATGTTTATGAATCTCTACTCAGATGCTGCCGTTTGAGCGCCGGATTCACAATTTTCGAGAAATTTTGCCGCGCCGGGCGTGGTACAAGGGAACGTATGCCCTCTTTCCGCGTTACAACTCCACAACGAAGCTATGAAGCGGTCGTGGAGCGGGGCTGTCTCCGAAAATTCACCGTCGGAAAGCCTGGGAAGCTCTTTGTTGTCACCACGCGGGATGTCTGGGATCTGCACGGGTCGGCGCTCCAGCGCCTGCTCGACGCCATACCGTCCCAGGTCCTGTTCTTCCCCGGGGGCGAGCCTCGTAAGCGTCTCGCGGAAGTGGAAGCCCTGGCCGAGCAAATGGTCGCGTCCGGCGGCGACCGGTCTAGCCTGATCGTCGCTTTTGGCGGAGGGATCGTTGGAGACTTGGCCGGATTCCTCGCCGCCATCTTCATGCGCGGCATACCGGTGGTCCAGGTTCCGACCACGTTGCTCGCCCAAGTCGACGCCGCGGTCGGAGGGAAGACCGGAGTCAATCTGGTCGCGGGCAAGAACCTCATCGGCAGCTTCCACCAGCCTCTGGCGGTATGGATCGATCCGGAAGTGCTGCGCACTCTGCCGGAGCGCGAGTATCGCGCCGGATTGTACGAAATCATCAAGAGTGGTGTGATTCGCGACGCGGCCTTATTCGACGTGCTGGAGCGATGCTGGGAAGCCGTGCTGCGGCAGGAACCTGCTGTTGTGGATCGCGTAATCGCCGATGCCGTGCGCATCAAAGCAGAAGTAGTGACCGCGGATGAGCGCGAAGGAGACCTCCGACGCATCCTGAATTTCGGCCATACCTTCGGCCATGCTCTCGAAGCCGAGACCAAATACGAGTGCCTGCTGCACGGCGAAGCAGTCGCCTGGGGCATGCGCGCGGCGACCGTCCTGGCTGAACGCCTCGGCCATCTGACCGCCGACGACGCGACGCGCATCCAGACCACGATCGCCAGGTATGGCCCGATTCCCAAGCTCGACGGCGTCTCCGCGGCGAATCTGACGGCGCGTCTCAAAAGCGACAAAAAGACTGTCGGCGGCAGAGTTCATTTCGTTCTGCCGATGAAAATCGGTGAGGTCCGCATCTTCTCCGGGATCGACGAAACGCTGGTGCGCGAGTCCATCGAGGCGTCCTTGGGATGATTCAGACCGGCACCACACCGCGAGGCGTCACAGGGGAGCAAGCAGCTTCCCGCTGGGTCCGCGCCATGTTCGGACGTGTCGCCGCCCGTTACGATCTCCTCAATCATGTGCTGTCCTTCAACCTCGACAAGCGCTGGAGATCTCGCGCGGTGGAACGAATTGCTCCGGTTTTGGCCCGGCCCGGCGCGGCCGTGCTGGACTTGTGCTGCGGAACCGGCGACGTGCTGCTGGAGATGCAGCGCCGCCGAGGAGAGGCCAGCATCTTCGGCAGCGATTTTTGCCATCCCATGTTGGCGGAAGCCGCGCGGAAAGCGCGCGCGGGGCGCTTCGCGAATCCGCTGTTTGAAGCCGACGCGTTGGTTCTGCCGCTGCGCGACAATTCGCTCGACCTGATCACCTGCGCGTTCGGCTTTCGCAACCTCGCGAATTACCAGGAAGGATTGCGCGAGATTCTGCGTGTGCTCAAACCCGGCGGCGGCGCGGCGATTCTCGAATTCTCGCAGCCTACCAATCGTGCCTTCGGCGCGCTTTACGGCGTGTTTTCGACGCGCGTGCTGCCCTGGGTGGGCGGCATGGTCTCCGGCTCGCGCGAAGATTATTCCTATCTGCCGGAATCTATCCGCAAATTCCCCGGCGCGGAAGACCTGGCCTCAGCGATGCGCCACGCAGGATTCAGCCGGGTCGAATTCGAGAGAATGACCGGCGGAGCTGTCGCGTTGCATCTAGGCTGGAAGTAGTCGAGAAAGCCATGAGCACGATCCACGCACCCGCCGCCGGTCCGCAAACCTCGGGCGCGCATCGGGACCTGACCCTTCGTGCGATTGCCATTTCCGTCATCGTCGCGGCGCTGATCGGAGCATCGTATCCGTACGTAGTGCTCAAGATCGGCTACGGCCCGAACATTTCCGTGGTCAGCGCGTTCTTCGGCTACATCATGATCTCGGCCATCGGCTTTCTCACCGGCGCTCGCGGCAGCGCGGTGGAGAACAATATCGTGCAGGCCGGCGGCACCGCAGCAGGACAATCCGGATTCATGTGCGTGGTGCTGGCAGCTCTGGACATGCTGAACGCAAAACCGGGGCTGGGATTTTCCGTGCACCTTTCGGTCTGGCAGACCTTCTGGTGGCTAACCATCGCAGGCCTGACCGGCGTGCTGATGGCCGTGCCTCTGCGGCGCTACTACATCGACGAGGAAAACCTCACCTTTGCCGACGGCATGGCAGCCGGCGAAGTCCTGCTGGTGCTGGATCAAGGGCGCCGCGAGGCCGCGCCGCGCGTCGCCGCTCTCGGCCTGGGCATGTTTCTCTCCGGCTTGCTCGCGGTCCTGCGCGATAAGCTGAAATTGTTCGCCGATAGCTGGTATTTCGGTTCGAGTGGGATGAGCTTGCGCATGGGCACCGAAGCAAGCCTCCTCTCATTCGGCTCCGGCATGCTGGTGGGCCCGCGCATCGCGATTTCCATGGGACTCGGGATGATCGCGTCGTGGGTAATCGCTCCGCGGATGCTCGCGGCGCACGGCATCGTGCCCGCTCCGGAGTTCGCCTCTGTGCTTCGCTGGGTGATGTGGCCCGCCACCGGATTCATGGTCGCCGGAGGCATTACCGCTCTGGCGCTCAAGTGGAAACTGGTTTCGAAAACCTTCGCGAGCTTTTCAACCAAAAACGTAAGCTCCACCGATCTTCCGATCAAATACGTCGTTGCCGGAGTCGCTACGCTCTCCCTGATGCTGTGCGTCTTGCAGGTGTATTCGCTCGATTTCCCGGTGTGGCTTACGCTGGTCAGCTTGGTGCTTTCGTTCTTCTTGATGTTGGTGGGAACGCGCGTGCTGGGCGAGACCAACTGGGCTCCGGTGAGCGCGTTGGCGAACCTGATGCAGGCCGTGTTCGCCGTAATCTCGCCCGGCAGCATGTCAGTCAACATGATCGGTTCCGGCATGTCCGGAACTGTTGCCGTGAACGGCGAGACGCTGATGCAGACTTACAAGTCGGGCAAGATCGTGGGCTCGAATAATCGCAGCCTGACCATCGTGCAACTGATCACGATACCGGTGGGCTCGCTCGCGGTGGCTCTGGTGTATCCGGCGCTGAAGGCCAAGTACGGCATCGGCGACAGCGGATTGACCTCACCCATCAGCGTGAAATGGGCTGGCTTCGCCGAGGTCTTGAATCAAGGCTTCAAGCAACTTCCCCAGGGCTGCTTCGCGGCAATGCTGATCGCGATCGCCCTGGGTGTGGTCATCACCCTGCTCGAGCCCAAATACAGCCACTTTCTGCCCTCGCCGACCGCAGTCGGCATCGGCATGCTTGTACCGGGAGTTTCGGTGATGCCGATGGTCGCCGGCGGCTTGTGCCAGTGGCTGTGGGCCAAGACGAGCTCGAAATCCGAAGAGAAATTCTGCCTGCCGCTGGCCTCCGGCTTCATCGCCGGCGAGGCTTTGGTGGTGCTGGTTTTCGCGATCGAAGCTATGTTGGGGAAATAATGCCATGCTGGTGCGGCGCGTTACCAAGAAGGCATGGCCGCGCATCCGCAGAACTGGATTTCGCCCGAGGAATATCTCGAAATCGAGCGCGCCGCCGAATTCCGGCATGAATACTACAACGGCCGGATCTACGCGATGGCCAGGGGATCTCCGCGCCACGCGATCATCATCGGTAATCTTGCGGCCGAACTGTATCATGCGCTTAGAAAGCGACCGTGCATTGTCGCCTCCAGCGACCTACGAGTGGCGATTTCCCAGAGCAGGTTATACACTTACCCCGATATTGTGGTTGCCTGCGGTGACCAGAAATACGTTGGCAGCCGCCAAGACACTCTGCTCAACCCAACCTTGCTGATCGAGGTACTCTCGGCCTTGACTGAGTTGGCCGATCGCGAATTCAAAGCGGAGCACTATCGAAGGATCGAATCGCTTAAAGAATATGCCTTCGTTTCACAGACGGCGGCGCGAGTGGAAGTGTACGGGCGTAACGACAGTGGACCTTGGCCGGTAACGGAGTTCAGCGGCCCCGACGCAGTCGCCCGATTCGACAGCATCGACACCAGCGTCCCGCTCGCCGAAATTTTCGCTAAGGTTCAGTTCGAGGAAGAGGGCGCATAAGAGCCCTCACATCCGGCAGATCAGTAGTTCCCGCTCGTAGACCATTTCCGGAGGCAGGTGGTCGTGCAATTTCAGGAACAGCTCCTCGTGCGCGATCACTTCCTTCTGCCACGCTGCGCGGTCGAAGGCCTGCAACTCGTCGAAGGTCTGCTGCGGGAACGACTCCATACCCTTCCACTCGATGTCCTGGTAACGCGGCATCCATCCGATGGGGGTCTCCCGGCCCAGAGCCCGGCCGTGCGCCCGGTCCACGATCCACTTCAGCACGCGCATGTTGTCGCTGAAACCAGGCCACATAAATTTGCCGTTGGCATCCTTGCGGAACCAGTTCACGTGGAAGATGCGCGGTGTCTCCGACAGATTCCGCTGCATCTTGATCCAGTGCCGGAAATAATCCGCCATATGATAACCGCAGAAGGGCAGCATCGCCATCGGATCGCGCCGCACCTGTCCAACTCCACCTGCTGCTGCCGCCGTCATCTCCGAGCCCATGGTCGCCCCTATGTACACTCCCGCGCTCCAGTTGAACGCCTGGTACACCAGCGGCATGGTCGTCGCTCTGCGTCCGCCGAAGATGAACGCGCTGATCGGCACTCCCTGCGGATCCTCCCACGCCGGATCGATGGTCGGGCATTGGGACGCTGGCGCGGTGAAGCGCGAGTTGGGATGCGCGGCCTTGACTCCGGTCTCTTTGCCGATTTGCGGGGTCCACAGGTTGCCCTTCCAATCCAGGCACTCCGCCGGCGGCTCATCCGTCATGCCTTCCCACCACACCCCGCCATCCGGAGTTAGAGCCGTGTTGGTGAAGATCGCGTTCTTGGCCAGGCTCTTCATCGCGTTTGGATTGGTGTGCATGGAAGTACCCGGCGCCACGCCGAAGAATCCGGCTTCCGGATTGATCGCCCGCAAGCGGCCTTGCGCGTCCGGCTTGATCCAGGCGATGTCGTCGCCCACCGTCCACACCTTCCAGCCCTCGAAGCCCTTGGGCGGAATCAGCATCGCGAAGTTAGTCTTGCCGCAGGCGCTGGGAAACGCTGCCGCCACGTATGTCTTTTCGCCCTTGGGATTTTCCACGCCCAGAATCAGCATGTGCTCCGCCATCCAGCCCTCGTCCCGGGCGATGTTGGAGGCGATGCGCAATGCGAAGCACTTCTTGCCCAGCAGCGCGTTGCCGCCGTAACCCGACCCGTACGACCAAATTTCGCGCGTCTCCGGAAAATGCACGATATATTTTTCGGGATTGCACGGCCACGGCACGTCGCGTTCTCCGGGACTCAGCGGCATCCCCACGCTGTGCATACACGGCACCACGCGCTTGTAATCCTTGTCGATTTCCGCGTAGATTCGCAGCCCGATGCGAGCCATGATGCGCATGTTTACCACGACATACGCCGAGTCGGTCAACTGCACGCCAATCTGCGACATCGGCGAGCCCACTGGCCCCATGCTGAACGGCAGCACGTACATCGTGCGCCCGGCCATCGAGCCTTTGAACAATTCCTTCAACTTGGCCTTCATCTCATACGGGTTCACCCAGTTGTTGGTCGGTCCGGCGTTGTCTTTCGACAGCGAGCAGATGAAGGTCCGGTCTTCCACGCGAGCCACATCGCCAGCGTCGCTACGCGCGTAATAACAGCCCGGCCACAGATCCTGGTTCAACTTGATCAGCGTCCCGGTCTCGACCATCTGCGCGCACAGATCGTCGTTTTCTTCCTGCGAACCATCCACCCAGTGAATGGATTTGGGCTGGGTCAATTCCGCCATCTTCTCCACCCAACGGAGCAGATGCTTGTTTTCACTTAAGGGAATGCTTACGTCGCGGCTGGATTTTAAAATTGCGGTGGACATGTCTAATTATTATCGCGCAGCCAGCTAGGCTGTGGAAAAGTCGCGCCACCGTGCGGAGTCAGGGCTGATGCTGGCCCTCGATTCGCCGTGCCTCCAGGATTTTGCTCAGCACCTTGCGGGTCTTAGGGTTGTTGCAGTCAAGCTCCAGCGCCTTGCGGACCTCGCTCTCGGCACGATCTAAGTCACCGGACAGAAACAAAGCGTAGCCCAGGTTGGACCGGTCCGGCACATTGCGTGGCAGCAGCGTGAGCGCCTGCTCGAGTTCCGAAATCGCTTCAGGAATTCGTTTCATCCGGAGATACTCCGCGCCCAGCATGCTGTGCGCATACGGAACCGCCGAGCGCTCCTTCAGAGCTGTATGAAGCTGCACAATGGCTTTGTCAGGGAGTCCCATCGCGGCAAAATTGCGCGCCTTTTCGAGCAGCTTTGCCGCCTTGGGGGAAAGCGGATGCTCAAGCTGCTCCACGGACACCGTCCCCGCTGGAACTGGAGCTGGGTTCAGTTCCGGACCTCGCGGATCGTTATAAAACGTGAGGTTTAGGGCCCGTGTCCCCGGAGAATCCTCCGCGCGCATCGGTTCGCCTGAGAAATTCTGAGAAGCAAACGGATCGTCCGTGCCAGCAGACCTCGCGTTCTGCCCCCATACACTCCGGCCCCATTGAGAGGCCGCCAAAAGAACAAAAATGGCTAGCCGTGTAGACACACTTTCCTCCAACTGGATATTTAGGAGGCGCTCAAAGACCACCGCCCTCGCTGCGGGGGTCAAGCAGGGAGATCACCATCGGGAAAGCGGCCTTCGCCGCTATCCACGCACTCAGAATATCCGAGGAAGCCTAGCGGCGTCCAATTGATTCTGTTTATCCACCCGATGTAGGTGTCATCGTATCTGCACTTTAGGGGTAACAGACATGCCCGGGCGGAGCGCGTGATCGCCGTTCTGCCCTGGATCGATGGAAATGCGGATGGGAATTCGCTGCACCACGCGAACATAATTCCCGGTTGCATTCTCCGGCGGAAGCAGACTGAACTTGGCGCCGCTGGCGCCGGCGATGCGCTCCACTTGGCCATGATACGTGCGGCCTGTGGCGTCCACCTCAAACGTCACCTTCTGGCCGATGCGCATGTCCTTCAGTTGCGTTTCCTTAAAATTCGCCGTGACCCAGATGTCATCCAAAGCCACAATCACCATCAACTGTTGCCCGGCCGCGACGTTCTGCCCTACATCCACGGCCTTCCTGCCGATCACTCCGTTGACCGGAGCCGTGATCGTGGCGTAGCTCAGATTCAGCTTGGCCTGCTCAACCTCCGTCTTCTTCTGCGCCACCACGGCTTGCGCGGCCTGCGCGTGGGACTCCACAGCCTTGACCTGCTCCGGTCCGGCGCTGGCGGCTTGGACTCCGGCTTCGGCTTGACTGACTCGCGCGCGAGCCTGCTCGACGGCCCGCTCCGCAACGGCGATGTTCTGTTGCGCTTCCGTGACCGCGGCCTGCTGCGAATCCACCGTAGCGCTAGCAGCTTGTTCGGCCGCAACCGCCTGGTCGTAGGTTTCGCGCGAAACCTCGTCTTTCGCCACCAGGCTTTTATAGCGTTCCACATCCTGCGCGGCCTTGTTGCGATTGGCTTGCGCCACGCGCACGTTGGCTTGCGTCACCGCCAGGCGTGCCCGGAAAACTCCCAGTTGCTGCTCGGCCGAGCTCAGCGCGGCGGAAGCATCGTCCTTGACCGAGCGCGCGGTGCTGAGGGCGCCGGCGGTCGACGCCGAAGTGGCCGGCACATCGCTGCGCGCGCTGCGGAGATTGGCCTCCGCGTCGGCCAGGTCGGCCTCCGCTTTGTCCAGAGCCACCTGCAGATCCTTGGTGTCGAGCTGCACCAGCACGTCCCCGGCCTTCACCGCGACTTCGTCCTGCGCCATCACGGCCACCACGTTGCCATTGATGCGCGCGCTGATGGGGACAATGGTTCCATCGATCTGCGCGTCGTCCGTGGTCTCTTCCTTGGAAAGCCGCTGCCACACCGTGTACCCCGCGATGCTAAGTCCGCCCAGCATCGTGAGGGCAATGATCCATTTGAAGGCGGTCCCAGCCCAGCCCTCCCGCACCTTGACTACCATGCCGCCACCATCTAGTTCCCTCCTAGGAACCGCTTCAGTGATGTATCGGTCGAACCCATCGCGCGCGCCAGCGCAACCTTCGCCAGATTGTGCAGGTACAGACCGTTGATCAGATCCTCATTCGTCGACGCCAGCGCTTCCTGCGCCTGAATCACTTCCAGATTATCGGTCACCCCGCCGGAAACGCGATCGCGCGCCTGCTCCAGTGCGAGATTCGCCAGATCCACGTTGCTGCGCGCCAGCGTCACCTGGTCCGCGGCCGTGCTCAAATCCAGCAACGCGGATCTCACCTCGAAATCGATCTTCCCTTTTAAATCCGCCAGCTCATTGCGCCGCCGCTCGATCTCCGCGTCCGCTGCGCTTTGATCGGAGTGGATCCGGCCACCGTCGAAGACATTGACGCTGACCGTCCCGGTCACCGTGAATGTGCCGTGCGATTGCGCCAGCGACGGTCCAATATCGCCATAATTTGCGGCGACAAATGCCGTGGGCAGCCGCTGCGCGCCCGCCGCCTGACGGGCGATCTCCGCCGCATGCAACTGCGCTTCGCCGCTGCGGTAGTCCGCGCGAGCCTGATACGCCTGGCTCAACAGCGTCTCCGCGTTCAATCCCTCCAGCGGCTTGTAGGGAGCCTGATCCGTGGTCTCGAAATCCTGGCCCGAAGGCAACCCAATGGCCCGCCCCAATACCAGCTTATCCTTGGCGAGCTGGTTTTCCGCCACCAGCAGCCTCTGCTGCTGACTCTTCAGCTCCACCTGCGCGCGTAGATCGTCCAACGCTGGAGTGAGACCGGCCTGGTGCTGGTCCCTCGCGGTCGCGGCCAGATCCTCGGCGGTGGAGATTTGCATCTTGACGATTTGGATGCGGGCCAGGTCCGCCAGGATGGTGACATATCCGGTGGCGACGGCTTCCACCACTAGGTCGCGGCCGTCGTCGATCGACAATTGCGCCGCGCGGGCGTTTTCAGCGGAGGCTTTCAGGTTCTTGAACGCGGTCCAATCGAAGGCAGGCACGTTGGCGAAGGCTCGCGCATCCGAGTAGGAAAACGGACCGACTACGGCCGGAATCTGGGGAAAGCGCAAGCCGTAGACCGCCAGGCTGATCTGCGTCTCATATTCAGCGAAGGCCGCGCTGACGTTGGGCAGCAGCGCGCTTAAGCTGCGCAGCCGGTCCGCGCGCGCCGCGCTGCCGGCCGATTCGCGCACCAGCATCCCCAGGTTGGTCTTCAGAGCGCGATCGATAGCGTCCTGGAGCGACAGCTTGAGCGTCGTGGCGCTGGCCGTGCCTTGCGCTGCGCTCCCGTGGAACTGATCCTCGGAGGAGAAATTGAGTCCCCCCGTGGGAACTTCGGCGCGCTGCGAAGGCGGAGGTGGATACTGCGCCGGGAGCCGCAGTGCGGCCAGAGTCATCAAGGCGAATGCGGATAAAACTGTCCTGAGAGGTTTCATTTCGATTCTCTGTGGGTTCACTCCGGGCCCGAGGGGGGTGGGACTCATCAGCCAGTATAACGGGTGAGCAGCCTCGATCGGCTTTAGCATGGTAAATGTGACTCGCATGGTAAGGTATGTTTGGCTCCGAGCGAAGGACTTGTTGTCCCTCCGCCGCACTGCCAAGCGTATGATTCGCGCCCGGCAGAAAATACGTCAACTGAGCGAGAAATCCCAATTAGAAGTGGGCGTAAAATCCTGGTCGCGTGAAGACTTGCATGATCGCCCGAAGTTGGGTGTTGATCCATAAGGCTCCCTCCTCGCCTTGACACCCCCACCCCGGAAGCGCATACTGATATGGCGAATACAAGGCGAATATCCGTATGTTGTCAGCGCTTACTCTTGGGTTCCGTTTTGCCGACCAACCCGAGCTTCTTCACTGCGATCTGAACGCTTTTCCGCGCGGGCGGATCAGCGAAATCTACGGCCCCCGCTCAAGCGGCCGGACCGGCCTGGTTCACTCCGTATTAGCAGCCTCGACCAGCCAAGGCGAGCACGCCGCGCTGATCGATACGGCCAACGCGTTCGATATCTGCTCGGCCGCGGCGGCCGGCGTCGTGCTCGAAAAACTATTGTGGGTGCGCTGCGGCGGCAATGCCGAGCATGCCCTGCGCGCGGCGGACCTGCTGCTGCAAGCCGGAGGATTCGGCGTGGTGGCTCTGGATTTGATCGATGCCTCGCCTCAGGCATTGGCGCGCATCCCCTCGACCGCCTGGTTCCGCTTTCGCCGGACTATTGAACTTACGCTGACAATTTTCCTTGTGATGGCTGAGAGGCCGCTGACCAAATCCTGCGCGGTCAAGCGAGTTTCGCTCGAGCGCAAGCCGCCGGTGTTCGCCGGAGCCGCTCCTTTTAAAATCCTCCAAGCGAGTTAGCCCATGTACGTCTGCATTCATGCGCCCGATGCGGGCGTCGTAGCCAGATCCTTCTCTCCGTGGGTCGAGATGGTTGATGAATCGACCGCCGTGTTCTCGGCCACGGAAAGACAACTGGCGAAACTGCCTACGGACATTCCGCTAGCCGTCGCCTCCACGATAGAAGCCGCGGTCCTGGCGGCCCGAAATTTTCCGGGGCGAACTTTCATCCCGCCCGGAGAAGAGTCGCGCGTGCTCGGACCGCTTTCCATCGACTGTCTGCCGCCCGATCCGGAAATTTTTCAGACCGAAATTTTTAAGATATTGGACCTGTGGGGCGTTCGTTCGCTCGCCGACCTCGCCCGTCTGCCGGAAAACGGCTTAGCCGCACGCCTGGGCTCGCGCGGCCTGTGGCTGCAGAAGCTGGCGCGCGGCGCGCTCGACCGGCCCCTGCGCCTTGAGCACATGGAAACGATCTACGAAGAATCGGCCGAGTTCGATCACCCCATCGAGCTGCGCGAGCCTTTGCTGTTCCTGCTGGGGCAGTTTCTGTTTGGTTTGACAGCCAAGCTGCGCGCGCAGTCGCTCGCCGCGGGCGCATTGCATCTAACCCTGAACCAGCAGCAAAGGAGCCTTAGGCTCCCGTTTCCCACCCGGGACGTTAAATTCCTTCTGAAGCTGCTCGAGCATTCGCTCGAACGCGAGCCTCCGCGGGAGGCTATCAACGTGGTCCAATTCCGGATCGAGCCGGTTGAGCCGCGCCGCGTCCAGCACGGCCTGTTCACCCTGGCCGCGCCGGAGCCGGAAAAG
This sequence comes from Bryobacteraceae bacterium, assembly GCA_030041495.1. Taxonomy (GTDB): domain Bacteria; phylum Acidobacteriota; class Terriglobia; order Bryobacterales; family Bryobacteraceae; genus Palsa-187. Next base: position 1,046 of record JASHNT010000024.1, on the reverse strand, counting down.
CTCGAGCTGACGCTAGGCAAGATCCGCGGGCTGGTGGGCGCGGAAAACGTGCTCTATCCCCGGCTGCAAAACACGCATCGGCCGGGGTGCGGGGAAAACGACGCGCCGCGCTATGGCTTCCGCTATTTCTCTCCGCTTTTGGAAGCCCGCGTGGAACCGGCACAAGGGCAGCCGAAGCAACTCTGGACTCGTTTGGTGCAAGGGCAAATCGTGAACATCGCCGGACCATGGCGATCAAGCGGCGATTGGTGGAAGCCGGACGAATGGAATCGCGACGAATTCGATCTGCTCCTCAGCGACGGCGCGCTGTATCGCCTCGTACGGGACCGCGCGGCGCGCCAGTGGATTTTAGAAGGGGCTTATGACTGAGAGCTCAGAATGACTGAATTTGTCGATTTCCGCGTGCGCTCAGCGTTCAGTTTTCTGGAAGGCGCATCGCTGCCGGAAGATCTGATTCATCGCGCCTCCAGCCTCGGCCATGCCGCCATGGCTCTGATGGATCGCGACAATTTGAGCGGCGCGCCGCGCTTCTACATGGCCGCGAAAAAAATCGGCGCCAAGGCGCATCTGGGCGCCGAGATCACGGGCGTTGACGGCTACCGCTACGCTCTGCTCGCTGAAAGCCGCGAGGGCTACCAGAATTTGTGCCGCTTGATCACCTCAATGAAGCTGCGCGCGCCCAAGGGCGAGGCCAAAGCTTCCGAAGATGAGCTCGCGCGCTATGCGCCAGGATTGGTCTGTTTGACAGGCGAGGGCGCGCCCGTGCGCGCCCGATTTGAAAAGATGCTCCGCCTGTTCGGCCCGCGCAATGTCTACGCCGAACTGCAGCGGCATTTTCATCGCGACGAGGAGGCTCGCAACCAGGCGGTAATGGAATTGGCCCGTTCGCTCAAAATCCCGTTGATCGCCACCAACGGAGTCTGTCACGCCACTCCGGAAGAGCGCGAACTTTTCGATGCGCTGACGGCGGTGCGTCACAAGACCACGGTGATGGAAGCGGGAAAACTGCTGGCGCGCAATGCCGAGCGATATCTGAAAAGTCCCGC
>JASHNT010000023.1 GCA_030041495.1 Bryobacteraceae bacterium | reverse complement strand
GGCGCGGTCACTAATGATGACGCGCCAACAGGGCTCGCCGTGTACCGAGGAAGTGCAGATTATCCCCGCTAATAGTGCCTTAATCTTACCGTAATCGTGGCGTGGTGGGCGACCGCCGCTCCAGATCAGTTTGCCCTCAATCAGTTTTCACTCGGCAAGCCGGGCGTGGTCGATGACGATGGTGCGAAGGGCGCAGTGGAGGATTCCAGTTTGAGACCGAGCTGCTCTTGAATTTCCGTCGCCAGCGAGGGAGTCCGGACGCGTCTGCCTGCCCGACGGAAGCGTTTTCACTAACGAATTCGAAAGTGAGATCATAGGGCTCGGCAGCTCCCTTTTCGACGTGGTGAATTTGCAGCTTGAAAACGGTCTGCCCGCACCGGCTGAAGCATCTTGCGAAAGGAATCGGGAGGCGGTGGAGGATCGGCCGAAACCTTGGCGATAAGTTGCAAGAGGTCGGAGGAGGTCAGGTCGCGCTGATCCGCCCACGCCGTGCCGGAGAGCGGGACACCGCCCAGGCGGTAGGTGAATAGGACCAGGTCATTGAGCGAAACGTGTTTAGAGTCGAGGGTGTTGCCACGCACGAAGACTGCTCGCATGGCTCAAGTTTCCGGTCGCACGGCTCAAACTTCTCCAGGTCGTCTACTGTCTCCAGGTCGTCTACTGATACCTGACTGCCGATAGCTGTTTTCAAAGCTCCGTCTTGCCCTGGAACGTCATGTCGTCCAGGTAGAACGCCTGGCTGACGGAGTACCTGACGATTTGCGTGTCGAACTCCACCCGCCGGTCGTCCTTGCTGATCTGGTCTTTTGCGTTTTTAGGCTTGAGGAACAGGAACAGGACCACCGGTCCGTTTTCGCGCCGCAGAACTTGAACGCTGGAAGGCTTCATATCCTTTTTGCCGTCCCGGCTCAAAGTCGTCTTTTTCTTAATCTGATCGGCAAATGATTTGAGATCCCCGTTCAGTGCGCTGGCAGGGATTCCGTACACGGCGAGCGCGTAGTGGTTCTCGTCTTCGAGCGTGGGAGCATTCTCGTCGCGAGATCTCAATTCAGCGTCGCGAACCGGCAGCGCGCTCTCCCACCGTAGTGTCAGCATGGGGGGCTTCTCGTCAGCCGTGTCGTCGCTCGAACGCGGAGGATTTTGTGGGTATTGGTTCTGCGGAGGATAACCGCCCGGATAACCACCGCCAGGATAGCCTCCTCCCGGATACCCCCCACCCGGGAACCCGAATCCGCCGCGCCGGCCCATGGGGCGCTGTTGGTAAGGACGGTCGTCAGCCGGGTTGTGCCGGACGATGCCGGGAGTAACCGACTTCGCCCAAGGCGAATCGGTGAGCACTTGTTTACAGTCGTCCTGGGTCCAAAGCGCCGACTGCTTGGTGGCCCAAGCCGGCGGAGGCGTAGGCGCCGGGGAAGAATCATCTGCGGCAAACAGCAGGACAGCGGGCAACACGGGCAAAGACAGGAAAAGCCACTTGAGGGACATTGAGCACAGATCTCCCTGTAAGTAAAACGCGGCTCAACCCGTTCCCGTTACAGCCGACTTAGGCTGCCGGAGGAGGCTTGCGCTCGGCTACGATGGTCACTTCCACGTCGCGCGCCAGGCGGACGACTTCGCGAATGAAGTCCGGACGCAGCAGAGCTTGCCCGAACGGCAGCGAGGCTCGGGCGTGCCCGCGGCTGAGATAGATTTGCGTAACCCCATGGTCGCGGGCGAAGCGCACCAGCTCCAGCGCCGGGTCAGGACCTTCCAGAAGGCGCGTTTCCAGGTGCAGATTGCGGGCGAAATTCAGATGCTTCTCCAGGACCTGGCGCGCCGGTTCCGGCACGGCCTCCAAGCCCGGCCCGGGGGAGATCGCGACCGCCCAGCATTCGGCGTGAAAGAAGTCCGCCGCACGCTTGGCGCGGCGAATCAGCGCGGCGGCGGAAGGATCGGCGGTCAGGTACACCAACAGGGTTTCGTTGCCTCGGGCGACGCGCGGCGCAGCCGCGGAGCCGGGTTCGCCCGCGTGGACCATTCCGTGCCGTTGTTCGACCTCGTAGGCGGTTTGACGCAGAGCCAGCTCACGAAGCGCGACCAGCGTCGATTCCTTGAAGAAATTTTCCTTGGCTTGGCGAGCCTTTTCGGGCTTGTAGACCACCCCACGCTCCAGCCGGTTGAGCAAAGCCCGCGGGGTTAAGTCCACCATCACCACTTCACCGGCCTGCTGTACCACCCAATCCGGGACGGTCTCGCGCACGCGGATACCGGTGATCTGGTGAATCTGGTCGTTCAGGCTCTCCAGGTGCTGGACATTCATGGTGGTATAGACGTCGATGGCGGCGTCCAACAGCACCAGCACGTCTTCCCAGCGTTTGGTCCGCTGGCAGCCCGGCACGTTGGTGTGCGGGAATTCATCGACCACGGCGACTTGCGGATGACGCGCAAGAATCGCGTCGACATCCATCTCCTCGAATTTGGAGCCGCGGTATTCGAGAATCCGGCGCGGCATGCATTCCAGACCTTCCAGTTGAGCGATGGTATCGGCGCGGCCGTGAGGCTCGAAGTAGCCGACCACAACGTCCGCGCCCTGGCGGCGCCGCTCCTGCGCCTCCTGCAGCATCTTGAAGGTTTTGCCGACGCCGGCCGCGTAGCCCAGGAAAATTTTCAGCTTGCCGCGGGGCGGAGCCGCTGAGCCGTCGACGGGGTCACTGAGGGATGAGCTTGACATCCATCCCCTCGGCCTCTTCAATCAGGCGGTCGACATTGGTCTTGCGGAAGCGCGACCACCAGCTTTGCTGCGGACTGTGGCCCACGTAGATTTGCGTGATCCGCTGCTCATGCGCGAATTGCAGAATCGCGGCAACCGGGTCCGGCCCCTCCAGCGTGCGGACGCGAGCCCCTTCCTCGCGAGCCAGAGCGAGGTTGCGCTCCAGGAGCTGCTGATCGTCGGCGCTGATGTCCGGCTGGCTGACGTGGACCACGAACAGCTCGCCGTGAAAGCGGTCGCGGGCGAAGCGCGCGCGGGACAGCATGCGCGCGGCGTTGGCTCGCGGCGTAATGCACACCAGGATGCGCTCCTGCGCGCCGTAAGCCTGTCCCACGCCCTGCCGGTCCAAGTACTCTTCTAATTGGCGATCGACCACGTCAGCGGCCAGCAGCAACGCCAGCTCGCGCAGTTGCGAGAGCCGGTTGTCCAGTTCCTCGCGCGAAACCGGCGCGCCCTCCCCAGCCTGCGTCATACAGTATTCGGAAGGAGCGTCCACCACTTCGATTTCATCGGCCGTGCGCAGAAAGCTCTCCGGGACGCTCACGCTGACCCGCTTGCCCTGGATGCGCTCGACTTCCTCGCGGCGCTCTTCCACATATTGCAGGTTCACGCTGGTAATGACCGCGATGCCGGCTTGCAGCAACTGTTCCACATCCTCCCAGCGGTGGGCGTGAGGACGCCCGGGCGGATTATCGTAGGCCAGACCGTCCACCAGGCAAACCGAAGGATGACGCTTCAGGATGGTCTCGACGTCCATGTACGGGATGCCTCCGCGTTCCCGCAACGGGATGACCTCGAGCTTCTCGAGAACGTGAGCCAGTTCCTCGGACATCCTGGGCTGGATCGCGCCCACCACCACGTCCTGGCCACGTGCCTTGCGGCGCCGGCCTTCGTCCAGCATGCGGAAGCTCTTGCCGACCCCGGAAGCGTATCCCAGGAAAATCTTGAGCCTGCCGCGGCGTTCGTACTCCTCCTCAGCCTGCACACGGCGCAACAGCTCATCCGGAGACAGGCGCGGGGGTGAGGACATAGATTGTAGTTTACTAGATCGCGGTTGCGGGCTTGCCTTGCGTGACCCCCTTCCTTGGAATTCACTTGGCGGAAGCCATTGTTTAGAATGAATTACTACGTGAAGTTCCTGATCCGGTTCAGTGGGGTGCTGGTGCTGGTGGCCTCGGTCACCGCGCTGGATTACGCCGTTTTCCACGTCAACAGCTCGACCGCCGGCTTCAGCTACCTGCTGCTGATCCTGTTCGTGGCCGCCGGCGGCGAACTGGCCGCGGCGATCGCGGCGTCCTTTGTGTGCGTGGTGTGCTACGACTTTTTTTTCCTTCCACCGATCCTTCATTTCACGATCGGGGTGACGGACGATTGGATCGCCCTGGGCGGATTCCTCACCACTGCCATCACCGCTAGCCAGCTATCGGCGCGGGCGCGGCGGCGAGCCGAAGAAGCCGGCGCGCGCCGGCAGGAGATGGAGCAAGTCTACGAATTCAGCCGCGCGATGATGATCGGCGACGACCGGCGCAGCGTTGGCTCGCAAATCGCGCAGAGCATCGCGCAGGTCTTCAAGGTTCCGGAAGTCGCGCTGTATGAGCGCGCCGCGGACGTGGTGTATCGCGGTGGTCCCGAAACCAGCCTCACCGACGATCAAATGCGCGATGCCGCGCGGACCGAATCGGCCTGGTCTTCCCTGAGCCGGAAGACGGAGATTCTTCCGGTGCGCTTGGGTGGAAGGGTGCTGGGGAGCCTGGGATTGGTGGGCGCAACGCTTTCCGAAGCGGCGTTGCAGGCCGTGGCGCAATTGGGCGGCATCGCTATCGAACGGGCCCGGGCGCAGGAGGCGGCCAGCCATGCCGAGGCCGCGCGCCAGAACGAACAGCTCAAGGCCACGCTACTGGACGCCCTGGCGCATGAGTTCAAGACGCCGCTCACCTCAATCAAGGCTGCGATTACGTCGCTGCTGACCAACCCAGGCCGCGACGCCTCGGAGCGCGAGCTGCTGACAGTAGCCGATGAGGAAGCCGACCGGCTGACTACGCTGCTCACTCGAACCATCGAGGTGGCCCGCATCGAGGCCGGGCATGTGAAGCTGAGCCGGCGGCCCTGCGTGGTGCGCGAGTTGGTCGCCGAAGCCATGGATCAGCTCAAGCGTTTCTGCGAAGGGCGGGACGTACACGTGTCGGTGCCGGAGGACCTGCCGCCCGTGAATGCCGATCCGGGCTTGATCGTGATGGTGCTGCGGCTGCTGCTGGACAATGCGCTGAAGTACTCCTCGCCTTCGGCCTCGATCGGGATTTCGGCGGGGCGTTTGGACGATAATGTTGTGATACACGTCTCTAACGGCGGACCAGGGGTTGATCCCAAGGAAATGAACGCCATTTTCGAAAAGTTTTATCGCGGCAAAGAGGTGCGCGGGCGGATCCCGGGAACCGGCCTGGGCCTGACCATCGCGCGCGAGATTGTCGCCAGCCACGGGGGAGAGCTGACCGTCAGCAGCCAGTCTGGCGAGGGCGCGCGTTTTTCTTTTTTCCTCCCGATTGCGGTGCTGCCGGCTGCGATGACGACCGGCCCGGCGACCGAGACAGTCCAGGCTGGATGAGCGTCGCGCCGGCCAAAATCCTGGTGGTTGACGATGAACCGCAGATCCGGCGGGTGCTGCGGACGGCCTTGACCAGCCAGGGCTACATCGTCTCCGATGCGCGCAGCGGCGAAGAAGCGCTGGTCAAGATTCGCGAGGAGCGTTACGACCTGATTTTGCTCGACGTAAACATGCCCGGAATCGGCGGCCTGGAAGCCTGCAAACAGGTCCGCGCGGTGAGCGAGGCCGCCATTATTATGCTGACGGTGCGCAACACGGAGCAGGATAAAGTGGCGGGCCTGGACGCGGGCGCCGATGACTACGTCACCAAGCCGTTCGGAATGACCGAATTGCTGGCTCGCATTCGCGCCAACCTGCGGCGCGTGCCGGTAGCTGCCTCGAGCGCCTCGCAAGTGGTGGAGTTCGACGGCGTGTCGATCAATTTTCCAGCCCATCGCGTCACCGTGCGCGGCCAGGAAGTGCGCTTCACTCCGAAAGAGTTCGACCTGCTGCAGGTGCTGCTGGCCACACCGAATATTCCCATTCCGCACACGCGATTGCTCCAGGCCGTCTGGGGCCCGGATTACGGCGACCAGGTGGAGTACCTTCACGTTTTCGTAAACCAGATCCGCAAGAAGATCGAGCCGGATCCGGCCCGGCCTCGCTATTTGATCACGGAACCTAGGCTGGGATACCGCTTCTGCCTGCCGCCGGCGTAACCCCAGCCCCAGCTTGGAGATCTCAATCCGGTAGTCATCCGAACCCGCAAAGCTCCTCTAAGTCCTAGCTTTGCCGCGCAATGGCCCGCCGGGTGCTCACGACCTTTCTAGAAAGCGAATTTTTAGCTCAGCTTAAGGACATCCTTAGCGCCGGTAGCCTAACGTAAGGATTGGGAGAGAGCTTATGAGCCGGCATCAGACTACGTTGTCAGGGTTCCCGGCCAGAACCGTCACAGAGGAAGGGCTAAGGCTTAACGTGGCATTCACATCTGAGCACGGGACGGTCGAGGCGCTGCGCTATGCCGCGGCGATGGCAGGCGGCTTGGGGGCGCGCCTTCAAGTAATCGTCGCGCAAGTAGTGCCCTACGGCAGAGATTTGGAGGATCCGGATGTGAATCCGGAATTTACGGTGCAGCGGGCGCTGGATGCGGCTCGCGCGGCAGGAGTGGAAGCCGACGTGAATGTCGTGTTGTGCCGGGATCGCGCCGAGGGCTTGCACCACGGGCTGGGCTCTGATGGATTGGTGATGTTCGGCGGGCGGCAGCATTGGTGGCCGGATGCCGAGCGCAGGCTGGCTCGCCAGCTTTCTGAGCGCGGCCACAAAGTTTTGTTCGTTGAGGGGGGAGAGAGCAAATGATGCTCGACCTGTTCTACGTCGTGATTGGGGTGCTTTTCTTCGCGCTGACGTGGGCCTTCACTAAGGCCTGCGACAAGCTCTAGGACAACTTTATGGACTACGTTATCGCCGGAATTGTAACCGCGTTCTTGTTCGTTTACCTGGTCTACGCGCTCCTTCGGCCGGAGCGCTTTTGAGGGATTGCTTATGACAGCGAATGGTGTCATCCAGATCCTGATTTTCTTCGGGATTCTGCTTCTTACGACGAAGCCGCTGGGCGCCTACATGGCAAAGGTGTTCGAAGGACGGCGAACATTTCTTTCACCCCTGCTGGGGCCGGTGGAACGAGTGTGCTATCGGCTGTGCGGCGTGAATCCGGACGCGGAGCAGCGCTGGACGCAATACGCCGGCAGCTTGCTGGCGTTCAGCGTTTTCAGCTTTCTTTTTGTGTACGTGATTCAGCGGCTGCAGGGCTGGCTGCCGTTCAACCCGCAGGGTTTTTCAACCGCGCATGCGCCGGGCAACGCAACCGCGATGACTCCAGACCTGGCGTTCAATACGGCAACAAGCTTTGTTACCAACACCAACTGGCAAGCGTATAGCGGCGAAGCGACGTTGAGTTATTTCACCCAGATGGCCGCGCTGGCGGTGCAGAACTTCGCCTCGGCGGCCGTGGGCATTGCGGCGGCGATCGCCATGGTGCGCGGTTTCGCGCGGCAGCAAGTGAGCGCCATCGGGAATTTCTGGGCGGACATGTGGCGCGCGACGTTGTACGTGCTGCTGCCGATCGCGACCGTCGCCGCGCTGGTTCTGGTGGCTGAAGGCGCGATCCAAAACTTCAAGCCGTATGACACGGTGACCACTCTGGAAGGCGCAAAGCAGACCATTCCGCAAGGTCCGGTGGCTTCGCAGGAAGCGATCAAGATGCTGGGCACCAATGGCGGTGGAATCTTCAACGCCAATTCGGCCCATCCTTACGAGAATCCGACTCCGTTCGCGAACCTGGTTCAGATCCTTTTGATCTTCATCGTACCGACCGCTCTAACGTATACCTTCGGGAAGATGGTCGGCGATACACGGCAAGGCTGGGCAATTTTCGCCGCCTGCGCCATCATGTTTTTTGCCGGCGTGTTCGTGGTGTATCACTATGAGCAAGCCGGCAATCCCAATCTGACGAATCTCGGCCTCCAGGCCTCGGCGACCGATACTCAACCCGGCGGCAATATGGAAGGCAAGGAGACGCGCTTCGGCATCGCGGCCAGCTCCTTATTTGTCACCGTCACCACCGATGCTAGCTGCGGAGCCGTAAACAGCATGCACGACAGCCTGACGCCGTTGGCCGGCCTGGTTCCTACCGTCAACCTGCAGACCGACGAAGTGATCTTCGGCGGAGTGGGCGCCGGCCTCTACGGCATTTTGATGTACGCCGTAATCGCCGTATTTATCGCGGGCCTGATGGTGGGCCGCACACCGGAGTACCTGGGCAAGAAGATCGAATCGAAGGAAGTGAAGATGGCCATGGTGGCGATGATCGCAACCTCGCTGTGCATTCTGTGCTTCACCGCGATCAGCTCGGTAGTCACGTTCAATTGGGACAAGAGCCAATACTGGAATCCGGCGCAAGGAAATCCGAAACCCGCTCCGACCTCCAGCGTGCCGGCAGCGGCCAATGTCGCCAACGACGGCCCGCACGGGTTCAGCGAGCTTCTCTACGCCTACACCAGCGGCACGGAGAACAACGGCAGCGCGTTTGCCGGCATCACCGTGAACACTCCCTGGTACAACCTGACCATCGGGCTGGCGATGCTGATGGGCCGGTTCCTCTTCATGATCCCGCTGATCGCGCTCGGCGGCAGCCTGGCCGGCAAGAAGAAGACACCTGTCACAAGCGGGACCTTCCCAACCCATGGCCCTCTGTTCGTGGGACTTTTTGTCGGCACAGTGGTATTGATCGCGGCTCTGACGTTTTTCCCGGCGCTCTCGCTGGGACCGCTCGTCGAGCACTTCCTGATGCACTCGGGTAAGCTGTTCACCTGGGTCGCGCCGGCGTTAACTCATATTGCGAATAGCGGAGTTTGGAGCTAAGTTTATATGGCGACGACATTGCAAGCCCCGGAACCAGAGATCAAGAACCCAAGCGAGCAGGATCTGACTACTCTGATCCCGCGCAAGCTGGTGCGGGCCCGTCCGCTATTCGACCCCGAAATCCTGCAGCGCGCCATCAAGGACAGCTTCGTGAAGCTGAACCCCGGGACGCTGTGGAAGAACCCGGTGATGTTCGTTGTGGAAGTCGGTGCGGCCGTGACCACCATCTTCCTGATCCGCGATATCGCCCGCGGCGTGAGTCAGATCGGTTTCACCTTCCAGATTGTGCTGTGGCTGTGGTTCACGGTGCTGTTCGCGAACTTCGCCGAAGCCATGGCGGAAGCCCGCGGCAAAGCGCAGGCGGACTCGCTGCGCAAAACCAAGACCGACGCGATCGCCAAGCGGATGGTAAATGGCAAGAACATCGAACAGGTGCCGGCCTCGAAGCTGCGCGCGGGCGACACGGTGCTGGTGGAAGCGGGCGACCTGATCCCCAGCGACGGCGACGTCATCGACGGCATCGCCACCGTGGATGAGTCCGTGATCACCGGCGAGAGTGCGCCGGTGATTCGCGAATCCGGCGGCGACCGCAGCGCGGTTACGGGAGGCACGCGCGTGCTCTCCGATCAGATCACGGTGCGCATCACGGCCAACCCGGGCGAGACCTTCCTCGACCGCATGATCGCGCTGGTGGAAGGCGCGGAGCGGCAGAAGACTCCCAACGAAATCGCGTTGAATATTTTGATCGCGGGATTGACGCTGATCTTTTTGCTGGCTGTCGCTACGCTCCCGCCGTTCGCCTCCTACAGTGTGTCGTCGAGCGGCGCGGGCACGGTCCCGAGCATCGCCGTGCTGGTTTCACTGCTGGTGTGCCTGATTCCAACCACCATCGGCGGATTGTTGAGCGCCATCGGCATCGCCGGCATGGATCGCGTGATGCAGCACAACGTTCTGGCCATGAGCGGCAAGGCCGTCGAAGCCAGCGGCGACGTCAACACGCTGCTGCTGGATAAAACCGGCACGATCACCATCGGCAATCGCCAGGCCGTGGAGTTCATCCATCTCAAGGGCATCGATCCGATCGAGCTGGCCGACGCAGCCCAGCTTTCGAGCCTCGCCGATGAGACTCCGGAAGGGCGCTCGGTGGTGGTGCTGGCCAAAGAGAAATACGGCATGCGCGGGCGGGAAATTTCGCATCGCGAAGCCGAGTTTATTCCGTTTTCGGCATACACCCGCATGAGCGGCGTCAACATGGACGGACGCCATCTGCGCAAGGGTGCGACCGAGGCGATCACGCGTTTCGTCGAGGAACAGGGCGGAACGGTGCCGGCCGAGCTCAAGGAAATCGCCGACACGATTTCGCGCCAAGGCGGCACTCCGCTCGCAGTGGCGGAAGGAAATCGCGCGCTGGGCGTGATTCATTTGAAGGACATCGTCAAGGGCGGCATGAAGGAGCGCATCGGGCAGTTGCGCGCCATGGGCATCCGCTCCGTGATGATCACCGGCGACAATCCGCTCACCGCCGCGGCCATCGCCAGCGAAGCCGGCGTGGACGATTTCCTGGCGCAAGCCACTCCCGCCGACAAGCTCAACTATATCAAGAAGGAGCAGGGCGAAGGACGGCTGGTCGCCATGACCGGCGACGGAACCAATGACGCTCCCGCTCTGGCGCAGGCCGATGTCGGACTCGCCATGAACACCGGCACCATGGCGGCCAAGGAAGCCGGCAACATGGTGGACCTGGATAGCAATCCCACCAAGCTGATTGAAGTGGTCGCGATCGGCAAGCAGTTACTGATCACCCGCGGAGCGCTGACCACGTTTTCCATCGCCAACGACGTCGCGAAATACTTCGCGATTATTCCGGCGATGTTTTCGGTGACGTATCCGGCGTTAAACGCGCTGAACATCATGCGGCTCCACAGCCCGGAGAGCGCGGTGCTGGCGGCGGTGATCTTTAATGCCCTGATCATCATCGCCCTGGTGCCGCTGGCGCTGCGCGGAGTCCGCTATCGTCCCAGCGGCGCGGCGGCTCTACTGCGGCGCAATCTGCTGATTTATGGCGTAGGCGGGATTATCGTGCCATTTCCTGGAATCTGGGCGATTGACCGGATTTTGGCCCTGCTGCATCTGGCGTAAGGAGGTTCGAGTATGTGGAAGCAAATGATTCCCGCGTTTCGCGCAGTTCTGTTGATCACGATCGTGACCGGCCTGGTGTATCCCGGGGTGGTCACCGGATTGGCGCAGGCGTTGTTCCACGACAAAGCCAACGGGAGCATGCTCACCGACAACGGGCAGGTAGTGGGCTCTTCGCTGATCGGGCAGAATTTCACCAAGCCCGAATACTTTCACGGGCGGCCTTCCGCGGCCGGGTCGGGTTATGACGGCATGGCCTCCAGCGGATCGAACTACGGTCCCACGAATCAGAAGCTGATCGATCGCGTGAAGGCCGATGAAGCGGCGTTCCGCAAGGACAATCCGGATTTCACCGGACCGATTCCCGCGGATTTGCTGACTGCCTCCGGCAGCGGTCTTGATCCCGAGATCAGCCCCGCTTCGGCGCAGGCGCAGGTGGCACGCGTGGCCAAGGCTCGCGGCGTCGACGCCGGCGTTCTGGCCAAGCTGGTGGATGGGCACGTCGAAGGCCGTCAGTTTGGCGTTCTCGGCGAGGCGCGTGTGAACGTGCTGATGCTGAATATGGCGCTCGACCAGCAGTTCCCGGTAAAGAAGTAACCCAAAACCAGCATGGCCGAGCTAAAAGAAGGACAGCAGGTCGCGCACTATCGTATCGACGGCGTGGTGGCGCAGGGCCCCATGGCCAAGGTGTTCAAGGGCACCGACCTCCGCACCAACCAACCCGTGGCGATCAAAGCACCGCAGATCGCAGCCGAGAGCGATCCGGTCTTTTTCGAGCGTTTCCAGCGCGAGGCCGAGATCGGACGAAAGCTGGACCACCCCGGCGTGATCAAGGTTTTTCCGCGCGAAGATCGCGACGGAGTCTACATGGTGATGGAGTGGGTGGAGGGCACCCTGCTGCGTCAGGTGCTGGCTGGCGAAGGCAAGCTGACGATCGAGCGCACGGTCAAAGTCGCCACCGACATCTGCGACGCGCTGTACTACATCCACAGCCGCGGCGTAGTGCATCGCGATTTGAAACCCGAAAACGTCGTCCTGGACGCGCAAGACCGGATCAAGCTGATCGACTTCGGCATCGCCGGCGAGGAGGGTGCGCGCCGCTTGACGTTCGGAAAATTTTCGAACGTGATGGGCACGCCCGACTACATTTCGCCGGAACAGATCCAGGGCAAACGCGGCGACGCCCGCAGCGATATCTACGCGCTGGGCGCGATGCTCTATGAGATGGTCACCGGCCAGCCGCCCTTCCAAGGCGAGAACGCGTTTCTGATCATGAACGACCGCCTGCTGAATCATCCCGTTCCGCCGCGCGAACTGAATCCGGAGATACCCGAGGCGCTGCAGGAGATCATCTATCGCGCCCTGGAGCGCGATCCGCGCAAGCGCTACGCGAGCGCCAATGAGATGGCCTGGGACCTGGCGCATATGGATCAAGTTGCGCCTTCCGCACGGCCGGAGCTGGAGGATTGGCGCGAGCGCCGGACGGCCGGGCCTCGCAAGGCGCTGTTCTATGCCGCGTTGGCCGCCATCCCGATCGCGGTGTTTGCATTGCTGTTTTACGTGAGTAAACACAATTAAACCGACTCCTGAAATAATGGAAGGATGCCGCGTTTCCGCTCCTCTGAGCGCGTCGCGATCCTCTATTTCGTCTACGTCGCGCTGATCGCCCCGTTCTACATACAGCAGCCGTGGCGGACCTCCCTGGTGGCGGTCGCGGTTGCGCTGGGATTCTGGCTGACGCATTTCGGCAAGCCGATTCTGCGCGATCTGATCCCACTCGCCGCGGTCCTCACCGCATATCGCGAGATGGACTGGTTCTCCGTGACGCCGCACCATCACCATTTGGAACAAACCTGGGTCGCCTGGGACCGGGTGCTGCTGGACCACTGGCATCTGCGTCAGATCATTGAAGGCGCCGGCCCGGTGCTACCTGAATTTGTGGAGTTCTGCTATTTGCTGGTCTACGGTGTCGGCCCCTTGGTTGTCCTTATGGCAATACTGGCTCGCAGCCGCCATAATACGGATCGCCTGTGGACGGCCTACCTCGCGGGCACGCTCGGCGCGTACGCATTGTTTCCCTACTTTCCTTCCGATCCTCCGCGGACGCTATTTCCGATGAGCGACCTGCCACATGTGATGACCTTCATGAGGCAAGTGAACTTGTCCATCGTCGGAAGCTACGGCATTCATTCGAGCGTATTCCCCAGCGCGCACGTCTCCTCCGCGTTTTCGGCCGCGTGGGGATTATTGCGGACGATTCCGGAGAAGCGGTGGATCGGTTGGTGCGTTTTCGCCTATGCCATCGCGGTCTCGATCGCGACGGTTTACGGGCGGTATCACTACGCCGCAGACGTGCTGGCCGGATTCACCGTGAGCTTGATCGCCATCCCGGCGGCGCGGATGGTCTCGCGGTCCAAGTGATTTCAGAACGCGAGCAGCCGCTCGGCCTCTGCAGCGATGTTTTCCACCTGCGGCAGGATCTCGTGCTCGAGCAGCGGGTGGTAGGCGATCCAGGTGTCCAGCGCAGCGACGCGGCCGACGGGCGCGTCGAGCGAAGTGAACAGCTCATTGGCGATGCGCGCGGCAATTTCAGCGCCGAAGCCGAACGAGAGTACGTCCTCATGCGCAATCAGAACGCGGTTGGTTTTCTCGACTGACGCTTTGACCGCGGCCCAGTCATACGGCGCGAGCGTACGCAGGTCGATCACTTCAAGGGACAACTCCGGGTTCTTTTTTTCGATCTGCGCGGCAGCCAGCAGCGATTTCTGCACCAGAGCTCCGTAGGTGACGATGGTAAGCGACGCGCCCGGCTTCGCAACCCTCGCTTTGCCGAAGGGGATCATGAAATTCGCGCCCGGGTGCGGGGAGCGATTATAAACTTCGCGATAGAGCTGCTTGTGTTCCAGGAACAGCACGGGGTCTTCGCAGCGGATGGCGGTGCGCAGCAGGCCGCTGGCGTCGAGTGAATTTGAAGGAAATACCACGCGTAATCCCGGAATATGCGTGAAAATCGATTCACCGCATTGACTGTGATAGATCGCTCCGCCGGTCAAATACCCGCCAATCGCCACGCGAATCACCACGGGAGCGGAGAAGCCGTTGTAGGAACGCCAGCGCAGCGTCGCCAGCTCATCGCGAATCTGCATCATGGCCGGCCAGATGTAATCGAAGAACTGGATCTCGATTACCGGCTTCAAGCCGCGCGTGGCCAGACCCGTGGCGCGGCCGACGATGCACGCCTCGGCAATCGGCGTATTAAAGACGCGCTGCTGACCGTAGAGGCGCTGCAAGCCGAGGGTCGCCTTGAATACCCCGCCCTTGCCCTTGACCTCATGCATGTGCTCTTCGCGGCTGCAATCGGCGACGTCTTCGCCGAATACAACCATGTTGGGATTGTGGCGCATCTCCTCGTGCAGAGTGCGATTGATAGAATCGACCATCGTGCGCGGATGGCCTTCCAGATGCGGCTGCGTCTCGAATTCGCTGGAAGTGGGATCGACGCGATCCGAGTAGAGGAAGTCCAGGACGCTGCGGGGAGAGGGCGGCTGAGCCGCCATCGCCGCCTCACTCGCTTCCTGAATCTCGCGATCGACTTCCTGCTTCAGCGCGTCCAACGCAGCCTGATCCAGAATTCTCCCGGCCAGCAGCCACTCCGGGAAGTGCGTGATGGGATCGCGCGCGGCTTCCGCGTCGCGCTCGGCCTTGGGTTTATAAAGCTTCTCCTGATCGGAATGGGAATGCGAATATGGGCGGATGCAGGAAGCGCGCACCAGCACCGGCGTTTGCTCCCGGCGGCAGTGCGCGACAGCTTCAGTCATGGTGCGGTAGGACTCGATGAAATTGGTCCCGTCGCATTCGTACACGGCAAGGTGGGGGAAGCCGCGCGCCAGGTGCGCGATGTTGCCGCCGGCGGTTTGCTTTTCCACCGGCACGGAAATCGCGTAGCCGTTATCTTCGATCAGGTACACGATGGCGTGGCGGTCGATGCAGGCGACGTTGAGCGATTCCCAGAACTCGCCCTCGCTGGTGGCGCCTTCGCCGGAGGCAACCAGGGTGACGGCATCCGATTGCGGGTCGAGTAAACGTGTGGCTTCCGCGCATCCGACCGCCTCGACGAAATGCGTTCCCGTGGGCGATGATACCGCGACGATGTGCAAGCGCGGGGAACTCCAGTGCGAAGGCATCTGCCGGCCGCCGGAGGCTCGATCCTCCGCTGAGCCGAAGGCCTGGAGGAACATTTCCTTGGGTGTGACGCCCAACGCCAGTGCCAACGCGCGGTCGCGGTAATACGGGTAGAACCAATCGTGGCCCGGCCGCAGGGCCATGCCGGCGGCGGTTTGAATGGCTTCGTGGCCAGCCGCGCTGACCTGAAAATAAATCCGGCTTTGATTCTTCAGCACGATTTCCCGGTCGTCCATCCGGCGGGAAAGATACATGATGCGGAAGGCTCGAATGAGATCTTCGGGGCTTAAAGCGGAGGTGGCGCGAAGGTCGCCGGCAGTGCTGGTTGCCATGGAGTCCCTAGATGAGTGTAGCAGCGCTTTTCCCGGACCGGGGAGCCGGTTTTTCCCGGCGCATTATCAACCACCTGGAGCGTCAATAAGACGCGCACCGCGCGGCGAGAAAGCCCGTCGCCTGAGCCGTGTCGACGTCCGCAATCAGTAACCCTTCTCTACCATACGGCTGATAACAGAGCACGGTTCCATCCGGGTTGATCACCGCGGAGGTTGTCGGCGAGCCGGCGCTGACGCAGTTGACCGTCGCGTAATAACAGGTATTTTCCGCAGCGCGGCACAGCGCGGATTTTTCGTGGAATGAGTTTGCCGGATCCGCATAAGTTGAAGGCGCGTAGCCGCCCGGCTCGGCTTCGGTGTAATGCGGATGGAAGACAATGTGCGCCCCGCGCCGCACGGCCCACCGGACCGTTTCGGGGTAACGAAATCCCTCATGGCAAATCGAGATGCCGAATTTGAGATCGCCACTCTCGAAAACTCGCCTGCCGGAGCCGGCCGAAAACGTGCCCTCCTCAGGAGGATCGAGCTGGCTCTTGTCCTGGAAGCCGGCGATGGTTCCGTCACAATTCACCACCAGCGCGGAGATCAGCAGGCCCGCATCGGTAACGCGTTCGGTGCCGAGAATCACCCCGACCTTAGACTCACGCGCGGCGGCAGCAACGCTCACCCAGGCGCGATCGAGAAACCCGGCGTCGGGAGCAGCCACGGCTTTGCCAGGCCAGCGGTAGCCGGGAACGAAGCATTCCGGAAAACAGACGATGTCGGCTCGTTCAGCGCCGGCTTGGGCGATGGCATCCCGGGCAAGCGCGACCGATTCATCCCGGTTGGCCGGGTAGCGGATGTTGGCGAGCGCGATTCGATGGGTACTCACGTCGCGAGCCCTCTGGCTGTACAATAGCCCGTGGACATCACAAAACTCAAGGAGAATATGCGTGCGGTTCTTTAGTCTGGCTGTATTGGCTGGAGCGGCCATGATTCCGGCGTTCGGGGCGGACGCGGTAGGGCAGGTTTTCGATCAGCAGGTCAGCACCATCGAGCGCGAGGTTCTGCCGCTGGTGGAGGCGGTGCCCGCCAACAAGTTCGATTTCGCGCCCACTAACGGAACCTTCACCGGCGTGCGAACGTTTGCCTTGCAGGCCCGGCATGACGCGACCATGATCTGGCGGATTGCTGCTTCGGTCGCGGGCGAGCAGAAACCTCCAGTCGATACCGGCCCCGGGGATAACGGACCCGCCAATCTCACCACCAAAGACGCCATCGTCGATTACCTCAAGAATGCGATCGCGTATGCGCACAAATCGATGGAGTCGCTCACTCAGCAGAACATGCTGGAACAGGTGCCCTCGCCATTCGGCTTCGGTAAGACGAGTCGTCTGGCCGCCGCGGCGTTTCTCGGCCTGCACACCTACGATCACTATGGGCAAATGGTCGAGTACGCGCGCATGAACGGCGTGGTGCCTCCGGCCAGCGCCGGGCGCGGACCGGGTCCGGGGGCCAAGGGCGCTCCCAAAAGCAAACAGTAGTACATTGGATGGAAGTTCTCCGAGAGGTGAATGTAACATGTGGGCAATCCGGGTTTCCACGTTGATTCTGGCGAGCGGCGCGCTGCTGGCGCAGGTCGAGAATATTGCTCCGTTGACGGATGAAGCCGCGCGCGGCAAAGCGATCTACGAAGGCAAGGGCAACTGCGAGAGCTGCCATCGGATTAAAGGTGTGGGCTCGGCCGCCGGGCCCGATTTGAGCGAAGTAGGCGTACGCAGCCCGGAACAGCTCACCACCAAGCTCACCAATCCGGATGCCGAGATCAACGCCGCCAACCGGCCCTATCGCGTGGTGTTAAAGAATGGCACGGCGGTCAACGGACGGCTGCTCAATATCGACACGTTCACCGTCCAGATGATGGACGACAAACAGAACCTGCGCAGCTTCGTCAAAAGCGATCTTAAGGAATATATGTTTGTCGAGAAGTCGCCCATGCCGTCGTATCAGGGCAAGTTGAGCGATCAGGAGATTTCGGACATCGTCGCGTACCTGAGCACTCTGCGTCCGCCGCCGGGCCAGGGCCGGGGAGGACGCGGCGGGAGAGCCGCGGCTGCTGCTCCCGCACCGCCTCCCGCGGCAGAACCCCACTAATAGCGCGTTAGGTCGCGGTCAGCGTTTGACGGCCATCACGCTGTCGACTATTTCGCGAAACTCGTCCTGCGTCAGCAGACCGCGCTTCTCGATGCCGCGTTCCTTGACGCGCCGCAACATCTCGCCCACCGCTTCGTCATCCGCGCCGGTGATGCCCATCTTCTCCAGGTTGTAGGTGATCGAAGCTTTGCCGCTCTTCTTGCCCAGCACCACTTCCCCGCTCCGGCCGGTCAGCGCCGGATGCGTGCCGAACATCGCCAGCGGCTCCTTCACGACCAGGTCCACGCCGATGCCGGATTCGCGAGTGAAATTGCGCGCGCCGAGAATCGGCTTGTTGACCGACGTCGGGAAGCCGCTGATGCGGCTGACCAGCTCGCCCAGTTCGGGAAGCTTGGCGAGTTGATACTGCGTGTCATAGCCGTAGAGCACGTGCAGCGCGACGATTAATTCTTCCAGCGGCGCATTGCCGGTGCGCTCACCCAGGCCGTTGGCGCAGCTATGGACGCAATTGGCTCCGGCTTCGACCGCCGCCAGCTCCGTGGCCACGGCCATGCCGAAATCGTTGTGGGTGTGCGCTTCAACTGGAAGTCCGGTGAGCGACTTCACCAGCCGCACCATATATTTCATCGCTTCCGGCAGAATGCAGCCCATGGTATCGACCACCCCGACCGAATCCGGAGGCGCGTCCTGCATCATGCGCGTCAGCAGATTGCGCAGATCCTCTTCGCGCGCCCGCGTTGTGTCATACGGGAAGAACACCACGTGCAGACCGCGCTTCTTGGCGTAATTCACCACGTCCACGCTCTTGCGCAGCACGTCTTCCCAGGTCCACTTGAACTGATACTTGAGCTTGGGATAGCCGATGGGAACCTCGACGATCACGCCCTGGCAGCCGCATTCCAGAGCCTTGTCGATATCGGCGTTGATAGCTCGGGCGAAGGTGTAGATCTTGCTCTTGAGGCCGAGCTTGGAGATGTCCTTGATGGCTTGAAAATCCTGTTCCGAGACGGCGGGCATGCCGGCCTCGATGCGGTCGACCCCGATTTCGGCAAGTTTCTCCGCAATCGCGACCTTGTCGGCGATGCTGAAGACGATGCCGGGCGTCTGCTCGCCGTCGCGCAGGGTCGCGTCATGAATGGCGACTCGCTGGGGCAGGTCGAATTTGCTGCGGACCTCGGGAATCAAATTATAGGGGCTCACCCACCACTGGTTTTCGCGGAAGTATTCGTTGCTCATGGTTCCTCTTGAGAAATATAACACCTCCGCGCGGGCCGCCCGCGCCGCATCCGGAAGACCGTGAGCCACTCTAAAGAGGAGCGAACAAATCCGGTCGACCCGATTTCGGGCGCTGCGCACAACACTTCTGTTGACAACAGAAGTGTTATCATTAGTGGTGACCAACACTGAGCTGAAGCGATGGCTTGAAAGGCAAGGATGCACCTTCGCTCCCGGCAAGGGCGAACATCTGATCGTCCGGCGCGGTTCGCAGAAATCCGTTCTACCGATGCACGGCAAGAGTCATGAACTCCCAACCGGGACGGTGAACGGAATCAAGAGAGCGCTCGGGCTGAAGTGAGGATTTTTCTATGATCCAATACCCCGTCAATCTGAACCGGGAGGGAACACGAGTCCTGGTTTCGTTTCAGGATTTCCCCAACATTCATACCTTTGGCGACGACGAGGCTGAGGCGCTGGCTCGCGCAGTCGACGCCGTTGAAACCTACCTCATGGCCATGATCCAAGATCGCGAGCCGATCCCCCATCCGCGACGGCCCAGGCGCGGCCAGCCGATCGTCGCGCTTCCCGCACTCACCGAGGCAAAACTGGAACTCTACCGCCAGATGCGCGCGGCTAAAATCGGGAAAGCTGAGCTCGCCCGGCGTCTTCATTGCCACCTTCCGCAGGTAGACCGCCTTCTGGATCTTGGTCATGGATCGAGGCTGGACCAGATCGAACGGGCGCTGCTGGCGGTAGGAAAGCGGCTGACCATCTCGATCGAAGACGCGGCTTGAGTGGTGTCAATCGTCCGGATCTTTGGGACGCTGTTTTGAGCTATTCCACTTCCTCGCCGTTCGCGGGCTGTCCCTTTAATAGGAAGGTCTTCGGGAGCGGCCTTTCAACGCCGATGAGGCCCGTCTTGCTACGCCGGCTTCCGCGCGGCATCCGGCTCGCGCAGAAAAGCCGCCACTCCGTCGGACATCGCGAAGCGGCCCTGCTTGACGTATTGCTCGTGGTTGCGCTCGATGCGCGCGGGCTTGTAGGCATAGTTCACCATCAGGCCAAAGGCCCGCTGGATGCCCTTGGGCGAATTGTCGGCCCTCCAGTTAATCCGCTCGATCGAAGCGCCGTTGCTGAGGTGAAAGTGCGTGACCGGATCGGCGGCCCGGCCCGAAGGCAGCGTTGCGGTCAGGTAGCGAACGCACCAGTGCAGCAGAGTGGACCGCTGAGCCGGAGTAATGCCGCTAGCATTGGCCGCGGCCACTCCCGGGTGCTCCCGCGCAAGCCAGGCGCGAAAACCGGGGATCGGCGAGAGCGTGACGAAATTCTTCAGCTTGAGCTCTTCCGTCTCCAGTTCATGAATCACCTGCTTCAGCAGGAACGCACCGAAAGAGATATTGCGCAGGCCGTCCAGACAATTGCTGATCGAATAAAAGGCCGCCGTATCAACGCTGGCAAGATCGGCCGGTTCGGCAGTGATATCGAGCAAAGGCTGGATCGCGGTAGGAAGCCCGCGTGTCAGAGCCACCTGAACGAAGATCAGCGGCTCCTCCGGCAGCGCCGGATGGAAGAACGCGAAACACCGCCGGTCGTCCTGAAGCCGGCGGCGTAGGTCGGGCCAGCCATGGATCTCGTGCACGGCTTCGTAATGGATCAGCTTCTCCAGCACGATGGCTGGCGTGCGCCAGTCGATGCGGCGCATTTCCAGGAAGCCGCGATTGAACCAGGAGGACAGCAGATGGATCAGGTCGGCGTTGATCGGCTCCAGAGCCGGGTTCTCCGGGAGCAGGGCCAGCAGGTCGCGGCGCATATTCACGATGGTCTCGGTGCCGCGCGGGCCCATGTTAATGCGCCGGAACAGCTCCTGTCGCCTCGGCTCCGCGAGACGAAAGAGCTTCGACAGGTGCGCCGCCGTGGGCTGCGAGGAATACTCAGTCGCCGAGCGCAACACCTGCTCCGGATCCGCCAGCCAGTTCGGCTCCAGCAGGCTTTCGAAAAATTTCAGCCGGTCTCCGTTGCCGAGCGCCGTGTAGCGATCCGCAATTTCGCGCGCGATCGCCGTGCCCGAGGCCTCGCCGGGCTCCGACACCAGGTCCTGGCACAGCTTCTTGATGGGTGCGTAGGAAAGATTGCCGCGGAAGGACAGCCCCCGGTCCGCGATCGAATCCAGAATCCAGCGAAGCAGGTTTCGGGTTGTGGCCATGAGCGCAATTCAAGCATAACCCCGAAGTGCGCTTTCTACATTCGCTATAGTTGATTTTACGGTTTGATTAAGGTGATCCTCCGAAATTCGGCTCTGCTGGGATGCTTGTTTCTCGCGGCCTGCCAGAACATCCCGGCGCCTTACGCGCCGCCGGAACAGCGCCCGCCCTTCGACCATTTCGCGCCGTACCGCATCACGCGCATCGTCGACATGGCCGATGGCGACGCCAATCAGCACTTTGTCAAGGATATTCTCGGGGATACGGGCGCCTGGCGCTGGGCCGTGAAGCACCCGGAGGTGCGTCTGACCATACGCTCCAATCAGATGCTCCGCTACCTGATCGACTTTTCCATCGTCCAGGACACCTTCAAAGACACCGGACCGTTGGAGTTTTCCTTTTACGTGAACGGACACCTGCTAGACACGCAGCACTACGATTCCTCGGGCGCGAAACATTTTGAAAAGGCCGTTCCCGAGGATTGGGTCGTGCCCGGCAAAGAGACCATTCTGGGCGCGGAAGTGGACAAGGTGTGGTATTCGCCGGCCGACCACCAGCCATTGGGATTCATCCTGCAGCGGATCGGGCTGACCCAGTAATGTTGCAGTCGGTATCGGCTCTGGTAGGCGCGGGGTTGACGGTAGCTGCCTGCTACGCCGCAGGAGCCATGCTGATCGACCGGCTGGGGCTGACTCTGCACCGGTATGAGCGCCTGCCCCTGGCGTTCACGCTCGGCGGAGCGTGCCTGCACCTGATCGTTTTCCTGATCCTGACCTTGCAAATCGGGTATCGGCCGGTGTTCGTCGCGCTGTTGCTCAGCGTGATCGGGAGCGCCATGGCCACCGGGTCTTGGAACTTGCGTGGAGAAGCCGGAAAGCCCCTCGGTCAAAACTTAAAACGCATTTGCATTGTTTTGTTTGGAGCATTTTCCATCCAGTATTTCTTTCATGCCTGGGCGCCCGAGATTTCCCCCGACGGAGCCAGCTACCATCTGGGCTACGTCGCCGCGTATATGCGCGCCCACGGCTTTGAGCGCATCACTACCGACATGTACGCGGCGCTCAGCCAAGGCCTGGAGATGTTGTTCATGCCCGCCTTCGCCATCGGCCAGCATTCCGCCGCGGCGCTGGTGCATTTGGCGTTCACCGTGGCCCTGGCCTTGGCCATGCTCGCCTACGGACGCAGAGTCGGCAAGCCGTGGATTGGAGCGGCGGCGGCCTTCCTTGCCTATGCGAGCCCGGTGGTGGGCATCGATGGCTCCAGCGCCTACAACGACCTGGGTGTCGCGGCGGTCGCCTTCAGCGCGTTTTACTGGCTGGAGATCTGGCGCGAGCGGTGGGACGCCAACCGGGATTGTATCGCGCTGATCCCGGCCGGTCTGCTCGCCGGCTACTGCTACGCTATCAAGTACACCGCGTTTGCAATGGTGCTTTTCGCGCTGGGTGTTGTGCTCCTGAAAGCACGTCGCATCCGGCCGCTGGCAACCATTGTTCTATTTTCCTCTCTGATGATTGCGCCGTGGATATTAAAGAACTGGATTATTGTGAAAAACCCCATCGCGCCGTTTGGCAACACCACCTTTCGAAACCCCTATTTCCACCCCTTCGAGGAAATGGACTACTCGGCAGTCATGCGTGATTACGGCGTAAAGGACAAGCGCACCTTGCCGCTGGAGGTGACCATCCGCGGCGGCCTGACCGAGGGCCTGCTGGGCTTGACGTTTCTGCTTGCGCCCCTGGCGTTGCTGGCTCTACGTTTCCCCGCCGGGCGCCGGCTGCTCGCCGCGGGGCTCCTGATGGGGCTCCCATATTATGCCAACATCGGAACGCGTTTCCTGATTCCGCCTTTACCGTTCGTCTCGATGGCGATGGCGATGGCAATCGGAACCTGGCCGGTGGCTCTGGCCGCTCTCATGCTGGTCCACGCTTTCTTCTCCTGGCCAACTGAAATCCCTCACTACGCCAATCAGTACGCCTGGAGGCTGGAGAATGTCCCCGTGCTAGGGGCCTTGCGTTTGATTCCGCAAGACCGTTTCCTTCGCGACCACAGCCAGGCCTATAGCGCGGCCCGCATGGTGGAAGCGGTGGTTCCGAAAGGCGAGCGGATCTTGGCTACCGACGGGGTGCCCTACGCCTACTGCAGCCGCCAGTTTTTGATTGGTTTTCAAGCAGCTTTCAACCAAACCCTCGTTGATTTTTTGAATATCGGTTGGGTGCCCGATTTTCAGCCTACGGTGATCGAATCCTTTAAATTCCCTGAGCACACCGCGCGGCGCTTCCGCCTCCTCCAAACTGGCAAGGTGGACTTTAAGGAAGTCCAGTGGAGCGTGCATGAGATGCGCTTCTACCACCAAGGCGTGGAGATCCCCCGGCAAAGCGATTGGCGCTTGCGCGCCTGGCCCAACCCGTGGGACGTGCGCTATGCTTTCGACAATTCGCTGAGCACCCGCTGGCGCACCTGGGAGACGGTGAAGCCGGGAGATTTTATCGACGTCGACTTCGGCAAGGGCGAAGCAGTGGATGAGATTCGGCTGGATACCTCTCCCGATTGCACGGCTTCGAAGTTGCAAGCGGAGGCCATGGATGCCTCCGGCAAATGGGTGGTGCTGAACCAGAAGCCGACCTATGCGGCTTCCGATCTCCGCAATTACAGCCTGCGCCGCGCCGCTACCTACGAGATGCAGGCTCACGGCCTGCACTACCTGGTCATCGGCGATGGCTATCCCGGCGCTCCCGATTTCGGGGATGACCCGGAAGCCTGGGGCCTGACCATGGTGAAATCCGGCTACGGCCTGAAGATCTACAAAGTGACACAGTGATTCAGGCTCTAGCGGCTTTGTTGGGCGCGGCGCTGACGGTAGCAGCATGTTATGCCGCCGGGGCGATTCTGATCGACCGCTGGCGAATTTCCCTCTTACGCTTTGAGCGGGTGCCCTTGGCGTTCACTCTCGGCGCTGGCTGCCTGCACCTGGCCGTCTTCGCCATTCTCGCCTGCCGAATCGGATACTGGCCGGTTCTGCTTGCGCTCCTGTTGAGCGTGATCGGGACTGCAGTCGCCACCGGCTCCTGGAATCTGAAAGGCGACCCGGGAGAGCCGCTCACGCAAAATCTAAAACGTATTTGCATTGTTTTATTTGGACTGTTTTCTGTACTGTACTTCTTTCATGCCTGGGCGCCGGAGTTCTCCCCCGATGGTTCGGGATACCATCTGGGTTACGTTGCCCGCTACCTGCACGCTCACGGCTTTGAGCGTGTTACGACAGATATCTTCGCCACCTTCAGCGGCGGCATTGAGATGGTGTTCGTCCCGGCCTTCGCCATCGGCGAGCACTCGGCCGCCGCGCTGGTTCATCTGGCGTTCACCGCCGACCTGGCTCTGGCGATGTTCGCATACGGGCGCAGGATCGGAAAACCGTGGGTAGGAGCGGCCGGGGCCCTGCTCACTTACGCGAGCCCCATGGTCGGCATTGACGGCTCCAGCGCCTATACCGATCTGGGCGTGGCCGCGGTGGTCTTCAGCGTCTTCTACTGGCTTGAAATCTGGGATCGGAGCCGGGACCATCGGCTGTTGATCCCCATCGGGCTTATGGCCGGCTACGCCTATGCGGCCAAATACACCGCGTTCGTCATGGTTCCGTTCGCGCTCGGCTACGTGCTGTGGAAGGCGCGCCGGATCCGGCCGGTGATTCCAGTTTGTCTTTACGCCGCTCTGATGATCGTGCCGTGGATGGCCAAGAACTGGGTCACCGTGCAGAATCCCGTGGCTCCCTTCGGCAACGCGATTTTTCGCAACCCCTATTTTCATCCCATCTACGAACTGGAGCTGGAGGAAGCGCTGCAGAGCTACGGTGTCACCCACAAATGGGCCTTGCCATTGGAGGTGACCATCCGCGGCCAGAAAACCCAGGGCTTGCTGGGAGTGACGTTCCTATTAGCCCCGCTTGCGCTTCTCGCATTGCGCTATCGGGAAGGACGCAGGCTTCTCGCGCCTGCCTTGCTGCTGGCCCTGCCGTACTACGCCAACGTCGGCACCCGCTTCCTGATCCCTCCGCTGCCTTTCGTTTCGCTGGCAATGGCCTTGGCTCTGGGAAGCTCGACCGGGCTTTTGGCGGCGCTCATGGTACTGCACGCTTTCTTTTCCTGGCCATCTGAAATCCATCGCTACGGCGGAAGGAACGCCTGGAAGCTGGATCGCGTTCTGCTGCCGCAGGCCTTGCGGCTGGAGCCGCAGGATAAATTCTTGCGCGAAAGGAGCCCAGATTACGCGGCCGCTCGCCTGGTGGAGGCCACGGTCCCCAAGGGCGACGCCATTCTGGCCACCAAGAGCCTGCCCACTGCGTATTGCAATCGCGATTTTCTGGTCAGCTACCAAAGCGCCGCCAGTCAGACCCTGCTCGACAGCATCAACATCGGCTTCATCCTGGATTATCAACCCACCCTGGTCGAATCCTTTCAGTTCCCCGAGCACGCCGCGCGACGCTTCCGCGTGGTCCAGACCGGCAAGGCGGATTCTCCCGATGAGCAGTGGAGCGTCCACGAGCTGCGCTTTTTCCATCAGGGCGTCGAGATCGAGCGCCAGCCGGAGTGGAGGTTGCGAGCGTGGCCGAATCCATGGGAAGTGCAACTGGCGTTCGACAACTCCCTGGCGACGCGCTGGCGAACCTGGGAAACGATTCGCCCGGGCGACTACCTGGAGGTGGACTTCGGACGCCAAGAGACGGTAGACGAAGTCCGGATCGAGACATCTCCCGACTATTTGGTTCGTCAGCTCCAGGTGGAGGCGATGGACTCCAACGGCCAGTGGCTGGTGGTGACCACGGATTTCAAAACCAACCCGGCGGACCGCTCCAGCACCAGCCTGCGCCTGGCGGCGACGAATGAGATGAAGGCTCGCGGCGTGAATTACCTGCTGGTTGGCGGGGATTATTTGGGCGCGGGCGATATCGATGACGACCCGGAAGCCTGGGGCTTGACGCGCATCGCCTCCGGCTACGGCATCCACTTGTACAAAGTGGCACAGTGAATCATGCGTCTGTTCCTGGGAGTGGACGGTGGGCAATCCGGCACAACCGCGGTCATCGGCGATGAGACCGGCCGCATTCTCGGTACCGGAGGCGGACCGGCCTGCCGTCATCCGGGAGCCTTTGAGGAGGCCATCCGCACCGCGGGTGCCGCGAAGGTCGAATTCGAGAGCGCTTGTTTCGGCCTGAGCGGCGGGCAGCCGGAGACAGAGGCTGCGGCTCGCGCGGCGGTGCGCGCCCAGCACTACGTGTTCACGCACGATGCGGCGATCGCGCTCACCGGGGCTCTCGGCGGCGAGCCCGGAGTGATCGTGATCGCCGGTACCGGATCGACGGCCTTCGGACGCAATGCGGCCGGCAAGGAGGCCCGCGCGGGCGGATGGGGTTACATTTACGGGGATGAGGGCGGCGCATTCGACTTGGTGCGCGGCGCTCTACGCGCGGCTCTGCGGCAAGAGGAAGGCTGGGGCTCTCCGACTACTCTCGGCGAGTTGCTGCTTGCAGCCACCGGCGCTCGAGACGCAAACGAATTGATGCACCGCTTCTACACTCCGGAATTTCCGCGCGAGAGTGTCGCCGCGCTCGCCCCGTTGGTGGATCGAGCGGCGGCCTCGGGTGACGCAGTCGCGCATGAACTGCTCAACCAAGCGGGGCAGGCTTTAGCGACCATCGTGGGCGTCGTTCGCACGCGGCTGTTTGGCCCTGAAAAACGGGTCGCGATCACCTACTCCGGCGGCGTGTTCCGCAGTCCGGCTGTGCTCGCCCGGTTCCGGATGTTGGCCGAGCTCGAAGACGGAATCTGCGTCGTGGAACCGCAACACAGCCCCGCCGAAGGCGCCTTGATTACGGCGTACCGGACGGCCGGAATCGCGTGTACTCTGAAAAAACAATGAGTCTCGAGCCTGTTTCACACTTTTTTTACTCCCACCGCCTGAAGTTGCAGTTCTGGGATTGGGGAACGGACGGCAAACCGGTGCTGATCCTGGTGCACGGCGGCCTGGATCATGCCCGCAACTGGGACTGGGTTGCCCGCGCGTTGAATCAGGATTTTCACGTGTACGCGCTGGACCTGCGCGGGCACGGCAACAGCGCGTGGGCTCCGGGAGCTCTGTACAGCGTAGCCGAGCACGTGCTGGATTTATCGGCGCTCGCCGACATCGTGCGCGGCTTCCCGGTGACCATCGTCGGACATTCCCTCGGTGCGGCGGTGACGCTCCTCTACGCGGGCGTATATCCGGACCGCGTGAAAAAAGCGATCGCTATCGAAGGCGTGGGCTTGCCGCCTGCGCGAAAACTGGAGGAGCGGCCTCCGGCGGATCGTCTGCGCGATTGGATTGAGCGCATTCGCGGAGCGGAGAATCGCTCGCCGCACAGTTATCCGGACTTGGCCTCCGCGGTGCAGCGGATGAAAGAGGCGAATCCGTTCCTATCCGACGCCGTGGCCCAGCATCTGACTCTGCACGGAACGAATTGGAACGCAGACGGCTCCATCATCTGGAAATTCGACAATTTCGCGCGCATCGGGGCGCCATACGGGATGAACCTGAGCGAGGTCGCCGCGGTGATGACCCGCATCACCTGCCCCGTGCAACTATTCTGGGGACGCCAGAGCTTCGCCGTGGATCCCGATCTCGCCCCGGAAGCCACTGCCATCGCGAACCGCCAAGTGGTCAAGGTCGATCACGCGGGCCACTGGGTGCACCACGATCAACTCGACGTGTTCCTGCAGGCAGCGAAAACGTTCTTGGCCGCGAATGAACGCAGATAAATTATTTACGTTTTATTTGTGGCCTTAGCTTTTCTTCAAATACCCGCGGACGTAAAGTGCGCGAAACCCATTCACGGTGCTCGCGGTGCCCGTTACCTGCATGATGTGGCCCGCGTGGTCGATGGCGGCCTGACGAAAAGTTCCCATGCCATCGCGGCGCGGATCATGCTCCTCTTCCATGAGCATGTAGAGAGTGCCGTCCTGGGTCAGCAGACCGATGGGCTGGCCGGCGCGGAAGCACTTCTGCGCGCAATCGCGATGCTTTTCGCCGTGCTTGCCGACCTCAAGATAGCACGAGAAATCGACAATTTCGCCGACCACGGTTTTGATCGAGCCCGCATTCGGTTTGCCGCTGACCGAAGCCCCGATCGTGGTCGAGCTCCAGGCTGCGTCCGGCTTCTCGCCGAGAGTGCCCATGGGCTTGGCGTAGGTGCCCCCGTCGGCTCCCACGGTCATCTGCGGCTGTAGGATTCCGCTCTTCGACTGCGCGGGCAAAGTTACCACGGCAACGAAGGCAGCGGCGGAGCAAGCAGCGGCTTTCATGAGGTTCGTCATGCGCCACATTCTATCACCGGTTGCGGTGAAGCGAGGCGTCCGCCTGGCCGGCCATGGCGTTCACATCGAGACCGCCTCCCAGGAACGCCGCGATAGCGCGGGCGTGGTCCAATGGCCGCCCAACCAGCGCAGCATAGTCCACCCAATGGACGGCAATCGACGGCCGGGCCCTGAGCCAACTGACTACGCCGTGCAGATGAGCTTCGAGCGCGCTCTGCATGGCCGCGGCACCCAGCTTGGGCGGGCTGCCGGTTTCGCGCAGGATCATCGCGGCCTGCGAGGCGACCACTTGAGAAATCGGCCGCCGCAGGAACACCACGCGGTATTCGTAGTTCAGGGGCAGAGACAGAAGCAGCGACGAGATCACCTTCACCACTTTGCCTTCAGCCTGCGCGATCAAGGCGGGGTTCGCCGGAAGTTGCTTGATCGGTTCCCATTCGTAATAACCGCGGGGATTGTCTTCGTTCGCGAGGCGAAGCCCGTCGGTGAGCGGAGTCAATCCTCCGGCGGCGAGCATCCGCATCGTCAGCGAGGTCCCGGAACGCGGCAATCCACTGACCACCGTGATCACGAAGTTCGCGCCTTGGCGGCTTTGCGGTCGTCGCGGCCAAATTCAGCCAGCCAGGCGGCATGCTGGCGCGCCCGTTTCCGATCGCCCCCGGGGAGCGAATGCAACCGCAACAGCCAGCGGTGAGCCAGCTCAAATCTCGGCGCGAGCGACAAAGCGGTCTCGAACGCTTGAATGGCGCGCTGGAAGTGACGCAGTCGCGCCAGTGCGATGCCCAGGCAGAAGTGCCCAATGGGAAGATCGTGCTCCAGGCCGACGGCCGTTAGAGCCTCTTCCGCGGCTTCGCGGTTGCGCTTCTGCTGCAAACTGACACGTGCCATCCACATGTGGGCCAAGGGGCTATCAGGGTCGGCCGCGAGGGCTTTCAGGAAGGCGCGCTCGGCCTCGGCAATGCGGCGTTTGCGGAAATGCGTCTGGCCGATGCGGATGTGCAGGTCGGGTAGCAGCGGGTCGAGCTGCTCGGCGCGTCCCAGCGCTTCCAGCGCGGCTTCGGGATTGTCTTCGGCGAAGTGGAATTCGCCGCGCAGCCAGTCAGCCAGCGCGCGCTGATCCTCCCGGGCGCTCGTCAAACTTTCCAGCACGGCTCGCGCTTCTTTATGACGGCCGCACTGGCTGTAGGAAAGAGCCAGATGCACCGCGTAGCGCTTCTCCTCCGGATTCCCTTCAGCGATTTCCTTGAGCAGCGGGATGGCTTGTACCGCACGGCGTGAATACAGGTACACGCGTCCCAGATTGTATTTTTGCTCGCGGAGGGAGACTGCGACGGCTTTCTGCTTGTTCTCATCCGGTGCTTCGACATAGCCAAGCGCGATGAATTGATCCAGCACGGCTTTGGAGGTTTCTGCGTCCACACGCATGTCTTCCGGATGCATCCCGCAGGGGCCGGGCACCTCTTCCCAACTCGAAATTTTTTCGACCGCGGGCGGCTCCTCGAAAACCTGGAGCAAAACTTTGCCGTCCATATCCTCGCCGACCGGCAATCCGAACAGCGTCAGAATCGTGGGCGTAATATCCAGCAGCCTTGCGCCGTAAATGCGCTGATCCTGACGAATGCCCGGCCCCATCATGGCGAAGACGCCGGTAGGCCGGTGCTGGATCGCAGGGCCGGCGGGCTCCTTGGGAATCGCCCGCGGACGCAGATGGTCGGAGTGGAAGCCGTGATCCGACATCAGGATGAACGTCGTCTCCGGACCGGCCAGCTCCAGCAGACGCGCCAGCAGCAGGTCGTGGAAGCGATACGCCCCTTCCAGCACTTCGCGATACAACTCGAACATCTCGTCGGGCACGCCTTCCAACTTCGGCGGATGGAAATTGGCGAAGCCGTGACTGAAGTGGTCGATTCCGATGTAGTAGGCGGCGAGGAAATCCCACTCCTGATTTTCCAGAATCCAGGTAGCGGCGTTGTGAATTCCCGCTGTTTCGGCCAGATTCTTGGCGGCGATGTTGGGCCGCTTGTCCTTTTCGAGATCGATCTCGTTCAGGCGGGGAATGAAGGGAAGCAGCATATCGGCGGTCACCTCACCGGGATGCATGCGCAGCTTCGCAAAGGTTTCGGCGAGACTCTCCGGATGGACGGTGCCTGCGGCCATCGGCCACGGCTCATTCACGGGCCCAGTAGCGACCTGAAAGTGATCGCTGACGGAAATCCCATGGATCGGCTCCGCCGGATGGCTGGCGAACCAGCCCACCTGGTGCGTCTTGAAGCCCTTCTGCGTAAGGATGTTCCAGATCGCTTTCACTTTGCGCGACGTGCTGGTGACCAGACGGACACCGCCGGAGTGCGGATCGGGCTCGGTGAATCCCCAGATGCCGTGTTTATCGGGATATTTACCCGTGGCAATCGAGTTCCACAACATTGGGGAAAGGATGGGCCGGAGCGTGGCGAGGTTGCCCATCACGCCGTGATTGATAAAGAACTCGAGCGCAGGCATCTTGCCCGCATCGAGAAGAGGCGTGATAACTTTCCAGTCCGCCGCGTCCCAGCCGATCAGCAGAACCCGCTTAGCGAGACGGTCGGCCACGCTCTATTATGCCGTCTTCCGGAGGCGGCGCAGGGCCTCCAATCCGGCCAATCCCGCCACCCCGAGCCACATCCCCCACAGAGAATTCGTCGCAGGCGTGGTGGGAACTCCGCAGTTCGAGGCGCCGCTGGCCGTGCCGATAGTGATCGGCGGGCCGGGCAATTCTCAATCGCGATCTCGTTGACTGTGACGGTATAGGCGCCCGCGGTTCGGGTGACGGTCAGGTTGTGAGGGCGCACGCGGCGACAACTTTAGCGGTTTTCCGCTGCTTGCTTTGCTTGACCTTCGAGGTGGCTATGTATGACGGAACGTGGGTATCATGAAACTTTCCTCTCATGCTGCGTTTTGAAACAGCCGGCGAATCGCACGGCGAATGTTTGGTGGCTACGCTTACCGGATTGCCGGCGCAGGTGCCGGTTTCCGTCGAGGCCATCGACCGCGAATTATGGCGCCGGCAGCAAGGCTTCGGCCGCGGCGGACGAATGAAGATCGAAACGGACCGCGCCCACATCGTCAGCGGAGTGCGGCACTCCAGGACGATCGGCTCGCCCATCGCGGTCTTGATCGAGAATAAAGATTGGAAGAATTGGACCGAAGCGCTTCCGGTGGAGGATGCCGAAGGCGCTGAGGACAAGCGCAAGCCGGTCACCCGCCCGCGGCCCGGCCACGCCGACCTGGCAGGCGCGATCAAGTACAATTTTCAGGATGCGCGCTACATTCTGGAACGAGCGAGCGCTCGGGAAACCACGGCTCGCGTGGCCGTCGGGGCTCTGGCAAAGGCATTCCTCAAGGAGCTGGGCATTGGCGTGCTGAGCCACGTGATTCAGATAGGAGAAGCGCGGCTAGGGCGCACGGCGAACTGGGAAGAACTGGTGGAGCTGAGCCAGCGCGACGAGGTCCTGCTCAACTGCGTCGATCCGGAAGCCGAGCAGCGCATGAAAGCGGTCATCGACCAGGCCTATCGCACCGGCGACACCGTGGGCGGCGTTTTTGAAGTGGTCGCTCACGGAGTGCCTCCGGGCTTGGGCTCGCACATCGCCTGGGACACTCGCCTCGACGGCCGGCTCGCGCAGGCGATCGTCTCCATGCAAGCGGTGAAGGGAGTCGAGGTCGGGCTCGCGGCGGAGGGTTCCGCGGCGTTCGGCTCGAAAGTCCAGGATACGATTCATTACGATCGCGAAGGCCGGGCATTCACGCGCGGGGCCAATCGCGCCGGAGGCCTGGAAGGCGGAATGACCAACGGCCAGGACGTGCTGGTGCGCGGCCTCTTGAAACCGATTTCGACGCTGCGCCGGCCCCTGGAAAGCGTGGACCTGGCGACGCGTGAGCCGGCTCTGGCCGCCTACGAGCGCAGCGACGTCGCGGTGGTGCCCGCCGCGGGAGTGATTGGGGAGGCAATGGTGGCTCTGGTGCTGGCCTCCGCGGCGCTTGAAAAGTTTGGCGGCGATTCCCTCGCCGAAACCAAGCGCAATTACGCAGGATATTTAGAACAAGTGAAGAATTTCTGAATGATTTATCCGATTGTGAAATACGGCCAACCGGTGCTGGAGAAAAAAGCCGTCGAGATCAGCGAATTCGGCACGACGGAGCTCCTCAAGCTGGTGGAGGATATGTTCGAATCGATGTACGCGGCCAAGGGTGTCGGCTTGGCCGCGCCGCAGATCGGCGTCGGCAAACGCATCGCGGTGATCGACATCTCCAGCGGCGAAGATCCGGCCCAAAAACTGGTGCTGATTAACCCCGAGATCATCGGCACGGAAGGCGCGCAGACCGGCGAAGAAGGCTGCCTCAGCCTCCCGACCTTCCGCGAGCCGGTCACTCGTGCCCAGAAAGTAACCATCCGCGCAAACAAAGCCGACGGTGAGGTTTACGAAGTGACCGGCGAAGATCTTCTGGCTCGCGCCTTCCAGCATGAGACCGATCATTTGAACGGCACGCTCTATATCAGTCATATCAGTCCGCTGAAGCGCGACTTGATCCGGCGCAAGATCCGCAAACTCCAAAAAGCCAACGAGTGGAGTTGAGCGCGGTGGAACTGGTGTTTCTGGGCACGCCTCGGTTCGCCGTGCCGAGCCTGGAACAAACCGCCGCGGCCGGCCATCACATTCTTGCGGTCTACACGCAGCCCGACCGCCCCAAGGGCCGTGGCCAGCGCGAGGCCATGCCGCCGGTAAAAGAAGCCGCGCTGAAGCTCAATCTTCCTGTGCGCCAGCCGGAGCGAATCCGCAAGCCCGAAGTCATCGAGGAGCTCCGGGCGATGGCTCCCCAAGCGATGGTGGTAGTAGGGTATGGACAAATCATCCCGCAGGCCATTCTTGACATTCCCCCGCAGGGCGTCATCAACGTGCACGCTTCCCTGCTCCCGAAGTACCGCGGCGCTGCGCCGATTCAATGGGCCATCGCGCGAGGAGAGTCGCGCACCGGCGTCACCACCATGCGCATCGACGCGGGACTCGACACCGGCGATATGCTGCTGAAGTGGGAGACAGAGATCGAACCGGAGGAAACCGCCGTCGGGTTGGGCGAAAGGCTCGCCAGCGCCGGCGCGGATCTGCTGATCCGCACGCTGGCCGGGCTTCCTTCCATTCAGCCGCAGCCACAGGACGATTTGCAAGCCACCTACGCTCCCATTCTGAAGAAGGAGGACGGGCACCTGGATTGGAGCCAGACGCGGCGCGAGATCCTGAACCGGATTCGCGGTCTGGTCCCCTGGCCGGGTTGCTATGGGTTCCTGCGCGGCGCCAGATTGCACGTGTGGAGGGCGCGTGAGGCAGATGCTGCGCTCGCACCGGGCACTTTAGAAGTGGGCAAGCGTCGCCTCCTCGTCGGATGCGGGGACGGCTCAATCGAGATTCTGGAAGTACAAATGGAGGGCAAAAAGAGAATGGATGCAGCCGCGTTTTTGAACGGATCGCCGGTTCAAACAGGTGAGGCTCTGGCATGAGCGGGAACGGCACGAAGCTTCCGCTCGGTTTTCGCTACGCCGCAACTTACGGCGGAATCCGTAAGGTCGCCAAGGACGACTTGGCGCTGATCGTTTCCGACACGCCTGCCTCCGCCGCGGCCGTATTCACCAGGAATCGAGTGGTTGCCGGTCCTGTGACGGTAGCGCTGCGCAACCTGGCGGCTTCGCGTAGCCGCATGAGCGCCATCCTGGTCAATGCCGGCAACGCCAACTGCGCGACGGCAACCGCGGAGCGAGTGGCGATCGAATCGTCACGTGCGGCCGCCAACATGCTCGGCATCGCGCCGCATCAGGTGCTGCCTGCTTCCACCGGCGTCATCGGCGTTGAATTGGATGTGCGCCTCATCGTGAACGCCCTGCCCTTGCTGCGAGCCGCTCTCAGCCCGGTCTCCTTCGATGCCGCCGCGGATGCCATCCTCACCACCGACACTCGCGCCAAGACCGCCTTCGCGACCGTGAAAGGCGCGGCGATCGCAGGCATGGCCAAAGGCTCAGGCATGATTCATCCACGCATGGCGACCACGCTGGCCTTCGTGTTAACCGACGCCGTGGCTCCGCCATCCGCTCTTCGCGCGGCTCTGAAACATGCCATCGAGCGTAGCTTCAATCGCATCTCGGTGGACGGAGACACCTCGACCAACGATACGGTCGCGGTATTCGCCAACGGAGCATCGAAAGTCACGCCGCCGGCCCAAGCTTTTGCCGAGGTTCTGGCGGAGGTGCTGGGTTCCCTGGCGCGGCAGATCGTGCGCGACGGAGAAGGCGCGCGGAAATTCATCACCATCGATGTCAGCGGCGCGCCGTCGGATTCGGCCGCGGAGAAAATCGCGCGCTCCATCGCCAATTCCCCGTTGGTCAAGACCGCTATTGCCGGTTCCGATCCGAATTGGGGACGCATTCTTTCGGCCGCCGGCAATGCAGGTGTGGCCTTCGACCCGCGCAAGGCCGATATCGACATGCAGGACCTCCCGGTGTGCCGCGGCGGCTTGGCGGCCGATTTCTCCGAAGAGATGCTGAAGAAGAAACTGGATGGGCCGGAGTGCTCGATTCGTTTCATGCTGCGTGGGCGCGGGCGCGGCAAAACCCGCTTCTGGACCTGCGATTTCACCGAAGAGTATATTCGAATTAACGCCAGTTACCGCACGTGAAGTCGCTCTGTCTGTTTTCGATTTGCGCCGGATTGCTCGCCCAGAATGCGTTCGCGCAGGCCTCGCCCGCGATTCCGCCGGAGTCGACTCCCAAAGAGGTGCTGGATCTGATTCGCGCCGCCGCGGAGGCTCTGCAGAACAAAGACGTCGCGGGCTTCCTCGACCGCTGTGACAGCGCCATGCCGGGCTACCAGATGCTCGATTATTATCTGGAAGGCCTGGCGGCGCGTGACAACGTGATCTCCACCGTCGAGATCGTCAGCGATAAACGCGACAAAGACGACGAGAATCGGCGCATGCTGATCCTGGACTGGACCTTGAACATCGACTCCGAACCTCTGCGCCGCGCCATCGTCAAAGTCACGGTGGAGAAGCAGGGCAAGAAGTGGAGGTTCACGGCTCTCGACCCGGACCCGGCTGATTTCTTCAAGCCGCCGGCTTGAGTGAGCTTTTATAGCGGCAATTCCATCGGCATCGCCAGCGAAGGTTCAATCAGGAAGTTGAGCTCCGCCATCCGGGCCATGGCCGCGCGGACGGATGATTCCGTCGCCGGCTCAACCGTGATCACGAAAGGTAGATCGCGCCAGTTGGCGTTGGGAAGCTGCAGGACGGCGTCGATCGAAATACTTTCCGCGGCGAGCGCACTGGCCAATTGCGCAATGATGCCAGGCCGATCCTCCACGCGGAAGCGCAAGTAATACGCCGAGCGGTGCACCGTCACCGGAATGGGCTTGTATTCGCCGAGCCGCGCGTGGGCAAAGGGCGAAACCCGTTCCGGGCTGCCCGAGCGGATTTCGCGAGCCACGCGCATCAGGTCGCTGACCACGGCAACCCCGGTCGGATGCGACCCGGCGCCCTTGCCGTAATAGAACGTGTCCGCGCCGAATTTGCCGCGCACCCACACGGCGTTATACGCTCCACGCACGCTGGCCAGGATGGTGGATTGCGGAATCAGCGACGGCCTCACCGAAACAATCAATCCCTCCGGTGTTTGCCGCGCGGCGCAGATCAAGCGGATGGTGTGATGCAACTGGTGCGCGTATTCGAAATCGACCGGAGTGATGCGCCGGATGCCTTCGGTGTAAATGTCGGCCGGTACGATGCGCTCCCCGAACGCCAGTGCCGACAAAATCGCCAATTTTGAGCGCGCGTCGAAGCCGTCCACGTCGGCGGAGGGATCGGCTTCGGCGTAACCTTCCTTCTGCGCTTCGGCCAGCACCTCGCCAAAGCTGGCTCCGCGGCTCTCGATTTCCGTCAGGATGTAGTTGCACGTCCCATTCAGGATTCCATACAGCGTCTTGATTCGATCGCCCGAAATGCCTTCACGCAACACCGCATGGATGGGTAGACCTCCGGCCACACTGGCCTCCATGGCCAGGTTGATGCGCGCTGCGATGGCTCGATCCCACAACTCCGCGCCGGCCTGAGCCATCAGCTCTTTGTTCGCGGTGACTACCGATTTGCCGCGGGCAATCGCAGTATCCACGATCTCGCGCGCTACACCCGTTCCACCCACCAGCTCAGCCACGATCTCGATATCCGGGTGCTCCGCCACGTCGCGCCAATTTGCCGTCTTCAATGCGGACGCAAACGCCGCAGGCAGCGTCTTCTCCGCGACGCCCCGGCTCGACACCGCGCGAACCTCCAGCGGGAAACCCAGCTTCAGCGCGATATCGCGCGCGTTCTCCGCAAGAATTTCGAGCGCGCCCAGCCCGACGTTGCCCAGACCGATAATCCCTATTTGAACCGGCTTCATAAAGTCGATCTTCTACTTTAACTCGCGCACAACGGAACGCTGAAGCGTCCTCTGCGCGCTATTTGACCACTAACTTGAATTCCACCACGAGCACCAGGGCGTCGGGCGTCACGCGCACATCGGAAAGATCGAACTCATTCAACTCCTGCTGGTAGGCGGAATTTGGGCGGGGTTGCTCCAGCAGGGCCTTGGCTTGATCCCGCACGTCGATCTTGAATCCCTTGCTGAAACTCTGGGCCAGCGCCTGGCGCACGCGGCGGATGTAGTACGAGTCCTTGACCGTGGTCACCTGCACATTGTCCATGGCGATCACGCCCTTGCGCGCCACCGGCGAGGCCTGAATCGTGAGATCGAACGAATCGCCCAGCCCCATGCAGCGGCCGAATACGTCGAGCGAAGAGCGTCCGCTAAATTTGGCGTTGATCTGCAGCCGGCCTTCGGCCTTATCCACGGCGGAAAAATGCGGCGCTTCCAGATACGCGTAATCGCACTTGGCTTTCGGTGTGCCTTTCACGTAGCGTCGGCCATCCTGCGTAAATAGTTGCTGCGCGACCAACCGCTCCAGCGCGGCGTAGCGCAGCTCGAGGTCGGCGGCCAGCGTGGGAACCGCACACAGCAGGACCAGAAGGAAGATGCGCATACACGGGCTTCTTTCAATTGTACGGTCCACCGCCTCCGCTAAAATGAAAGCTCATGTCACAGGCTTACATCTGCCAAGGTGTGCGAACGCCCATCGGCCGCTACGCCGGCGCGCTGGCGATGGTTCGCACGGACGACCTCGCCGCGCATCCTCTCGTCACCTTGAAGAGCCGCTTCCCGCAACTGGATTGGGAGCGCATCGACGAAGTGCTGCTGGGTTGCGTCACACAAGCCGGCGAGGATAACCGCAACGTGGCTCGCATGGCCCTGCTGCTTGCCGGCTATCCTTCGAGCGTCCCCGGCGTCACCATCAACCGCTTGTGCGCCTCGGGTATGGAAGCCGTGGCGAGCGCCGCGCGGTCCATTGGCGTCGATGAGATTTCTTTGGCGGTCGCGGGCGGAGTCGAGAGTATGAGCCGCGCGCCGCTGGTGATGCCGAAGGCCGCGTCCGCGTTCTCCCGCAACGCGGAGATTTACGATACCACCCTCGGCTGGCGCTTCGTGAATCCGGTCATGGAGAAGAAATACGGGACCGATTCGATGGCGGAGACCGGCGAGAACGTCGCGGAAGCGCATGGCGTCAACCGCGAATCGCAGGACCGCTTTGCCTTCGCGTCGCAACAGAAGTGCGCGGCCGCCCAAGCCGCCGGATTTTTCGCCGAAGAGATCGAACCGGTGAATGTGCCAGGACCGAAGGGATCCGTGAAGGTGGTCGCGGTGGATGAGCACCCTCGCGCCGACACGACTCTGGAGGGCTTGGCCAAGCTCCCGGCGCCTTTCCGCAAGAATGGAACCGTGACCGCGGGCAACGCCTCCGGTGTCAACGACGGCGCATGCGCGATGTTCGTGGCCTCAGAGGAAGCAGCGGCGCAGCACGGATTGACGCCGATTGCCCGCGTGGTTGCGACGGCCGCCGCCGGAGTGGAGCCACGCGTGATGGGAGTCGGGCCAATCCCGGCGATGCAGAAGCTGCTGGCTCGAGTGAAGATGGGCATGGACCGGATCGACATCCTGGAACTGAATGAAGCCTTCGCGGCGCAAGCTCTGGCCGTTACGCGAGCCTTCGGCCTTCCCGACGATAGTGAAAAGGTCAATCCCAATGGCGGCGCGATTGCGCTGGGCCATCCTCTGGGCATGAGCGGCGCAAGACTCGTGTTGACCGCTTCGCATCAATTGCAGCGGACGAAAACGAAATACGCCATCGCGTCGATGTGCGTGGGCGTCGGACAGGGTATGGCGATGTTGCTGGAACGTGTCTAACGGGCGTTTCTATACGCCTCGTCCAGAATCTCGATCACGTGTGAGACGCTTTGCCCGTGGCCGTGCTGCTCCACTCCGGCGCGAAGCTGCAGCATGCAACCGGGATTGGCCGTTGCAATCCGCTCCGCGCCGGTGGCGTTCACATTCTCCATCTTGTTGGCCAGCAGCCGCATCGACATATCGGTGTGCACCACGTTATAAATTCCCGCACTGCCGCAGCACAGATCGGAGAGACGCATTTCCTTGACAGTCAATCCGGGCACCTGGGCCAATAACTGCCGCGGAGCCGAGCGGATCTTCTGGCCATGCGCGAGGTGGCAGGAATCCTGATACGTGACCGTCGCGCGCACTTCGCCCATCCGCGGGTTCAACTCGATGGAGGCCAGGAACTCATTCACGTCTTTCGTCAGGGAAACGAAACGCCGCGCCTTCTCGACGTAAGCGGGGTCGTGCTCCAACAGTTCGTCGTATTCTTTAAGCGTCGACCCGCAACCGCCGGCGTTGGTCAAAATCGCATCATAACCGCCGCTCAAGAAGGCGTCTATATTGCGGCGGGCCAAGCGGCGAGCCGCCTCGCGCAAACCGGCATGAACATGGAGCGCTCCGCAGCAGGTTTGCGAGCCCGGAATGGTAACTTCGCAAGCATTGGCTTGCAGCACGCGGACCGTGGCCTCATTCAACCGCGCAAAGGAAACATTCGCGATGCAGCCCGAGACGAACGCCACGCGATATCTGCGCTCGCCTCGCGCCGGAAAAATGCGGCCGATGTCACGGAAGAAGAACGGCGGCTCAGCCGGAGGAGCCAGAGGCTCGATCTCGCC
The DNA here is from genome assembly GCA_030041495.1 of Bryobacteraceae bacterium. Lineage (GTDB taxonomy): Bacteria > Acidobacteriota > Terriglobia > Bryobacterales > Bryobacteraceae > Palsa-187. The sequence goes on along the minus strand of JASHNT010000023.1, from coordinate 7,959 downwards.
CAACTTGCCCATCAGTTTGAGTAGCCCCGACGCGCGCACCAGTTTCTGCAACCCCGATGCCTGGTAGAAAAACATCTTCCACCCGGCCAGCTTGAGCATCCCGCGCGAAGGCAGTAGCCGTTCGAAGACGAACCAGCGCAGCAGCCGTTCTCCGCGCGGCCTCTGCGTCCGCGCTTCGATGTCGGCACGCGCGGCTTCCACCAGGCGGCCGTATTCCACACCCGATGGGCACGCGGTTTCGCAGCCCCGGCAGGCCAGGCACAAGTCGATGTGTTCACGATAAGCGTCGGTGATCGGCGCGCCGTTGTGCACCTGCAGCATCTGGTAGATCCGTCCGCGAGGCGAATCCATCTCCACGCGCAGGTCGCGATACGTCGGACAGGCATTCAAACACAGCCCACAGTGAACGCAGCGAAGCAGGTCCGCCTCGTTCGGCGCGTCAGCGCTCGTCGCCGCGTGAATCGCGGTCGTCTCAGATGCGGCCATACAAACGCCCCCGATTCAGGAGCCGTTCGGGATCGAACATTTCCTTCACTTTTGTCATCATCGCAAAGTCGCCGGCGAATTCAACGGAAGGCGCGGCGTTCGCGTAGTGAGCATAAACTACACCGGAACCCGCGCGGGCAGTCACCGGCATGTTGAGCCCTTCGATCAGCGCCGCCATTTCCGTGAGCTTCATGGAAATCGCTTGAACGGAGCCCTGCGGATGCTCGGCCAGGAAGCGCGGAGTAAACTCGCGGATCTCGTCCCACACGGATTCTGGGGCGACCTCGGCGCTCGGCAATTCAGCCGAATACCGGCCCAGGACGCGCTCATTCCCGCTGGCTTGCACCAACAGCCGAAACCCTGCCGGCCAGTTGACGATATCGATCGCGGTAGGCTGCAGCAGCCCGCGCAGAATGCGGTCGCGCTCAGCGAAGGCTTCCTCCGCCGTGCGGAACTGCGTCACGAAGGTCCGCGTGGCCGGCGGGGCCGGAAACACTTTGAAGTTGATTTGCACCATCGCGGCCAGAGTCCCGAAGGAGCCGGCCATGAGCTTCGCCATATCCAGGCCCGCAACATTCTTCACCACGTTGCCGCCGCTTAAGATCAACTTACCTTCGAGCGTCGCAAAGGTCATGCCGATGATCATGTCGCGAGCGGTGCCGTAAAGCCGCCGTCGCGGTCCGCTCAGGTTGGCTGCAACCACGCCGCCCACGGTCGACTCCCCCGCCCACCCGGGATCGAGCGGCAGCATTTGGCGATGCTCCGCAAGCAGACGTTCCAGTTCGGCAAAGCGCATGCCGGCTTGCACGCTGACGGTGAGGTCGCGCGGATCGTACCGCAGCAGGCGGTTCAAATTCGCCGTCGAAATTGTCGAGTCGGCAGCCTGCGGCGTTCCACCCAAACGGTCTTTCGAAAAATTGCCGCCGAGGCGGATAGCCTGCTTGCTTGACGCTGCGGCGCGCAGTAAATCGGCCAACTGCTCTGGAGTCTCCGGATGGAGGATCTGCATTCGAAAGAAACTCCATTATGACGGACTCGCACCGGCTGTAAATGGCACACGCCAGTATGTTAACCTTGGGGCGTTTACCCGCCATGCCCGTCACTCAGGAAAAAGCCCAGCTAATGAGCGCCTCGGAAATCGACCGGACCTTGGTCCGCCTGGCTCATGAGATTCTGGAGCGCACCCGGGACCTGGACAGACTCGTGTTTATCGGCGTCCGCCGCCGCGGCGTTCCGCTCGCGCAACGCCTCGCCAAGAAGATTGAAGTGCTGGAGCGGCGCACGGTCCCGGTCGGCGTGCTCGACATCAACCTCTATCGCGACGATCTGTCCACCGTGAGCCATCAGCCCGTGGTGAACGCAACCGATATTCCCTTTCCGATTGTGGGCAAGGACGTGATCCTGATGGATGACGTGCTGTACACCGGGCGCACCACTCGCGCGGCGCTGGATGCTCTTTTTGATCATGGCCGCCCCGCCCGCGTCCAGTTGCTGGTGCTGATTGACCGCGGGCATCGCGAGTTGCCGATCGAAGCGCAATACACCGGCCGCATGGTCCAGACTTCGGCCGCGGAAATCATTGAAGTCAAGTTTCAGGAAATCGACGGACTGGAGAAAGTGCTGCTTGTGGAAAGGGCGGCGCAGGGAGCCTGACATGCCGTATCGGTCACCGGCAGCGGGCTTGCTCGGTATCGAGAATTTAACCCGCGCTGAAATCCAGACTATTTTGGATCGCGCTCAACATTTCCAGCCCAAGACCGGCGAAAGTTTCCCGAAATTAGATTTGTTAAAAGGAAAAATGGTGGTGAATTTATTCTTTGAGGCCTCCACCAGAACCCGAACCAGTTTTGAAATCGCCGCGCGCCGGCTGGGCGCGGATGCCGTTTCCATCACGGCGCAGGCTTCCAGCGTTTCCAAAGGAGAATCCCTGGTCGATACGCTGAATACGTTATCCGCCATGCGGCCGGACGCGATCGTGATGCGCCATGCGGCATCCGGCGCTCCGCTCTTCCTGCAGCGCTATTTGGAAACGCCCATCATTAACGCCGGCGACGGCACGCATGAGCATCCCACGCAGGCTTTGCTGGACGCGCGAACCATCCTGGACCGCGGCGCGCACCTGGAACAGCTCAAAGTGGCGATCATCGGCGACATCGCGCATAGCCGCGTGGCGCGCTCGAACGTTTATCTGCTATCGCGTTATGGCGCGAGCATCGTGTTGTGCGGTCCAGCATCCTTGCTTCCACGCGAACTCACCCACATCGCGCCCGGCGTCACGCTCACCACGGACATGAATGAGGCGATTCGCGACGCCGGTGTCATCATGATGCTGCGCGTCCAATTGGAGCGGCAGCACGAAGCGTCTTTCCCGGCCAACGAATATTTCCAGTTCTACGGCTTGCGGCTGGAGCACTTGCGGCTGGCTAAGCCCGAGGTAATCGTCATGCATCCGGGGCCGATCAATCGCGGCCGCGAAATCTCCTCCGAAGTTGCGGATTCGCAGCGCTCGGCAATTCTGAATCAGGTGGAAAACGGCATCTCCGTGAGGATGGCGGTGCTGGAGCGCGTGCTGTTAGGCGCAACGAACAATGCCGGCACTACTCATTAAGAACGGACGCGTCATCGACCCTGCCTCTGGCCACGACGCTCCCGCTGACCTGCTGATCCAAAACGGCCTGATTCAAGCCGTGGGGCGCGGACTGAGCGCACCGGCCGGCGCCGGGCTTTTCGACGCCAGCGGATTGATCGTCGCGCCGGGGTTCATCGACATGCACGTCCACTTGCGCGAGCCTGGATTCGAGCATGCCGAAACCATCGAAACCGGCTCCCGCGCCGCGGCGGCAGGCGGATTCACTTCCATCTGCCCCATGCCCAACACGTCGCCGGTGAACGACAACGCCACGGTAACCAGCTACATCACGGAAAAGGCTCGCCGCCATGCGGTCGTCAACGTGTGGCCCATCGGAGCCATCACCAAGGGCAGCAACGGCGAGGAGCTGGCCGAGATCGGCTCGATGAAAGACGCCGGCGCCGTGGCGATTTCCGATGACGGCCGTCCGGTGATGAACGCGCGCGTCATGCGCCGCGCCCTGGAGTTCGCGCGCAGCTTCGGTATGCCGGTGATCAACCATTGCGAGGATCTGCATCTGAGCGCCGGCGGCGACATGCATGAGGGGCGCGAATCCGTGCGCCTGGGTTTGCGCGGCATTCCAGGCTGTTCGGAAGACGTGATGGTGGCTCGCGACATACTGCTGTGTGAGCTCACCGGCGCGCGTTACCACGTCGCGCACATCTCTTCCTGGCATTCCGTGGAGATGGTGGCGTTCGCCAAGTCACGCGGCCTGCCTGTAACCGCCGAAGCCACGCCGCACCACCTGGCTTTGGCGGATGCGGACATGCGTCCCTATGACAGCAACTACAAAATGAAACCCCCTCTGCGCTCTCCGGGCGATGTGGCTGCGGTGGTCAACGGGGTTGTCAGCGGAGCCATCGACGCCATCGCCACCGACCACGCGCCGCATCCGGGCAGCGAGAAAATGCAGGAGTTCGAAAAATGCCCGTTCGGCATCTTGGGGCTCGAAACCGCATTAGGGATCGCGCTCGAAAAGCTGGTCCACGCCGGCAAAATCCCTCTTCCGAAACTCGTGGCCCTGTTCACCATCGGACCCGCGCGTATCCTGGGAATTGATCGCGGCACTCTTTCCGGCGGCGCCCCCGGCGACGTGACCATCTTTTCGACCGATCGCGAATGGACCTACGACGTCAACAAGTCGTTCTCCAAGAGCCGCAATTCTCCCTACGACGCCCATTCGTTCCGCGGAGGTCCCGCGGCAACCGTGGTCAACGGCGAGATCGTGTGGCGATGTTAGCCCGCAAAGGGCTGGCGGGCACCCCCATCACATTCGGGTAACCGCCCGCGGAACCCGTTTTGCGGGCAGCTTCCACTTCCTTAAGCCAACGCGGTTTGATGGCCGCACTCTTCGCACGGGCAAATGCGTCGCAGATAGTCGAAGGAATAAATCCCGGTGTTGTGTCCGTCGCTCCAGTCCACGCGCATCGCGTAAGCCCCCACCGGCTCCACGTTCAGCATTTTGAGTTTCGGCTTGTACATCGGAAACAACTCCTTGGGCGGATCCGAATAGCTGGTCTTCTGCGGCTCGGTTCCATGCGCACCGGTGCAACTGGCGCAGGGACAGGCATCACGCAGGAACTCCAGCGAATAGTCGCTGTGGTGGTGATCCTTCCAGTCGATCTTGATGCCTTTGGATTTTGAAATGGCGATGTGCTCCGGCTCGGCCTTCGAAGAGACGCGGTTCACAGTTGAGGGAGGCGTCACGCTGGATTTACTCTTTCAATGTCGCGCACTCCGGGGATGCGCCGCAGCGCGCTGACCACGCGCTCCAGTTGACGCTTATCCTTGACCTCCAGCGTCATGTCGATCATCGCGCCATCCGACGCTCGCCCGTCGTCAGCTCTGGCTTCCAGGCTACGAATGTTGGTGCCCTCGGCGGCCAAAACGCTCGTCAGCTGATTCAGCATTCCGGGGCGGTCTTCGGTGTACGCCAGAAGTTTCACCGGAAACGTTTCCGCCTCTCCGCGGGACCAATCCACGTCGATTTTCCGCTCCACCTCGTACATCAAGTTCTGGACATTCGTGCAGTTCACGGAATGCACGGCAATTCCCTTCCCTCGCGTAACGTATCCTACAATGGCCTCGCCGCGGATGGGATTGCAGCACTTGGCGCGGTAAATCAGCAGTTCGTCGACGCCCTTAACCTTGATGACCAGGTCTTTGTCGGAGCCGGGGACAGTGGGCGCAGGACGCGGAGGGGCCGTGGGCACAGGCTGCTCCACCACAGGCTCCGCGGCCGCCAACGTGGGGACCAGTTTTTGCAACACTTGGCGCGCGGAAAACTTGCCGTAACCCAGCGCGGCGTACAAATCCTCCATCTTGGAGCAGCCGTATTCGCCCGCCACGTCCTCGAACTGCTGCTTGCCGATGCGCATCAAAGCCACGCCCAGCCGGCGAGCCTCGCGCTCCAGATACTTTTCGCCGATCTCGATCGCCTTGGCGCGCTCCGTGGTGTTGATGACGTGCTTGATTTTGTTGCGCGCGCGTGGAGTCTTGACCAGGCTCAGCCAATCCTTGCTGGGCAAGTGGCCGGTCTGGGTCATGATCTCCACCACGTCGCCGTTGCGCAGCGCGTACTTCAGTTGCACGATGCGTCCGTTGACCTTCGCGCCCACGCAGCGATTGCCCACGTCGGAGTGAATGGCATAGGCGAAGTCGATCGGCGTGGCCTCGCGCGGCAGCACGATCACCTTTCCGCGAGGCGTGAACGTGTAGACTTCCTCCGGGTACAGGTCCACTTTCAAGGTGGACATGAATTCGCCCGGATCGTGCATGTCGCTCTGCCATTCCATCAATTGGCGCAGCCAGGCAATACGCTTGTCGTCTTCGTGGGGACCTCCTTTGCGGCCCTCCTTGTATTTCCAGTGCGCCGCGATTCCTTCTTCGGCGATGCGATGCATCTCCTCCGTGCGGATCTGCACCTCGAAGTGGCGCCCACCCGGTCCCATCACGGACGTGTGCAGGGATTGATACATGTTGGGACGCGGAATGGCGATAAAATCCTTGATGCGGCCCGGAATCGGATGCCATTCATTGTGGATGACTCCCAAAGCTGCGTAACAGTTTTTGACCGAATCCGTGATGATGCGCACCGCCAGCAGGTCATAAACCTGATCGAGCGCGATCTTCTGCCGCTTCAGCTTGAGAAATACCGAATACGCTCGCTTCAGGCGGCCTTCCACGCGAGCCGGTATTCCTTCCCGCGCCAAAAGCACCTCCACGGTGTGCTTGATCTGCTTGAGAAAGGCTTCGTTCGAGTCGTGCGCGGCTTCGAACTCTTTGAGCAGTCCCGCCGAAGCCTCCGGCTCCAGATAGCGGAACGCCAGGTCTTCCAGTTCGCCGCGGATTTTGCCCATGCCGAGCCGGTGCGCGATGGGCGCGTAAATATCGATGGTCTCCTGCGCAATGCGGAGCTGCTTCTCCGGCGAGAGGAAGTTCAGCGTCCGCATGTTGTGCAGACGGTCGGCCAGCTTCACCAGGATCACGCGCAGGTCGCTGACCATGGCCAGCAGCATTTTGCGCACGCTCTCCGCCTGCCGTTCCTCGCGCGACGCCAGCTTGAGCTTGCTCAGCTTGGTGACGCCGTCCACGCAACGGGCAACTTCATCGCCGAAAAGCTTGCGGAGGTCTTCGAGTTTCGCGCTGGTGTCCTCCACCACGTCGTGCAGCAGGCCGGTCTGGAGGCACACCATGTCCATGTTCATGTCCGCCAGGATACGTGTGACCTCGAGGGGGTGGACCATGTAGGATTCGCCCGACTCGCGTTTCTGCGCACCGTGGCGCTCACGAGCGAAGCGATAGGCGCGGTCGAGAGGCTCCAGGTCCTCGTTCGGCCGAAGCTCATGAAGCCGGCTTCTCAACTCCTGGTATTTGGTTTCGACCGGATCCGCGGCAGCGGGCGTCACGGCAGCGGGAACGGCCGCCGGAGGCGGAAGCACCGCGGCGGTCTGGGGCAATTCGGAAGACATCCCTAAATACCAGTGTAACTTGCCTAGGCTACTGGAATAGGAGTTGGACCGGATTCGCCCGCGTGGTAAACACGGAGAGCAGAAGACTGACTTGCCCCTGGCCGGCGAGCGACGGAGGTATTAGCGCGTTTACTTGATCGAGGCCCGGATAACCGCCCTGCGGGCCCGCGTACTCGACGGCTGCCGGCACGCCGCCGATTGTGACCGACACGGCAGCAATGTTGCCTGCCCCCCGGATTCCGGTTCCATAAAGGATCAAGTACGAGGGAGTCCCGGGAATCAGCACAATCGGCGCGAGGGTGCATCCGCTCGCGGTGCAGCTCGCCACCGGCTGCACGATTTGCGAACCGTCCGCCGCCGTGGTGACCACCTGCGCCGCAGGCATCGTACCCGCAGCGTCGACGGTGAACAGCCCTGGCGAAATATTGCCGATCATGATAGTGAACGGTGCTGAAATCCCCGAGCTGTTGGACAGCGTAACGGTCCCGCTACCCAGAGCCAGATTCGCCGGCGCAAAGATGTTGACCTGTGCGGCGGACGTATAAATGATGCCCCCGGAGATCTGGCTCCCGCCCGCATCGGTGATGCTCACCGCCACGCTTGTGTCTCCCACCTGCGCGGCCAGATTCGAGCCGAAAAGAATCACATACGATCCTGGAGCCACCGGCCCAGCGGCATAGGAAGCGGCGTTCTCCACAGTCGTGATCGTAGGTCCGGCCTTCCCGCCGGTTATGGAGAAACTTTGCGTCGCCGACGCCTGTTCATAAATGCTACTGCCGGCTTGAGCCGCGACGATCGTGCAGGTCCCAACAGCCGCCAGCGTCACCGTTGTTCCCGACACAGTGCAAACCGGTTGCGTCAACGATGTAAACA
>JASHNT010000022.1 GCA_030041495.1 Bryobacteraceae bacterium | reverse complement strand
CGACCAGCGTCTCGACCACGGCATTGCGGCCCTTGTGCGCTGCGCCGTGCAAGGCCGCGCGGCCGTCTTCGTCCTGGATATTGGGATCGATGCCGAGATCGAGCAGCAGGTTCACCGCTTCCAGGTTCTCTTCCGGCGACCATTCGTAAGTCACGCCTTCCACCCAGCCAATTCCGGAAGCCACCGCCAGAGCGGTGACATGATGCGAGGTCTCAATCTTCGGGTCGGCTCCGTGCGCCAACAGAAGCTTCATCAGCTCCACGTCGCCGGATTGCGAAGCGCGCAGGAAGGGCGTCGCGCCGTCTTCCTGAAGCCACTGCATCGTGAAATTGGTGCGGGTTTCGGTGGAGTCGCCGACGCAACTGGTGGGCGCGGATTTCACGCCGCAGATACGGACGTTGACGTTGGCGCCCTTGTCCAGCAGCGCTCTGATGTATTCCAAATGATCCATGTCCGGCTTGCGGGCAGGATAATCGCCGCCCTCGATGTTGCGGTTGTCGGTGGCGATGTAAAGCGGGCTCCAGCCGCCGTTGTTGGAGATGTTGGGATTCGCGCCGTGATCGAGCAAATACAACGCGAGCTTGTAGTGCCGGTTCTGGGTCGCGGTCAGTAGCGGCGTCCAGCCGTAATGCGTGACTTGATTGACGTTAGCTCCCGCGGCGACCAGTTCCTCGACGCAGGCCAGACAATCCTGACGAGCGGCGTAGACCATAGGGGTCAGTCCGCCGCCATCGGTGTCGGTCTGGCGGAAGAAAGAAGCGGCGGCCGCGGCTTCGTCAGCAGCCGCGACGTCGACCTCACCATCTTTTCCTGCTTCCGCTCCAGCTCCGGCAGCGGCGCCTCGGGCCCGCCCCCGTCCACGGCCGTTCGCTCCTGGAGCGCCGTTCGCGTTAGCCTGTCCTGCGCCGAATCCCCGGCGTCCCTGGCCCAATCCGCCGGCGCCCTGCGCCGAATTGCGACGCGCCGCGACCGACGGAGCCAAGTAGGCCCGCGCGCCCTTGGTGTCGAAGCCGGTCGCGGCGGACACGTCCGCTCCGGCGGCGATCAGAGCCTTCACCGTTTCCGGATGGACCTGCTCCGCCGCCCACATCAATGCGGTGGTGCCGCGCAGCTTCTCTTTCGCGTTGACGTCGGCCTTGGCCTGGACCAGGACATTGACCGCGTCTACGTTCCCGCTGCGCGCGGCAAACATCAAGGGAGTCTCCTCATTGGGGTCCGGGTCATTGGCGCCGGCCCCCGCCTTGAGCAGCCGCGAGATCATGGGGGCGCTGCCATTGATGCTGGCCAGGATCAGAGGAGTGAAGCCGTCGCGGTTGGCCGTCTTGGGACTGGCGCCCGCCGCGACCAGCATGTCCGCAATATCCAGGTCATTGCGGTAAGCCGCCCATTGAAGCGCGGTGGCTCCGTCCGTCTGGGGTGCGTTCACGTCGGCCTTTTTCTGGATCAGAGAGCGGATAGCCGCTTTGTCCCCTCTCTCGGCGGCATCGGCTACCGGGCTGGAATCGGCGCTGAACGCCGCCAGCGCGGCCAACAACGCCGTTCCGCACGCTGCGATGATGTAACGAACGCGCATGTTTGAATGATTCTCCTCTTTGCGAACTTGAGTTTCCTGCGCTGTCCTTTAAACTCCGTGCTTATACCAGCCCGGCCAAGCGGCCGGAACTGTCGCCGATCGAATCCTGATGGATTCCGTAGACATCGAGAATGCTCAACAACAGATTCCCGGTGGTGACCGTCTTGGTCTGGAACGGCAGATGGCGCCCGCCCTTCAGCTTGCCCCAGGCTCCGCCGGCGACGATGTGCGGCACGTCGTAGTGCAGGTGCTGGTTAGAGTCGCCCATGTTGGTCCCGTAGAGGACCAGCGAATGATCCAGCAGCGTGCCGTCGCCGTCCTTGGTGCTGCGCAACTTATCCAGGAAGTAGGCCAGGCAATCCACGTGGTAGCGGTTGATCTTGGAATAGTCCTTGATGCGTTCCGGATTCTCGGCGTGATGCGAGGCTCCATGGAAGCTGCTGTTGGTTCCGCTCTTGGGATAGTTGCGGCCGGTTAGATCGCGGGCGTACAACATGCTGGCGACGCGCGTCCCGTCCATCTTGAAGCCTAGCGTGGTCAGGTCGAAATGCAGTTTGACGTGGTCGTCGAACGCTTCCGGAATGCCGGCGGGTACCGCGACGTTTTCGCCGGTGACCTGTCCGCTGGCCAGCTTGGCGACCTGCAAGCGCCGCTCGATTTCGCGAATGTCGGTAGCCCATTCGTCAACCTTGTTGCGGTCGGAAGCCGGAAGGTCCTTGGAGAACTTCGCGAGCTTCTGGGAAACCGAATCGAGAATGCTGCGGTCCTGCTCGCGGCGCTCGGCGCGCTCTTCCGCGCTCTTGGCCTGCACGTCGCCGAACAGCTTCTCAAACACAATCTGCGGATTCAGCTCCATCGGCAGAGGCTGCGTGGGCGAGGCCCAGGAGATCGAGTTGGTGTAAGCGCAGCTATAGCCTTCGCCGCAATTGCTGGAGTTTGCGCCGGGATCTTCGATGGCCAATTGCAGGGACGGAACCGGAGTCTCCTGCCCGATCTTGTCGGCGATGATCTGATCGATGGTCGTACCGTCGCGGATGTCCGCGCCGGTTGCTTTCTTGGGCTTGGTGGCGCACATGTACGCCGCGGCGACCCAGTGATCCGCGCCGGTGACTCCGGGAGGCGGCTCGGCTGACTTGGACCACAGTCCGCTCATGATGACGGTATGATCCAGAAGCGATTCGCGCACAAGTTGGCCCTTATCGTCGAGCACGCGATCGAGAGGCTCCATAATCGAGAGCATTTTGCCCGATTCGAGCTTTTCGCTGGTGGGAATCCAATAACCGGGCGCCATGCCGTGCGGCACGAAGATGCCCATGAAACGTGTGGGAGCTACTGCCGCAGTCTTAGACAGCGGCGTTTGCGCCGGGATCATCGAATCCAGCAGCGGGAACGCCAGAGTGACGCCCGCCCCACGCAGAAACGCTCGCCTGGGAATGTGCTTTTTGGTGATGAAGTTCATGTTTCCGCTTGTTCTCCTGTATGTGAATCTGCAAACGTCCCAGCTTTTTTATAACTAATAATTAACGCTGGGCTATCTTCTTCGTGTCTTGAGCGGCCTTGCTGATCATCTTCTGATTCATCTGGAATGGCTCGCTCTTGACCACCCCCAGCACCAACGATGAGAATTTGTAGTTGTCCTTGGCCGCATCATGCACGATGGAGCGGACCAGAGGCATGTCGTAATATTCGGTTCCACGGCCCAGCGCGTAGATCAACAGTTTCTCGGTGACCACGCGGACGAATTGCGGCGAATACTTGACCAAGGCGTTGCGCAATCCGGTGACGCCGTCGAGCTTGGTGCCATCCACCAGCATCCCGGAGGGATCGATGGGGCTCCCATCGTCGGTCAAGCGCCATGCGCCGACCGCATCGAAGTTTTCCAGCGCCAGGCCGATCGGGTCCATGATCTTGTGGCAACTCGCGCAAGGTTCGTGCGCGCGGTGCAATTCCATCTGCTGGCGCATGGTCGGCTTTTGACCGCCGTGCAGGACTCCGGCCTGCGGAGGCAGCGGCGGCACGTTGGGCGGCGGAGGGGGCGGCTCGACCCCCAGGAACACCTGCATCACGGTCTTTCCGCGGATGGGAGGCATGGTTCCATTGGGCTTGGCCGAGATGGTCATCAGCGAAGCCTTACCCAGCAGGCCGCGGCGCATGTCGAACTGCGGGGGCAATTCCACACGGCGGAAGAAGCTGCCATAGACGCCCGGAATCCCGTAGTGTATGGCCAGCCGCTCATTCAAGAAGGTGTAGTTGGCGGTCAACAGGTCGGTCACGGGACGATCCTCGTGCACCACGCTGTCGACAAACATCTCGGTTTCCGTGCGCATCGCCTGGCGCAGGTTGTCGTCGAAATCCGGGAAATCCGCCGTAACGGGGACCTGCGTCGGCAGCGCCCGCAGGCTCAGCCACTGTCCGGCGAAGTTGATCACCAGTTGATCCGAGCGCGGATCGGCCAGCATGCGCTTGACCTGTGCGTCCAGCACCGCCGGCTCATGCAATTTGTTCTGCGACGCCAGCGCGAGCAACTGATCGTCCGGAATGCTCGACCACAGGAAGAAGCTGAGGCGCGAAGCCAGCTCCAGATCGGTGATGCGGTAAACCTTGCCGGCGGCCAAAGTGGCCGGCTCAGTTTCCTTGCGGAAATAGAATTCGGGGTCCATCAGCACGCGCCGCAGAGCCATTTCAACGCCGTGATCGAAATCGCCGCCCTCATTGCGGCCCTGCTGGTAGAAACTCATCAGAGTTTCGGTGTCCTGATCGCCTACCGGCCGTCTCCAGGCCCTGCGCGCCAGCGTGTTCACAATCTGCTTGGCGCAAGCTGTTTCCTGAGCGGGCGACGCGGGCGTGCAGACGAAGATCTTCTTGTGCGCCTCGGTGTCTTTTGCGCCCTCGGGATTGGCCGGCCCGTCGATGCGAATTTTCCCGACATGCGGGAAGAAATTGTAGCCGGGAAGACCGCCGGTCTCGATGGTGCTGCGCAGAAAGTGCTCATCCAGGTCGTTGCCCGGCGCATAGTTGGTGGCCAGGAAGGTTACGATCACGGTGTGCAGACCGGCCTTGGAGTGGAACTTGAAATCGAAAGTGCCGTCGGGCCGCTGCCGCTCCGTGTCCCAGTTGAACAGCTTCAACCGCTCGCCATCCAGCAGGAACTCCAGCTTCTCATTCTTGATTTCGCCGAACGGGTTGGTATTGCCCATGTTGCCCTTGCTGATGGGCGTGACCTTGATGGCGTAATCGCCTTCAGCGGGAAATTCATACTTCACCATCATGCCGCCGCGCGTGCCGAACGGCATACCGTCGATGTGATAGTCCTGCGAGGTATCTTCGGGAACGCGGAAGGTGTTCTGAACCGGCGTGGTCACATCGCCCAAAGCCAGACGGCTGATCTTGCCGGCGGCAGACTCATATCCTTCTAAAAGAGCCGGGGAAAGCGATAGCGCCGCGGCGACATTATCGAATCCACGCGTGGAATCGTCGGCGGGAAGGAACTGCGACGGATCAATTTCAATCGCCAGCAGGTCGCGGATCGCGTTGGTGTATTCGGCGCGATTCAAGCGGTGCAAGCCGGGAGGCGGAAGCTCGACTACTTTGTGTTTGTCCAGCTCATTCTCCATCCACACTGTGACGGCTTCATAGGTCTTCCAGTCCGGGCGGGGCATGCCCGACTTAGGCATCATGCCCGCGCGCAGCATGCGCACCACGCGCTCCCATTTTTCCGCGTCCTTTTCGACGTGCGCCGTGTCGAGCTTGTCCAGATGCATATCGGCCTTGGCGTTAGGTCCGCTGTGGCAGGTGAAGCAATAGGCTTCGAAATAGCTGTGCTCCTGGGCGGCCGATGTTATCACGGAAACCGACGGCGGAAAGGTACGCGTCACTACGGGCGCCGGGGCCGCGGCCGCGTTGACGTTCGCGCCCTGATCGATCCAGTCGCTGACGATCTTAATCTGCTCTTTGGTGAGCATGTCGCTGGGAGGCATTTGGTTGCCGGTGGTATCGGAGATGCGCTTCACCAGCAGACTATCCTTGGAGTTCCCGGGAATGATGACCTTCCCCGAATCACTCCCCTTCAGTGCGTTCGCACCGCTATCCAGATGCAAGCCGGCCGATGCCGCATCTCCACTGTGGCATACGGCGCACTCGTTAAAGATGGGCTGGACCTGGCGCGCGTAGTCGATGGTTGGGGTTTGCTGCGCGGGCAACTGAACTGCAAGAACGAGGAGTAGACCGGCGAGAATCAGCGTGGATCGCATGAACTTGTAAGAGCTCCCTTGGAGTACACAAACTCCTAGTGTCTGCAATAGTTTACCTGAGATTTTCAGGAAGTACAAGGGTTTGCTTTTGCATGCAGCCGTCCGGTCTTATAATTAGAGCCATGACAACGCCCAGCACGATCGCGATTGATAAGCTGCTGCCGGCCACGTTTACCGCTCCAGGTCTGTCGGAGGCCGGATTCCTGGAGCTCTGCGCCCAGTTCCCGGACGCCATGGTTGAGTACACCTCGGACGGGACGGTAATCGTAATGCCTCCAACAGATCCAGAAAGCGGCGAGCGAGTTGTTGAGGTAACCACGCAGTTGAACAATTGGCGGAAAAGGATTGGCCGGGGGGAGGTCTCGGGCCCCGATACCGGGTTCCGCTTTCGGGACGGGTCACGGATGTCGCCCGATGCCGCCTGGTATGATGAGGCTCGCTGGCGCGAAGCGAAGAAAACTCTAAAGCCGCGGCAGCGCTTCCCTGTCTTCGCACCCGATTTCGTCATCGAAGTCCGCTCGCCGGACGACGGGATTGGCCGGCTGCGCGAAAAGATGGAAGAATACATCGCCAATGGCGTGAAGCTCGCCTGGCTGATCGACCGGATGGAGCGCAGCGTGACGATCTATCGCAGCGGTCAAAAACCGCAAACGATCGACAACCCCGAAACGGTGCCTGGCGAAGGTCCGGTTGAGGGATTCGCGCTCACGCCTTACCGCATTTTCGATTAACGCCGGCTGCGAACCTTCGACAGCAGCCGCAGGATCTCGACGTAGAGCCACACCAGGGTCACCATTAGCGCGAACGCGCCGTACCACTCCATGTAGCGCGGGGCTCCCTGGGCCACGCCCTGTTCTATGAACGCAAAGTCGAGGATCAGATTCAGCGCCGCCACGGCCGTGATGGCCACGCTAATGGCGATGCCCAGCGGGCTGTTGCTATAAAGGATGGGCACGCTTACGTGGAACAATCCCAGGACCATGGTGATGATGTAGAACAGCGCGATGCCGCCGGTGGCAGCAACCACCCCGATGGTGAATCTTCGCGTCGCGCGGAGCAGCCCGGAACGGTACGCCATAAGCATGCAGAACGCCGTGCCGAAGGTCAGCGCAACGGCTTGCATGGCGATTCCGGGAAATCGCGTCTCGAATAACGCGGACGCTCCGCCGAGGAATAACCCTTCAAGCAATGCGTAGACGGGCGCGGTCACCATCGCCCAATTCTTTTTGAACGCGGTCACGATGGCCAGCACGAAGCCACCCAGCGCACCGATCGTCATCAGACCGCTGGCCTGGCCGGCGTCGTGGGATTCGGTGAAGGCGTTCCAGGTGATGCTGGAGGTCGCGATGGCGCAAAGCAGGAGGATGACCGTCTTCAGGATGGTCCCGTTGAGCGTCATCGTGTCGCCGAAAGCGCGCGGCACGGAGAAGGTACTAGCGTTGAGAGTGGGATTGGTGGTCCGCATTGTCCTCATGTCTTTCATTGTATATGGTGTACACTTTCCCCATGCGAACGGCGCTTTTCTTGTTTGTCCTTGCGGCTTCGGCCGCGCTGGCCCAGGTTCCGGCGCAGCCTCCCCCGGTGATCCGGATGACCGTCCAGACTACCGAGGGCAAAACGATCACTGGCCAGGTGATCGCCGAGGGCTTGGCCGATTTGCAGCTCCGCACCGACGACAAGAAGATCGTCCTGTTGCGCAAGGACGGCGAACGATTCCGCGTGGTCACCTCGCAGGCGGATTGGCCGACGTACAACGGCGAGCCCGGCGCCAATCGCTATTCCAAGCTGACGCAAATCGACGCCTCGAATGTGAAGAACCTCGGACCGCGCTGGATGTTCAACGTCACCAACGCGCGGCAGATCGAGACCACACCGCTGGTGGTCGAAGGCATCATGTACCTCACCATGGCCAACGAGTGTTGGGCGCTCGACGCCGGGAGCGGCCGCGAACTGTGGCACTACCAACGCGCCCGTACGCGAGGCCTGAGCGGGAACGCGGCTATCGGCATCAATCGCGGAGTAGCGTGGGCGGGCGATCGCCTCTTCATGCTGACCGACAACGCGCACCTGATTTCGCTCGACCGGCTCAACGGCGAACTGCTGTGGGAAACGACCATGGCGGATTGGCATGAGAACTATAACGGGACGGCGGCTCCGCTGACGGTCGGCGATATGGTAATTACCGGGGTCGCGGGCGGCGATGGCGGCGCGCGCGGATTCCTTGCGGCCTACGAGCAATCGACCGGCAAGGAAGTCTGGCGCCTCTGGACCACGCCTTTGCCGGGTGAACCTGGCTCGGAAACGTGGAAAGGCAAAGATACCGAGCATCGCTCCGGCGCGACCTGGATGACGGGATCTTACGATGCGGAGCTCGATACGTTGTATTGGCCGGTCGGCAATCCGGGCCCCGATTACGCGGGCGATGAGCGCCAGGGCGATAACCTTTATACCGATTCGATTCTGGCGGTTGAGCCGAAATCCGGGAAGATGAAGTGGTATTACCAGTTCACTCCCCACGATCTACATGACTGGGACGCGCAGGAACCGGCGGTGCTGGTCGATGCGAACTGGCAGGGCCAGCCGCGCAAGCTGCTGATGGAGGCGAATCGCAACGGGTTCTTCTATGTGCTGGACCGGACCAATGGAAAATTGCTGCTGGGAAAACCGTTTCTGAAGAAGTTGAATTGGGCGGAGGGGATCGGTCCGGATGGCCGCCCGATCCTGAAGGATCTTCCCAAGGATGCGAACGGCAACACCTACGTCTGCCCCGGGTTCCAGGGCGGTGCCAACTGGTTTTCGAGCTCATTCGACCCGCAAACCGGCTTGTTCTACTTCAACGCTCTGGAACGGTGCAATCTCTTCTCGTCGAATCATGGCGAGTGGGTCGCGGGCCGCGGGTATCAGGGAGGCTCGGCTCGTCCGGCTCCGGGCGAGAGCTTCCAGAAGTTTTTGCGCGCGATTGATGTTCAAACAGGCGCGGTCGCCTGGGACCTTCCGCAGGTGACCGGAACGGGTACCGCGACCGCTTCCGCCGGAGTTCTGTCGACGGCGTCGGGGCTGGTCTTTTTCGGCGAAAACAGCGGCTCCTTTGCGGCCGCCGACGCCAAAGACGGCAAGGTCCTGTGGCAATTCCCGACCAACCAGGTTTGGAAATCCTCGCCAATGACCTACATGTTCGATAACAAACAGTATGTCGCGATCGCGGTGGGGCAAGACATCGTGGCGTTTGGGCTGCCGTAAGGATAACTATCCCGATACTGACCGCCTCGGTTCGAACTTAATTAAGAGGCGGGAACCAGTTGCGTCCGCGAGGCGCTGCAGTGTCCGCATCGACGGCCGGCTCCGTCCACTCTCCAGCCGCGCAACTACAGGCTGCGTAGTGCCCATCCTTCGAGCAAGCTCGCCTTGGGTCAGCCCGGCTTGGCTTCGCGCATCAATCAGCGCCGCGGCGAGATCAAATTCCTTCGCCAGGGCTTTATACTCTTTGCGGTAGCTCGGAGACTTCATCCACTTCTCGTGAAGATCAGAAACTCGCGCCATGGTCACACCTCAAATTACTCTTTTCGCCCGAGCAAGAGCTAGATCGACCTCTCGTCGCGGCGTCTGCTCGGTCTTCTTGACGAACACCCGTACGATCACCACGCGCTCACCGGACGCGGTCACATAGAGCGCTCGCGAAATCCCGCTCCGTCCTTTGAGACGCATCTCCCATACGGGGCCTTCGACGTGCTTCACATGCGGTTCCCGCACGTGTTCCAGCCCGCGGCTTTCAATGAGTTCGGCAATTCTGGCCAATCTTGCCCGCATGTCAGCCGGCAGGGCCTCGACCTCGGCGTCGACCACTGGATCGAGGGCCTCGACGACCCAAGCCACAGATCCACTATATCAAAAATGGTATGACAAGCGGCTAGCGTAGACTGCGAACTGCAGTCCATGCGCCCCACCAGAGGAGGCAGCAGTACAGGCTGGCGATAAAAATCGCAAGCGCGAGATAGACGAATAGCCGGCCGAACGGCTCGGCGTAGCCGTCTAATGAGTGCCCCGCGGAAAATGGGACGACGGCAGCGCAGCTTAGGAAAAACGCCACAAGGGAGTAGAGCCCCCGCCTCTTCCACGTTCGGAGGCGGAGCCAAGCATCTTCTTGGACAGCAGCGAGGTCCTCTTTGCTTAAGGGCGGTTCGCCGGGGTCCAGAATCGAGTTCATCTGCTGGCCTACGGCAGCGCGAACACCACCAGCCCTTGGTTCAGCTCCGCAGGCGGGGCTGCGCCCCGGCCTCGGCCACCTCCGCCGACTGCTGCGACGATCGCCACATACTGCTTCCCGTCCTTGCCCAGATACGTGATCGGGATTGCGGTCGCGGTGTAGTCGAGCTTGGTCGCCCAAAGCTCCTTGCCGCTCTTCGAATCGAAGGCCCGGAAGCGATTGTCATTGGTCGCGCCGATGAAGACGAGTCCCCCGGCGGTCGCAATCGGACCGGCGAGGCTCTGCGTGCCGGTGTGCTGCTTGCCTTCGGGCAGCGATTCCGTAATTCCCAGCGGGACTTCCCAGGCGAAATCGCCGGTGTTCGCGTTCACGGCGATCAAGCGGCCCCATGGCGGACGATAGCAGGGCCAGTTCCCAATGACCCGGCCGTTAGCGTCGTGAGCTTGGGCATTGAATCCGTTCAGGCCGGGTGCGGCCTTGTTGATGTAGGGCTCGATGCCGTCCTTATTGCCGGGCGTGTACTTCGGATTCGGCTCCATCCAGCCCGTCAGGGGGCTGTCGTGCGAGTTGACGAAGATGTAGCCGAGCTTGGGATCGGTCGCTGTGCCGCCCCAATTCACGCCGCCGGTGGTGCCGGGGAAAATAATTCCGGGGTGCGAGTTTGGGCCGTGGAACGGGAACGGGGTAAACGGACCGCCATTGTACAAGCCTCCGAATTTATCCCAGAGTTCGTGGCAGGCTTTAGAATGCTCCGGCGTGGTGTCTTCGGGCGTGACGATGTCGGCCTCTGAAAAGCTGACACGCGAAAGCGGTGGAGGCTTCACTGGAATCGGCTGCGTGGGAAAGCTGACTTCGCCAGGGGTGTCGCTCTTCGCCACAGGTGTTTCCACGACGCCGAACACCGGTTTGCCGGTGAGCCGGTTGAGGATATACATGTAGCCCGACTTACCGACCTGCGCTAGAGCGGGTATCTTCTTCCCATCGACGGTGATATCGATCAATCCGGGAGCGGGTGGAAGATTGTAATCCCACAACTCATGCCGAACATTCTGGAAAAACCACTTCATCTTGCCGGTCCCGATGTCTAACGCGACGGTTGTATTGCCAAAGAGGTTCGCTCCGGGACGGTCGCCGCCGTAGTAGTTCGCGCCGGGACCGCTAACGGGTTCGTACACGATGCCGTGTTCCTCATCCACGGTCAGCGCGAATGCCCACACGTTATTGCCGGTGCGGTTCTGCGAGCTGTCTCCGCCTTCGAAATTCTTGCCCCAGGTGTCATGGCCGACCTCGCCCGGCTTGGGGAAACCGCTCCAACTCCATAGTTCTTTGCCGGTGCGGACGTCGTAGCCATGCTCCACGGGGATCTGGCCGCCGGCTTGTTCGAGCTGCGGACCGATGTGGCGCTCGCCGGGGCCGTAGAAATTGGTCCCGATCAGCAACATGTTTTTGAAGATAGTCGGCACACCGTCATAGGGGACTTCCAGATCGACTGTGCCTTCCTTGCCGAAGCCCGGATCGACTTTGCCGGTGCGCGCATTCAGCGCCATCATCTTGCGGCCGGTAGTAAAGATGATGCGCGGAGGATTGTTCTTGTCGCCGGGCCAATACGCCACGCCGCGGAAAGACGCCAGGCCGCTGGGCAGTTCGTAGGTCCAGATTTCCTTGCCGGTCTCAGGCTCCAGCGCGACGACGCGATCCCCGGAAGGAAGATACATGACGTCATTCACGACGATGGGCGTGATTTCTTGATACAGCTCGCTGGGACTGTCGCCGTGAATTTGCTTGCCCGGCCGATTGAAATGATAGGTCCAGGTCTTAACCAGCTTTTCAACGTTGGATGTATTGATCTGCGTCAGCGGCGAGTAGCGCGTGCCGGCCAGGTCGCGATTGAACATCGGCCAATCCGCGCCGTTGTCCTTCTTGCTTTGCGCGAACAGAGGCAGCGACAGGATGGCGATGAGGAGCGTGATGCGCATGATTATTTGAGACCCTCCCAGATGGTCCGCAATTGTAGCACGAAGCCCTTGACAGGCCCCTTGCCTGCGAGCTTCAGAATCCCTTTGCGCGTCTCCACCTGCCGATTCGGCTGATAGATGTAGACGGTTTGACGGTCGGCGTCGATCAGCCAGGCAAGCTGCGCTCCGTTGGCGACCCAGCGCTCCATTTTTACTCTAGCCTGGCTGACCTGATCCGGGGGCGACATTACTTCAATGACGAATTCAGGACAAAGGTACGGGAACCGTCGCTTCTCCTCGACAGAAGCGCGCTTCAGGCGTTCATTGGAGGTCCAGGCCGCGTCTGGAGAAAGTGCAGATCCGTCGGGCAGAAAGAATTGTGCGGTCGGGCCGTTCACTCTTCCACGTCCATCTTTCTGCGACCAATTCCGTAGCTGCTTGACGACCTCCGCGTTGCGATCGTCGGACTCAAGCCCCGCTGGAGGCATTCCGACCACTCTCCCGTCGGTTGTTCGCTCCACGCGTAAATCTCGATTCGCCTCACAGAAATCCAAGTAGGCTTTGTCGGAGTATTTTCTCCCGCCGAGCGCGGCGATCTGGCTGGGCCTCGTCGGAGTAACCTGGACATGCATAACTCGATTCTATCCGACCCTCTCCCACTCGATCATTTGGCGTGGGGCGTTCTCCGGTGGGACGATCTCTTTGTATCCGAGCTCCGCACGAATGCGCTGGGTGTCGTAGACCAAGTTGTGCTCGAAATGAAGCGGCAGGCCTTCGCCCTCCGGCAACTCGCTAGCCGGAACTTCGATGACGCGGCCTCTCCATCCGACCGCGTGCGCGAGCTCCGTCACGCGTTCGGCCATCGCGGGAGTGTGCAACTCGCCGACGTTGTAGATGCGGCCCGCCGACGACGAATTCGTCGCAGCGACCACAATAGCCTCCGCTACATCCTCGACGAAGCCGTGGGTGAAGCGGCACGCCATCCAGCCCTCCTGTACCCGCAGCTCGGCGTCGCCGCGCAGCATCGGCTGAATCCAGTTCTTGAACCTTCGATATTCGCCCGGACCGATGACGGCGGGGTAGCGCAGAATCGTAGCCGGCAACTCGGGCTGATTCATGACAGCTTGCTCCACCAGGATCTTGTCGTAGCGCGACATCCAATGATCTTCGGAAGGCGCCATCTTGCGGTATGGATAGCGCGATTCACGCAGTGGTGCGTCCTCGTTCAATCGAATCGGGTCGGGCGAGCCGGCATCCGCACCCCACAAGCGTCCGTACGCGCGATATACGTCACCACTGGAAATCACGACGGCGCGAGCAGCAACTCCTCGGAACAGATTGACGAAGGCCATCGCGTCGGCCTCCGTCATCGCCCACATATGCACGACAACGT
Organism: Bryobacteraceae bacterium; assembly: GCA_030041495.1. Classification (GTDB taxonomy): domain Bacteria; phylum Acidobacteriota; class Terriglobia; order Bryobacterales; family Bryobacteraceae; genus Palsa-187. Next base: position 25,193 of record JASHNT010000022.1, on the reverse strand, counting down.
CGGGCTCGGGTTGCAGGAGTTCGCGCGGCGGATGCGAAAGGTCGCCGTGCACATTCCGCACATCCTTCGGCAGATCAGCTTCGTGTTCGCCTCGATGAAAAACCGTGACCTGGTGGCCGAGGCCGTGAAGACGGCGAACCGCATAAGGTCCGGTGAGGGACGTGCCGCCCAAAATCAAGACGCGCACGGCTTGCTCCGCGTGGGTCTAGTCGCCCAACGCGCCGGCAGGCTCCGGCATCGCTTCCACGCTGCGATCTCTACGCTTGCGTTTGCGCCCGAGATGGCCGAAGCGCTCCATGTAGGTATAGATCACGGGGGTGATATAGAGCGTCAGCAACTGGGAAACCACGAGCCCGCCGACCACGGCCAGTCCGAGAGGCCGGCGCGCTTCGGAGCCTTCACCGAAGCCCAGAGCAATGGGCAAAGTGCCCATCAACGCCGCCATGGTGGTCATCATGATGGGGCGGAAGCGGACCAGGCAGGCTTCATGGATGGCTTCGGCAGGTGAGACGTCGTGGGCTTTCTGCGCCTCCAGGGCGAAGTCGATCATCATGATGGCGTTCTTCTTCACGATGCCCACCAGCATGATGATGCCGACAAAGGAGTAGATGTTGAGCTCGTCGTGGAATAGAATCAGCGTCGCCAGAGCCCCCAAGCCCGCCGAAGGCAGGCCGGAGAGAATCGTCAGTGGGTGAATGAAACTCTCATACAGGATGCCCAGCACCATGTAGATGACCAGGATCGCCATCACCAGCAGGAAACCCATGCCGGTAATCGACGACTGGAACGCCGCGGCAACGCCCTGGAACGAAGTGCGGATGGTATCGGGAAGTGAGCGCGCGGCCTCGGTAATCTCATCCACCGCGGAGCCCATGGACACGCCCGGCGCGAGGTTGAAAGAAATCGTAACGGAGGGCAGTTGGCCAAGGTGCGTCACCGCGAGAGGTCCAACCGTTACGTGCGGTTTGGTAACTTCATCCAGCGGCACCAGCTTGCCGCTGGCGGAGGTCACATATAAAAGGTTCAAAGCCTTGGGATCCATCTGGTACTGCGGCAGCAGCTCCATGATCACTTCATAATCGTTGGTGGGCGTGTAAATATCGGAGACCTGGCGTGAGCCGTAGGCATCGTACAGCGCATTTTCAACTTGATCCGCAGTAACTCCCAGTGCGGCAGCGCGGTCACGGTCGATGTCCAGAACCACCTCCGGACTGTTGATCAGCAAGTCGCTGTTCACGTCAGTCAAACCGGGCAGTTTCAGCATCTGCTTGGTGAACGTCTCCGAAGTGCGGTAGAGTTCCTGCAGGTCCTGGGACTGCAAAGTGAACTGATACACCGCACGGCTCTGCTGTCCACCGATGCGGATCAGCGGAGGATTGTTCATGAACACCTGGATGCCGGGGATGACGTCCATTTTCGGGCGTAGTTCAGCCATCACCTGCTCCGGCGTGAGCTTGCGTTCGGAGCGCGGTTTGAGGCGCATGAACAATCGGCCGGAGTTGGCTCCGTTGTTGTTGCCGGTGGCGTTCACCGAAGAGAAAAAGCCTTCCACGTTGGGATCGGCCGAGACCACAGCCGCGGCCTGCTCCTGCGATGTCACCATCGCATCGAACGAAGCGTCTTGAGGCAAGGCCGTGGTGGCCTGAATTTGCCCGGTATCCTGATCCGGAATGAAGCCCTTGGCCGAAATCGTGTAGAGATAGCCGGTGGCAACCAGCGTTCCGATGGCCACCAGCAGAGTGATAAAGCGGTGCTTGATGACTCCACGCAGCGTCCAGGCGTAGGCATCGCGCATGCCGTCGAAAACCTTTTCAGAAGCCCGATACAAAGCGTTGTGATTCTCGGTGGGCGGTTTGAGGAAGCGGCTGCACAGCATGGGCGTGAGGCTGAGTGAGACGAAGCCGGAAATCAAAATCGCGGTAATGATCACCACCGCGAATTCGTGGAACAGTCGCCCGATCAATCCGCCCATGAACAGCACCGGGATGAACACCGCGGCCAGCGAGAGGGTCATGGAAAGAATGGTGAAGGCGATTTCCTTGCCCCCCTCCATGGCGGCTTCCAACCTCGACTTGCCCATCTCCATGTGGCGCACCACGTTTTCCAGCACCACAATGGCGTCGTCCACCACGAATCCAACCGACAGGGTCAGAGCCATCAGCGAGAGGTTATCCAGCGTGTAGCCCAGCAGCGACATCGCGGCAAACGTACCGATTACAGACAGCGGCAGGGCCAAGCTGGGAATGATGGTGGCCGAGACGTTGCGCAAAAACAGGAAGATGACGCCCACCACCAGGAGCACGGCCAACTCGAGTGAGAACTTGACGTCATTGACAGAATTGCAGATGGACACGGAACGGTCAAAGACCACGTTCATGCTGATGGCGGGCGGAAGCGCCGCGCGCAGCTCCGGCATAATCGCGTTGATCCGGTCGATGACCTCCACCGTGTTGGTGCCGGGCTGGCGCATCACCTGGAACATGATGGCGCGCTGCTGGTTGTACCAGGCGTAGTTGCGCGTGTCCTCCACGCTATCCAGAACCTTGCCCAAATCGCCCAGCCGCACCGGCGAGCCGTTACGATACGTAACGATCATGGGCCGGTAGGCGTCGGCATTCATCAACTGGCCGTTGGCCTCCACCGTGAAGGCTTGATGCTGGCCCCACAAAGTGCCGGAAGGAAGATTGACATTGTGCTTGGCGACAGCGTCACCCACCTCATCAATGCCCACTCCGCGCGTGGCGAGCTCGCTGGGATCGAGTTGGATGCGCACCGCGTACTTCATCGAGCCGAAGACCGAGACTTGCGCGACTCCGCTTAAAGTGGAGACTCGCGGAGCAATCACGGTTTCGGCGTAATCGTCAACCGTCTGCGGCGAGATGGTGGCGGAAGTCAGCGCCACAAACAGAATCGGCTGATCCGCGGGATTCACTTTCTGCACCGTCGGCGGCGCCGGCATGTCCGGAGGCAGCTTGCGCGCCACGGCCGAGATGGCGCTCTGCACATCCTGCGCGGCAGCGTCGATGTTGCGGTCCAGATCGAACTGCAAGGTTATGCTGGACTGCGCGCGCCCGCTGAGCGAGGTCATGTTGTCGACGCCGGGCACGGTTGAAAATTGGCGCTCGAGCGGCGTAGCCACGGTGGAAGCCATGGTCTCCGGACTTGCGCCGGGCAGGTTGGCCTGCACTTGCAATGTCGGAAAGTCGATGTTGGGAAGATCGCTGACCGGTAGAGTGCGGTAACCCGCTACGCCGAACAGAAGAATCCCCATCATAACCAGGGCGGTCATGACGGGTCGCTGGATGAACAGCGCGGTCAGGTTCATGAAATTCTATGGTATCGCGGAGCGGTGGGCCAGTGGGTTCGGGTGATAGGCAACCGCGCCGGGCAGGCGTCCTTGCGGCCGATTCAATCCAGGAAGAATGGCGTCTCTTCCCCGCCGCGGAGGATGAAGTCGAAGTGATATTCGCCGGCAGCGGCGCCCGATGTGCTGACGAGCCTGGGGAACAGGCGCGCGCGCGAGGCCTCGGGGACGCAGTCAAGCACGGGGTCGCGGACCGATTCCGGAGAATCGGCGAAGAAAAGCGTGGTGACCAGGCGGCGCGTGACGCCGATGGCGAGAATCATCACATTGATGTGCGGGCAGCGGGCGCAGCCGTTTTCGCTGTAGCTACCGGGGAGCACGGTGCGGAAGCCGTAGTTGCCCTGAGCGTCGGTGCGGGCCCGGCCCCAGCCGCGAAATCCGGGGTCGGCTTGAGCATGGCAAGGATCCAGCGGATGGCGAAAGATGCCGTTGGCGTCCGGCTGCCAGATTTCCAGGATGGAGTTCCTGGTCGGCTTACCCCCCTGCTCCAACAGCCGGCCGGAGATCGAGATGTGGCGGCCTTGCGCGGCGATGCCGTTAAAGTGAGTCAAGTCTTCCAGGCCGTCCACGAAATCATAAGGGAAATACGGCCCGATGGTGCAAAAAGGAGAAGGAAGCATGATTAAATTCGCTGATTATTCCAATGCCGGCGTCTGGCGGTGGCCGCGGAGAACGAAGTCGCGGCGGTACGAGATGGCGTTGACCGCGCCCATACTGGTGGAGTCGTATTCGAAGATCAGGCGGTTGCGCGCGTCGCGTTCGTGCACCGCGTTGAGCAGGAGGTCGGTCTCATTCAAAGGCTCGCCGGGAAAGAAAATTTGCGTAACGTAGCGATCCATCCAGCTTACCCCGAAAATCGAAAAATGGATGTGTGGCGGACGCCACCACCAGCCCGATTCGAGCACCGGATAAGCGCCCGGCTTGACAGAGTAGAACTGAAACTCGCCCTCAGGTCCGGTGAGGAGTCTCCCTTGCCCGGTGAAGTTCGGGTCGAGCGGCGAATCGGTTTTGTCCATTTCGTGGATGTAGCGGCCGGCGGAGTTGGCCTGCCACAGCTCGACGATAGCGTTCGGAATGGGCGAGCCGTCTTCATCCGTAACTCGCCCGAAAACAGAGATGAGCTGGCCTACAGCGCGCGGCCTGGACGGGCCCTCGACGCAAGCCCGCGAGAGATCAAGGGGGCCCGCGCCTAGCTCGCGTTCGAGGCCGACGGGACCGGTGCGCTCGGTGAGCGTCAGCGGCCGTTGGATCAGAGGCGCAGAGGGGTTGCGGGTGAAACTGAGGGGGTAACGTTCGATTTGACGGTCGAGCTGCGTCTTATCGTCGTAGGGTTGGTAGTCCATCAGCCTCTCATTCTAGCCGCTGCCGGCAAACTCTCATTTTAGCCCCTGCCAGATGGCCACCGCCGGCCTATTCCAGACGCACCAACAGTTTTTGTAATCTTCCGGCCTCCGGAGACGTTAATCATTTGTAGGCCCTCTTGTTGCCTATTCCAACCCCTCGCTTGAGAACCTCACTCCTATGCACGGTCCTATTTGGCGGAGCCGTATTGGCTCAGACGCAAGACACACAGGACCCGTCTTATAATCCTGCCGTCACAAACGAAGCGGGGATATCGGATCCCGTGGCCTTGGAGGACGCCGAGGCAGGCCGCGTCCTTGGCGTGATTCCGGACAACAAAATTGTGCCCTCCAAAAAGATCTCGACGGAGGAACCGCTGACGCCGGGCGGCAAATTCATTCTCGCATCCAAAGACACCATCGACCCGTTCACGTTTGTGCTGGCTGGGTTCTATGCCGGCATCGCGCAGTGGCAAAACGATTACCCGGAGTGGAAACTGGGGGCGGAAGGCTACGGCAAGCGTTTCGGGGCAGCTTATGCGGACCAAGCGATCGGGAACTACTTCACGGAAGCCATCGTCCCGGTGCTGATGCATGAAGACCCGCGGTATTTCCGCAAAGGCGTGGGGACAGGTTGGTCGCGAATCTGCTACGCGTTCTCTCGAACGGTAGTTACCAGAACAGATCGCGGCACAACCCAATTCAACTATTCGGAAATCGTGGGCAACGCGGCCGCGGCCGGGGTATCGAATCTATATTATCCAGCCGCGGAGCGCACCCTGGGCGAGACCGGGGAGAAATTCGCGGTCCAGGTTGTCAGCGACAGCGCATTCAACATCCTGCTGGAGTTTTGGCCGGACATGAAGCGGGAGTTGCTGAAGCGGGCTCCCTTCAAACACTAGCCCACGGCCTCACCCTGGTGCGGCTACTTCCCGGTTCTGCCAGGCTGATGCGCAGCGTCCTTTTCGTCTTCCAGGCAATAATGCTCCAGCAAATCGGTGTCCGGCAGAAGTTGTTCGGTGAAATTGACCGTCACCGGCTTGGTGAACACTTTGGGGTCGGTAACCGTCAAGGTGACGTCCAGATGGCCGAAGTCTCGGCGGTGGAAACGCTCTTCGACGCGCAGGTCCTGGCTGTGCCCGTGCCCGCGAGCGTCCAGCCAGCTCAGGTTGTTGAAGCCCAGCGTATCCACCACCAAAGTGTCGCCATCCCAGCGCCCCACCGAGTATCCCATCCACGTCGGCGATGGATCGGTAAGCGGCTTTCGTCCGTCCATGAAAATTTGGCGGAACGTGGTTTCCACTTCGTACAGCATCAGGATTTCTCGTGGTGTTTCGATGATCTTGAACGGCTCGGGGAGGAGGTCGGCGTGGGGCACTCCGTCGGGCAGACAACTTTGCGAGGGCCCGACCACGCCCGGTTGGCCGTGCTGGCGGAGCATCTCAGCGCCCAGAGGCGTCAACGGCTCCTCGCCCGGCTTGAAATCCGAGAGGATGTCGCGGAAGTATTTCGAATTGGTGGACTCGCCCAGACCGAACAGAGTGCCGGGCCCGCGTGGCGTTCCCTCCGCCTGCCAAATTCCGGACAGGTCCGGCTTGCCGTTGACGCGCGAGACCGGACCACTCATATTCACCTTCCCGTCCGCGGTTCGCGGAGCTCCCGGCGTCGGTTCATGCAACCACTGCGCTTGCACGCACACACCCACCAGCGCCAGTCCCATCCAGATTCGCCCGTTCATGATCCTTATTACACCATGCTTCCTCAAATCCGCACCAGGGTTCCTGAAGCGAAATCGATAAAATTGGAACCTCACATGAAAATTTCAATCCTTGACGACTACTTCGACACTCTCCGCACGCTGGATTGTTTTCGCAAGCTCGACGGACACGAGGTCGAGATTTGGAATGATCACGTGGACGACCTCGATGTCCTCGCCCATCGCTTGCACGACACTGAAGCGTTGGTGTTGATCCGGGAGCGGACAAAAATCTCGGGAGCATTGCTTGAGCGCCTGCCCAAGCTGAAATTGATCAGCCAGCGCAGCGTGTATCCGCACATCGATATCGACGCATGCACGCGGAGGGAAGTCACCGTGTCTTCGAACATGCACGCGGGCACGCCATCCTACGCGGCGGCCGAGCTGACCTGGGGCCTGATCCTCGCCGCGATGCGCCAGATTCCTCAGCAAGTCGCGGCGCTCAAGGAGGGCGTCTGGCAGACCGGCGTCGGACGCACCTTGCGCGGTCTGACCCTGGGAATCTACGGATATGGGCGCATTGGCGAGGCCGTTGCCGGGTACGGCAAAGCGTTCGGCATGCAGGTGCTGGTGTGGGCTCGGGACGCCTCCCGCAAACGGGCTCGCGCCGATGGCTACGCCGAGGCGCCCTCGAAGGACGCGTTTTTCGAGCAGTGCGATGTAATCTCGCTACACATGCGCTTGGTTGACGCGACGCGCGGCATCGTCACCGGCGCGGATTTGGCGCGCATGAAACCGGCTGCACTTCTGGTGAACACCAGCCGCGCGGGATTGATCGAAGCCGGAGCTTTGGTTCGCGCCCTGGAACTGGGACGGCCGGGCATGGCCGCTGTGGATGTGTTCGAGCAGGAGCCGCTGCGCGACCCGGAATATCCTTTGCTGAAGATGAGCAACGTGGCCGCCACTCCGCACATCGGCTACGTCACGCGCGAAGAGTACGAACTGCAGTTCTCCGATATCTTCGACCAGATAACGGCGTACTGCGCGGGCCAGCCGATCAATGTCGTGAACCCGGCGGCGCTCCACTCCGGCGGACTACAAACGGCCGGCGACAGTGGCGCGTGATATCCTGTGCGCATGATCCGGATGCCTCGCACCCTTCTGCACGTGCTTCCCTGCTTTGCCGCGGCAGCGTTCAGCGGCAGCGTGATGTGGTCGCAGACCCACGTCTGGACCACGCAGGAGCTGTTCAAACGCAACGTCGGAACCAAGGAGCAGCAGTTTACTCAGTTTCCGCCGCACAAGATCATCGGCAACATGTATTATGTCGGCACCGCATCGCTGGGCTCCTTCCTGGTGGTAACGCCCGCGGGCAACATCCTGATCGACACGACGTATGAGCGCAACGTGCCGGTAATTCTCAAATCGGTGGAGCAGCTTGGCTTCAAATTCTCAGACATCAAGATCGTGCTGGGCAGCCACGCGCACGCGGACCATCAGGAGGGCGACGCGCTGGTCAAGCAATTGACTGGAGCGCAGGTGATGGCAATGGCCGAGGACGTGCCGGCTCTCGAGAAGATGACGCCCGGCGGTAAGCCGCATCCCATCGATCGCGTACTGCATGACGGCGACACCGTTACGCTCGGCGGGACGACTCTGGTGGCGCATCTGACGCCGGGCCATACACACGGCGACACCACCTGGAGCGCGAAGATCCGGGACGGCGGCAAGACCTACGACGTGGTCATCATTGGCAGTATGGGAGTGAACGGCAGTGCGCAGCAGCTTGCCAGCAATCCGGCGGTGATCGAGGAGTACGAGAAAGGATTCGAGGTCAGCCGCGGCCTGCCTTGCGACGTGCCGTTAGGCTCGCATCCGGCGATGTACAACCTGGCTGAGAAGTACGCGGAACTGGTGAAGAATCCTAACGGCCCGAATCCGTTCATCGATCCTCAGGGTTATAAGAACGAAATCGCCATCGAAGAAGGCGCGTATCGCGCGCTGCTCAAAGAAGGACAGAGCGCGCCCGGGACCAAATAGCCCGGGCACTCGCCCTGTCTTCCCTCGTAAAGCTGACGCTATGACGCCGGCTTACTTCGAGCCGAGCCTGAACACCACGCCGGCGGAATAGCGGATCGCGTTGCTCGCCGCGATGGGATTGCCTCCGCCGGGCGCGAACTGGGTCATCAGGTAATCGACCTGAATCGGTTTGACGGCGATATGGTCGGTCAAAGTAACGTCCAGGCCTCCGCCGAAAGCCATTGCGAAGTTCGTCTGGCTAGCTCCCAGCAGCGGAAAATCCGACTGCGGAACGAAACCGTTGGAGTAGCGCACGCCACCGAACAACGTCTGAACATACGGGCTAAAGCGCGAATGGCGCCAGGTGTAGCGCGGTCCGAACAGGTACTCGAACGCGGTGTTATCGAAGGGGACTCCGCTCGAGGTGCCGACGTAATTCGCGCCGATGTCGGCGACGAATCCGAAGGACTTGTTGAAGTTGTACTGCGCCGTCCCGAATCCGCCGTTGGCGCTGTAGGAGGGCAGGAACCCGCCGGGATGATCGTACAAGTAAGAATAGTTCACGCTGAATTCGAATTGCGGAGTCTGTACCTCCTGAGCGGACGCAACAGCTCCCAACATCAACAGCGAACCAAATAACATTGCATACTGCTTATGTTTTTTCATCACGATTCTCCTGAAGCTTTCTTTTCTCGTCCTTCCCAGCCGCGCAAGCACACTTCTGCCTCCTCGCCAAAACGACGTTAGAAGCTCGCGTGTCACCCTGCGCGGCATTTCGGACTGCGAATCCGGCAACCTCTTTCCGTTTCGCTGCCCGTTTTGAAAAGAACGTTTCTACTTTTTTTGACGCGCCGCCGCGCAGTGAGGATTCAGAGAATGCTAAGCTCCGGCGCCTGGGTACTCCGAAGGGTACGTCATGCGTCCAATTAAGTGAAAAGGAGTGGTATGAACCATGAAAGGAGTAATTGTAGCGTTGGCTGTGCTATTTGGCACAGTCATGTGGGCACGTGATCGAAGCGCTCGCGCTGCGGCCACTCCGGCCCAGATGGCGCAACGGCAGACCGATCGTCTGACGAAAGTTTTCAACCTCAGCGCAGACCAACAAGGCAAAGTGCTGGGGATCTTTACCAACGCCGATAGGCGGGCGGCGATGTTGCGGGATCGGATCCATCCGCTGCGCGCGAACTTGTCAGCGGAGATCAAAGGCAATCAGCCGGATCAAATCAACGCGACCTTGCATCAGCTTGCGCCGTTGCAAGAAAAAGTAGAATCAGCCCGGGCCATCGCCGCGGGAAAAATCTAAGCGACGGTGCTCGATCCGCCGCAACGCGGGCAACTGACCAATGAACTGGGGCCGCTGTTGGCCCGGCTACTGGATGCGGGCGTTCCGCCAGAGCGCATATCAATACAACGCGTATAACCAGAGCACCGATCGGACCGCTGATCTCGACGACAGCGTTTACGGTAAGTAACGGCTTACAGTAAATCGTGACGCCCGGCCTTTTCCAAGCGCTTGACCAGATCGCCGACCTCTTGCGCGCGAGCGCGGTCCGCGATCAGCAGCGCTTGGGGCGTATCCACCACGATCAAATCGCGGACGCCAAGCAGAGCCACGAGTTTCCCGTGCGCGTGCACGTAGGAGCCGGTGGACGATTCAACCAGCGCGTCGCTCTTGAGCACGTTGGCTTGCGCTGCGGGTGATTCCAGTTCATACACCGCGTTCCAGCTTCCCACGTCATTCCACCCGATATCGCCCGCTGCGATTCCTACCACATTAGGGGCACGCTCCAGCACGGCATAATCGATCGAGATGTTATTGCATTGCGGAAAGATCTCACGCATGCGCGCGGCGAAGCGGCGCGAGGAACACGCGGGAAGACTGTCGAGTAACCCAGCGGTGGAAGGAAGAAACTGGCGTAGCGCGTCGAGCATCACGGAAGCACGAAAGAAAAACATCCCGGCGTTCCAATAGAAGTTGCCGGCGTGGACGAATTTAGCCGCCGTCGGCGCATCCGGTTTTTCCCGGAAGCGCAGAACCTTCACCGCCTCCATGGACCCCGCCTGAACTCCGCGCGGAAATTCGATGTAGCCGTAGCCGGTTTCGGCCCAGCGCGGTTGAATTCCGAGCACCACGATGCTGCCCTGGCGCGCCGCACGAAATGCGGGCGTGAGCAACCGGCGATATTCGCGCGGCTTGCCGATAACATGGTCGGCCGGAAACACACCCATCACCGCTCCCGGTTCGATCGATTCCAGAATGTGCGCCGCGAGGCCAATGGCGGGAGCTGTGTTGCGCTGCGCGGGCTCGGCCAGGATCTGCCGGGCCGGGACTTCGGGGAGCTGGCGCACGATGGCGCCGCGCAAATAACGATTGGTCAGCACCCAGATGCGCTCCGGCGGAACAACCGGCGCGAGACGGTCGACCGTTTGCTGGATCAACGAACGATCGCCGAAAAAGGTAAGCACCTGCTTGGCGGTGGAGCGGCGGCTCAACGGCCAGAAGCGCGTGCCGCGGCCGCCAGCCAGGATCAAGCCGTAAGGTGCGGCCATACCGGATTACTGGACGGGATATCCGCGCACCAACTTGAAGGTGCGATCCCAGCGCGTGTGCGTGAAGAAATGCGTGGCCAGGTCGATAAAGTGGTTGGCGGTGAAGCCGACCAGATCCGCGGTCTGTGCCTCGTAGGACCAGAAGATGAACAGAGGCTTGCCGATGATGTAGTCGCGCGGCACCAGTCCCCAATAGCGGCTGTCGGCGGAATCGTCGCGATTGTCGCCCATGGCGAAATAGAATCCCTCCGGCACCACCAGCTCGCCGTTCACGACATTGTGATCGAACATCTCCTGGGCGCGGGAGCGCTCGTTGTATTCGATATCCGGCCCGGGCGGAAGCGAGGGGAAATTGTCGGCGTAAGGCACCAGGTAAGGGCGAATGTGCTGCACGTAGGGCTCGACCAGCTTGTGGCCGTTTAAAAAGACCTCTTTATTCTCTAAATGAATGCGATCGCCCGGCACTCCCATTACCCGTTTGACGTAATTCTCGTCGATGTTCACCGGGTAGCGGAACACGATTACGTCCCCGCGCTTAACGTCGGTGTACGGCAACACGTAGCGGCTAAGCGCGCCAGCATTGGCGTATGAGAGCTTATCGACCAGCAGGTGATCCCCCACGCGCACGGTCATGTCCATGGACGGAGTGGGGACGATGAATGCCTGCACCAGCGTCGTGGTGCCGAACAGCAGAATCAGAATGTTGATGGTCCACTCAATAATAAAGTCGCGCACCGGGTGAGGCGTCTTTTGCGGAGCCGCGCTGGGTGCGGCGCTAGCGCGGGGCGGAGTGGAAGTCTTGGCCATGATCTATTGCACCGGATAACCGTGAATCAACTGGAAGCTGCGGCGCCAACGCGTCTTGCTGAAGAAGTGCGTGGCCAGGTCGAGCATGTCGTGAACGGAAATCGAGTTAGTGTCGAGGTCGTCGCTGGGACGATCATAGGACCAGTAAATGATGAGCGGCTTTCCAATGATGTTCTGCCGGGGAACAAAGCCCCAGAAGCGGCTGTCCCAGGAGGAATCGCGGTTATCGCCCATGGCGAAATAGCTGCCCGGCGGCACCACCACTTCTCCGCTCACTACGTTGTTCTCCAGCATCTTGACGGCGCCGGGCTCCAGAGTGACGTTCGGCTCACTGGGGAAATTGTCGCGGTAATCCTCAATATAGTCCGTTTTATTGACCTTGTACGGCTCGTTCAGAGGGTGCCCGTTGAGGTATACCACTTTGTTGATGATTTTGATGTGATCCCCGGGAACGCCCATGCAGCGTTTGACGAAAGTCTGCTGGATATCGGTAGGGTAACGGAAGACGATGATGTCGCCGCGCTTGGGCTCCTCATACGGCAGGATGTACTTACTGATGGGACCGGCGGGCGAGTAAGCCATCTTGTCCACCAGCAGATGATCGCCGATCAACAGCGAGTCTTCCATGGAGCCGGTGGGGATGACAAACGCCTGCACCAGCAGCGTGGTCAGGAACAGCAGCAGCAGGACGGTGATCACCCATTCGGCCAAAGTACTGCGCGCCTCGATGGGCGGCTCAGGGGAGACTTCCGGAGCCGGTTCCAACCCCAGCTCCACACTATTCGGCTCAACTACAACCGGATCAACGGCAACCTGATGTACGGCGCCTTGGCCAACCGCAGCGGAGCTAACCGAAGCCATGTTGGATGCCTCGATTTCCGGTTCCAGCGCGGACTCCGGCCACGTCCGGCTTTCACGAAGCTTTTCGGAATCGGGAGCAGCGGAGGCGAAAGGATGCTCCGCCGAGTTTTCGGGGGTCACTAAAGGTAGTTTAGCAAGGCTTTTACGGGATCGGGTATCCGTGCACGAGCGTCAGGGACCTGCGCCAGCGGGTTTTGGTGAAGAAATGGGTCACCAGGTCGAGCATTTGCGGAGCGGTAATCCAATTGGTCTCACGCTCGTCCTCCGGCCGGTCGAACGACCAATAAATGATCAACGGCTTACCGATGATATAGTCGCGCGGCACGAAGCCCCAATAGCGGCTGTCTAGTGAGTTTTCCCGGTTGTCGCCCATGGCGAAATACTTGCCGGGTGGAACCACCACTTCTCCGTTCACAACGTGATGTTCCAGCATGTCGATGCCACCAGGCTCCAGAGGTTCGTCCGGGTCCGAACTCGGAAAGTTGTCGCGGTAGGAGTCGATGTAATCGGTGCCATCGTACTTGTAGGGTTCATCTAGCTTGACGTCGTTGACGTAAAGCTGCTTGTTGACGACCTTGATCCGGTCCCCGGGCACTCCCACGCACCGCTTGACGAAGGTTTGCTGGATATCAGTGGGGTAGCGGAAGACGATGATGTCGCCACGCTTGGGCTCTCGGTACGGAAGAATGTATTTGCTGATGGAACCCGCGGGCGCGTAGGCCATTTTGTCGACCAACAGATGATCGCCGACCAGCAAAGTTTGCTCCATCGAGCCGCTGGGGATGACAAAAGCTTGCACCTGCGTGGTGGTCAGGAATAGCAGAAAGAGGATGGTGATCACCCACTCGGAGATCGAATTGCGCGGCGGCTCGGCTGGGAGTGGCGACTCGGCTGTCAGTAGGGGTTCGCCGGCAGGCGCGGGTTCCGAGGGTGGGGCCTCTGGAGCTGGCTCAGCCGCAGCGAGGCTGACCTGAGAATCGGCGGGAGCGATATCAACGGGGGCAGTATTGACCGGGGCGGGATCGGAAGCCGCGGGAAAGACCAACGAATCGGGAGCCGCAGGAACTTCAGGATGATCCGGAGAATTTTCGAGGCTCACTAAATCCAGTCTAGCAGGCATGAGAAATACGGCGTGCTGCAGCAACTAATTCGGCATGAGCCGGAGCGTGGCCCTGACCGCAGTGTTGCTGACCACCCTTCCCGCGTTCGTGGGTCAAGCCGTCAAGGGTCAAGCCATGGTGCGGTATGCCGGCGGCACCGCGGCTGAGTTCGTGGCCGGAGCCCAGGGACGGATTGAGCTGACCGACGATCAATACTTCGCCTTTTATTCGAGGAAGGCGCAACTCCGTGTCCCTTACGATCACATCAACCTCCTCGAGTACGGCCAGCAGGTCAGCCGGAACCTGATTGTCGCCGCGCTGATTTCCCCCTTGTTCCTGCTGGCCAAGAGCCGCAAACATTTTTTGACCGTCGGCTACAGCAACGGTGACGGGAAACAAGAAGCAATGGTGTTTCGCGTCGGCAAAAACAATATTCGCGTGCTGCTGGTCAGCCTGGAGGCTCGCACGGGATTGAAGGTGGAGTATCAGGACGAGGAAGCGCGGAAGGCAGGCAAGGGATGAAGCGATTCGGGCTGTTCTGTTGCATCTTGATGGCGCCGGTGATCGCATCGGCGCAAGAAGACCTGTTGCCTCAGTTACTCACGCTGAAACGTGTTTACGTCGACCGGCTGACCGGCGGCGAAACCGCCGCGCAGATGCGCGACTTGATTATCACCAGCCTTCAGAACTCGAAATTGTTCGTGCTGACGGAAAATCAGGACCGCGCCGACGCCGTCCTGCGTGGCGCGGCGGAAGATTTGATCTACACCGACGATTTTCAATCCTCGGAAGGAGTCAACCTGCGCGGCGGCGACAGCAATTCGGAGCACGACAGTAGTTTTCGCACCGGTCCCAATTCCGAAAGCGCCGGGAACGGAACCAGCCGGTCGTTGACGCTGGGCGCGGGCGAAAATGAGTCGACCAACATCAAAGAGCGGAAGCACGAAGCCTTCGCCACCGTGCGCCTGGTGAACAAAGACGGCGACGTGATCTGGTCGACCACCCAGGAGAGCAATGGAGGCAAGTTCCATGGCGCCAGCGCCGATGTGGCCGAAAAAATCGCACACCAACTCTCGACGGAGTACGACAAGTTGAAAAAGGAACCCGCCGTCGCGAAAAAAGCGCCGTAAGGCTTTTTGAGATTGCCCGCTCACCCCGCGTGGCGCTTCAGGATCTGCGCCAGGTTCTGCGAGAACGCCGACCTCGGCAACACGGCGTTACAGCCCGCCTCCTGCGCCTGAACCTTTAGCTCGCCCTGCACGTGCGACAGGTAGCCGATCAGGCTGATACCCTTGGTCGCGTGGTCGGCCTTCAGAGTTCCGATCAGCTTTAGAGGATCAACGCCGTGATAGTTCAGGTCGAGGATGATCAGCGCGGGGTGGGTCTTGGCACGGTCCAGAACGTCGGTCTCGGTCTTCAGGAACTCGATCGGAAGCCCGGCTTGGCGCGCGGACTCCTTGATTTTCACCATGAAGAACAGGTCGTCCAGAACGGCCAGGATCTTCTTGCTTTCCGTGGTCGGCATGTAATGTTTTATTGACGAAAAACTTGCTCGCGGAGGGAGTAATTTCAATGTTAGCATGCTAACGTTGAGACATGGCGGAAGCGCAAAATCCCTTTGCCGATCCGTTGCGCTTCGAGCGGCGCGTCCCGGAATGCGCCATCGTGATCTTCGGCGCCAACGGCGATCTTACCAAGCGCAAGTTGCTTCCCGCGCTCTATCAGCTCGCGGCGGACCGCCGTCTGCCCGCGTCCTTCGCGATTGTGGGCACCTCGCGCACGGCGATGGATGACGAAACCTTCCGCGCCAAGATGCGCCCGGAAGTGCAACGGTTTTTGGAAAGCGGCAATTTCGACGATGAGCTGTGGACGCATTTCGCGGCGAACCTTCATTACGTCGCCGGGGACATGAACGACCCGGCCCTGTATCAGGCCATTCGCGACAAGCTGGCGCAAATCGGGCAGCGCAACGTCCTGTTCTATCTCTCCACCCAACCCAGCTACTACAGCATCGCCGCGGACCAGTTGGGCGCGGCGGGATTGGGGGAATCGGCGCCGGGAGCGTGGCGGCGGATCGTGGTGGAAAAACCGTTCGGTCACGACCTGGCCAGCGCGGGCGCGCTCAATGCCCGGCTCCACGCGGCGTTTCCGGAAGAAGAGATTTACCGCATCGATCACTACCTGGGCAAGGAAACGGTGCAAAACATTCTGGCTTTCCGCTTCGGCAACGGCATTTTCGAGCCCCTGTGGAACCGGCGCTACGTCAATAATATTCAGATCACGGCCGCGGAGGCGATCGGCGTGGAGGGCCGCGGAGCCTACTATCAGGAGGCCGGCGCGCTGCGCGACATGATCCAGAATCATCTGTTGCAGGTGCTGGCGACCGTCGCCATGGAGCCGACCGCGGTGTTCGAGCCGCACGCGGTGCGCGATGAGCGAGCCAAGCTCCTGCGGTCGATCAAGATCATGAGGCCGTCCGAGGTAGCTCAGTTCGCCGTAGCCGGGCAGTACCACGGCTTTCGCGAAGAGCTTGGCGTGGACCCAGCCGCGCAAACCGACACGTTTGCCGCGGTCACGTTTTATGTCGACAACTGGCGCTGGGCCGGCGTGCCGTTCTTCATCCGCACTGGAAAGAAGCTTCCCAAGCGCTCCACCGACATCGCCATTCAATTTAATTCGGCGCCGCTCAGCCTGTTCGGTTCGGCGGACGGAGAGCTCTCCAGACGGCCGAATCTGCTGATCCTGCGCATCCAGCCCGAAGAGGGCATCTCCTTGCGCTTTTTCTCCAAGCATCCGGGCAGCGGAATGCATCTCCGTCCGGTCTCCATGGACTTCAAATATGGGGCTAGCTTCGGAGGCCGGTCGCCATCGGCTTATGAAACGCTGCTGGTGGATGCGATGGTCGGCGACGCGACTCTCTACACTCGCCAGGACATGGTGGAGGCGAGTTGGAAAGTCGTCGAGCCGATTCTCGAAAATTGGCAATCGCAAAAATTCCACTTCCCCAATTACGAGCCGGGAACCTGGGGTCCGGTAGAGGCGGACAAATTGCTAGCGCGAACCAATCACCAGTGGCGGAACAGTTGAGCGGCATGATCGCGACCATCCAACCCCAGAAAATCCTGCGCGAGCTGAACGAGCAATGGGATCAGCTCGATCTGGAGCAGGCTTCCAGCGGCGGCGTGCTCCGCGCCTGTGCCATGACGCTGATCGTCACGGCTAACGACGACGCGGACGCCGAGCAGGTGCGCCGCACCCTCGGCGTGCTCATGCATGAGCATCCTTCGCGCGCGGTGATTCTGAAAGTCCGTGACGACGCGGAGTTTGAGGCTCGCGTGTTCGCGGAATGCTGGAAGCCGTTCGGCAGCGCGCAGCAGATCTGCTCGGAAGGCGTCGAGATCGTTTCGGATCCAGTGCGCTTGGAGGAAGCCGCGCAGTTGCTGGTGCCGCTAAGGGTGCCGGATCTGCCGGCGGTGTTGTGGTGCCGCGGGGCGGATGTGTTCCACCTCCGCGCCTTCGACGTTCTGTTTCCCCTGGCGGACAAAATCATTGTGGATTCCTCCACAGTTTCGCGCGCCGCGGCGGCCTTAGGATTTCTGCGGAACCTGCGGTCGCGCGGCTTTCGCGCCGCGGATCTGCACTGGACCCGGCTGACCGGATGGAGGGAGATCCTGGCGCACCTGTTCGATGACGAAGCGATGCGAGGGCCGGATATCGTCTCTGCGCGTGTTAGCTATGGCGGCGCGACGCCTTCCACTTGCGCGCTGTATTTTTCGTCGTGGATCGAAAATGCGCTGCCGCAGGCCAGGGTGGCATTGGCGAGTGAAGCAGGACCGCCGGGGCTCCGATCCATCACATTCGACAGCACCACTTGCGAACTGTCGCTGCGCCGCGACGGGTCCTCGATTCAAATTACTGGATGCGGCCGGAATTACCGCAGTCCGCTCGCGCCCATGGATGAGGAATCCTTGATGCGCGAGGAGCTCAAATTCCTGGGAACGGACCCGGTGTTTGAGCGGGTGCTGGGATGAAGGTGCATCGTTTCGATGACGCCGTCACGGCTGCACAGGCCTGCGCGGAACACATCCTGCTCAAGCTTACCAGCGCCATCGAAGACCGCGGCGTCGCCTACCTTGCGATCTCCGGGGGATCGTCGCCCAGGACCATGTTCGAGATTTTCGGGAAACGCCAACTCGCGTGGGACCGCGTGTATGTGTTTTGGGTGGATGAGCGGGTCGTGCCTCCCACCGATTCGCAGAGCAATTACAAGCTCGCCAATGACACCTGGCTGGCTCCGGGGAAGTTCCCCGTGGCGAACGTGCACCGAGTGGTGACGGAACTCGGCCCGGAAGCGGCGGCGGAGCGCTACGCGAACGAAATTCGTGATTGCGTCCGCCCCAACACGCCGGTGCCGCGCTTTGATGTGATCCATCGCGGGATGGGTCCGGACGGCCACACCGCCAGCCTGTTCCCCGGGGAGCCTCTGATAGCGGACCGGGGAGGCGTCGCCGCGGCGGTGTGGGTCGAGAAGATGCATCAGTGGCGCGTGACTCTGCTGCCGGGCGTTCTGGAAGCTGCGCGGAATACCGTAATGCTCGTAACAGGAGCAGACAAGGCCGCGATGCTCAAAAGGGTGCTCACCGCCGACTACGACGTCACGCAATACCCGGCGCAGATCGCCTCACTGAAGGCCGAGGCGGATTGGTTCGTCGACGCCGCCGCGCGGCCCCAAGAGGCCTAAGCACGCTCGCCCGGATCTCACGCAGCCGCCGGCCGCAGCACTCTGCGCCGCCGGAAGTAGCCGATCGCGAATAAGCCGGTCGCCACCAGCAGCATCGTCGCGGCTTCGGGGGCGGCGTCCGGCTCGCTGCCGAGTTGACCGATCTCGATGTCGTCGAGGGTTAGCTGGTCGATGCTGTTAACGCTGCCGATCGTAAAGGTGCTGAAGGAACCTGTCGTGCTCACCCCGAAGTAGACGGGAACTTGGATGTTGCTCTGGGAAAGACCCCCATAAGTGTAACTTCCGCCCGCGTTGTCAGTGATCGAGATCTGGAGCTGATCGAAATCCATCAGGCCGGCCGCAAATTCGATCGCATTCACGTCGGAGGGGAGGGTGATGGTCAGGGTATTGACGCCCTCGCTCGAGACCAATGCCGGCTCAGAGGAACCGGCCGGCCATCCTGTAGGATTGGCTTCGCCGGTCAGCCCCGCGCCGTTCGTGCTGAATACCACCCCCGACGCCGTGGTGCTGGTGCCGAGAGACCCTGCGGCGAAGGAGATATTGGAGAAGGTATCGCCCGGTACAGAGAGACAATTTTCGGTGGTGCAAGTGGTCAGCGTCGCGGACGCAGGGATTGCGCAGGCGCTGATCGTCAGAAGCGCTACCAGAAACCGCTGAGTCAACATGGTTTTATAAAATCCCTCCTTGGAACAAAGCCTGAGCGCAGCTCACCCTCAGCCGGGTTAGTACCCCTAAGCGTCTGATCTAACTCGGGATATCGCTCTTTCCAGATTGGTACGCCAATACGGGAAATCCTCTTTCCAAGGACTCTCTGTAGGTCTAGGTAGCCGGTCGAGGTGTATCTATTTGCCGATCCGCACCAGCTTCAACGGCGTACTGTGGCCGCTGATTACGCTGACCGCGGAAGCAGCCACGCCAAAGTGCCCGGCCAGAACGCGGCACAATTCGGCGTTGGCTTTGCCGCGTTCCGGAGGCGCGGCGATGCGGACCTTCAGCGTTCCGTCGGCAAGCTCGCCGGCGACCGCGCTCGAGGCGCTGCGCGCGATTACCTTGACTCGCAACGTCACTTGGCTTTCAGCCCACGCGGTAAGTGCTGTAGCCGAAGGGGCTCAGCAGCAGCGGCAGATGATACTGCTCATTGGGCTGATGCACTTCGACAGTGATGGCGATCGAGGGATAGAACGAATGCGGCATGTAAGCCGCCACGTCGAACATGAGCCGGTAAATGCCGGCGACCGCGGGCTCGCCGAAATCCAGCACCCGGCCGTCGCTGCCGGTAACGGCGTGGCCCAGCTCGCGCCAACCTTGCCCGCTGATGAAGAAATCCAGTTGTACGGGAATCCGTGCGGCCGGCGCGCCGCGCGCCGTATCCAGCACTTCAGTGGTGATCATTATTTCGGTTGTTCCTCCGATGTGATGTCGAAAGCCGCGCCGTCGACGTCCTCGATGTGAATCACCAAGTCCTTCTCGACGCTGGCGATGGAGGCCAGACCGTTGAAGCTCGCTTCCGCCATCCGGTAGAGGGTCTTGCGCGGCGGGATGGTGTCTCCCTGAGCCAGCACGTCGTTGTCTTTGCCGCCCAACTGGGGGTGAATTTGGAACATCGTGTCGACATCGGGCCGCGAGACTTCCATGCCTTTGAGTTGTTCCTGCCCGCCCAACCGCAATGACACTTCGCGAAGGACAACCGGAACATCCGAGGAGTTGGTCACGCGGAAATCGACCGCCACCAGCTCGGAATCGCCCAGATGAATACCGCGGACGTTGATGATCTTGCCGTCAACCTCGAGATGCGCGCCCTTGGTGCCGGTCCAGATAACGGCCACGGCGGCGGCCACGACCGCGAGGCCCACTGCCAGAAACGACCAGAACTGCCTAGACATTCCTCATCAGTCTCCCAGGAGTCTTCCATAATGCTGGAGACTGGCGACATTGTCAAAAATAGCCTTGATCGCCGCCGTCAAGGGGATCGCCAGCAGCAGTCCGATTCCGCCCCACAGCATGCCCCACAACATCAGCGCGATGGTCACCACCAGCGGATTCAGGTGCACCCGCGAGCCCACAAATTTGGGATAGAGCAGATTCAGACCCAGCAGATGCAGCATGGCGACACTGCCGCTCAGGTAGAGGTACAGCGCGGGCTGAGTACCCAGTGGCAGGGCCGCCACCAGCGGCGGAATCAGTGCCAAGGGCATTCCGATGTACGGCGCCAGGCTCAAGAATCCGCTGATCGGCGCCACCACGATCCAGTAAGGCAGCTTCACCAGGGCGAACAGCAGCGCGCTGGCGATGCTGAGCAGCAGGCCCAGCAGAAAATTGCCAATCACGTAGGCGCGCACCATCTCCGCGACTCCGTCCAGCGCCTTGGCGACGGTGTAGCGCGTGTCGCCCTCCAGCATCGCCAACAGGCGCCCGCGCAGGTGGTCGCGCCAGCTCAAGATGAAATACACCAGGAACGGCACAAAGGACGCCATCAGCAAGACGCTGTAAAAGGAGCGCAAGTACTCGTAAATGTAGTTGAACAGAGGCGTGGGCTCGGGGCGTACGCGCACTTCCTGGATGGGAGGCGGCTCGTTATCCGGCTTCTTCTTGGCGTTGCGATTTCCTCTGGAGGCCGGCTCCGGAGGAGGCGCCGGCGGAAGTTCCGCGCCCTCCTGAAAACGCCGGGGAACCACTGTCTGATACACTTTCTCCTGAAAATGTTCCACGCGCAGGCTGGCATTGTCGACGATTTCATTAATCCGCTCGCTATACGCCGGCAGGTCGTCCATCATGGCGACCCCTTCGGTATACAACCCTAACGCTACGAAGTACAGCACCATCAGCCCGAGACTGCACACCACGAAGCTGGCCAGCCCGCGCGGAAAGCGGAGCTTCATGAAGAACCCGACCATCGGCTCCAGCAGGAACGCGATGATGGTGGCAATGACGATGGTGATGAAGAAGACGCGGCCGTAGTACAACAGGGCCACCGCGGCCGCGGCCGCGAGAATCCCCACCCCCACCCGGAGCGAACGTTGCGAAGTCGTGCCGGAAGCGTACACTTGCCTATCACTATAATTGGACAGACGTGGATTTCCAAGCAAATTCCCCCAAGCCGCGCATTCTGGCTCTGGATTTGGGCAAACGGCGCATCGGACTGGCGCTGAGCGACACCTTGAGAATCACGGCCCAGGCTCTGCCGACGCTCCAGCGCACCAATATCCGGGAGGATCTTGCCGCTTTGGCGCAGTTGATCGAGGAGCACAAGGTGGGAATGCTGCTGATGGGGTACCCTTTACACATGACCGGCCGGGAGGGCCGCCAGGCCGAATACACGCGCGAGTTCGCCGAGCGGCTGACGGCCCGCACAGGCGTTCCGCTTCGTTACTGGGATGAGCGGCTCACCACTGTCGAAGCCGAAAGGGTACTCAAAGAAAGCGGCATCAGCATCGCCAAACGGGCCCGCGCGGTGGACCAACTTTCGGCGCAGATTCTGCTGGCGAGCTTCCTGGACATGCAGGCGGGAGGCGCGCCTCTCTAATGAAGGCCGGCCGAATCAAGAAGCGCCGTACGCGATGGATTGCCGCCGCGTTGATGCTGGTTTTCGTCATGGTGACGGGAACTCTGGTGTCGCTGGAGGTGCCCTACGGCAGCTTCACCGGCACCACCTACGTCAGCTTCGAGCGGGGAACCGGGACCATCGCGATGGCTCGCGCGTTGCAGCAATCCGGCGTGATCCGTTACGCGTGGCAGTTCTGGCTGGCGCGGGCTTTGAATCCGGCGGCCAAGCTGGTGGCGGGCGAATACCGCTTCGACCGCCCGGCCAGCGTGTTCGACGTCTTCGGCCGCATCAAGCACGGCGACATTTACTTTGTCGAGGTGAGCATACCGGAAGGCAGCAACATCTTCGACATTGCCCGCCTCGCCCAAGCCTCCGGAATCATGACGGCGCAGGATTTCATGGCGGCAGCGCAGGACCCGGCCTCGATCCGTGACCTAGACCCCGAAGCGCCGACGCTGGAGGGTTACTTGTTCCCGGCCACTTATCGCCTGTCGCATTCCACTACGCCGGCCGAGTTCTGCAAAATGATGACCACGCAGTTCCGGAGGCACTGGAAAAAGCTGTTGGAGGATCAGCCGGCGGGAGATCCGCCTCCGGCTGGACCCCACGAAGCAGTCACGATAGCCTCCATGGTCGAGAAGGAAACCTCGCTTGCCGCGGAGCGGCCGCTGATCGCCGGCGTGTTCTCCAACCGGCTGCGGCTGAAGATGAAGCTGGAGTGCGATCCCACCACCATCTACGCGGCGCTGATCGATTCGCGCTTCCGGGGCAAGATCCACCGCTCCGACCTGAAGAGTTCTAACCCGTACAACACCTATCGCAGCCCTGGCCTGCCCCCGGGACCGATCGCCAATCCTGGAATCGAAACGCTGGCCGCGGCGCTGCACCCGGCCCAAACTGAATATCTCTATTTTGTCGCGAAGCCTTCCGGCGGCGGCCATCAGTTCTCCAAAACGCTGGCGGAACACGACAAGGCCGTCCGCGAGTACCGCAATGGAACCCAGGCCCACAAAACGCCGGCGAAAGCCGGGAAAAAAGCGTGAGCTCGCGGAGTGGATCGCCGTGGCTCGGCCGGAACGGATCGGCGAGACGGAATGGGAAGCTTTGCTGCGGCTGCTCGCGCCGGTCTCGGAAAACTATCTGCGCCGTGTGTTGCGCGATTTATCGAGAGATTCCGGAGTGCCGCTGGCACCATTAATCGAGGGTGTGCGGCAAGAGTCGTTTGAAAGCCTGGAGGCGAGTCTGCTGAAATTGCTGGCAGAGTACGAAGCTGGGGCCGCCGGACGGCGATCGCGCGTGCGCAAGGTGGTGATCGAGGCGAAAGACCACGCGCGCCTCGCAGCACGCAAACCCGAACTGCGTGCGGACAAAGAAGAGATGATCCTGTGGATGCTGACTTGGCTCGAGAATCCGGCGGTGTTTCCCGGCTGGGTGCGCCTGCGTCGCGCGGCGCTGGGAGACGCATAAATATGGCCGTCAAACCTCCCAAACTGCTCGACCGCGAAAGGCTGCTGGAGTATGCCGCGCGCGCGCTCACCAGCCGCGGGCTTTCGCTCAATGAATTGCGTGCGCGCTTGCAGAAACGCGCGGCTCGCAAAGAGGATGTTCCGGTAGTAATCGCCAAACTTAAGGAAGCTGGCTTCCTGAATGACCGGCGCTTGGCCGATTCGATCGCCGGATGGAGGCGCGACAACCAGGGCCTGGGCAAGACTCGCGTGATGCGGGACCTGATGTCGCGGCGCATCGCACCCCCCGTGGCGCGCCAGGCCGTCGACGCGGCCTACTCAGGTGTCGATGAAGTCGCGATGATCGAGCAATTCCTGGAGCGCAAGTATCGCGGCAAGAATCTGGGTGAGCTGCTCGCCGAAGAGAAGCATCTCGCGTCCGCGTTCCGCAAATTGCGGCTGGCCGGATTCAGCGCTGGGAACTCGATTCGCGTGTTGAAGCGCTTCGCCGCGGAAGCGGATCGGTTGGAAGACTTTCCGGAGGCGGATGAGCCGGGCCTCGACGCGCCGGTGAGTTCGGTCTAGAACTTCACTTTGGGGACTTCTTTGGCTTCTGCTTCTGCCTTGAAGTAAGCGTCCTCGCGCTGGAAGCCGAACAGGCTGGCAGCGACGTTCTTGGGAAAAAGCGCGATATCGGTGTTATATTTCTGGACGGTTTCGTTGTATTTGCGCCGCTCAATGGCGATCCGGTTCTCCGCGCCTTCGAGCTCGGTCTGCAAGTTCTGGAAGCTCTCGTTGGCTTTGATGTTGGGATAGTTTTCCACCACCACCAGCAATCGCGAGAGCGCGGAATCGATCTGCCCGTTGGCCGCGATCTTCTCGGCCGGCGTCTGCGCGCCCGCCATTTGAGCCCGAGCCTTGGTCACCGAATCGATCACCGATTGTTCGTGTCCCGCCATGCCCTTCACCGTCTCGACCAGGTTGGGAATCAGGTCGGCGCGGCGTTGCATTACCGTGTCCACTTGCGCGAACTGGCTCTTGATCGCTTCGCGCTCGGCCACCAGATCATTGCGGTCGCCAACCAGCGTTCCGCCCACCACCAGCGCCCCAACCACGATCACGCCCAGTACCACCAATGCAGCCTTCATAAATTGGCCTCCAAGCCGTCCACGAATTCCACCAACCTGCGAATGCACTGCAAATACCGCGCGAACAGTTCGCCCGGGTCGCCGGGATCGCCGGGCTTGTCTTCACGAATATCCAACAGAGTCTCGAACGGAGAGACGTCCATTTTCAAGACCGTGCCGAGCTGCTTCACCAAAGCCCTCCGGTCGTGCTTGCCATCCTGGCCCGCCGCCAGCATCGCATGGCGGCCAAGCACGCAGAACGTGCCTACCGAATCGACGCACAACGCCAGCAGCTTTTGCGGATCCGAGAGCACCTGCGCGCCCTGTTGTCTTAGACGAAATAACTTGGCCCGAAGTTCATGCTCCACTTGCACGCGATGATACTTGGGATCCACCTGCACCTCGGCGATCACATCCACGCCGAACAGGAGCTTGCGATGATCCTTCATATCGCGGAATTCGATGGGGAAACTGTCGGAGGAATGGAGCGCTTCCTCCTCGCTCATCAGCAACGGCGCGGGGTTGCCTTTGGCGCGCCACCAGCGCAGGACCGGCTCGGCGTCGGCGAGTTCCCCCGGAGTGATCTCCTTCAGCACGCA
>JASHNT010000021.1 GCA_030041495.1 Bryobacteraceae bacterium | reverse complement strand
TGCCGCTCGAGCAGGTCGGCTGGCCGGAGATGTTGGCGCTGGTGGAGACCACGGCCTGCCCCAGCCTTTCGAGCAGCAGGTTCGCGACTTTGGATTTCGCCTGGCGTACCGCCAGCCGCCCGGTGTTTCCGGTCACTTTGAGGGGGACTTTCGAGGACGCCGGGAGAATGATGGCCAGCGGGCCAGGCCAGAAGTGGCGGGCGAGCAGATAAAAACGAGTCGGGATCTCCTTGGCCAGCCCCTCCACCATCAGCATGCTGTCCACAAGAAGGGGCAGCGCGCGCTCCTCCTTGCGGCCCTTCGCCGCGAAGATTCTCCCGACTGCCAGCAGATTCAGGGGATCGCAGACCAGCGTGTACAGCGCGTCGGTGGGAATCGCAACCAGTCCCCCGCGGCGAATCACCGCGCAAGCCCGTTCAATGGCCGGTTCAACCGGCTGCTCCGGGTTGATTTCGATCAGGTCGGTGGCCATGGAAGTTTCCAGTGTAGCGCCGGCTTCAAGAGCGAGCCTGGGAGCCGATGATTTGCGCCAGCTCCACGGCGGAGGGAAGCACGCCGCCGGCGCCACGCCAGTAGATTCCGGAAACCACGCCACGCAGGCGCTCGGCCATCTCGCGCGCGATCGCCAGGCCTTCGGCCGCTCCGCTTTCTTCCGCCCGCAAGCGGGCCACATACGCCTCCGGCACGGGAATACGCCGTTCGTTCACCAGGAACTCAGCGTCGCGAACATTGATCAGGGGGCGAAGAACCGCGATCGCCGGGAGGCGGTAAGGCTCGATCCGCTTGAGGAACTCCTCCAGCGAATCCAGATCGAATGCCGGCTGCATGAGAACGTAGTCGGCCCCGGCTTTCACATTCTCTTCGAAGCGGCGCAGTTCTTCATCCTGGTCCGCGGCGTTCGAATTGACCGTGACACCGGCGAGGAACGAGGTTCGGGAACCAAGCGGATGGCCTCCCCAATCCAAACCGCGATTCAAATTCGCCGCGACCAGGGTGGGCCCGGCTGTCTGGGCGGCGCACACGATATTGCGAATCCCCAAGGCGTGCGCCCCCAGCAGCTCCCTGTCAAACGCCGCGACGTCCGGCGCGCCGAAGCGCAGTACACATTCGACCCCTGCGGCGTGTTGGAGCAAGTGGCACGCCGAGGCTGCGTCCATGCTTACGCGCGCCCGGGACCCCTCCGCGATGGCGACCAAATCGATTCCAGCCCGCTTGTATTCGGCTGCGGCCACAAGCAGCGGACTCGGGTCGGCTCCGCGCGGGGGAGCCAGCTCAACGATTGCGGCAAACTTGCCGGCCGCGAGCCTCGCACCCAGCTCGCTGCGGGACGCACTGGGAACCGGCTCCAGCGGCTGCGGCTGTTCGGGGTCCTCCTCAACGAATGCGGCCTCAATTCGGCCGGTCTCGATCCGCGCTGCTCCGCTCATCGCCGCCCGAATCTGCCGGATGTGCTCCGGCGTCGTTCCACAGCAGCCGCCCACGATGCGCGCGCCCGCGCGCAGAAAATCGGCGGCGAACCCGGCCATGTATTCAGGCGAGCATGGATACGAGCCGTCCGCCGACGGCAGCCCGGCATTCGGCAGAACGCTCAGCGGCTTGGCAGTCCAACGCGCCATCTCCTCTACGGCCGTCAGAACCATGGCCGGTCCCGAGCAACAATTCAAGCCGAGAGCGTCCACGGGCCATTGGTCCAGGACGCGCGTGAACTCGCGCAGGGAAGCACCGCAAGCGAGTGTCCCCTCCTCTTCCACGCTCACGTGAGCGATCAACGCCATCTCGGCGCTTGCGGCTTCGCGCGCGGCCAGTACCGCTTCCTCCAGTTCCCTCAGGTCTTGAAAAGTTTCGAGCATCAGCAGGTCGACGCCGCTCTCCACCAGTGCGTGCGCCTGTTCCTGGAACAAGGCCCGTGCCTCCGTCCGGCTCATCGCTCCCAGCGGCCCCAGGCGGGCTCCCAAGGGTCCAATCACGCCCGCCACGAAAGCCGGCGAGTCCGGAGCAAACCCGCGCGCGGCTTCCCGTGCGATCCGGGCGCCCGCCTGATTGATCGCCCGAGCCTTCTCCGCGAACCCGAAGCGGCGCAGGCGCTCGCGGTTTGCACCAAACGTATTGGTCCCCAGAATCCGAGCCCCGGCCCGCAGATACTCCTGATGCACATCGCGCACCAGGGCGGGCAACGAGAGATTGAGCTCGTCCAAAGAGCGCAGCGCGGAGCCGCCCCGGGGAGCGAGCATCGCCGTCAGCATGGTGCCCATCGCCCCATCGGCAGCCAGCGCTCCGGCAGCGAGAGCTTCACGGAACTCAGTTGTCCGGGCCGGCGCTAAAGTAACTCCCATGCTCCTCTCTTTCGAACAACCCTTCCGATAAACGGTGCGGTCAGCCGCGTTTCCAAGCCGGAAACGGGTCGGCGCGCCCGGCGCGGCATTCCAGAATCAAGTCCGCCACGCGTTTACGCGGACCAATAAGCGATCCAGCAAATTTTCGAGTTCCCCGCCCTCATCCTCCAACCAGGCCGGAGGAATCTGCTTCACTGCCTGATCCACGATCTCGCCAGGAAAATGCCGGATGCGCTCGAGCCACGGCTCGAAGTCCGCCCATCCCCTCACGCGGGTGTACACCAACGGGCGAAAGTACAAGCCTTGCACCGGGGAATCCGCGAGCCGCCAGTGGGGCCCATCGAATACATACCCATTGTCCACCATTTGAGCGACGAATCCCAAGCGCTCCGGCTGCGGCGGGTTCAAGCGCGCGCGGAAAAAAATCGCCTGCCGCGAATCGGCGTTAGCGGCCCATTTGTCGAACGCCAGAACCCCAGCGAACTCCGCCACATTTTCCACTTTGTCAAGCAGCGTGTCCGGAAGAAAATCGTACACCACGGTGCGGGCCGGATCGCCCGGGAAACGCGAGCCGAAGTGCCACCCGACGGCGGGGGCGCGCCGCTCGCGGCCCAACTGAAGATAGACCTCCGCGTTGGCCTCCAGGAATTCTTGGTTCAGCCGCACGATGGCGGGGCCCGGGCTGGCCAGCCCCAGGTGCCGCAGGAACACGGCTGCAATCCACTCGTTCACCAGGATGCGCCGGTGCTGCGGGTTGTTGCTGAACTTGACTACGTAGTACTTTCCGTCCGATGCTTCGAGAAGATGCGCCTGGGCGCCGCCGCGCATCTTCCGCACCAGACGGCGCGCATCAACGGGCATTGGTGGAGTAACCTTAGAGATTATATGACGGACGAAAAGGAAGCAACACAACGCCCGGCGGGACCTTCGGGCATGAACAAAGACGAAGTGGCTCTGGAACTGACCCGCTTCATCGCGACCACCACCGGACTGGGCAAGACCGGCGCCGGGACGGGGTTCGCCGGCAAGTCGCAAGTCAAGACTCCGGAGGAGCAGGTGGAGGCTCTGCTACAACTCTACGAGCGTTGCCGGGAGTCGGTGGCGAAACACTCGTAAGCTGGCCCGAGGAGGGCTTTTCAAGAAGGCGTGACGGAAGAACTCCCGCGCGCCTTCTCCGCGATTCGTCCCTGCCTCTACTTCTTCTTGCCCTTTTTGGCTTTCTTAGCGGCCTTTTTCGCGGCTTTCTTGGCAGCCTTCTTGGGGGCGGCCTTCTTCGCGGCTTTTCTGGGCAGTGCGGCCCTCTTGGCGGCCTTTTTGGCTACCGCTTTCTTGACAACCTTCTTGACAACCTTCTTGGCAACGGCTTTCTTGGCAACGGCCTTTTTGGCAACGGCCTTCTTCGCGGGAGCCTTCTTAGCGACCGCTTTCTTAGCAGGAGCCGCAGGCTTCTTGGCGGAGGCAGCGGGTTTCTTCGCGGCGGGAGCCTCGGCGGGGGCCGGCTGCGGAACAGGCACCGCCACGACCGGTATCATCACGGTCTCCGTCACCACTGCGACCTCGTCGACGTCGTCGTCGTCCATTCCGTACTCGCCAAGATCGTCATCCACGTTAAGATTGGATTCCTGATCGTAGTCGTCGATTTCATCGTCATCGACTGAGAGTCGATACTCTAGCATTCTGCCTCCTCGCTTCGATTTGAGCGTCCCGCCGCGCGCAGCTTCGCGCCGCCCGCGCGGTGTCGCAGATAACCAGAACTTAGAATAACGCGTTTTGAATGGAAGGCAAGAAAAATGTCGCGACGGGCGCGGTCTTAGACACCCGGAGCGTGCGCGGCGCCTGCGGTCTTGCGCGTGGCGGTTCTCTTGGAGGCTTGCGCGACCGCGGGTTTCCTGACGGAGCTCACGGTTCCCCGCTTCGCCGCCGAAGTCCTCGCGTGAGAGGTCCTGCCCGGGTTGGCCCGCTTCACCACCGGATGGTCACCCGGGTAGCCGACCGGAACGGCCGCGAACGCTCCCGCCTCAGGGAAATCGCCGCGATTGGCGGACTCGACCAACGCCGCCGTGGTCCCGTAGCGCTTGGCGAGCGATGCGGGCGTGTCCCCGGCCTCGACGCGATGAACCCGCCAGGAGTCTCGCTCGTTGGCCGGAACTGCCGCAAAAGCTTCGTCCAAAGTCTCCCGGCTCCCCATCGGGATCCGCAATTGATACCCAGCGGGCGCGATCGGCTTCAGCAGCGCGGGATTGAGGTCCTTCAAGTCCGCCAGCGGCCGGTCCACGGCGCTCGCCACCAGAGACAGGCTGGTCGGTGAGTCGAGTTCGACCGTCTCATACTCGACCGGGCTGTCTGGCTCGATATCGTCCAGGCCGTAATCCTTTGCGTTTTTGGATACGATGATCATCGCCAAGATCACCGGAACATAGTTGGCCGTCTCCTTCGGCAGCACGTTGAGCCGGCGCAGAGTCCAGAAATCCGCGTATCCGGTGCGCTGCACGGCATGATCGATGCAGCCCGGACCGCAATCGTAAGCCGCCATGGCCAGATACCAGTCGCCCAGATGTGTGTACAGATCGTGCAAGTGCTTGGCTGCCGCGCGCGTGGCTTTTTCCGGATCCATGCGGTCGTCCACAGCCGGAGTCACGTTAAGACCGTACTCCTCGCCACGATACTTGATGAACTGCCACAAGCCCACGCACAGTTTGTTGGACACGGCCTTGGGAACGAACCCGGATTCGGCCTGCGCCAGGAAAATCAACTCCTGCGGCAAGCCTTCCTCAGCCAGGATGCGCTCGATCATGGCCTTATAGCGGCCGGAACGGCGCAGACCGGCTTCCAGAATCTTCTTGCCCTTGGGCGAGGAGAAATAGTTGATGTAGCTGATGACCGCGTCGCTTTCTTGCAGAGGAAGCTGCGAAGCAGTCGCGCGAATCTGCTCCTGGACCTTGCTGCGCAGGCTGGGGTCAACCGGGAAGGTCATGTCGACCAGTTGATCGATCGGGCGGGCATCCGGCTGCGCGGTGTCCGCGGTCTGCTCCCCTGCACCCAGCTCTCCGGTGTCGTAGCGATAGATCGCGTCGACCATGTCCTCCAGCCGCTTCTCAAGCTTGGCGCGTTCCGAGGTGTCGTCCGGAGCGTTCAACAGAATCTCGATCGCTTTGTTGAACTCAGTCCGGGCATCCTCGTAGCGGCCGTCTTCAACCGCCTTTTTACCCGCTGCGAAACGCTCCTCCGCGCGGCGGAGAATGAAGTCGGTATCCGAGGATCTGGGGATCGGCGCAAGGGAAGCGGCGAAGTTGGGAGCCTCGTTGGCGTAGACGCCAGCCGACAGGACCGGGGGGTCGGCGATGGGCTGGTATGCGGGAACCGGCGCGGGAGACGGCGGTAGGAAGAAAGTCCTATAGGGCTGCTGGCGGGCGCTGGAGGTAACAGCACAGCTCGACGCCACGATACATGCGGTAGCTAATGCCGCCCCTGCTAGGACGCGGGACTGCGAGATCGCTCCCATGAACATTGTTTCGTCAATTTTAACAAGAACATAACACCCCCCGTCAAGCACAAAGTGATAGGGCGGCGGCTGAAAAAAAAGTCGCCAAATAGCACAAGGCCCGGCCGGACCATTACAGTCAGGCCGGGCCTCGCAAGGCACCGTAGTATAGGCACTAAGTTAGGAGCAGCCCTTGATGCCGGTGGTCAGGCAGCGCGAACTCTTGGGTGGAGGGGGAACTGGAATTCCCTTCTCTTCCATTAGCTTAGTTATGAGTTTCTCAGCTTCTGGATGAGCAATCGCCGACTGCACGCCGACACGCACCAGCCCGCGAGCCCAATCCAGCGGAATGAACGTCTCGCCCAAAAGAGTGCCGTTGATGGTATCGCGGCTGCCGCCATCGTGCATATCGAGCTTGGCGCCGTGGTCCACAAGCAGTTGGATGACTTTGGGGTCGCCCTTGTGCGCCGCGCCGTGCAGCGCCGCGCGGCCATCGTCGTCCTGGATGTTGGGATCGATCCCTAGATCCAGACACATTTTCACGGCTTCCAAGGTTTCCGGCTCGGACCATTCATAGGTTACGCCCTCGACCCAGCCGATTCCGGAAGCGACAGCCAGCGGAGTCACATCATGCGCAGTGTTGATATGCGGGTCCGCGCCATGGTCCAGCAGAAGCTTCATCAGCTCCACATCACCGGATTGGGCCGCGCGAAGGAACGGCGTCGCACCATCCTCGAACAGCCACTGCATGGTGAAATTTGTGCGGGTCTCCGTGGAATCGCCCACGCAGTTGGTGGGCGTCGAAGCCGGGCCGCAGACGCGCTGGTTGACATTGGCGCCTTTGGCGATCAGTAGCCTGATGTAATCCAAATGGTCCATGTCGGGCGTGCGCACTGGATAGTCGCCACCCTCGATGTTGCGATTGTCCGTGGCCAGATACAGAGGCGACCAACCACCGTTGTTCACGATATTGGGGTTAGCGCCGTGATCCAGCAGATACGCGGCCAGCTTGTAATGCCGATTCTGGGTCGCGGTCAGCAAGGGAGTCCAACCGTAGTTGGTCTGGAGATTCACGTTGGCGCCAGCCTCGATCAGAAGTTCGGCGCAATCCAGGCAATTCTCACGAGCCGCGTAGACCAGCGGAGTGAGCTCGCCGCCATCCTCCGGAGCAGGTCCGCGGCCGAAGAATCCGCCGCCGCCAGATCCGTTGCGGGCTCTAGCCCCTGCCGCGGCTCGTGCGGGAGCCGCAATGTTGTTCGCTTCCTCCGGACCCTCGCCATTGGGTATCTCCGCTCCGGGCTTCGCGCCGTTAGCATTCGGGCCGCGACCCCGGCCACCGCGCCCGCGGCCGCCAGGCCCTGCATTGGCTGCCGCGCCGCCCGCGGTTCCCCGATTGCGCGAGCCGTTGACTCCGAACGAAGAATTCAACCGTTGCGCCCTGGATGGAGCGAGGTTATTACGAGGTTTGCCGCCGATATCGGCCTTCGACTTCGCATTGACATCCGCGCCGTGATCGATAAGCAGCTTCGCGGCCTCCGGATGGTCTTCCGAAACCGCCCACATCAGAGGAGTGGTTCCACGCAACTCCTCCTTGCCGTTGACGTCCGCCTTGTGATCGATGAGCACCTTCATCGCGTCCAGATTTCCGGCGCGCGATGCCAGCATCAGCGGGGTCACTCCGTCCGGATCGACCTCATTCGGATCTGCCCCGGCCTTGAGCAGCCGCTCCAGCATGGGAGCGCTGCCCTGGATCGAGGCCAGGTACATCGGAGTTGCGCCTTCGCGGTTGGCCTTCTTGACGTCCGCGCCGGCGGAGATGAGCACATCTGCCAGCGCCATCTCGTTGCGATACGCCGCCCACTGCATCGCGGTTGCGCCGTCGGCCTGCGGAGCGTTCACATCCGCCTTTTCTTGGATCAGCTTGCGCACCGCGGCGACGTCGCCTTTTTCCGCGGCGTCGGCCACCGGGCTGGGCGGAATCGCCGCCGCCGCCGCGAAATACAATGCGAGAGCCGCCGCTCCGCCTCCCATCAGGTAACGAAAGCGCATGTGTTTTTGAAGTCTCCTTGTGTGAGAGTTACCAGTTACACAAGCCCGGGCCTCACACCAAACCTGGCAGCCGGCCGGTGGAATCGCCGATCGAGTCCTGGTGAATGCCGTACAGATCCAGGATGCTGAGCAAGAGATTGCCGGTGGTGATGGTCTTGGTGTCAAAGTGGATGTGACGGTCGCCTTTGAGCTGACCCGAGGCGCCGCCCACCAGGACGTGCGGAACATCGTAATGCAGGTGCTGGTTGGAGTCGCCCATGTTGGTTCCGTACAGGATCAGAGCATGATCGAGTAGAGTCTTGCCGTCCGCTTCCTTAACCTTCTGCATCTTGTCCACCAGGTACGCCAGGCACTTCACGTGGTACTGGTTGATGTGCGAGTACAGCTCGATGTTCTTGGGGTTTTCGGCGTGGTGCGAGGCGCCGTGGAAGCCCGCGCTGACGCCGCTTTCCGGATACCGGCGGGCCGTCAGGTCGCGAGCATACAGCATAGTGGACACGCGCGTGATGTCACCGCGGTAGGCCAGCACTTGCAGGTCGGAGTGGAGCTTCACGTGTTCGTCGAACGACTCCGGCACGCCGGCCGGAGCGACGAATCCATTCGCATCGGCTTCGCCGGTCGATTTCTTGGCCAGATCCAGGCGCCGCTCGATTTCCCGGATATCGGTTTCCCATTCGTCCAGGCGAGCCTGGTCGGCCGGTCCGAGGTTTTTCTTGAAGGCGGGCAGGCTTTCCGAGATCGAATCCAGAATGCTGCGCCGCTGCGCACGCCGCGCCGCGCGCTCCTTGGGATCCGAACCGCCCGAACCGAACAAGCGCTCGAAAACCACTTGTGGGTCGAGCTCCATCGGAATCGGCTGCGTGGGAGAGCTCCAGGAGATGGTGTTCGAATAGGTGCAGCTATAGCCCTCGCCGCAGTTGCTGGAATTCGCGCCCGGATCTTCCAGCGCGAACTGGATCGACGGCAGAAGGTTCTCCTGGCCGATCTTGTTGGCGATGATCTGGTCGATGGTGGTGCCGTCGTAGACGTCGGCGCCGGTGGTCTTGCGGGGCTTGTCCGCGCACAGATACGCCGCAGCGACCCAGTGATCCGCGCCGGTCTGACCCGGAGGCGGCTCGGCCGACTTGGACCACATGCCACTGAGGATCACGGTGTGGTCGCGGTAGGGCTCCAGCGGCTCCATGATCATCGGATACTTGAATTTGGTTTCGCCGGGAGCGCGCTTAGGCTCCCCCGGCCCGCCGAACTCCGGCACCCAGTAGCCCGGCGCTCCGCCATGCGGGACGAAGATGCCGGTGAACCTCGTGGGAGGCTGCACGCCCGACTTAGCCAGCGGTGTTTGCGCCGGGATCATCGAATCGAGCAAGGGCAAAGCCAGGGTTACGCCAGCGCCGCGCAGGAAAGCGCGCCGCGGAATGTGCTTCTTAGTGATGAACATTTCTTTCGGCCTCTGTGGTAATTTTAACTCTCGAAGCTTTTGGAACCTCTCCCTTTGAGAAGTGACCTGGCGCTTAGCGCGAGGCCCGTTCCTCGGTCGGTTTCTTGGCTTCCGTCATGATTTTCTGATTCATCTGGAACTGATCGCTCTTCACGATCCCCACCACGATGGTTGAGAACTTATAGTTGTTCTTCTCGCATTCATGCACGATGGCCCGGATCTCGGGCATATCGTAGTACTCAGTGCCACGGCCCAGCGCGTAGATCATCAACTTCTCAGTGAGCACCCGCATAAACTGAGCCTTGTTGCGGAGTAAGGCGTTGCGCAAACCGACAACGCCGTCAATCTTGGTGCCGTCCACCAGCATTCCGCTGGGGTCGATGGGGCTGCCGTCGTCGGTCAGCCGCCACTTGCCGATGGCGTCGAAATTCTCCAGCGCGAAGCCGATCGGGTCCATGATCTTGTGACAGGTAGCGCAGGGCTCCTGCGCCCGGTGCATCTCCATCTGCTGGCGCATGGTCGGCTTGGTCAGCGAATGCGTCGCGGAGGCGTTGAACGCCGGGAAGTTGACGTTGGGCGGAGGATCCGGCGGGCTGACGCCGAGGAAGAATTGCATCATATCTTTACCGCGCACTGTCGGAGTGGTGCGGTTGGGATAGGCAGAGACGGTCTCGATGGCGCCCTTGCCCAGCAATCCGCGGCGATAGTCGAATTCCGGCGCCAGATCCACCTTGCGGAAGTTACTTCCGTACACTCCGGGAATGCCGTAGTGCTTGGCCAGCCGCTCATTGAGGAACGTGAAGTTGCCGTCAAGAAGATCCAGCACGCTGCGGTCTTCATGCACCACCGCGCCGACAAACAGTTCGGTCTCCTTGCGCATCGCCACGCGCAGGTTGTCATCCCAATCCGGGAAGATTCCGGGAATCGGGAAGACGCTAGCCATCCCGCGCAGGTTCAGCCACTGCCCGGCGAAGTTGACCACCATCTGGTCGGACTTCGAGCTGGCCAGCATGCGCTTGACCTGCGCCTCCAGCACGGCCGGTTCATGCAGCTTGTTTTGAGCCGCCAGATTCAGCAGGGTGTCGTCCGGAATGCTGGACCACAGAAAGAAACTCAAGCGCGAGGCCAGCTCCAAGTCGGTAATGCGATAGGTCCTGCCGGCGGCAAGAGTCTCCGGCACGATCTCCGTGCGGAACGTGAAATTGGGATCGGCCAGAATGCGTTCAAGAGCGCGCTCGATTCCGACGTCGAACTTGCCGTCGTTATAACCCTGTTGGTAGAAACTCATCAGAGTTTCGGTTTCCTGCGTTGTGATGGGACGCCGGTAAGCGCGCCGAGCCAGGGTGGTGATGATCTTCTGCGCGCACGGCGTTTCCTGCGCCTCAGTGGCCGGCTTGCAGATCATGATCTTGGCCAGGCTCGGCGAAGCCGTAAAGGTTTGCGGCTTGGTCGGTCCGATGATGTCCAGCTTGCCAACGTGCGGCCAGAACTTGAAGCCGGGCAAACCGCCGGTCTCGATGGTGCTGCGCTTGAAATGCTCGTCCAGGTCGCTTCCCGGAGCAAGATCGGTGGCCAGAAACGTGACTACTACCTTGTGCATTCCGGCGGTGACGTGGAAGTGCACGTCGGCGGTGCCTCCATGCACTGGAGCGCCGCGGCCGACTTCGGTATCCCAGTCGTACAGCTTTACGCGCTCGCCGTCAACTAGGAGTTCCAGTTTCTCGCCGCGGATTTCGCCAAAGGCCCGGTCGTTGTCCATCAGGCCTTCATTAATCGGATAGACCTTGAACACGTAGTCGCCATCGGCGGGAAACTCGTAGTCGCAGATCAAGCCTCCGCGCGTGGCGAAGGGCATGCCCTCGATGTGATAGTCCTGCGAGGTGTCTTCCGGAACCCGGCAGACTTTAGAAGTGGCTTCGTTGGTGTCGCCCATCGCCAGATGTGCGATCTTCTCCGCCGCCGAAGTGTAGCCTTCCAGCAGCGCCGGCGACAGAGACAGAGCGCCGGCGATGTTATCGAAGCCGCGCGTCGAATCGTCCGAGGGCAGATACTTGGCCGGATCGATATCCAGATCCAGCAAATCGTGAATCGCGTTGGCGTACTCGGTGCGGTTCAGCCGGTGCAGGCCCGGAGGAGGCAACTGGGCGACGGCATGCTTGTCCAGATCATTCTCCAGGTATTCGATCATCGCCTCGTAAGTCTTGGCGTCCGGACGGCGCTGGCCGGAAGGAGGCATCATGCCCGCGCGCAGCTTGCGTACCACTTTTTCCCACTTGTCGGCGTTCTTCTCAACATTGGCAGTGTCCAGCTTGTCGATGTTCATCCCCATCTCGGCGTTGGGGCCGCTGTGGCACTTAAAGCAGTAGGCCTGAAAATAGGAGTGCTCCACCGTGGGCGACGTGATGCTGGCGACCGTGGGGGGAAACTTCACCGGCGGGGCGGCCGTAATTTGCTGGCCGTTGGGGAGCTTCGCGCTCGCGCCCTGATTCACCCACTCCGTGATGATCTTGATCTCATCCGCCGCGAGCGAGCCTCGGGGCGGCATCTGGTTGCCGGTGGTGTCCGTAATCCTTTGAATCAGCAGGCTATCTTTGGCATTGCCAGGAACGATGACGCCCCCAGAAGCGCTGCCCTTTAACAAGTTGGCGGCGGAGTCGAGCTGCAACTGAGCCGGCGCCGTACTGCCGATGTGGCATTCGACGCAATTCTTGTCCAAGATGGGTTGAACTTGCTTGTTGAAGTCTATAGGAGCCTGTTGCGCGGTCAGGTCGACTGCCGTAACCGCTAGAAGAATAAGGAGAATTGCCTTGAATCGCATGCTACCCCGTACCTCTCCCGAACCCAGACATACCCCGAGCCCATTAAGGGCACTGGTATTGATGACGCAGGATTGACCTTGGATTCCATTGCCATCCTCTCTATAATACTTCTTTCAGCATGTCCTTGGTTACCGAAGGCATGAAAAAATAAGGATCTCCATGCGATTTTTTAGTCTCCCTGGGAATATACCGGTAACCGAGACCATAAGCAGGCGAAAGCTATCCCTTTGGGGCGTGATTTTGGCGTTGCCCGTATGCGGCCAAGCACCCCCGGACTTCCGCAAAACCAACTGGGGATCGACTCAGGCGCAGGTTCTGGCCTCAGAAGCAGGTAAACCCGGCGAAGTTCGCCAATCCGAGGGCGAAATTGTGGTGCGGTATGACGGCGTCAAGCTGGCAGATCTTGACGTCTCCGTGGTCTATATCTTTGTGCTGGGCCGGCTGGTGCGAGCCAAGTACCTGGTAACGGCCGCGCACCCCGGCGATCTCAATCGGTTCATCGCGGATTACCGCGCCGTTGAGCCGGTGCTTCGCGGCGCCAACGGTCAACCCTCCGATCAGAAGGCCGTCTGGCTGGACGATTCCCTCCAGGAAGAGCGCAAGAGTTACCTGGATCAGGACCGAGCGCTGGCCGAGGACATTCTGCCTTCAGACCGCAACGTCGGCCTGGCGGTTTCCAAGGGGTTCTTGAAGCTCTATACGGAATGGACCACCGGCCGATCCCACATTCTTCACGCACTAACCGGCGCCGATGGCGTCATCACGCACCAGATCGAGTACCGCAGCGTGGAGTTGAGCGCCCTGGAGGACCAGGTCCGTCAGCAGAACCCCAAATAGTAACGGCAAAAAAAAGCCCCGGTAAGCGCACGGCTTCGGGGCTTTTTCCTGGAGCTTTTCAGGCCGCTACTGGCAGCCCTTCAAGCCTTTGGTCAGGCAGATGGATGAGGTGATGTCGGGAGGGATCTCGATGTCCTTCTCCTTCATCAGGTTCTTCATCAACGCGGCCGTTTCCGGGTGCGCGATCGCCGATTGCACGCCGACTCGGACCAGACCTTCGGCGTACTGCACCGGCTCCCACGTCACTCCCTTCATGTCCC
>JASHNT010000020.1 GCA_030041495.1 Bryobacteraceae bacterium | reverse complement strand
GCATCAGCCGCAATGAAGAGGCCGGGTTCACGGCGGAAGTCCGGCGCCGCGAAACTCCTTCTTCCGACGATCCGCGCGCCAAGGCCGCGCGGCGCAACTATCAGTAAGGTTACCGTATGAGGAGCGTCCGCTATTCGCGTTACACCGGCGACGACTTCGGCCTCAGCGCCGAAGACCTGATGCGCGCCCTCGCCGATTTCTTCCTGCAAAGCGGCTTCGACAATCCCTACATGCAGTTCAGCGAGTTCAACTCGAACACGTTGGAGGATTTGAAGCGAGCCATCGAGCAGGCTCTGGAGCGCGGCGAATTTTTCGATCGCGAACGGGCGGAACAAATCGGCCAGCAGCTCGAAGGCATGACGCAGGAGCAGCTCGATCAACTGTTGAGCCGCCTGGTGCAGAAGCTGGTCGACGAGGGCTACCTCAACACGGAGCAGCAGGGCGGCGGCAAGGGCAAAGGCGAGGCTCGCGTCGAGGTGAAGGTCACCGACAAGAGCATCGACTTCCTGGGATTCAAGACGCTCAAAGATCTGTTGGGATCGCTGGGCCGGTCCAGTTTCGGCGCGCATGACACGCGCGATATGGCCACGGGCGTTGAATCGAGCGGAGCGTCGCGCAGGTACGAGTTCGGCGATACGCTCAATCTCGACATCGGCCAGACGCTGTTTTCCGCGATGCAGCGCGAAGGTGTGAAGTTGCCGCTGAATCTGGAATACGAAGACTTGCACGTGCACCAGAGCGAGTACCAGAGTTCTTGCGCCACCGTGCTGATGTTGGATTGCAGCCACAGCATGATTCTCTATGGCGAGGATCGCTTTACACCGGCCAAGAAAGTGGCGCTGGCGCTGGCGCACTTAATCCGCACGCAATATCCCGGCGATTCGCTGCGCTGCGTCCTATTTCACGATTCTGCGGAGCAGTTGCGCATCGAGGAGCTCGCCCGAGTACAGGTCGGCCCGTATTACACCAACACGCGCGAAGGCTTGATCCTGGCGCAGAGGCTGCTCGAAGCGGAGCGCAAGGACATGAAGCAGATCGTCATGATCACCGACGGCAAGCCCAGTGCGCTAACGCTTGAGGATGGGCGCATTTATCGCAATGCTTTCGGTCTCGATCCGCTGGTAATCAGCCGTACGCTTGAAGAAGTTAGCCGCTGCAAGCGCAAGGGGATCCTGATCAACACCTTCATGCTCGCCAGCGATTACGGGTTAGTGCAGTTCATCCAGAAGGTGACCGAGCTGTGCCGTGGCAAGGCGTACTTCACCACGCCCTACACTCTCGGGCAGTATCTGTTGATGGACTACATGAACCGCAAGACCCGGACCATCCACTAGTCGTGATAGGCTGAAGACGCCCGCGCCGTTCCTTCCAGGAGTCGTGCATGTTCAAGGGAATTGTTCGCGGATTTTTTGTCTCTGCTTCGCTAATCGCGCAAACTTTGTCTGGCTCGGGCTACACGGTCCCCGCGCCGGTTTCGGTTGCGCCAGGACAGATCGCTACCTTTTACGTCCCAGGAACGCTATTCGCATTTGCGGATACCCCGCCCGGCACCCCTCTGACGGCAACGTTACAGCAGCATGCCACGAGCACCCCGGCGCCGCTGAGCACCTGCGGTTCTTTGACCGCGGTCACGGTGCGGATCCCTTATGAGCTGGTCCCAATCTGTACTGGAGTTTGCCCGAATTTCGCGTTCGCGATTCCGCCGCTGCTGACCCTCAGCCAGAATGGACCGCCGATTACGTCCATCGAGCTGAACCCGCTTGCGGACGAAGTTCACGTCTTGACCGCTTGCGATGTTGCGCTGGGCCTTCCCACGCCACAGCATAACCTCACCGGCCTTCCCTGCGAGCCTCTGGTCACGCACGCTAACGGCACCTTGGTATCGAGCGGCAGCCCCGCGAGTGTCGGCGAAGGACTAGCGATATGTGCCTTAGGCCTCGGCCAAACCAGCCCGGAGGCGACCACGGGAAACATTGCGGCGATGGCCCCCACGGTGGAGGCGTTTAATCTGAATTTCAACTACACGATCGACGCACTGGCCACCAAACCGTATACGGGCGATCCTGACATGGTTCCGCTGCATCCGCTTTTCGCCGGCCTGGCACCCGGATATGTTGGACTGTATCAGCTCAATTTCATAGTTCCCGCGGAGCCGGGGAATGGCATCGTGCCGTGCTCGCAGCCCGGATCTGTCGCACTGGGAGGGGACGTGCCTCAGTCGAACCTCACGGTGAGTATCGGCGGACAGTTCTCCTTCGATGACGCCGGCATCTGCGTAACCACCCAGGTCCCGGTCGATTAATGCGTCCAAAGTCCACGGAAAATTTTATGCACCCCCGTGTTCTCGCAGGGTTTCTTCTTTACGGCCCCCTTCTCATCGCTCAAGCGGTAACCGGGTCGGGCTATGCCGCGCCCACTCCTGTTTCGGTCGCTCCCGGCGAAGTCGCGACGTTTTACGTCGCGGGTCTGACTTCCCTAACCGGCATCACCGCTACACTCCAGCAGGAAAGCGGCAACACACCGGCTCCGGTTCTGTCCGTTCAGTCCGCTCCTCTGTGCCCGACCCCGACGGCGGTTACCATGAGCAGTTGCGGATCGCTGACTGCCGTCACCGTGCAGATCCCTTATGAACTGGTGACGGTCTGCACATTGTGCGAACCACCGCCACCCGTGGATGCGGCGACGCTACGGATCAGCCAGAACGGACAGCCGGCCGGAGCCATTCAGTTAAATGCATTGGCTGATGAAGTCCACGTCCTGACGGCGTGCGACGTGGCCCTGGGGCCGCCCACGCCTCCTCCGCCCAATTACACCGGCCTTCCCTGCGCGCCGATGGTCACCCACGCTGGCGGAAGCTTGGTAACGTTCTCGAGCCCCGCGAGTGTAGGCGAAACGCTGACCGTCTGGGCCTCGGGTCTCGGGCAAACCATTCCCCCGGCGACTACCGGGAAACCATCCATGACGGCTCCTGCGGCGGAGACGTTCTACCTGAATTTCAACTACCAGGTCAACGCTCTGCCCACCAAACCGATCCCTGCGGTCCCGGATCAGGGTGGGTTGGTCCCGCTCTTCGCTGGACTGGCTCCGGGATACATCGGCTTATATCAGGTCAACTTTACCGTTCCGCCCCAGCCTCCCAACGGGACTCCGCAATGTACTTCCCTCCCGGGTTTACAGGCGAATCCGGGGGACATCTGGCAATCGAACTTCACGGTGAGCATTGGAGGGCAGTATTCCTTCGACGGTGCCGGAATCTGCGTCGCTACGCAGATTCCGGTGGATTAAAAGCCCGGCGGAGGCTTCAGTGTCCCATCAATCCTTTGATCGCAGCGACAGTGCAGAAGAGGGTCACATGCGCCATGAAGCCGTAATGAATCCAGTGCCGCGTGAACCGGATGATCAGATAGACGTCCCGCATCCTGGCCAGTCTGCGCTGGCGTCCAGGGCTGGGACCAATAGATCAGGGTGCCTGTTCTAAGTGCCGAATGTTGCAGTACTTTTCTGCGATCAGCGGATGGAACTGGCGGACAGAAACAGAGTATGCTATTGGGGTACCGAAAAAACCGCATCGGAAGAGGCGCAGAAGGTCAGTGTGTCGCTACCTTTTCCGATGCGGCTCACCCAAGTTGGGCGAAGATCCTGGCTTCAATCCAGCCACAACCCTACTGAGGCCCGCGTCCTATTGTTCCCCAGCAGAGGCGCCCAGATCGAGACTTCGGATCCAGGGAAGGTACTCATCAGTTCGTTAAGACCCAGATCGTTAAGACTCAAAATTCGCTCGCAAAAAAACCCCTCTGTTGCAACGCGCTGGAACGTATCGAAGCAGCGGTTTGAACTTCAAGACACCGGCTCCCGCAAGCACGCTAGTATTAGCCTCTCGCTTCTGGCGTTCCTTACCCATTGCAAACAGAGGGCAGGTTGTAAAGCTTCACTTCATCAATTCGAGTTTGAGGAAGCATGCGGCCGTCCATCGTTCTGGCGTTTAATATCAGTTACATGCAGTAGTCAGCCGGGCGCGGCTGAGGAGCTGTGACCCCGGTGGGTGTGGCGCTGTGACACAATTCCTCTATGCGCGGCGAGCTTCCCATGCGGCTCTCGGTCTGCTTCTTCGGCTTGCTCGCGGCTTCCCGGATTGCACCCGCCGCGGACGAGGATTTTCATGTTTTTACCGACTCGCCCCGGCTGCTGCTGAAGAGCCAGCGGCTGCGCCTGCTGCAGCGCGAGCGAGAACGCAAGTCGATGCGCTGGCAGCGCTTCGAAGAACTCGTAACGTCAGGAGTGGCGCTGCCAGAGGCAGCGATCAACGATGCTCTCTATTACCAGGTCTCCGGCAACGCGGCGGCGGGACAGAAGGCGGTCGAATGGGCTCTGAGCGACTCGGCTTCGGACCTACGCCAGCTCGCGCTGGTCTTCGATTGGTGCGGCAAGCTGATGAGCGACGCTCAGGCTGAACGGCTGGCATCGAAGATCGAGAAGGCCATGGCGGCGCCACGGGACGATCTGCCCGGCCAATCCGCGCGAGCGCTGGCTGCGATCGCCATCGCCGACCATCTTAAGGACCAGGGCGAGTCGGTACTGAAGCCTCTGGTCGAGCAGTGGTGGCGCGGCGGAGCGGACATGAAGATCGAGCGCGGCCAGGAATATCCGCTGATGGAGCTGTTGCACGCCATTCGCGACAACGTGAACGTCGATTTGCGGGAGTCGGCCCCGGCGGTCTTCAAGGATTTTCCCTTCGACCAGTTTTACGGACACTATCCCGCTCCGTTCCGCGGCCAGGACAACGATTTCTTGGTGCCGGTTTACACGGCCGATAGCGACCCCGATCCGAAGGCCGCGGATTGGTCGCGCGCGGCTGGGCTCGCCATGGTAGCTTACGATCCAAATTACGAAGAGGTGCAGTATTTGCAAGGATGGCTGATGCAGGATCGCTTCGAGATGCGCGATGGGCTCGGGGCGGCGTATGAGTTTTTGTGGGCCAATCCGTATCAGCCCGGATTGAGCTACGCGCTGTTGCCGCTGATTTTCCACAATCCCGCCACGGGCCACGTCTTCGCGCGGACAAGTTGGGACGAAGACGCCACCTGGATCGGCTACTTCGACGGTCATTTGCAAATGTTCCGCGACGGCAAGCTGGAAACCTTAAGAGCCGGCGCCGCCATCCAGCCGGTGCGGGTCGGTGACGCGGTGCTGTTGAGCGCTCCTGCTCAGGAGGCGGATGGGACCACGCGCTTCAAGGCGTCGACCGAGGCGACCATAGTGCTGGGCCTTGCTCCGCGCAGCGTCTACGATGTAGAAATCGACGACGAAGAGCTGTCCGAAAGCGACACAGACGCGGGAGGAACTCTGGTAGTTTCGCTTGCGCCGGACACCGAAGAGGGCGTGCGTGTTCGCAAGCGGCCTCAGTAGCGCCGCTCCAAAAACAAACCGCCTCGCCCTCCGTTGCCG
Organism: Bryobacteraceae bacterium; assembly: GCA_030041495.1. Taxonomy (GTDB): domain Bacteria; phylum Acidobacteriota; class Terriglobia; order Bryobacterales; family Bryobacteraceae; genus Palsa-187. Next base: position 2,157 of record JASHNT010000020.1, on the reverse strand, counting down.
AAGAGCGAGGCGTAGGCTGTGCCGAACCTAAAAAGTGAGGCTATCTGGTGTCGACTTTGGTTGAGTTGGGGCCCAGGTGGCTGAGGTCCCGGTTGTTTTCCTGGCAGATGTACTCCATGATCTCGCCGCCGCGCATCGACCAGGGGCCGTGGGTGTTGGCGGTCCAGGTCGCCTGGGTCACAACGGTCCATGGCTCGGTGTAATAGTCAGGATCGTCGATGGTGGCCGAGTAGCGGAGAGTGTCGAAGTTCGGGCGGCTATAGCGCTCCGTGACCTTCAGCTTTTCGCCATGCGGATGGCCGCTCGCATCCATCCAGGTTTCGTGGTTGAAGCCAACGGCTTCCACCACCAGCGTATCGCCTTCCCAATGGCCGACCGAATAACCTAGGAAGTCCGGGTTAATGTCGTCCACATCAGGAAGTTTTCGTCCATCCATCCAGATCAAGCGCCACACGTGCGCACCGCCTTCGTAGACCATCACGATGCGGTCGGGCAATTGATAGATCTGCATCGGGTAGGGAGTGTACATCATGCGCGGAACGCCGGGAGGCAGGCAGAAACTTTCGGGATCGCCGGCCTCATTGTTCTTCAACTCGCGATCCATCCACAGGTCGAGAGCCGCGGGCTTGAAGGGGACGATCACGGGGCAGCCATTTGCTTGGCGCCCCTGCGTAGCCATGTTGATGATGTAAGGAACGTTCCAATCGCCCTTCTGCAGGCCACCCAGATCGGGCTTACCGGCCTGAACTCCGTAAGCGGGATCGTTAGGGATGCGAGGCACGGGAGGCTGTTCCGCCGCCGCGCCGCCACGCCCGCGTCCGCCGCCTCGGCCGAATCCACCGGCACCGCGCGCGCCGCCGCGGGCTCCCGCGGCGGGCTGCTCGGGTTTACCCAGCTTTGCCTGAAAGTCCGCAATGGCCTTGGTTTGCCATTCCGGCTGCGCGGGGCAATTCTCAGCAGTGGGCGGCCCGCCGTTTCCGCGCTGCGCGGCCGCGGGAACCGAGAGCAGAGCCAATCCACCCACCACCACCGCTGCGGAAAACACCGAACTTATCACCGTCTTCAAGTTTCCAGACCTCCTCTATCAACAAAACTACGCCGGGGGGAATTATATCACAGCCGGAAACGGGCACATGGAAGTAACCTAAGAGTGCGATACATCCCTATCAAGTAAAAGACTTTGAGATGCGAGTCGGGGTTACGCGCCGGGGCAAAATTGTGCTCGCAAAGAAATTGTGCGCGCCAGGATAACGAGGAGGCGAGGACGAGGGCACAAACAAAACGCCCGGAGCGGGTTGGCCGCACCGGGCGCTTGCCGTGAAAAATCGAAAAACCTACTTCGTGGCTGGATCGTCGGCCGAAGAAGCGCCGCCGAGAACGCGCTTGCCGTTCTCAAACGCCACGTTGGACGCGTTCACCAGGTTCGAGCCATCCTTGGCGCGCGAGCCATGCACCGTGACCACATCGCCCTCTTTGAGCGAGTTACGGGTCCAGCCCTGACGCATCAGGCCGTTGGGGCTGCCCAATTCGAATTCCCAATTGGTGACCTTACCGTCCGCATCCTTCACGTCCAGATAGAACCGGGCGTGGGGATTCATCCACTCCACCTTCGTTACAGTGCCCGTCAACTCAATACTCTTGGCCCGGTCGTACTCGGCCGAGAAGGAGTGATGGGCGAGCATCGGGACGGCGGCCATCATCAAACCACCCGCCATAACAGTGAGCAACTTTGCTCTCATCTCAGGAAACCTCCAACAGGAAGAAAGTGTACCGCCGCAGGACGGACTGCATCTATACTACACATCGCTCCCCTGCTTGTCAATGGCGTCGCGAATCTTTGTAAGGCATTGAATTTAAGGGCTGGCTGCAATCGAGCGGCCATCGCGTGCTAACATTTCTTCTTGGTTCTTCCTCATATTTGGACTTGCTCACGCACAATGAATCGCACTCACGACGGAACTTCTTCATCGCGGCCATTAACGGGTTGGGGGCGCTGATCGGGGCGGCGGTGGCGATCCCGGCGGCAGCCTATTTGTTGATTCGGCCCAAGAGCGAAAGCGAGAGTGGATTCGCCGAGGTCGGCGATGTGAGCCAGCTCAAGATCGGCCAGCCGCAGGAGATTTTATATGAGCGCAAGCGGGTGGACGGTTGGCGCAA
>JASHNT010000019.1 GCA_030041495.1 Bryobacteraceae bacterium | reverse complement strand
CGCCGCCGGCAGTGAAGCCGTATGTCGTGCCGCGCATATCGCCGGGAGCGCTGGGCTTGACCGATGCAGCCTCAAACTGGGGCAAATTCTGCTGGCCGGAGGCAGCCGCGTTGCACAGCAGACTCGCGGAAAGCAGAGCCGCTCCTGCCATGTTCATTGCAATTTCTCCAATGCCCACCGGGCGCGCTCACGCACGCCGGAATCCGCCAGGTGGTCCACAGCCACGCGCTGCAGCTCCTCGGTCGCATCTTTTTCCTTCAAATCCACCAGCAAGTCGATCAACGCCACCTGCACGATCGGCTCGGTCTGCCCGGCCAAAGCCTGCATCACGGCGTCCCGCGTCACGCGATTGGAAGCAAACGGCCGCAGCGCGTCCACGGCCGCCAGCCGCACGTTGACGTTGGGGTCGTGATTTACATGCGCCAGCAGCGCGTCGAGCACTTCGGTATCGGACGGCTCCGCGCGCACCGCCCAGCTCACTCCTCGCAGCCTCTCGCTTGCCGACTGCTGTTGCAACAGGGATAGAGTCACCAGTTGCCGCATATTATTGACCTCTCCTCTGAGCTGCGTAACTTCGTTCGCCGACGCTTGATTGGAGCGCAGACCGTAGCCGATCCCCGCGCCCATCGTCACCAGCGCGATACCCGCAGCGATGCGCGACAGCATCTGCCATACTGCCGCCCTCGGTTTGGCTCCCGTTGCCGCCCCGTCACGATACGCCGAGAGCGTTTCATAGAAGCGCTCCCGCAACGCGCTATCCGGCTCATCCGCCGGCAGCAGAGCCAGATTCCGCCACAGCGCTTCCAGGCGCTTGGACTCGGCGCGGCAATCCGCACAAATTTCCAGGTGCTGTTCCACCCGTGCCCGATCCTCCGGGCTGAGGGTTCCGCTCCAGTAATCCGCGAACAATGGCTTGATGTCTTCGCAAGTCATGACGCTTTCTCTTTCTCCAACGCGAAATAAATCTGTTCCAGCGCGCGCATGGCGCGATACACCCGCACTTTCACCGTCCCCACTTCGCAATCCAAAATGGCCGCGATGTCCTCGTACTTCAGTTCCTGAAAGCGGCTGAGAATCAGAATCTCCCGCTTGTCTTTCGGCAGTAGGGCGAGGGCCCGGTCCAGTAATTCGAGATTCTGCCCCATCGCCGCGTGCTCTTCCGGACCGGCCTCCGCCGAAGCCGGATCGCCGTGCCGCGTCGTGAACTCCTCGATGCCCACCACCTCGCCGCGCCGCTCCCGTCCGCGGTCCATGTTCGCTCTTCGCGCAATCTGATACATCCACGCCGCGAACGCTTTGGATGGATCGTAGCTGGCGCGATAGCGCAAAATCCGGAAAAACACGTCCTGCACAAGGTCCTCGGACAGCTCGCGATCCCGGTTCAGCGAAACGAAATAGCGGAACAGGCTACGATGATGCCGCTCAAACAACACAGCGAGCTTGGCCAGTTCCCCGGCACTCACCTGCGCCATCAAAGCATTGTCCGACGCGCTCACGGCTGTCACTTGGTAATACTTGTGCTGGCCGAATTGGTTACCTGCATTTTGGCTACTTGCATTTAAGGTTACGATTGACAGAAGATGCTGTGGCTGCCGCTGGTCTGGTTGGGCTCCGCGCTTGCGGCTTATATTTACTCCCTGCAATTCCATATTCCGCCGCACTTAATGCTGGAGGCGCTTCCCGCCTGCCTGCTGGAGGCCACCTTCTACTACGCTTTGGGCGTCGAGCGCTTTCGCGCGCGGCTGGAAAAGCTTCCTCCCGCCGGAGCGGCGCTGGTTCTCACGCTGGCGGCCGTGGCTCCTTACGGCGCTGCCGCCGTGGCGTTCGGGTTCTTCCGCTGGAAGGCGTTGGCGATTTTGGCGCTGCTCGCGGCGACCGCCTCGTTCTGGTACGTGGCGCTACCGCACAAGGGCGCGGTGGACGTGCTGTTCGTGCTTTTCATGGCCGCGGTTTTTCTGGCGAATATCGAACGCAGCCAATATGTGAACCCCTATCCGAAATTGCAGCTCGACGTGCTGGGCCGGTTGATGTGGATCCGCACGGGCGCTTTCGCCATGTTGAGTATCCGGCGCATGAAGGGGATCGGTTTCGGATTCTGGCCCAGGCGCGGGGAGTGGGCCGTCGGCGCAGCCTACTTCGCGGCTTTCTTGCCCTTCGCGGCGCTGGCCGGCTGGATGGTTCATTTCGGTTCGCCCCACGCGCCACATGTTGAAGGCTTGCTGCGCGAGTCCTTTCTAACGCTGGGGACGTTCTTCGGCGTGCTCTGGGTGCTGGCGCTGGGCGAAGAATTCTTCTTTCGCGGCCTGCTGCAGCAGTGGATCGGGACCTGGCTCAAGAGCGACTGGCTCGGGTTGGCGCTGGCCTCAATTTTGTTCGGTCTCGCGCATCTGTGGCTGCACGCCTTCCCGAACTGGCAGATGGTAGCGATGGCTGCGGTCGCCGGAGTTTTCTACGGACTCGCGTTCCGGCAAGCCCGCAGCATCCGCGCCTCAATGGTCACCCACGCCCTCACGGTGACGGCGTGGAAGGTATTTTTCTCCTGAGTTAGAACCAGAACTTTACGCCGAGTTGGATATAGCGCGCGTTGCTGCTGAACACTTGGTTCCACTGCCCGAACAGCGGATTGCCGGGGATCAGAGACCCGATGGGGAACTCCGAGCTGGTGTGGGTTACCGGGCTGATGTCGTCCAGCAGGCCCGCAGTGTACTGCGGATGATTGAACGCGTTGAAGAAGTCGGCCCGCAGTTGCAGGCTGTAGCGCTCCCGGAGGGAGAACCGCTTGGATGCACTCAGGTCCCAGTTGTTGATGCGCGGCGTCTCCAGCGTGTTTCGGCCGGCGTTTGCCAGCGCGCCGGAGCCTGCCACAATGTACTGGGCATTCGGATTGTTCGCTAAGTATGCCACGGTCGCACCGGCGCTGTTGGTCAAAGGGGTGACGCCGCTGCCGGTTCCCGCCACGCCGTTGGGGTTGATGATGGTGCGGTCGGCCACTGAGTCGCCGTTCAGGTTCGCGTCGTCGCCGCTTTGGGCCGTCACCAGCTCGCCCGATTCGACGATGTAGCTGCCGGTCAGCTCATAGCCGCCTAGCGCGTTGTGCAGGAAACGGTTCTGCGGGCTCGAGAACCAGGGTGTCTCCCAAATCCAGGTGGCCGTGGCGCGATTGGGGTGATCCAGCGCGGAATCCGCCCATTCCGATTTGAGGTTCCCGAAATCCTGCGGCCGGCGCGGGGTGAGCGCCGTGGTGTTGATCTCCGCGGTGCTATCGTCGCGCAGATGGCTCCAGGTGTAAGCGCCCAGGAACTGCACGCGGTGCGAGAAGCGTTTTCTCAGCTCTGTCGCCACACCGTCATAAATCGAGTTGCCCAGCGGCTCGTAGGAAGTGATGGTGTTCGTGAATCCATACGGAGCCAGAGGATTGTTGCTCTTCTCGAGCGCTTTCAATTGCGTCAGCGTGACGGGCAGGCTGTTCAACGTGGCCTGGGAAGGCATTGTTAGATACGTCGGCAGATACAGGTCCGGCGTCACCACCGCGTCGCGGTTCAGCTCAGTTTGTTCGAGCAGGTGCACACCCTTGGTACCGAGATCGCGAACTTCCAGGGTGAAATCGTGCGCGAATTCGTGCTGCACGCCGAGACTCCAGTTCATGGCATAGCCCAGCATCTGGTTGGGAAGCCATCCGGTGGTCGCGGCGCGGATCTGCGCCAGAGTGGGACTCGCCGGAAGCACGCTGGCCGGGATGCCGCCGTTAGCCAGGAAGCCCGAGACTTCCGGGTAGCCCACAATCGTCGAGGTGTCCTGCGGAGGCCGCACGTTCATGCCGACGTTGTCGAAAATCGGATCGTAGCCCATGCCAAAACCGCCGCGGATGGTGGTCGTGGCCTGATGGCCGGGCGAGTAAGCGAATCCGAAGCGCGGCGCGAAGTTCAGCTTCTGCGCTTGGGGCGCGAAGAAGCCGATCACGCCCGGCACGTCGGCCACGCTGTTTAGCGCGAAATCCCGCATGGATTGCGACACGCCGTTGTATTCGTAACGCAGGCCGAGGTTCAGGGTCAGATTATGCGTGACTCTCCAGTTGTCGTTGATGAACGCATAGTAGGCGGTGGCGTCGCCCGAATACGGCATGGTTCCGGCGGCGCGTTGCACGATGTAATCCGGAGTCTGGTCCAGCAGGAATGGCTGCATCGTGGTGTATTCGTAGTCGCCGCGCTGGTCCGGGATGAAGGTGTTAGCCTGGATCTGGTCGCGCAGATCTACGCCGAACTTCACTTCATGGTGACCCTTGATCCAGCTCACGTTGTCGATGAGCTGGTAGGAGTTCTGGGCAAGAGTTTGGGGAGCGTCGGGGTCGGGGCCGATTTGCACGCCCAGGTCATACCAAATCGCGATATTCGGAAACTCATTCATGCCGGGGAACTGGATATTGGGGACCTGATTACTGTTGTCGTAGCGGCTGTAGGCCAGGCGCAGCTCATTCAGCAGGTTCGGCCGGAAGGTATGGAACTCCGAAAGCGAGACGAGTTCATCGGTGGTCAGCTCCGGATTCCAGAACGCGGGAAGATCCGCATTGGTGTCGATCTTTGACAGGTAGTTGTCGACGTAGCGGCCGCGCAATTGATCGGTGCTGGAGATGGTGTAGTCAATCGAGGCCAGCCAGTTGTAGAAATTGTAGTAGCTGGGTGCGAGCACCGGCGAGATGCCCAACGGGACCACGGTATTGCCCACCGTGCTGGTGCCGGCGGCCGCGCTTGCTACCGGCGCCGCCGGAAGATATTTCTCGAGAACGCCCAGGTTGGTTTGCGAAACGCCCGGCGTCATGGCCAGCATCTGGTAGCCGGCTGCCGTAGGCGCGTCGATGGCCGTCGAAAGCGTGCTGGCGTAGCCCACCGGATTGGCGCTGAATAAGCCATAGTAGAAGAGTTTGTTCTTGCGGATGGGGCCGCCCACTTCGCCGCCGAAGCGGTTGTTGTCGTAACGCGGATTGGAAAGAATTCCCTGCCGCGCCAGTGATTGGTCCACTGCGTTAAGATCGCGGTTCTGAAGATATTCGAACAGCGAGCCGTGAAGATCGTTGGTGCCATTCTTGATGATGGTATTGAACTGGCCGCCGGCCGAATGTCCGAACTCGGCGCTGTACTGATTCTGAAGCAAACTGAACTCCGCCACGCCGTCGCTGGGTACGTAAGTGGTGGGTCCGGTCGTATCCTTGCGGTTATCATCAACGCCCTCGACAGTGAAATTATTGTCGCGGGGACGCTGCCCGCCCACCGCGGGGCCGACTCCCGCGCCCACTCCGCCGGAGCTCGCCACGCCGCCGCTCAACAACGAAAGGTTTAGCGCGGCGTTGCCGGCGTTGGTCGAGACCGCGAGATCCTCCACCGCGCGGCTGTCGAAGGTCGAGCTTATCTGCGCCGTAGTGGTATCGAGGAGAAAGGGCGCTTCCACTACGTTCACGTTGGTCTGCTGCGCGGCCGGCTGGAGGGTCGCGTTTACCGTAGCGGTCTTGTTCAGCTCGACCTCGACGCCGCGCACGACTGCCGCGGCAAAGCTGGGCGCGTCGACCGTTACCGTGTAGCCCCCCACCGGAACGTTGCTGAAGCGATAGCTTCCGTCCGCGCCGGTCTTGGCCGTGATCTTGACGCCGGTCGAGGTGCTCTCTAAGCCGACCTGAGCGTTGGTGACGGCAGCTCCCGTCGCGTCAAATACGGTTCCTACAACATCGCCATCAATGGTCTGGCCCCAAATGGCCGGAACGGCCAAGATTGAGGCGAACAGCGCGACCGCGCATAATCCTCTCATGCTCTTCCCCTTGTCCAGGTGAAACCTCGCCCTCACTGCATACATCGGGAGAGGACCGAAAAAACCGTACTAAGGCTGGAGGGAAAAGTGGAGTAAGGACATCCGAATTCAAGCGCTGCCGAATGATTAGCGGGCGATTGCCCACAAAAGGGTGAGGGGTCCGCTCACCACAATGGGGGGAGTACTCTGGCGAGCGTACCAAACTTGACCCGCATGCGCCGGGCTTCCGTCCAGTAACCCCTCACCTTGAATGACGATCAGCAACCCAAAATGTTCCCGCGGGATTGCGACTTTTTCCGGGGCAGCGATGGCGCGTCTTCCCACCTTGAAGTATTCGCAGGAAACCAGCACGTCTTCGTGCACGACTGCCCGTGCCGCGTGCGGTTCACGCCGCGCCACTTCAAGCGACTCTTCGATGTGCAGCTCGCGCGGGCGTCCATAGTCGTACAGACGGTAGGTGATGTCGGAGCGCTGCTGAATCTCGCACAGCACCAGCCCGCCGCCGATGGCATGCACGGTTCCAGCCGGGATGAAGAACGTATCGCCGGGAGCTGCCGCATGCCAGGCGAGCAGGCTCTCGATTTCGCCCGACCGCGCGGCTTCGCGCAGCTTCTCGGCGGGAACGGGCTCACGCAGGCCGGCCGCGATTTGCGCACCCGGCTCGGCCGCGAGCACATGCCACATTTCTGTCTTGCCGCGGCTGGAGTGATGCCGTTGGGCGTACTCATCGCCGGGATGCACCTGGACCGATAGCTTGTCCGAGGTGAACAGGAACTTCACCAGCAGCGGCAACTCCAGTGGCCCCGGTCCCTCGAACCAGACTTCGCCGATTTTGGCGTTACGGCTGGCGAAAAACGGCTCCAGCCGCTCCGATCCCCAGACCTTTTCGAGGAACCGTGGCGTCAACTGTTCGAGCGGCATGGAATCGCGGCCGGAGCGGCTAGACGCGCGCGGCGATGAAGCGCTGGAGCCGGTCGAGGCCGCGTTCCAGTTCCTTCATCGAAGTCGCGTAAGAGATGCGGATATGCTCGTTGGTTCCGAACGCCTCGCCGGGCACCAGCGCGACATGCTCTTCCGCCAGCAGCTTCTCGGCGAACTGGAAGGCGTTGGCTATGCCGCCGGTGAAGGCCGCGCTGACATTCGGGTACGCGTAAAAAGCGCCTTGCGGAGTCTGCGCCTTGACGCCCGGCATTTTGCGCAGCCGGTCCATGACGTACTCACGCCGCCGCCGGTATTCGGCGAGCATCGCCGCCACCGAATCCTGCGGCCCGTTCAGCGCCTCGATCGCGGCCTTTTGCGTGATCGAATTGGGATTGGAAGTCGCGTGGCTCTGCAGCTTGTTGATCCCGGAAACTACCGCCGACGGCCCCAACACAAACCCCATGCGCCATCCCGTCATCGCATAGGTCTTCGACAGCGACCCCGCCACCACCACCGTTTCCTTCGCGCCCGGAAGCGAGGCGAGCGAAAACGGCTCACTTGCATACAGGAACCGCTCGTAGCACTCGTCGGACATGATCCAGAAGCCTTTGTCCTTAGCGAGGCGGAAAATGCGCTCCATCTCTCCGCGATCGAACACAGCGCCGCTGGGATTGGACGGCGAATTCAGAATGATCATCCGCGTCTTGGGCGTGACCGCGCGCTCGACGTCGGAAGCGCGTAGGACGAAGCCCTCGTCTTCCTTGGTCTCGACGAACACGCACTTGCCGCCGGCGTAATTGACCACATCTTTATAAGTCACCCAATAGGGCACCGGAATGATGACTTCGTCGCCGGGATCCAGCAGCACTTGCGTGAGGTTGAAGATCGCGTGCTTGCCGCCCATGTTGCTGATGCACTCTTTGAGCGAATAGGAAGTGCCATATAGGCGCTTGTGGTGATCGCAGATAGCCTGCTTCAACTCCACTGTGCCGCTGACCGGAGTGTACTTGGTGAAGTTCTGTTCAATGGCCTGGATGGCTGCGCGCTTAACATTTTCGGGAGTCGGAAAATCCGGCTCTCCCGCGCTGAAGTCGACCACGTCGACTCCCTCGCGCCGTAAGCGGTCGGCCTCGGCGGCCACCTTCATCGTGGAGGATTCGCTGATCAGCGAAACCCGTTGCGCCAGTTCTTGTACGGTTTGCATAAGACCTCTCAATCATCCTTTGACTGCGGCCGCGCGTTACCGCGCCTGAGCGGCGTAGCGGCCCTTCAGCCGCGCATCCACCAGCGGCGGCACCATCCCCGCGACGTTGCCGCCCAGCGACGCCACCTGCTTGACCAGGTGCGAGCTGATGAACGAGTATGCCTCGCCCGCCATCAGGAACGCCGTTTCGATCTCCGGGCGCAGACGCCGGTTCATCAACGCCATCTGGAGCTCGTACTCATAATCCGAAATGGCGCGAATGCCGCGGATGATCAGGTTCGCTCCACGATGAGCTGCGTAATTCACCAGCAGCCCTTCAAAGGAATCGACCTCGACGTTGGGATACGTCCCCACCACTTCGCGCAGCATCTCCACGCGCTCTTCCACGCTGAACAGCGGCTGCTTGCTGTCGTTGCGCAGTACTGCGACGATAAGTCGCCCCACCAGCCGGCTGCCGCGCGAGATCAAATCCAGATGCCCGTAGGTGATCGGGTCAAAGGAGCCAGGATAAATCGCGACTAGATTCAGCGGCGTCATCCTGTTCCCAAGAAAACTTCATGGTAGCATGCGGTCGCGGGAGCGCGCCGTTTCTGGACGGTGGGACCTGGCCGCTTCCACCCTGTTTCAGACCCCGCCCCTATCGCCCATGGCTCCTTTGATATACTGCCGTACCATGAAGCATCTCGCTCTCCATGCCGCGGCAGGAAATGCCGCTGTCTCGGGGGAAAGGCAGCGCGGCTGGCAATCGATGCGGTATTAGAGTTGCGGCGCCGCAAAGGGAAAGGAAAATGAAGAACATCTTTGTTGGGAACCTCAACTTCCGCACCACTGAGGATGAGATTCGTACTCTGTTTGCGGCGTATGGAAACGTAGAGAGGGTCAGCCTGATCACCGACCGTGACACCGGGCAGCCTCGCGGCTTCGGATTCGTCGAAATGTCCAATGACACCGAGGCCGAGCGCGCCATCGCGGAACTGAACGGCCGCGAAGTCGGCGGACGCGCCATCAACGTCAACGAAGCGCGCCCCAAGGAGGGCGGTCCGAGAAGAGGCGGCGGTTTCCGCCGGTAGCCTCTCAGCTTCGCCGCAGCTTTAGGCGGCAGCAACCACGCCACTCCGTGGCAATTTTCGTCCTGACCGTCCGCGCTGAGAGCGCTCGCGCCGGTTCTGCGTCCGCGCGCCCGCGAAGGCTGATCGGCTGAGGCTGCGTGTGGAGGCGCATGCCGGTTGGCCATGGCTGCGCGGAATCAAGATTGCCCCGAAGCCGCAATTCCTGGAACTCATTGATTCTGCATTGCGCGCCTCAACCACCTCGGCTGGACCTAAGTCTGCCAGGCGATTGTACGGAGAAAATCGCCCAATGGCTAGAATCATCGGCGCCGTCGCGTCATCCCATTCGCCTACCATCGGCTTTGCTCTCGACCGGCAAAAGGCGAACGATCCGGTCTGGGCCCCCATATTCGAAGGCTACCGGCCGGTCCGCGAGTGGTTCTCGGCAAAGAAGCCCGACGTGCTGTTTCTGATCTTCAATGATCACGTTACCTCATTCTTCTTCGATCACTATTCGCACTTCGCTTTGGGCATCGGCGATTCCTATGCGGTCGCCGACGAAGGCGGAGGCGCGCGCGCTTTGCCGCCGGTGGAGGGCCACGCCGCTCTCTCGCACCACATCGCGGCCGGGCTGGTCTCCGAAGAGTTCGACCTTTCTTATTTTCAGGACAGGCCTCTCGATCACGGCTGCTTCTCGCCCCTCTCAATGCTGTGGCCGCACGAGCCCCAGTGGCCCGGCGCGATCGTTCCTTTGCAGGTCGGCGTACTTCAGTTCCCGATTCCCTCCGCTCTGCGCTGCTACAAGCTGGGCCAGGCTCTGCGCCAGGCCATCGAAAGTTATCCGGAGGATCTTTCCGTCGCCATCGTCGCCACCGGGGCCTTTCGCATCAGGTGCACGGCGAAAGAGCCGGGTTCAACAACACCCAGTGGGATCTCCGATTCCTGGACCTGATCGAGAAAGATCCGGTCAAACTCACACAGTTGACACATGCCGATTACGCACGGCTCGGCGGGATGGAAGGAGCCGAAGTCATCATGTGGCTGGTGATGCGCGGGGCTCTTTCGGCGAACATCAAGAAAATCCACCAGAGCTACTACCTGCCTTCCATGACCGGCCTTGCCACCGCGATCTACGAGAATGAAGCCGGCGCGGTCAACGATGAGGCCGAGGCCAAAATCAAAGCGACCTATCTGGACCGGATGAACCGGCAGCTCGCCGGAGTGGAGGAACTGGAGGGAACCTACCCGTTTACTCTCGCGCGCAGCGTCAAGGGATACAAGCTGAACAAGTTCCTGCACGGCCTGATTGTTCCCGAACGCCGCCGCCTGTTTCTCGACAACCCCGAAGCCGCCTTCCAGCAGGCCGGCCTGTCTAAGGAAGAGCGTGACCTGGTGCGCCGCCGCGACTGGCGCGGCATGATCCACCACGGCGTCATCTTCTTTATGTTGGAAAAACTCGGCGCGGTAATCGGCGTCTCGAACCTGCACATCTACGCCGCCATGCGCGGCGAATCGCTCGAACAGTTCCAGAAGACCCGCAATGCTCCCGGTGCCCTGTATTCCGTAGCGGGAAGGGATGCAGAAAAACTGGCGTGGGACAAGAACGTGAGCGAGAAGGTTCCCGCCTAACACGGCCTTCAGAACAGCCCGGCATTTCGCGGATTCTAAAGAATCATCTCGCCAGCGTCGATCAACCGGGGAGGGAACGGAGCTAGCCGATGCAATTGAGCCTGTGCATGATCGTGAAGAACGAAGAACGCGTTCTTTCGCGCTGCCTCGATTCCATCGCTGCTCTGGTAGACGAGATCATTATCGTGGATACCGGCTCCACGGATGACACGCGAAATATAGCGGCGGGCTACGGCGCGAAGCTGATGTCCTTCGATTTTACGCGTGTCGACTTCGCCGCGGCACGAAACCACGGCCTGGAGGCTGCAAGCGGGCGCTGGATCGTAACCCTCGACGCGGATGAGATCCTGCACCCCTCAGGCGTTCCGCTCCTTCAGAAAGTAGTGGCGACCGACGACAACGTAGGTTATTATTTCCTACGCGTCAATCACAGCTCCGATGCGCCGAAGCCCACTCACGACCACGTCGTTCGCTTGTTCCCGAACCGGCCGGCTTATCGCTATCGGGGACGGGTTCACGAAACCGTCGACGCCTCGCTCCTAGCGGGAGGCGGGCGGCTTGTGCCGGCTGACATCCGTATCGACCATGAATTCGCTTGTGAGCCGGAGGCGCGGCGTCAGCGAAACCACCGGTACATCCGCATTCTCAACGAGGAAATCGCCGCCAATCCCAGCGATACTTCCCGCCTCGATTTTCTGGCCGCGGAGTACCATCAACTCGGACAATTCGATACCGCCGCGGAGATCGCCGACCGTCTCGTTTCCCTGCGCCCCCTGGATCCGCAGACCCGGTTGCGCGCCGGACTCTATCACCTGGTTTTCCAGCACGACCCGCAGCGAGCCCGCCAGGATTTCATGGCGGTGTTGCGGCTTCAGCCGAATCACGCGGAAGCGTTGTCATTTTTGCAACTCGTCGATGGGAACGAGGGAGCCTAAGGCTTCGCAAACTTTGTCTCTTCCACGGGAGCATTCACCTTCACCTCACTGAGGGTCGCCGTGAAGCGGCCATCCAACCAGAGAAAGGAATACTTGAACGGGAACTTGATCCCGTCCACGTCGCGGTAATCCTCGAAGTCCTGCTGCACCGAGATGTGTCCGACCGGCGACGGAGTCTGGCGCACGTAGCGCAGCAACAGGTGCGTCTCCTTGTCGAAATAGAACGTGCCCAGCAGGCCGCTGGGATCGCTGCCCTGCACGACATCGGCAACGCGATCTCCGACCGTATCGTCCAGCCCCACGCGCCACTTTGGAAACGCGCTCTTGATCTGGCCGGGGAAGGAAACAACGGCGTCCAGGCGTGCTCCGGACAAGTCGTTGCCGGTCAGCTCGTACTCGCCGAGGAATCCGCGCGGCGCGCTGATCCAGCCGGTCTTGCCGTCATAGGTCCAGGCGCTGATGCCGCGGTCGGGATGTTCGGGGAAGTTGATCCACATGCCGCGGCGGTCGGGAGCCTGAGCGAAGATGTGAAACTCTCCATTGCCCCCCAGGCCCGCGAAGCCGATGCTCTGGCCGCTGGCGACGAAACTGTTGAGCGTCGCCAGTTTTTCCGCCCCACCCATGGCTTGGATGTATTGATCGAGAATCACGGCAGCCGGAGGCTGGTTCACTCCGGGCAAAACCACGTCTGGCCGTTCCTCAACGGGCACGCTGTACAGGCGATCGAGCGTGATGGATGTGCTCGGGACGTCGGATTGATGATGACAGGTCCAGCAGGTCACCATCTGCGCGCCGCCGAAGTTTTCCTTATTGATGTTGGCCACCATCTCCACCATCTTGCGCGCGGTGCGCTTCTGCGGCACCTTGTCGCTCACCCAATCCATGAGGTCGGTGCCCGCTCCCGGGTGGCAGTTGGAGCAGTCGTAGCCGACCGCTGCCGTCATCACGCCCATCGCGCCCAGGAAGTCGCTGGGCGTGAGTTCCTTCAATGTGCTGGTGGTAACGTTCTTGAAGAACTCACCCGCGGTTTGTCCTTTGGCCGTCGCGGCCGCAGCCTGCGCGATTGCCTGCTCCTGGCCGGAAGCCTGGCTCTGCGCCACGGCAACGCTTGCCGCGCCGATCAACCATACTGCGCTCGCCGAAGCGAGCATTCCCACACGTCCGCTAAAGAAATGCTGCATTATTTCTCCTTCGCCGGGCCTGCGTGAGCGGCCAGCGTTTAAGAATCGACCGTGAACTGGCGCAAGCAATTCCGCAGCCAAAGCCGCAGGCGTGTTTTCCAAGGATTTCGGCGCGCTCTTGGCTTCCGGAGCTGGGTGTGACCGGGGATTCCACGCAGCGGCACTGCGCTATCTCACGCGCGCCGTGGAGGACCGTGGCGCAAGCCGGCGGTGCACAACGGGACATTGTTTTCCCGAAGGGCAGACAGGTACCATGAAGGTTGCTCGCCGCCGTTAAAAGCCGCCTCAAGCGCGTGGTTGAC
Organism: Bryobacteraceae bacterium; assembly: GCA_030041495.1. GTDB lineage: Bacteria > Acidobacteriota > Terriglobia > Bryobacterales > Bryobacteraceae > Palsa-187. The sequence continues at coordinate 4,690 of JASHNT010000019.1, read as the reverse complement.
CGGATTACGGACTACGCCCTCGATCAGGATTCGCACGACATTCATCGCGCCATGCAGCGCAGAGCGCTGGAGGATACCAGCCGGTTTGTAGAAGAACACCTGAGGCTGACACCGTTCTTTGACAACAAGTTTCAACTGCTTGCGGCGAGCCTTTCCGCGGTGAGCATTCCCGGCGGTTTGTACTGCGAGTTCGGCGTTCATAGCGGATCGACGGTGAATTTTATCGCCGAACGGGTCAAAGGAGAGGTATTTGGCTTCGACTCGTTCAAAGGCCTGCCGGAAGACTGGCGACCCGGCGTCGAGAAGGGCCACTTCAAAATGGATGCGCTCCCGCCGGTGCGGTCCAACGTGAAGCTGGTCGAGGGGTGGTTCAATGAAAGCTTGCCGCCGTTTTTGCAGAGCCACCCCGGTCCGGCGGCCTTCTTGCATGTCGATTGTGACCTGTATTCTTCCGCGCGAACCGTCTTCGAGCTGATGGGTTCCCGTATTCAAACGGGGACCGTGATCGCCTTTGACGAGTTTTTCAATTATCCCGGATGGCGGACAGGCGAGTTCCTCGCCTTCACAGAGTTCCTTTCCAAGCAAGGATTGCAATCGAAGTATCTCGGCTACGTGAAAAAAAATGAACAGGTTGCGGTCCAAATCGCCTAGTGTCCTAAGTTCGCATACACAAGCGAGCCATCTTTTTGAGGATCGAATCGGGCTAGCTGTGGCGTTGGCTCACACACTAGTACCGGAACGCATTTAGTTTAGAATCCGGCCGAAATTATGCGATAAGAAGCGCATGACGACTAGCGCTCTCTCTGAAACATACGCCCTGTTCGTCGAAATCGTTGCAACCACTCCTACGACCGGCAGCGGCACAACCTCCACTCCTTCGCCCCAGGATGAAACTCCGCAACTCTCGCCTTTAGCCGAGATCCTGCGTCAGCTCCATCAACTTCTGCAGCAGAGTCCCACCGAATATGCCAAGATCACCCATCAGATTGCGACGAACCTCCAATCTGCCGCCAACAGCGCCGAGGCGGATGGGAATTCAACCGCCGCGAGCCAGCTTGGCCAGCTTGCCACGGATTTCACGAACGCATCGCAGAGCGGCGAGCTTCCCAGCGCCGCGGATCTCGCTGCGGGGATCTTTGGCGGAGACGGGCACCATCACGGTCATCAACATCAATACGCGGCGACGGATTCCAGCGAAACTTCGAGCCAGTCGCAGACACAGAATGACGCTCTGAATCCCATCGCCATCATTCTCAACACGCTGTCCAGCGCTGGGGCCAACGGCTCGAACAGCTAGCGGGACGCCGGCCTCTCACAGCTAACGGATTGTTGCGCTGCCGGAGCTTCACCGCCAACCGAGAGCCGGAGCGACGTGGATGAGCATTGCCTCCAGGACATGGGCATTGTAGGCAACGCCTAATTGGTTCGGGACTGTGAGCAATAGCGTGTCTGCCGCCGCGATTGCCTCGTCCTTCCTGAGCTGTTCGATCAAAACATCCGGTTCCGCTGCGTAGCCACGCCCGAAAATTGCGCGAGAGGTTTGGTCGATGAACCCGATTTGGTCCTGATCCTGAACGCCTCGTCCGAAATAGGCGCGATCACGATCGTCGATCAAGGCAAAGATACTGCGGCTGACGGAGACGCGTGGAGTGCGGGCGTGGCCGGCCTCCTTCCAGGCCGCGCGAAAGGCCCCGATCTGCGCGGCTTGTTGGATGTGGAACGGCTCACCGGTCTCGTCGAACTTCAGGGTGGAGGATTGCAAATTCATTCCGAGCCTGGCGGCCCACGCAGCGGTCGCATTCGTAGCGGCTCCCCACCAGATGCGGTCGCGCAATCCTTCCGAGTACGGTTCAAGGCGTAACAGCCCTGGAGGATTGGGAAACATCGGATGTGGGTTCGGCTGAGCAAAGCCCTTGCCGTGCATCAGCTCGAGAAATTCTTCGGCGTGCCTCCGCGCCATGGCGGCATCGTCCTCGCCTTCAAGCGGGCTGTGGCCGAAATAACGCCACCCATCGATTACCTGCTCGGGAGAACCACGGCTGATTCCCAACTGCAGGCGCCCCTGCGCGATGAGATCCGCCGCGCCGGCATCCTCCGCCATGTAGTAAGGATTCTCATACCGCATGTCGATCACTGCGGTGCCGATTTCAATGCTTCGCGTCTTGGCGCCGATCGCGGCCAGCAGCGGGAACGGCGACGCCAGTTGCCGTGCAAAGTGGTGCACGCGAAAGTAGGCTCCGTCTAATCCCAGGTGCTCGGCCTCCACGGCGATGTCGATCGATTGTAGAAGCGCGTCGGCCGCCGATTGCGTTCGTGACTGCGGATTGAGTGACCAGTGGCCGAATGAGAGAAAACCAATCTTCTTCATGCAAGACCAGTCTACGGCACACGGCCAGGAGGTCTATGATATGAAGAACCCAGCATCGGTACCCAATGCGTGATAAGAAAGAAGAGAGCTGGATGGCCAGATGACGCAGATGAAATCCAAAAACAGCATTTTCATGATCTCAGCGGCTTTAATGGCGGTGGTTGCGGGAGCGACGATGCTTCTTGCGCAGTGGCCGAAACACCCCACCGACGGGCCAAGAACTCCGGACGGCAAACTCGACTTGAAGGCGCCTGCGCCGCGGGCGGCGGACGGACATCCCGACCTTTCGGGTCTGTGGCAGCCGATGCGCCAGAATTTCGGCAGAGGCGGCAGGGGCAGGGGAAAAGGGACAGACGCGCCGGCACCCCCGCCGCCTCCCGCACGTGCACCCGGCGAGCCGCCGCTGGCGCAGTTCAACGACGTGGGTGCGGGCTTTCCGAATGGACTGCCTTTCACCGAGTGGGGCCGGAAAGTCCGGGATGAGCGCAAGGCGAACAATAGCAAAGATAACCCCGACGCCCACTGCCGGCCGCTCGGTTTGATGCAGCTCCACACGCATCCTTATGAGAAAAAAATTGTGCAAGGCAAGGATGCGATCGTGATCATGTACAACGCCAACAACGACGTCCGCCAGATCCTTACCAACGGCCAGCCCTTGCCGCAAGTGGGTCCCGACCTTGCGCCATGGTGGTACGGCTACTCGGTGGGCCATTGGGAAGACGACACGTTAGTGGTCACTACCCTAGGATTTCGTGACGACGTCTGGCTGGATGTGAATGGGAGTCCTCTTACCAGCAGCGGCAAGATGGTGGAACGCTTCACGCGCCTCAACTTCGGCACGCTGCAAATCGACGTGACCATCTCGGATCCGAAGGCGTATACAGAACCATTTACGGTCCGCGTGATGCAGCAAATCATGCCAGATACCGAGCTATTCGAGTCGGTTTGCGAGGACCGGGACGCGGTGCACTATGTGGGCGACTCAGATGCCAAGCAGAAAGCGGGAAGCCAGAAATAACCGTCCGCTGGAAGAAGCCTGGCGCGGCGTGAACCAGGTGCGGCCGATCTGGTGTAACGCTACCGCCGTCAGCAACAGAAGGATGGGGTCCATCGGCAGACGATAGCGCGGGCTACCCAGCGCGAAGTAGTACACCAGCGGAAATAGCGCCGGACAAATGCCGAGCGGAAATGCGTAAGCGCTGCCTTGCCGAAACAGGATTATCATGCCGGCAAGCGCGCCGGCGGCCGCGAGCAAATTGAAGAGCAGAATGGCGCGGAAAGACCATCCGCCGCGCCGAAAATCCGCCAGCGGATGCGACGACCCTCCTGCCCACAGCGCCACGAAATGCGACCGGACGGCGCGCAGCTCGGCTGCCGGATGGTGCACCACGAACTCGAGCGTCTGCTGCTGCTTCTCGCGCATATAGGCGATCTCTCCGAGTTCCTCGTAGCGAGCGCGTTGGCCGGCGTTGTCGAGCGGGTGGAACTGTCCCGGCCACGGACCTGTCGATTGATCGTAGGTGCCCAGCCAAAGCGCCAACCCCGTCACCGAGCGCAGGGGGACGAAGGCATGCAACTCGCGGTAATTGCGAGCCATCCAAGGAAAGCAGCAAAGCAGCGTCGCGGCAACGGCCAGGGCCGGCCATGCCACCCGCCGCGATCGCCAAGCCATCCAGACAACAAACGGCGGCAGCAACACACCGAGCGAGGGACTGGTGAGCAGGGCCACGCCCCACACCAGGCCGTAGCCGTACCAGTCCCACATTTCGCGCGAGTCGGGCAGGGCCAGCGTCATCAGCAACAGGATTGCGCCCAGCAGCGCGGCGAACGATGCATCCCATAACGACTCCACCGGCAGTTTGACGGCGTTGGGGAAGATCGCCCAGAGCCAGGCCGCGATGGCTGCCACACCAGCACCGCCGATTCGCCGTCCTACGGTGTAAATTGGGAGAACGGTGAGGCTCGAAAAGAGAATGTTCAATCCCGCGGCAGCCACGAACGAGGCGAATGTGCGCACGCCCAGGACGCGAAAGATCCCTGCAAGAATCAACGGGTATATCGGAGCGGTCCACGCCGTCGGTCCGGTATCGGTATCGCCGCCAAGAGGCGAACTGAATCCTTTTCCGGTAGCGAGCGAAATCGCGATATTGCCGGGCTCGAACAGAAAGGGAAGGATGGCCAAGGCCCGGTGCGGGCGCTCGCTCTGGTAATCCCAGGCGTAGCCGGCTCGCACTAGAAGCGCAACCACCAGAATCAGGACCGGCGAGACGGCGGCGCGGCGGAGCCAGAGTCCCATCGCCTTACGATATCACTCGCAGGCCG
>JASHNT010000018.1 GCA_030041495.1 Bryobacteraceae bacterium | reverse complement strand
TTCCGGATCTGGCTGCCGTGGTCGCAGGTGCACGAGCCGGAACAAGTGAATCGAACCGAGGTAGAGATACGAGACAAGCTGGCTGCGATTCCTGGCGTTACTGCGGTTGCGTTTTCCAATACCGTACCGCTGGATGGACGGTTGAGCTGGGATCCCGTTTGGGCGCAGGACAAGGTGTACGGTCCAGGGCAAGCGCCACCGGCGCGAACTTACCGGTTCGTGTCGCCCGGTTTCCTTGCGGCGATGGGCACGAGGCTTGTCGCTGGGCGTGATATCAGTTGGGCGGAGTTTAATGACCACACGCCGGTGGCCCTGGTATCGGAAAACATGGCTCGGGAACTGTGGGGGACGCCGGCTGGCGCCCTTGGCAAACGGGTTCGCGAAGGGATCAAGTCGCCCTGGCGTGAGATCGTTGGTGTGGTGGAGGATGTTCGCAATGAGGGCGCGCAATTCAAGCCGGCGAGCATCGTCTATTGGCCCGCGGTGACGGAGAATTTCTACGGGAACCCGCTGTACGTTCAGCGCCCCGTGGCGTTCGCGATTCGCACGAATCGGGCGGGAACTCAGAGTTTGCTCACTGAGGCGCGCGCGGCGGTGTGGCAAGTGAATTCGAATCTGCCGGTGTTCCTGGTGAGCACGATGAAGGATCTTTACGACCAGTCACTAGCGGCGACTTCCTTCACGCTGGTGATGCTGGCGATTGCGGGGACGATGGCGTTGCTGCTGGGGATCGTCGGGATTTACGGCGTCGTGTCTTATGCGGTTTCGCAACGCACTCGCGAGATGGGGATCCGGCTGGCGCTGGGAGCCGAGCCGGGGCAATTGAGGCGGATGTTCGTGGGCAATGCGCTGTTCTTGGCGGGAGCGGGCGTCGCGATCGGACTGGCCGCCGCCGCGGGATTGACGCGGCTGATGAAATCGCTTCTGTACGGAGTCAGCACCGTTGATCCCGTGATCTACTTCGCGATGCCGCTGATCTTGCTCGCGGCCGCGCTGCTGGCGAGTTATCTGCCGGCGCGGCGGGCCTCGCGAATCGATCCGGTCGAGGCGTTGCGGTTAGAGTAGGTCTGGCGGTCTGGGCCTACCAGCTTCGTCTCCGGAGGCCGCTCACGGAATCAAAATGGGCGTCGCGCGTCAGTACAGGCAGCGCGTACTGGCGGCTGAGAGCAGCAATCCACGCGTCGTTAGACGGAATCGGTTTGCCGGCGGTTCAACTTGTCCCGCGGAGACTCTGGGATCTGATGCCGTACCGTCCCGTGGACTGAGTGTGCGATCGCCCGGCGCCGGTTGTGGGCCCGGGGGCCTGGTGCGCCAACTGCGCGGCCCGCACTTCAGCAAGTGGCTGCGGTGCAGCAGGCGAATCGGCAGGTTTACCCTCTGGCGCGTTTGCGGACTGGGCGGGGCTCCTCGGCCGCGGCAGGCTCGGCGGTGGTAGCAGAGGCGGCGGGCTTCTTGGCCATCGCCAGGCTCGCTTTGAGCGCTTCGAGAATATCCACCACTTTTGCCTGCTGCGGCTCCGGAGTGGCCACGACCTCGTGACCCTGCTTCTTGGCTTCGATCATTTGAAGCAGGTTCTCGCGGTAGTTATCTTTGTATTTGTCGGGCTCGAAATCGCCGGCCAGAGCCTCCACCAGGCTCATCGCCAGCGCCAGTTCTTTTTCCTTGACCAGGTTTAAATCCGTGCGGAACTCATCGACCTTGCGGATTTCGTGGCTGAAATACATGGTGTGCAGCAGCACGCCGTTCTTGCCGGGGCGCAGCAGCACGATGTGCTCGCGATTGTGCATGGCGATTTTGGCGACGCCCATGTAGCCGGACTTGCGCAGTGATTCGAACAGCAGGGCGTAGGGCTTTTCACCGGCTTCGTCGGGAGCCAGGTAGTAGGAGGTCTCATAGTAGATGGGGTCGACCTGGCCGGCTTTAACGAACTCCAGGATCTCCATCACCTTGGCGGTCTGGGGTGCGACCTTCTTGACTTCCTCGTCCTCGATCACGACGTAGCGGTCCTTTTCGTACTCGTAGCCTTTGACGATTTCGCTGCGCGGGATGGGCTTGTCTTCGGCCGCGCAGAACAGGACTTGCTTGACGCGCGAGTTGTCGGCTTTGTGGAGCTGATTGAAGCTGATGCTCTCGCTGCGCGCCGCGCTGTACAATTTGATGGGAAACGACACCAGCCCGAAGGTCAGATGCCCCTTCCAAACCGTAGAAGCCATCGCCATCACCTCCCGTGCCGACGCTTTCAGCGTCGCATATGTTGTACCATCCTACCTCAAACATTTCTTAGGTGTTTTGTCAAGGCGCTTCCGCGCTCTTTCTTTACCGACGATGGCGCTTGAAAAGTACGCGGAAAAGCGGAAGTTCGACAAGACGCCTGAGCCGCGAGGGCGGAAGCATGAGGCTGCGGGCGAGGCTCTGCGGTTCTGTGTGCAGCGGCATCACGCTTCGCATCTGCATTACGATTTGCGGCTGGAAGTCGACGGAGTGCTGAAATCCTGGGCGGTGCCGAAGGGGCCTACGCTCAATTCGGGAGAAAAGCGGCTGGCGATGATGGTGGAGGACCACCCCATGGAATATGGAAGCTTCGAGGGCGTGATTCCCAAGGGCAATTACGGAGCCGGCAGTGTGATGCTGTGGGATCGCGGGACGTATCAGTTGCTGGGTGAACTGCCCGTGGAGCAGCAGCTTGCCAAAGGCGATTTCAAGTTTCATTTGACGGGTGAGAAACTGCGCGGAGATTTCGCGCTGGTGCGCTTGAAGAGCGTCAAAGGCAAGGGCAATGAGTGGCTGTTGCTCAAGAAAAAGGACGCCTTCGCCGAGCCGGGATGGGATCCGGAAGACCATTCGCGCAGCGTGGCCAGCGGGAGGACGCAGGAGGAGATCGCGCAAGGACTCGCGGCCGCGGAAGCGGACGCTCCGGCTGGGCGGCGGATTTCTCTCACTAGAATCTCGGGCGCCCGCAAGGCTCCCATGCCTAAAACGGTCGAGCCGATGCTTGCGCAGATTGGCAAGGGAGATCCCCTGGCTTCGGAGGATTGGTTGTACGAGATCAAGTGGGACGGCGTGCGGGCTCTGTGTTACATCGACAACGGCGAGCTGCGGATGATGACCAGAAACGGCAACCGCATGGATCGTCAATATCCTGAGCTGTCGATTCTGCCGCATCACATCTTCTCTCCTCATAACAGCCGGGCCAAGCGGGCGATTCTGGATGGCGAGATCGCTTCGCTCGACGCGCGCGGGGTGCCGAGCTTTGAGCAGCTCCAGAGGCGCATCACGGTCTCGGAAGCTTCGGCGATCGCCACGTTGGCGCGGAATCAGCCGGTGGTGTTGTTCCTGTTTGACCTGCTTTATCTGGACGGCTACGACCTTCGCGGAGTGCCGCTGGTCGAGCGCAAGAGGGTGTTGAAAGAGATACTTGAGCCGTCAAATGTGATCCGTTACTCGGAGCACTTTGCGGGCAACGGGGCGGAGCTGCTGGCGGCGGTGAAGCAGCAGGGGATCGAAGGGATTGTCGGCAAGCGCGCCGGAAGCTTTTACGAATCGCGCCGCGGGAGCGATTGGGTCAAGTACAAGGTTACAAATTCGGACTCTTTTGTTTTATGTGGATTCACCAAGGGTGAGCGCGAGCTGTTCGGGGCGCTGGTTCTGGGCACCTATGACAAGGGAGAGCTGACTTGGGCGGGCAACGTGGGCACGGGGTTCGACCGCAAGATGATGCAGGCGATTCATGAGCGGCTAGCACCGTTGGCCGTCGCGAAGTGTCCGCTGAAGCCGGCCAAGGAGTTGCCCAAGGACAACGCGGTGACGTGGACCCGGCCCGAGCTGGTATGCGAGGTGAAGTTCGCCAATTGGACCGATGACGGGCGGTTGAGGGCTCCGGTGTTTGTGGGGCTGCGGCCGGACATCGATCCATCGGAATGCGTGAGGAATCCGGCGCCCGATCCGCAGCGGGTTCCGCTACTCGATGCTTTACTTAAAGAGGCGAATGTAGTGGTTGACGGTCATCGGCTTAAGCTCACAAATCTCGACAAATTGTTTTATGCCCAAGACGGTGTCGTCAAGAGGGATTTGTTGAACTACTACGACGCGGTTGCTCCGCTGATTCTGCCGCATCTCAAAGACCGGCCGCTGTCGCTCAAGCGCTACCCGAATGGAATCAATGAGCCATTCTTCTTCCAGAAGGAGGTCGCCGAAAGCTTTCCGAAATGGCTGCGGACGGATATGGCCGACGACATCCGCCACGTGATCGGCGAGGACCGGGCCACGCTGCTGTTTCTGGTGAACCTGGGGTGCATCGATCACAATCCGTGGATGAGCCGGATGGGGTCGCTGGAGCACCCGGATTATTTGCTGATCGACCTGGATCCGCAGGATTGCGGCTACGGAAAGATCGTCGAAGCCGCGCTGTTGGTGCGGGCCAAGCTGGACAAGGCGGAACTCGAGAGTTATCCGAAGACTACGGGCGGCGATGGCATGCACCTCTTTGTCCCTTTGGAGCCCCGGTACACGTATGAGCAGGTGCGGTCCTTCGCGGAGCTGCTCAGCGTGATGGTGGCGCAGGAGCGGCCGGATTTGTTTACGACGCCGCGGGCGGTGTCGAAGCGCGAAAAGGGGAAGGTGTATTTCGACTGGGCGCAGATCGCGGAGGGAAAAACAATTTCGGCCCCGTATGTTTTACGGGCGTATCCGGGAGCTCCGGTGGCGACTCCGCTGGCGTGGCGCGAGGTGACGCCGCGGCTCCATCCATCGCAGTTCACCATTCGGAACGCTGTGGCTCGGCTTGACCGGGTGGGGGATCTGTTCGAAGGGGTGCTGAAGCGTCCGCAGAAGTTGGAGCACGCGGTAGAGAAGCTGTCTACTTGAAATTGGTGAGCGCTTTGACGCGGGCGAACCAGTTGAACACGATCGGACAGTAAGTCGCGCGATCGACCAGATCCCACATCCGGCTTTCGAGCGATCCGGAGCCGCGCAGCAGGTGCGGGAAGCGCTCGCAGTTGCCGGGGCGAGCTTCGTAGACGGTGCACTCTTTGCCGTCGAGGAACACACAACCACGTCCGGTGCGTTTGAGGATGGGCTTGCCGTCCTCGCCGGCCGCCGTGTACTCGGCGAGAAATCGCTGCTCGGAGATGCCGAGGAAGCGGGCGAGCTTTTCAACGTCGCGGTCGACGATTTGGACCTCGGTTACGCGGCAACATTCGGCGCAAGTGCGGCAGTCGATCGAGACCTGGACCTCTTCGGCGGCGCGGCGGAACTGGCGCTCGACGAAGGTGTGGGACTTGATCCACTTGCGGAAGCGGAGGTTTTCGGGGCGCAGTTTTTCGCCTTCGCGGCGGATTTGGACGAGGTCGGTGACCACCTTCTTAATGGTACAGTTTGAGCATGCCGGATCGCCTGTATCTTTCCTGCTGGATTCGAGGATTTTCGCCGACGAACATGCTGAGCCGATTCGAGACCGTGCTGGCGCAATTCCCGTTCTCCAAGCTGGGCTCGCGCGGGCCGCTGTTGCGGGTGCGGGCGATTGAAGCGGCGGAGCCTCCGCTGCTCGAAAAGGAGTATCTGCCGGGGACAGCGGTTGGGAACCTGATTGCGGAGGCGGGCGAGTTCGCTCACGAGGATTGCTGCGTGGAAGTGGAAGCGGCGTGGGACTTGTGGCAGTTCGACGGCGAGTGGAAGCTGGCTCCTGCGCCGGTGACGCTGTTGTGCTTGGGGCCGGATTTCGAGAACGAGACCGGGGATCAGGTGCGCATCGAATTCGGCCTGGATTCGCGCTTCCTGCCGATAGAGGGCGTGGAGGGGTCGGCGCGTATGGGGCAATCCAACCTGCGGAGCCTGCTGCACCTGGTCAGCGATATTGAACGGGCGGTGCCGGTGGCCAAGCGGAACTTGTGGTCGGAGAGCGGGGTTAATTTCGCGGAGCTGCTGGCGGAGGCGGTAGCGAAGCTGGATATTAATTAGCGGCCGTCCTTCGCTTGCAGGCTTTCCCGGTCGCCTGGGGGCAGCCAGAAAAACAATTCGTTCCGGTCCGGGTCGCGCAGCACCAGCGTTGGTTTCTCCCAATGAAAGTCTTATGTGTCAACGCCTTTTTCGCGGATATGCCGGCGCAGGGCGCCTGCCTTCCCGTCGTCAAGCCCGACGAACATGCCTGGCGCGGTTCTGGGTCCATTCGTCGACTCGGTTGAGGATGATCGAGCAGCCGGGTACAAGCGAAGTCCAGAAGGCGACCAAGGCTGGAGCCCGGACTAACCTTTGAACTTGTTCTGGCACTCAGGCGAGCAGAAGTAGTAGGTCTCGCCGTGGACGGTCTTGTGGAGCGCGGTGGAAGGCGCGACAAAGGTTCCGCAGACCGGGTCCTTTTTCAGCGCTTCCGGAACGGGCCGAGGGGCCGCGCGCGGGCCGGGGCGGGGGACAGAGCGAGCCGAGCCCGCGCCGAAGAAATCCGAGATACCTTTGAATACGATCCCGAGTATTGCTCGCAGGACGGCGAAAATCAGCACGCCCGCGAACAACCACAGGATCGTTTCGGTCACTTCTTTTTCTTCGCGCCTGGCTGCTCAAACGAAGTCTGGACGGAGGAGCCGAGCGTGGCCAGCATCGCCTTGGCGCCATCGGCATTGGGACCGGTGGGCGCGAGGTCGAGGTATTTCTGGAAGGCCTGGACGGTGCCGTCGGGAGCCACGATTTTGCCGTCAGCGCCGGTGGTCGCCTTGCCCATCATCAACAGGCCGTACTGATAGTAAGCCTCGGCGTAGTTGGCATCCATGGACTTTTTGAAGGCGGCGATTGCGGCGTCGTTCTGATTGGTGTTGGCCATCACAGCGCCGAGGTTGTAATAATACTTGCCGGCATTGGTGGGATCGATGCTCGCGGCCTGGTTAAGCTGCTGCTGGGCTTCGTCGAGCTTCTTTTGCCGCGCCAGAATCAAGGCGTAGTTGTTGTGGTAACTGGGGTCGCGAGGCTCGATCTCGATCGCCTTCTGGTAATCCTCCGAGGCTTTGCTCAGATCTGTCTGCTTGGCCTCGTCCGGTTCATTGGTGGTGGCGCGGGCGCCGTAGGCGTCGGCCAAGTGGCTCCAGATGACGTGTTGCGTCGGTGCGAGCGCGGTCCCCTTTTCGAACTGGGTAATGGCCTCGTTGTAATCTTTGTTATTCTCAGCGGCCATGCCGGCGTTAAACGAGTCATTCAGCTCCTTGTTCTTGGCGATGGCTGCTTCGGCGTCCTTCTTCTTCTTTTCGTACGCTGCCTTCTCAGCCGGAGTCATGCTCTTGGGCGCTTCTTCCGCCGGAGCTCCTCCGCCGGCGTTCGCGGCCGCGGCCGCGGCGGCCTTCAGGTCGAAGTTCACCGGGGCGGGTTCGGCGCCATTCGGTTTGACCCCGTCGACGCCGGCGACCTCCTTGCCGTCCACCTCGACGCGGATGTTAAAGGTGCCGTTGATGCCCAAGCCGCCGTAAAAGTAATGGCCCTTCTTGTCGGTTTTGGTCTTGAGACTTTGCTTGATGTCGGTGCGCTCGATCTTGATGACCGCGCCCTGCAGAGGCTTGCCGTCGAGGCCCTTCACATCGCCCTGGATGGCGGCGGTCTGGGCGAGACAAAGCCCTGAGAAAAGAAGGGAAGCAGGTACGAGCCAGGATTTACGCTGAGTCAATTGCATGAATTTCCAAAGCCTCCTACACGAAGTTGGCTGCGAAGTCCGTTACAACCCTTAAGCATACAACAGGCGAAGCCGAGTGGAAAGATGTTACATGCATCCAAGCTGCGCGGCGGATAGAAGGCGTAACCAGACTGCCAGGAAGCGCCTAGCCGGTCGAATTGCCCTTTGGCGGTTTCCGATCCGCGTTGTACAATGCGTTTAAGAACGGGATGAAGCGGGGCGGAGCGGCGTTTGTCTTTGCGGCGGTGTTTGCTACCGCTGCGGATACCTCCAGCATCGATCGCGCCCGCCAGTTCTACGACCGCACCGAGTACGAATCCTCACTCAAACTACTGGTTCCTTCGGCGAATGCCGACGCGGCCGCGCTGCTGTTGACCGGCCAGGATTACTACATGCTGGGCGAGTACAAGAAGGCAACTGACGCCTTCGATCACGCGCTGGCGTTAGGCATGCCGACCGAGGAGCTTTACTTGTGGATGGGGCGCGCGTACGGACGCCGCGCGGAGACCTCCGGCCCTTTCACTGCACCGGGGCTCGCCACCAAAGCCCGCAAGTATTTCGAGACGGCGGTGCGCCTCAACATCATGGACAAGGAAGCCACCGGCGACTTGCTCGACTACTACATGGGCGCGCCGGGATTCCTGGGCGGGGGCATCGATCGCGCGCGGGCGCTGACTCAGAGAGTGCTCGCGGCCGATCCGGCGGAGGGCCAGCACATGCTGGCCGTGATCGCCGAGCACGACAAGCAGTACAGCGTGGAGGAGCAGCATCTGCGCCGGGCGATCCAGCTCGCGCCGCATCAGGCCATGCGGCTGATGGAGCTGGCAAGGTTTTTTGCGAAGCACGGCCGCTTGAGGGAAAGCGACGAGGAGTTTGAGCAGGCCTCGCGCATGGCTCCCAACGATCACCGCATCCTGTTCTATCGCGCCGAAACATATATCGAAGGCAAGCGCAATCTGGGTGATGCGCGGAGCCTGCTGGAGACGTACCTACGCGCGCAGCTCCGCCCAGAGGATCCTCCGCGGGAGAAAGCGCGGGAGCTGTTGAAGAAGGCCCAAATCGGCGAGTGAGTGTACTGTCCCGGGTTTTCGGGTTTTCTTTCATAAGATAGTAGGTGGATGTCCCATTCTGAAGCCTTGCGCGCAAGTTTTGAAGCGCTGCGCGCGAACAAGCTCCGGACGCTTCTGACGGCGCTGGGGCTGGTGATCGGCAACGCCAGCGTGATCCTGGTTGTGACCATTTCATTCACCAGCAAGGATTACATCATCAATCAGATTGAGCGCGTGGGTTCGAATATGATTCACGCGCAATTTGACGGCGGCAACAATCCGGCTGTCGGCACCTCCGACGCCGACTACATCAAAACGGCCGACGTGGACGCGATCCGAAACCAATTGGGTTCGCGCATCATCGGAGCGACGGGCGTGATGGACAACTTCGACCGCATGGTGATCGAAGGGCGGGAAGAGGATGTGGCGATCATCGGCGCGGACGCGGATTATCCCAAGGTGCGCAATCTGGCATTGCTGGCCGGGCGTTTTGTGGATGCGCGCGACGTGGAACGAGGCGAGCGGGTGGCGATGCTGACCGAGCGGCTGGCCAAGCGGCTGTTCGGGGGCGCGCAGCAGGCCGTGGGAAAGGTCATGAAGATTCACGATCTTCAATTCACGGTGATCGGAGTGTTCAAGGAGCGGACCGACACTTTCGGCTTGAGCGAGCTTTCCGGCTCCGGGGAGAACGTGCTGGTCCCGATCAGCGTGCTGCGGCTGTTCACGCCGATCGAGCGGATCGACCCGCTGTACGTGCAGGCGAAGACGCCGGAAGAAGTTCCGTCGCTGACCGGGCTGGTGAAGCAGATTTTGCAGAGCCGGCATCGCGCGGGCGCGAAGTACCTGGTGGACAACCTGGGCAGCATCCTAGAAACCGCGCGCAACGTGGCCACCGCTTTGACCATCGTGCTGGTGCTGGTTTCGCTGATCGCGCTGGTGATTTCAGGCATCGGCATCATGAACATCATGCTGGTGACGGTGACCGAGCGCACGCGGGAGATCGGCCTGAGAATGGCTCTGGGCGCGGCGCGCCGCGACGTGATGGAGCAGTTCCTGGCCGAAGCGCTGATCATCAGCGTGGTAGGCGGGGGAATCGGCATCCTGATTGGCCTCTCGATTCCGCTAAGCGTGCAATTTTTCGTCGAGGGCGTTTCGATTCCCATCTCCTGGGTGTCGGTGGCCGTGGCTTTCACGGTTTCGCTGGGCGTAGGCCTGATCTTCGGTATCTGGCCGGCCAGCCGCGCGGCGCGATTGAATCCGACGGAGGCACTGCGGTACGAATAGGGGAATGAAGATCCCCGCCGTACTTCTTCTCAGCGCATTGACTTGCGCATTCACCTTTAACTGTGCAGCCGAGACCCGCACGCTGACGCTGAAGCAGGCGCTCGATCTCGCCTTGAAACAAAATCCCGACCTGATCCTCGCGCGTCTGGATGAGCAGAAGGCCCGCGAGCAGGTGAGGATCAGCAGCGATCCGTTCTCGCCCAAGGTGTTCGCGGGCAGCGGCCTGGCGTGGGCCTACGGCTTCCCCAGCAGCATCGACGGCAGCGCGCCTTCGATCGTGCAGGTGCGGACCAACATGTCACTGTACGACAAGGCGCAGAGCTACCTGGTGGCGGAGGCGAGAGAGACGGCGCACGGAGCCGGGATCGGCGTGGAACAGAAACGGAACGAGGTGATTTATAGCGTCGCTTCCGCATACATCGACGCGGAGAACGATGCCCGCGCGCTGGAGGCGGCCAGGCAGGAGGACTCGGAATTGGATCGGGTGAAGCAGCTCACGCAGGCTCGGGTGGAGGCAGGCCAGGAACTGGCGCACGCGGCCGCGGTCGCGAATGTAGCGGAGCTCGACGCCAAACATCGCGTAACGGTGCTGGACGGGCAATTATCGAAGGCGGAGCGTTCGCTGGCGGCGGTGCTGGGAATGAATCCGGGCGACCGCGTGCATGCGGCTGACGATGAGGTTCCATCGCTTCAGGTGCCCGTCTCGGAAGAACAGGCGATCGCCAATGCCTTGAGCAATAGCCCGGAACTGAGGAAGCTGAGCTCCGACCTGGCGGCCAAGGCCCTGGAGCTCAAAAGCTACAAGGCCTACCGGCTGCCCAAGGTGGATCTAGTCGCGCAATATTCGCTATTATCGAAATTCGATAATTATACGGAGTATTTCCAGAGATTCCAGTACAATAATGCGGAATTGGGCGCGTCTTTTTCGATTCCGCTGTTGTCGGGACATTCGGCCAAGGCGTATATCGCCTCCAGCGAAATCGACGCGGACAAGATTCGTGCACAAGTGGCGCAGACGCGGACGCGGATCCAGAACGACATCGAGGATGCGTTCGCGGATTTCCGGGTCGCCGATGAGGGGCGGCAGGTGGCGCTGGAATATCTGAACGTGACGCGCGATTCGACCACGCAGGATCTGGCTCGGCTGAGGGAGGGCCAGGTGCTTCCGGCGCAGGTGGAGCAGGATCGCGCCGATGAGCAGACGCGCTGGCGGGCGTATTACGATTCGCTGGCGACGGCGGAGAAGGCCCGCCTGAACGTGCTGCGGCTGACGGGGACGCTGGAGGCGGCGCTTCAGTAGGGGCGGGTGATTCACAGCAGGAAGCCCATCAGGAACTCGACTTGGTTGGGCTGAAGCTGTTGCGGACCAAAGTCGAAGGAATTCGATTGGCCCCAGCGCGTGTAACGGATGGCAGGCGCGAGTTTCAGGACGCGCCAGCGGAGTTCGACTCCTCCGCCCGCGGTGAACCCGGCTGGCGATAGGCCGTTCACCGGAATCCGGAAGGACGGTCCAGCCTCGGCAAAGGGCTTAAGACGGCCAGAGCCGAACTTAAATTTCGCCAGCGCGGGAAATTCCCATGTGCCCGGCTCCAACGAAATAGAGGGTACGTTCACGCCGTTAGTGAGCACGACTTTCGAAGTACTTCGAATCGAGTGATGCACGGCGTCGGCCTCAACATAAAATCGCTGGCTCAGCTTCATTTCCAGGGCGGGTCCGGCGAGGAAGCTGGCCGCTCCCGAAACGTACTGTGTTCCCTCAGGCGTGGGCAACTCCCCGACACGCGAAGGAGGCTGCAGCAGAGTCATCGAACCATTCGACAGGTCGTGCGTCAACGTCACTCCCGCGATTGCGCCGAGCGAGAAGTGTTGGCCGAGCAGATTGCCAGGCGACCGGGGACGGCTACCGATGCCGAGCAATATCTCCAACTGATCCGGCTTTGTGTCAGGGCCTGACGAATTGTCATCGCGGGCCCAGCGGGTATAGCGCAGGGTGGGGGCGAATTCGAGCCCGCGCCAATGGGTCTCGACGCCAGCGCCAGCCGTAAAGCCCGCGTGGGAGGGGTTGGCTTCGTTCAGATTTCCGGCGCTTCGAAACGCCGGGCCCGCCTCCAGGAACGGCGTGAGCTTAGTTCCATGAAACCGGTATTTGGCCAGCACTGGGAACTCCCAAGTGACCACGGCCATGGGCGAGATTTGAGTGCCCGCAATATCGGTAAGACGGAGCTCGCGAAATAAGGCATCGACCTCGATGGAGAAACTTTGCGGCAGGTAATATTCGAGAGTCGCGCCGACAAGATAGCCGGGGGATTCCGAACGAAAATACTGGCCGGAGTTTGCGCTGGCCTCAAAGGCGTCCGTGGGCGCGCCTCCAGCGGCGATGCCGAGAGATAGGTTCTGCGCGCAAACGGTTCCAAGGCAGGTGACCGCTACGGCGAAGCGCGAAAGCACAATTTCCATCGGTTTGCACTTCGGGGTCCGTCAGCGGCCGAATGGCGGGGCGCTCGGTCAAATGGGCCTTGGGGACATCGATCTGCCGATCGCGGCGCCGATCAGCGAGCTCTATTTTCACGGTGTGCTTTTTCGGATACGCCGGCGCTCGAAAAGGTCGCCATTTCGCGATACAGTCTGACGCTCGCTTCGACCAGGGCGATGGCGAGGGCGGCTCCGGTGCCTTCGCCGAGGCGCATGTCGAGGTCGAGCAACGGGCGGGCTCCGAGGGCATCGAGCATCAGCGAGTGGCCGCGCTCGGCGGAGCGATGGGCGAAGAGAACGTTGTCGAGGGACGCGGGCCGGATGGCCCGCGCGACCAAGGCCGCCGAGCAGGAGATGAATCCGTCGAGCATCACGATTCGGCGATGCTCGTGCGCGCCGAGAATTAATCCAACGATGGCGGCGATTTCGCGACCGCCGAGAGCGGCGAGCACCGCGATGGCGTCGGTGGGATCGGGGCGATGAAGCGCGAGAGCCTTGCGAAGAGCCGCGGTTTTGCGCTCTAACCCGGCGTCATCGAGGCCTGTGCCGCGGCCCGCGGCTTCCGATGGATCGAGGCCGGTGAAGGCGCAGAGCAGAGCCGCGGCGGCGGTCGAGTTGGCGATGCCCATCTCGCCGGCTCCGATGATGTCGGCGGTTTGCGCACGTGCTTGCACATAAGACCGGCCGAGCTCGATTGCGGCAAGAGCCTCTTCGCGGGTCATGGCGGGCTCGCGGGTGAAGTTGCGCGTGGGGTTTTCGACGCCTGCGTCGACGATGACGGGCTCGATACCGAAATGGCGGCAGAGGACATTGATGGCGGCTCCGCCGGCTTGGAAGTTCGCCATCATCTGGCGGGTGACCTCGGATGGATAGGCGCTGACGCCTTCTTCGGCGACGCCGTGATTGGCGCAGAAGATGAGCATGGCTTTGCTTACGATTTGCGGGCTCGCCGTTTGCTGGATCAAACCGACGCACAGAGCGAGTTCTTCGAGGCGGCCGAGGCTCCCGGGAGGTTTGGTGAGAGAGTCGAGATGTTTTTGAATCTGCTCTTGAAGCATGAGTGTCACCAACTGCAAGTGCGGCAGGCGAAGAGGCCGAGGATGAAGATTTCGATCAATTGCTCAGTTGCGCCGAGGCAATCGCCATTGATGCCGCCGAGGCGGTGATAAAAATAAAGTTGCGCGAGGCGGACGATGACAAAGGAGCCGAGCACGATGACGGCGGCGGCGCGGGGTCCGCACAGCAGAGCCGCAAAAACTCCTAGCGCGAGCGCGGCCAGCGCGGCGGGAGTGGTGAGAGTGGATGCGAAGACGTAGCCGAGTCCGGTTCCGACTGGCCGGGAGGTCCAGGCGAGGCCGACCATGGCGGCTCGCGGGACGGCTTGCGCGGCGATGCAAGCGGCAAGAACGCTCGGGCCGGTGAAATATTCGAGGGCTTGCCAGCGGGCCAGGAGGCTGAGCACCACGGCGACCGCGCCGAAGGTTCCGATGCGGCTGTCCTTGAGGATGGCGAGCATGGTTTCGCGGGAGCGGCCGGCGCGGACGGCGTCGGCGACATCGGCAAGGCCGTCTTCGTGGAGGACTCCGCTGGCCGCGGTCCAAAAGGCCACGCAAGCCAGGGCGGCGAGCGATGCAGGCAGCGCGTGAGACGCCGCGAGATAGATTCCGCCTCCGGCTGCTCCGAGGGCTGCGCCGACCAGAGGGAACCATGCGGCGAAACCTTTTGAAACGGCTTCACCCGCCGAGGCAGGCTTGCCTGGGACGGGGATCACGGTGAGGAACTGGATCGCGCTGGTGAGGCCCTTCATTTGAGCGTTACTTGATTCGGAGCGGCTGGCCGAAGACCATCCAGTATACTTCCGATGCGCAATCGGCCATGCGCTGGTTGAGGATTCCGGCGCGGTCGCGAAACTCGCGGGCGAGCGGATTATCGGGGACGATGCCGGCGCCGACTTCGTTGGTGACCAGGATGACGCAGGCTCGGCTGGAGATGGCGGCGGTTTCGAGGTCACGAGTAGCGGCTTCGACATCGCGATCCAAAATATTGGCGAGCCAAAGGGTGAGGCAATCCACCACGATTGCGTCCGCTTCCGCCGTTTGAATCGCGGCGGCAAGCTCCATGGGAGCTTCGATGGTGGTGAAATCGGGACCTCGATCGAGACGATGCTGTTCAATCCGCGCGCGCATTTCGTCATCGTGAGCTTCGGCGGTTGCGATAAAGACGAGGTTGGAGCCTTCCCGGCGGGCACGATCGAGGGCATAGCGGCTTTTGCCGCTGCGGGCTCCGCCACCGATCAGGATTACAGCCACAGGCTCCTCCGTTTGGTGCGCAGGAGCCAGAGAAAGAATGGTCCGCCGCAGAGGGCGGTTACCACGCCGACGGGAATTTCAGAAGGCGCGATCGCCACACGCGAGAGAACATCGCAGATGCCGAGAAATGCCGCGCCAGTCAGAAACGCGCAGGGCAGCAGCGTGCGATGATCCGCGCCGAGCTTCAGGCGCAGAGCGTGCGGAACGATCAAGCCGACAAAGCCGATGGGTCCGGCGAGCGCGGTGACCAAGCCGACTAAAATCGATCCGGCCACGTAGCCGAAGATGGTCAGGCGGCTGGCGTGGGCTCCGCGGGAAGTTGCCCAATCCTCGCCAACGGCGAGCAGATTCCACTCCGGCGCGCGCAGAGTCACCAGGAAGCAGATGACCAGGACGGGCGCGGCCATCCAGGCCAGAGTCGAATACTCGACGGCATCGAGCTGGCCCATCAACCAGCGCGAAATCTCGAAGGATTGCGAGAAACTGGCGATGCTGTGGAGGAACAGAATAATCGCGAAAGAGATGCTGTTCATGGTGACGCCGGTGAGCAGGAGGGTGAAGGAGCTCAGACGGCGTCCTTCCATCGCCATGCCGAGCACGATCAGCAGCACCACGGCCGCGCCGAGAATCGCCGGGAGGACGGAAAGACGCCAGCCGAGACTGATGGCGATGACCGCGCCGACGGAGCTGCCGCTGGAGACGCCGAGAGTGTAAGGCTCGGCCAGTGGATCGCGCAGCATGCATTGGAACAGGGTGCCGGTGACCGATAGAGCCGCGCCCGAAATAAGAGCCAGGAGAACGCGGGGCAGGCGGGCGTAGAAGAAGATTTCGCGATCGGGCGAGACGCCGGAGAGAGCTCGCGCGAGGCTGATGTGGGTGCTGCCGATGAGCGGAGCGCCAAGCGCGACGACGAGTAGCGCCAGTGTGGACAGAAGGACGCTACGCTTCATATTCACTAAGCTTCATAGTTGATGAAAGGCGGCGGGCCGCTGTGCACCTGGGCGTGGACGCCGAAGACCTGATGGATGCAATCGGCGGTCAACACCTGCGCGGTTGCGCCTTCGCCCGCGAGGCGGCCTTGATCGAGAATCAGAATGCGTGAGGAGAATTGCAGAGCGAGATTCAAATCGTGGGTGACGGAGACGACCAGCAGCTTCTGCGCGAGATCCGCGAGCAGGTGGTACATCGAGAGCTGATGTTTTAAATCCAGGAACGTCGTGGGCTCGTCGAGCAGGAGGGTTTCCGGTTCCTGGGCGAGAGCGGAGGCCAGGATGACGCGTTGGCGCTCGCCGCCGGAGAGGGTACGGAAATCGCGGTCGCGAAATCCAGAGGCATCGGCGATTTCGAGGGCGTGCTCGACGGCGGAGTGGTCGCTGGATGACTCGAGCCACCCGCGTGCATAAGGGGTGCGGCCCATCATCACGACTTCTTCGACGGTGAAGGGGAACTCGATCTTGACGGCTTGCGGGAGGAAGGCCACGCGGCGGGCGAAGTCGCGGCGTTTCCATGCGGAGACCTCCACGTTTTTGTACACGCAAGAGCCGCGGTAAGGCGAGCGGAGACCGGCCATGACTCCGAGCAGCGTCGATTTTCCCGCGCCGTTAGGTCCGGCGATGGCGATGAGGCCGCGCTCGGGGAGCTCGAAGGAGACATCCCGGAGGCCGTAGGCGAAGCCCAGGGACGCCGCTCGAAAACTCACTTGCGTCCTGCCTGAGCGGCGTCGGGATGCAGCATGCTGAAGAAGGCCTGAGCCGCGTTGACAATGCGCGGGCCGGGGACGACGAATATATCGGAGGCTACGGCGAAAACGCGATGTTGTTTCACGGCGGCCAGCGAGCTCATGCGCTGCCAGAGATCGACTACCTGGCGCTTGTGCGCTTCGGTGACATCGACCGTATCCGCCATGTCGCCCATGTCGATGATGACGGAAGGGTCGCGCGCGAGGACTTCTTCAAGAGAGACGTTGGGGTATTGCGAGAGGGCGTCGCGGAAAACATTTTCGCCGCCGGCGATTTCGATGATTTCGTTGAGGTAGGTGGCTTTGCCGACGACCACCAGGCCATCGAGACGATTGGGAGTGCGGCCGATGACGAACATGGCTCGGGTGTGGGGCAGGGGAGCGGCTTGCTTGCGGATCGCGTCCAGCTTGTTGCGGACGGTGCCGATGAGTTTCGTCGCCTGGGCCTGGGTTCCGGTGGCTGCGCCAACCTGGCGGAAGGAGTTGTAGAGTGCGGCGATATCGTCCTGATTGATTTCGAGGGTGGCGAGCTTGAGAGCGTGGAGGCGATCGGCCAAGTGAACGGGATTGGTTTGAAGGATGACCAGATCGGGTTTCAGGGCCGCGATGGCTTCGAGATTGGGCGAAGTGTAATCGCCGATTTTGGGCTTGAGGCGGGCTTCCGGAGGGTAGTGGCAATAATTGGTGACGCCGGCAACGCGATCACCGAGACCGAGGGCGTAGAGCAGCTCCGTGATGCTGGGCGCGGTGGAGACGATGCGCTGCGGAGGCGACGCGCCGTGTAAAAGCGCCGCTGCCGCTATGGCGAGAAGAAGCCTACGCGTCACCATGTGATCCTCATCCCGGCGGAGCCGTTGCGGGAGAGAGCCTGATAGCCGAGCACCTCCTGGTAGTCTTCATTCAGCAGGTTGTTGACGCGAAGGAATGGCTCCAGATGCTTCGTCATCTTCCAGGATGCATCGGCGAAGACGAAAGTGTAGCCGGGGTTGCGAGTGATGGCGTAGAAGACGAAATCCTGCTCTTCGCGCTCGCCGACGAAGCGGGCTCCGGCGGAAAAGGTCCAGCGCTTTGGAGCGAGCGCCAGAGAAAGGGATCCGGAATTCTTCGGACGGCGCACCAGAGGGAGTCCGATTTGGGTGGGATCGGCGTCATTGACGACATCCGTGTAGAGCAGAGTGTAGGCGGCGTGAAGAGAGGCGAAGCCAAACAGATGGGCGGTGCCGGAAAATTCGGCTCCGCGGGCCCAGGCTTTGTCGATATTGATCCAGGTTCCGGGATTGACGGCGGAATCGAACTCGATCAGTTGGCTAAAAGAATTGCGGAACCAGGAGACCTCGGTGCGGAGGCGGCGGGAGAACCATTCGCGGAACAGACCGGCTTCGAAGCTATCGGTGGTTTCGGGTTTGAGGTTGGGGTTGCCGACGTAGAAGGTGGTGTTGGCGAAGTTGTCGATCAGCTCGGGCTCTTTGATGCCGCGGCCGCCGCTGACCCGGAAATAGGTTTCTTTGGGGAGACGGAAGGTGACGGCGCCGCGCGGAGTAAATTCGGTGCCGAAGGTGCTGGATTGCTGGAGCCGCGCGCCGGCGTTCAGAAAGATGCGCGAGGTGAGGGAATACTGATCGTTCAAGTAGACGCCGTTATCATCGCGGGCGACGTTGAAATCGGAGATGTTGCCGGCCTGGCGTTCGTATTCGTAGCCAAAGGTGAGGGCGCCGTGGAAATGGGTCAGAGTGCCTTGGTATTCCACGTTTTCGCGGGCGGTCAACTCCAGGCTGGAAGAGGGGAAAAATTCGTAGGGGCTATCGATGAAGAATGTTCCGGGAGGCGCGTTGGAATCCGCGGGATTGGCCAGCGCGACCAGATAGGTGTTGCCTTGGGCGTTCGTTCGAAGAATCGCGGCGACATTGTCGGTTTGCGTGCTCGAGTCCATGAAGATGTCGCGATAGCGATGATAGCCGAACTGGACGTGCTGGATGAAGCGGGGGCCGCGCTGATCGTTCAAGCGCAGGCTGAGAGTGGAGTCGCGGACGCGCTCATTGGCCAGATAATCGTCGAGGCCGTAGGCGGTTTGGCCGGCGTCGCCGGTGTAGGAATCGAACTCGCGGAAGACGGCGCGGAGCTGAGTGTGATCGGAGAAACGGTAGCCGAGGTTGCCGGTGCCGGAGGTGAGGCGATGCGCGCTGTTGGGAAATTCGCCGGTGGAGCGGAACTGGTCGCCGGTGAAGGCGTAGTCGAGGCGCTGGGCGAGGCCGCCGTCGATGGTGCCAGTGGAATGGTCGGTGGAAAAATTTCCGCGCTCATAAGTGAGCGATCCGTGGGGCGTGGTGGATTCGACGTCGCCGGATTTGGAGAAGAGCTGGATGACGGCGCTGGAAGCTTCCGCGCCGAACAGGGCGCTTTCCGGACCGCGAACGACCTCCATGCGGTCGATGCCGGCCGAGCTCAGATTGGAAAGGTCAATGTTACCGCCGGGCTCGGTGATGGGGACTCCGTCGAGCAGGACCAGGGTTGCGTCGGAGTCGCCGCCGCGGGCGAAAAGGTTGGTCAAGCCTCCGTTGGATCCGGTTTGGACGATGTCGAGGCCGGGGACGTCACGGAGGAGATCCTCGACGAAGGCGGTGTGCGGAGGCTCGAAATCCTGAGCCGTGAAGATGTCGGCGGCGACGCCGGCTTCCTGGATGGAGACCGGAGTTCCGGTGGCCGTGACCAGGACGTTGGAGCTGGTGGGCGCGAGTTGGAGCGTGACGATGTTGGTCGCGCCGAGCGAGACTTTCGCGGTCGCGAAGCCGTCTTTGCTGACGGTTGCTTCGCAGGGATTGGCGAGCTGGAATGCGCCGGCGGAATCGGTGGTGGCGGTTTCGGTTCCACAGGCGACGGTAACGCCGGGAATCGGGCGGCCGGTGGGGTCGGAAACCACACCCGTGGCCTGGAAAAGGAAGAGCAGAAGGACAGCAGTGGTCATTGGAGACGTTCCCCCTCGAAACGTGCTTCAAGCAAAATGTTCGAGGAACCGGTCTCCTGACTTCCGGCTTGGCGACTACGTTTGGATCAGCCTTCCCGCTTGCGCAGTGGCTTTCCTCTGCCAAATTACATGCCGGTTACAGTTGCGGGGCAGTGGCGGACTTTCACCGCCTTCCCGAGCATCCCTCGAAATATCAACTACAACCCTTGTAAGGGTAGGGTGGGAGGGGGCGCTTTGTCAACAAAAATCTCCTATCTCATTCAGTGGAAAGGATTTTGTAGCAAAGCCGTTCGCTGTGGCGGAAGCGCCGTTGAATGCACCCAAATGCAGTTCGCTTCATTCGTCTAGCCTGCTTCAAAACTGGCCCCTATACTGTATTTTCGTAGCACTACAGGTACTTTGATACTCTAGACCGCAATGGCTGGTTCGCGGCCCGTGAAATGCCCCAAAGCGCAGCAGTCGCGCGCAAACGGGGTTGCGGACCGGCAAACATGAGGAGAGGCAAACTTTGCATAAACCCATCAAGCACGTGGAAAAGGCAATCGCCGTAGGGGCGAACGCCGCTTGGTTCGTTTTCGACAAACTGAACTCGATCCACCGCAACCCCGGCTTCGTCCCCAAATGGTCGGACAAGCCGCTGCTCAAGAGCTGGGAGAAGCAGAAACCGCCGCTGGGCTGGCCGCGTGAGACCGATTCGCTGTGTCCGAAGTGCGTCCCGGAGGCTCGCCAGCAGATTCTGGACGGCAAGATGCCGGTGGAAATCCTGAAGAGCGAGAAGGTCGGCGAGATCAAGGCGCGGATCATCGAGCGCGACGGGCAGATCATGATGGTGAAGGAGTGCCCGATCCACGGCCAGTTCGAGGACGTGATGTCCATCGATCCGGCGTTCTCCAAGCACCTGGAAGCCGTTTTCCCCGGGCGCGACCAGCGCGCCCACAACGACGAGAAGCTGCACGACCACGGCACCTCCACCATTACGCACGGACGCGGGTCTGTGCTGACGGTGGATCTGACCAACCGCTGCAACATGATGTGCGATCCGTGTTTCATGGACGCGAACCAAGTGGGCTTCGTGCATGAGCTGACCTGGGAAGACATCAAGACGCTGCTGGATAATGCGATTTCCATCAAGCCCCGGCGCCAGCTTTCGGTGCAGTTTTCCGGCGGCGAACCGACACTTTCGCCGTATTTCATCGACGGGATCAAATATTGCCGCAAGCTGGGCTATCAAAGCGTGCAAGCTGCGACCAACGGCATCGAATTCGCCAAGCGTCCGGAGTTCGCCAAAGAAGCCGCGGAAGCGGGCCTGCGCTACGCGTACCTGCAATTCGACGGCATCGGCAACGCGGCCAATTCGCACCGCGCCATCGGCAATTTGTTCGACGTGAAGCTGCGGGCCATAGAGAATCTCTACGCGGCCGGGGTCGATATCGTCCCGGTAATCACCATCATCAACGGCATCAACAATGAGCAGGTGGGCGCGGTGGTGCGCTTCGCGCTGGATAATCCGAAGAAGATTCCGTTCCTCAGCTTCCAGCCGGTTTCTTTCACCGGCCGCGATGAAGCGATTACGGATGACCGCAGAAAAGCCCAGCGCTACACGCTGTCGCACTTGGCGCACGATGTGAAGAATCAGACCGGCCTGGGCGAGCCGACGCGCGACTGGTTCCCGATCTCCTTCATGAGTACTTTCTCCGATTTCGCCGATCTGGTGCACGGGCCGGACGCGCAATGGGGCCAGTTGAGCTGCGGTTGCCATCCCAATTGCGGCACCGGGATGGCCATCATGTGCGACAAGGAGACCAAGGAATACCGGCCGGTGACGGCGTTCCTGAACGCCGATCAACTGGCCAAGGACGTCGCGAGAATCAACGACGCCGCACGAGGGAAGAAGCTTTCGGTTCTGGGAGTGTCGCTGGCGCTGCTGCGGAATTACAATCCGTATGAAGCTCCGACGCACTTCCGGTTGAGCGATCTGATCCAGAAATTCGACAAGTGCTTCGGCATGACCAAGAAGAAGTACGGCAAGGTGACCGGGGACCGCACCATGGCGGACATCCAGCAGCGCCGCGCGGACCGCTGGAACTTCCTGTTCATCGCCGGCATGTGGTTCCAGGATCTGTTCAACTACGATTTCCGCCGCACGGAGCAGTGCATCATTCCTTACGCGACGCAGGAAGGCGAAATTTCCTTCTGCGCGTATAACACCGGCATTGGCTGGCGCAACATCATCGAGAAGATGCACATGACCGCCACGCTCACCAAGTGGTACGAGGAGCACGGGCGGCATGAGATCATCGCCGGCGGCAAGGCGGTGAATCTGCCGTCGAAGGATCACACGCTGGTGCTGCGCGCGGACGACGTCAATCACGGCCTGCAGCATGACCTGGATGAGAAGGGTATCGCCAAGACGGCTCGCGAGGAGAAGAAGCGGGCTCGCGACCAGAAGCTGAAGGAAGAAGAGAACGCCCGCATGATGAAGTTGTATCGCGAGCAGGTGCTGCATGAGGCTCCGGGTCCTGAGCTGGTGAACATCGCAGGGATTCAGCCGGCCGCTCCGGCGGCGGAGAAGGCGAAGGCGGAGGAAGTCGGAAGTTTCGGGGATTAGCCCGCGTCCAATTGAGTTGAAAATACGGCCTCCCGGGGAGACTCGGGAGGCCGTGGTGTTTTGGGGGGGCGGCGGCGGGGGTGGTCCCAGATGGTCGATGATCCGGGTGGAAAGGAACCTTCCCCGTCGACCTCTTTCCGTCGGCTAGTGGTTGATATAGACCGTGTCTAGCAGGTCGTCCATTCTTCGGGCCAGGTCTTCGATCTGCTCGAACGTAGTTCCTTTTCTTGGAGTGAAGAACATCGCGAATATGGTGCGTCCGTCGATTATCAGCTTTTCTTGGAGATCCACGGTCACGTACCCCGTATGGCCCCATTCCGCATCCTTTGGAGCAAACTCGGAGAGCTTGAATCTAGTGGTTGCCTTGATTACTTCCATGGATGGAATGGTATCAGGTTTTGCGCGGCCCTCGATCTGATGGAAGGTCGGGGGGACGGGCCGAGAACGTGCGGGGGCGCAGCCATCCTGCGCCAGTCGGGCACAGCCGGTTTCCAGCTTCCATGGCGATGTCACCGATGTGCAGCGGCCTCACGGTTGTGATGGAGGCCTGATCACGCCTGTCCCTTTCTTCTTGGGAGCCACTTCGATTCTAGCCCGCTCCAAGGCCTCTTCTTCGGTTGTTCCTACTTGATAGCGAACGGCTACGCGACGGGTGTCAAGGGCGGAGTGAAAGTTTCCCATTGGGGCGGAGCAAAAGGAGACCACTTCATTCCTCCCTGGCCCGTGTTTCCTGGGCGTTTGGGGGCGGCTGGAGCGGAGCCCTGCGACGCCCGTTAGGGCGGCGCGCTTAGGGCGGAGCGGAAGCCGCTCTCAAACGCGGGCGATTCAGACGGCCGAGGGGAGTGAAA
>JASHNT010000017.1 GCA_030041495.1 Bryobacteraceae bacterium | reverse complement strand
TGCCCGAACATGCGCTCGAAGACTTTGCGCGGATCGATCTCCATGGGCATCGGCGTGGTGTGCGTGCGCCAGGAAACCGTGTTCATGTAGATGCAGCCGTAATCCCGGTCGCAAGCGCCGATCAAGCCGGAATGGTCTTCGGTGGCGAGCTCGAGCGAAGGCAGCAGAGTATCCTGCCCGATATGTTGCGCGGCGATCTGGTCGGCCGTCACGCCGGCGTAGGCATCCTGGCCTTGGGTGGGCTTGGGCCGCACGCCGCTCAGCCAAGTGGTCGGGCTGAGCGAGTGCACCGCGGTCGAATCAGCGGCGCGATGGCCGAGGCCGCTGACCACGTTCACGTAATCAGCGAAAGGCTCCAGTGGTTTGAGTATCCGTGTGAACTCGAAGCCCTGTCCTTCGGTCGCCGGAGTCCACTGATCCATGATCGCGCCGTGAGGAATATACACAAAGCCGAGGCGAGCCTTGCCCTTCGCCGCGGTCTTGCTGATGGCCGTCTGCGCCGGGAGCATGGAGTCCAGCAGAGGAAGAGCGAGCGTCACTCCCGCCCCGCGCAAAAAGCTCCTGCGCGGCAGATGTTTCTTCGTAATGAACATGGCTGAAGGCACTATATCACAACGGTTTACGGGTGGGAATCACCCCTGGACGGGACTCTGCGTGTGGTTGTGTCAGCCCTTGTTTTATTGGGCTCGATGCGGAACGGGGGTTGCTTTCAGGGAGCGCAGGGTCCCAGGCCATAAGAGACTCGTCTTGTACAAGCGACACCTCCAGAGTTGTCTCATCCACAAGAGTCGTGTCAGGCGCCAGGAAGCGCCGTTTCTGGATGGATTGTGATCGCCCCATCTGGATTCATCGGGGGGCCACCGCAAAGATCCGCGAGATTGCTCACCTCCGCCAGCACATGAGGTGAGGTGTGTAGTTTTTTGAAATTCGCGAGAAACTGTAGCAGAAGCTTGTAATCCTCCTTCGTGTAGCTGCTTGTTCTCTCGAAGGACTCGATCCGTTCGCGGTTTACAGCACCGACGACGAAAAGGACCAGAAGGTTCGTATCAACCGGCAGACCGGAGTAGGTCACCGACGAAGTGTTCATTGCGAGGCGACTTCACGAATTTTCATCGCCAACATCCCGCCGCTCTCGATATCGGCTAGAAACCGCTTGTATCGCAGGACCGTACGTAGGGGCCATTAATTTTGAGAGGAGTACGGATTGCTCCGTGGGGAAACTCGCGGTGATGCTCCAAGCATCGTGCCCGTTTATACATCACCTTTTCTATTTCCTCGAAGTTGTACGGGACTTGATCTGGAATTTCCGCCGCCTTTTGCTTGACAATTTGCACGGCTTGTTTCACGTCGATCATCAAGAAGCACCTGATCCATCGCGCCACGAACCGGCACCTGGCGCGAATCTACAGCTCCAGCTTCCCGTTCGACACCATGTCCTTCAGCTTGAACTCCGCGTTGCGATACGGAGCCGGCACGCCGGGGAGGTATAGTTCGAAGATCAGGCTCTTGTCGCTCAATTCTACCTGGCGCGGGAAGGCGAGCCTCAAGTAAGGGTCGCTCTCTGACGGCGGAAAGCTTCCCGTCATTTTGAACTTCTTCTTCCCGGCGCGCAAGGTGGTTTCTTTTTCCATGCGCTGGACCTCCTCCTCATCCAGAAACCCCTTGTTGTTCTGGATGCGCACGGCCAGCACAATTTGCGTCGCGCGGTTGTCTTCCATCCACAGCTTGTATTCCGTATTCTCAGGAATCGAAGTTCCCGGCTTGCGCCGTACGGCGATTCTCCGATCGCGTTCCGCTTCGGCAAGCTGAATCGGTCCGGCAGTCGCCAGGTACACCTGCACCGGTGGCGCCTGTGGCGTCGGGCCCTCCACAGGCTGCGCCCAGGGCGAATCGCTGAGCAGTGCAAGGATCTGCGCGTCCGACCATTCCGCTGGAGGCTTGCTCACCCAATAGGGCAGATCCGCGAAGAGAAACAGAGCCGTCAGCAGCGCGATCATTTGAGCTCCTTGACAACATCCAGATCGACGTTTCCTCCAGAGAGGACCAAACCCACTCGACCGAGCCCGGCCGGCAATTTGCCGGAAAGCGCCGCCGCGGCTGTCACCGCTCCGCTGGGCTCAACCAGAATCTTCAGGCGCAGCAGCAGATACTTCATGGCCTCCAGAATCTCCGCATCGGTTACCAGCACCACCCGCTCGAGGTTGCGCTGGATGATCGGGAAGGTCAGCTCGCCCGGCGAGGGGCTGCGCAGACCATCGGCGATGGTCGCCGGAGGCGGAATCTCCACGCGCCGGCCCTGCTCGAGTGACAGGAATGTATCGTTGCCGTCAGCCGGCTCGACGCCGATCACGCGAATCCCCGGACGGAGATGCCTGGCCGCGATGGAGCAACCGGAGATCAACCCTCCGCCGCCAATCGGCACCAGCAGAGCGTCCAGATCGGGGATCTCCTCCAACAACTCCAGCGCCGCCGTGCCTTGGCCCGCGATGGTCCAGGGATGATCGAAAGGAGGCACCAGCGCGGCTCCGGTCTCAGCGGCGATCTTCTTCCCGATGGCCGTGCGATCCTCCCGCAAACGGTCGTAGTTGACGATGTGTGCGCCCTGCGCCCGCGTCGCCTCCACCTTGGAGTGCGGAGCGTCGGTGGGCATCACCAATGTCGCGGGTGCGCCCCAGGCTCGCGCGGCGATCGCCACGGCCTGGGCGTGATTGCCGCTCGAATACGCCACCACACCGCGCTTCAATTCCTCGGGCGAAAGCCGCGAAACGAAGTTCGACGCGCCGCGGATCTTGAACGCCCCTCCAGTTTGCAGATTCTCACACTTGAAGAATGCCTGGATCCCCGCCGCCGCGTCGAAGCCGCGCGAAGTCATCACTGGAGTACGTTTGGCGATGGGCCGGATGCGGAGGCTGGCTTCCTGAATATCGCCGAAGCTAACCGCTAGCGTTTCAATACCCAGCATGCTTGTCCACCAAATTTTCCAGAGGCTTCCCGTCGAGGAAGCGTTGCAGGTTTTCGACGAACGCATCTACCGCGGGACCCAAAAATCCTTCCACGCGGTCGGCCGTGTGCGGAGAAACCAGGACGTTGGCCATTTTGTAGAAAGGATGGCCCGAGGGCAGAGGTTCAACAGCGAATACGTCCAGCGCCGCCCCGCGAATTTTGCCGGATTCGAGAGCCTGGATCAGGGCCAGCTCATCGACGGCCTGCCCGCGCCCAACGTTGATGAACACGGTTTCGGGCTTCATCGCCGCGATCTGCGCAGCGCCGATCATTCCCCGGGTATCGGCCGTCAAGGGCAGCGCGGCCAGCAGATAATCGCTGGCTGCGATCAACTCGTTCAACTGCGCGGGTGCGTAATTCTGGTCCACCAGCGGGTCCGGAAAGGCGGTCCGCCGCCGTAAAGCCGCGATTCGCATGTCGAACACCTTTGCCCTCGCAGCCGCGGCGCTTCCAATCGAGCCGTAGCCGATAATGCCCAGGGTCGTGCCTTCCAGCCTCCGCGAGATGAACGGCTCCCAGACGCCGGCCTGCTGCTGCCGGATCACGCGGCCGAGGTCGAAAGCGAAATGCAGCATCGCGGCGACCACCCAATCCGCCAGAGGCCAGCGGAACACGCCGCGCCCGTTGGTCAACGGCGCCGGATGGGCCAGCATCTCCGGTGTGAGGACGCCCTCGACCCCCGTCCACAGCGAATGAATCCATCGCACCTTCGACGCGCACGGCAGAATCGCATTCAACAGTTTGGCGCCGCCGGAGGCTAACAAGATCGCGTCGGCCTCCGGCGCCGCTTCATCCAGCTTTGCCGGATCGTTGGTCACGATCGTGCGCATCCGGCTCGCAAAAGGTCCCAGAGCCTTGAGATGCGGAGCCGAAGGATCGGCGATCACCAGGAGGGTCGGAACGGACATCGCAAAACCTAGAATAACGTGCCACACTGAAGTCGTGCCTGATTACTGTACCTGCGGGGCAAAGCTCCCGGAGGATGCACGCTTCTGCCACAAATGCGGAAAGCCGCAGCGGGAGGAAGACCTGCGGGTGGAGGAAGCAGAAGCGGCGCCCGCGCCCGTCATCGAGCAGCCTGCGAAGCCGGTTCCGCAGATTCCTCCCATCGGATTCCACAATCGCGCGGCAGTGAGCGCCGCGCTGGTCTCTGGCATCGTTGGATTTTTTTTGTCCGTGCTCTCCGGCGAGGTGTTGCCCGCCGCGTTCATCCTCGGTTTGATTGCGGCCGGTTTTCTGGCCGTCTACTTGTACCAGCGCCGGACCGGAGAAAAGCTGTCCATGTTGCACGGGGCGCACCTGGGCTGGATCAGCGGCATTTTCGGCTTCGCGATCATGGCCGCGATTCTGGCTTTGCTCGCCGTGGCTCTTTCGGACCAGAGCGTGGTGGATTCCATGCGCCAGCAGTTGCAGGGCGCGGCCGCGCGCCAGGCGCAAATCGATCAGATGATTCAGATCGTCCACAACCCGTCGATGATGCTGTCCGGTGTGGTGGTCATTTTTTTCCTCTTCACCGTATTCCCGGCCTTCGGTGGAGCGCTCGGCGCGAAGTTTCTCGACCGGCGCAGCTAGGCCGCTCTGACGGGAACTCTCCGCTACGAATGAAGATTTACTCCTCCCGGAGGGCTTCCATCGGATCCAGTTTGCTTGCTCTGCGCGCCGGCAATGCCGCCGCAAGCAGGCATATCAGCATCAGGATTCCCACCGCGGCGGCAATGGTCGCCGGGTCGTTCGGCTGAACGTCGAAAAGCAAGCTGCGAACTGCCCGCGAAGTTGCCAATACGGCCGCGACGCCCGCGGCCATGCCCGCGGCCGTGTGTCCCATGGCTTCCCGGACCACTAACCAGATCACCGAGGGCTGTTGGGCTCCAAGCGCCATTCGAATTCCGATCTCGCCCGTCCGCCGAGCCACCGTATAGGCGAGAATCCCGTAAAGGCCGACCGCGGTCAACAGCAAGGCCAACACGCCGATGAACAATGACAGATAGGCGGTCAGCCGTTCGGTCGCAAGCGATTCGTCCACCTGTTGCCGCATGGTCTTGATGGTCCCAATCGGCATGCCGGGCGCTTCCTCGCGCAGAATGCGGCGAAAAGCGGCATAAGTAGCGGCGACAGGCAGCTTGGTGCGGATCGCGATGTACCCGCTCTGATTGGACTGCGTGCCTGGCACGTACACGGTGAGCGGCGTTTCTTCCCGCAAGTTCATATACTTGCTATCGCCGACGATTCCCACGACGCGCCTTCGGTCTTCGGGGCCAGGGCCGCCCATGTAGATTTGTGCACCCACGGCATCGCCGTTCGGAAACCAGCGGTGCGCGGCATTTTCGCTGATCAGCACCACCTTCTCCGATTGGTCGGTATCACCTGCATCGAAATCGCGGCCTGCCAGCAGCGGG
The DNA here is from genome assembly GCA_030041495.1 of Bryobacteraceae bacterium. Lineage (GTDB taxonomy): Bacteria > Acidobacteriota > Terriglobia > Bryobacterales > Bryobacteraceae > Palsa-187. Next base: position 81,011 of record JASHNT010000017.1, on the reverse strand, counting down.
ACACCCATGGTTTTCGTGAACTGTGCGCCGATCGCGTTGATATCGGCCGAACGCTGATCCTCGGAAAGGTCGGGCCGGCCGGGAATCCCAACGGAGCCGCTCCATCCTCCGTTACTCAGGGGCGTCGTCGAAAGCTGTGTCGCCGCTTCCACGCCGGGAATTGCCCGTGCGCGGTCAGCCAATCGCGTGAACAAATGGATCGCCGCCAATCCTTGCACCGGTGGCCGCGAATTCACGATGGAGATCACGGTGAGGTGGTCTGGATCGAAGCCCGGATTCAGCGTCAGGAGCCGGATGAGAGTGCCTGCAAATAGGCCGGCGGCGGCCAGCAACACCACCGACAGCGCGACCTGAACTCCCAGCAGAGTTTTTCCGAATCCCAAGCTGCCGTGTCCAACCTGTCCATGCCGCACGCGCTCTTTCAACGCCTCCGCAAGGCCTTGGCGGGTTCCACGAAGCGACGGCCCGATGCCGAAGAGAACTCCGGAGGCGATGGCGGCCGCGGTGGTAAACAACAATACCCGCCAATCCGGGTTCAGATCGAGCCGGATTGGGCTGTCGGCAGTGGAGAGAATATCGGCCAGGAAGCGCGTAGCCCAGAACGAAAACAGCAAACCACCGACGGCGCCGGCCGCCGCGAGCACCAGGCTCTCGGTCAGGAACTGGCGGACCACGCGGCCCCGCCCGGCCCCGATTGCCAGGCGCACCGCAACTTCGCGGGACCGCGCGGAAGCTCGCGCCGAAAGAAGGTTCGCAATGTTGGCGCAGGAGATCAGCATCACCAGCGTGACCAACGCCATCGACACCTTCAGAGGATCCTTCACGCGGGAGCGCAAATTCGCAAAGCCTGACCTCCCTGACTCGGACCGGATGGTCTGCGTGAGATAGACCCCTTTGCTGTCGGCGCGCATTCCAGGAATTAAAGTGGCTTCCATGCTCGGGCCGGAGATGACCCTCAAATCGGCTTCGGCTCGGGTGGCGGAGACACCCGGCCGCAATCGCCCCATCACGTGTATGAACCAGCACGACGGGGTATCGAAACAACGCGCGTTGTCCCCGAGCTGGCGGGCGAGATTTAGCGGCAGCCACACGTCCGGCACAGTGCCTACTTCCGCGCCGAAAAAGCCCCGCGGCATTACGCCGATAATCGTCACGGCCACGCCGTTTATCGTTATCGCTCTGCCTACTGTCGCGGGGTCGCGCGCGTAGCGTCGCTCCCAGAGACGATCGCTGATCACTGCTACTGGCCCGTTTGCGCCGCCGTTCGGACGGTCGTCCGCGGGTCCGAACGTCTTTCCGGCGGCCGCCGCTACACCGAGGGTCTGGAAGTATTCGCCGCTGCCATAAACGGCTGGGACCAGGAGCATATTGTCCCCTTCCGGCGTCTGCACCATGCCGGAGAACCAGGCGAATGTCCCCGAAAAAACCGCGTTTCGTGCTTCGATCTGCTGATACAGGGGATAACTGATCGAATACCTGATCGGATAAGCGGCCTGATTTAATTCGACACTTATTAGCGCAAGCCGATCCGGATACGGAACAGGGAGCGGACGGATCAGCAGGACGTCCATAAGACTGAACACCGCTGTGCTCGCACCAATACCCAGGGCCAGCGAGAGCACTGCGATGGCTGCGAAACCTGGGCTCTTCTTCAACAGCCTTAGCGCATAGCGAATGTCGCAAAGAATCGAGTAGATGCCGGCTCCGGTTCGCGCTTCACGGACCTTCTCCTTCACCCGATCCGGACCTTCAAACTCCAGCCTGGCCACGCGCCGAGCCTCTTCCCGCGTCAGCCCTCGCGATATGAGGCGCTCGATCACGGCGTCGAAGTAGGATTGAATTTCTGCGTCGAGGTCCGCCTCCGTCCGATCCGCATTTCGAACGCGGCGGAGAAGATGCTTGATACGGCTGATCGAAGAAACGGCCCACGACATGGCTAGCCCTCCTCGGTGAGCACCTGGGCGACGGCGGTCGCTACTCTACGCCAGTTTTGCTTCTCCTGGGTGAGTTGTTTGCGGCCGGCCGGCGTGAGGGAGTAGATTTTGGCGCGCCGGCCGCTATTCAGCTCCCGCCATGTTCCCTCGACAAGACCCTTTTCCGCCAAGCGGTGCAGAGCGGGGAACAGCGATCCAGGTCCAACCTGAAACGCGCCTTTCGTCACTTGCTCGATGCGATCGGCAATGCCAACGCCGTGGAGCGGCCTAAACTCCAGCGTTCGCAGGATCAGGAGATCTAGAGTCCCTTGGAGGAGGTCTGTCGGTCTGGACATGGCCCAATGATATCGCCACTCGATATCGCGTGTCAATATTAACGGCAAGTTTCTTGGCCGCTTACAGGCAACCCGCCCACATCACGGCTCCGGGTTCTTCGCGGTTTGTGCCCGTTTTACCAAGGCCACGCCGAGGAAAATGATCGCCATAGCGACGGCTTCCCGGGCGCTGAACGGCTCGCCATAAAGCCACACGCCAAGCAACACCGCCACCAGCGGGTTGATGTAGGAATAAATCGATGTGATCGCCACGGGTAGCCGGCGCATCGCGATGACATACGCACTGTAACCGATCAATCCTCCGAACATCGCCAGATACAGCGTCGCCGCAATACCACGCGCGGTCCAGTGCGGACGGGAGCCGGCCAGCGCCGGGATCGCGAACGCCAGGCCCGTGGCGAGCTGCTGCACTCCCGCGCTCACGATCGGGTGAGCCTCCGTCTTGAGCCTTCGTTGCAGGATCGAGCCGACGCCCCAGCCGGCATAGCCGAGTTGAATCAGTCCGAACCCCGCCAGCATGGAGCCGAAGCTTCCAAACTCGTTACCACCCGGAACGCGTGAGCCCGGAGCGACCAACAAAGCTGCGCCCGCTGCACCGATGGTCATCGCCGCGATGGTGGGCGCATGGAGAGGCTCGCCGCCAGGCATCGCCGCGTCCATTCCGACCAGCCAGAAAGAAGCTGTCGCGACGAACAGAGACGCGAGCCCGCTGGGCACCCACACCTCCGCGTAGGTCAGCGCGCCGGTTCCGACGGCGATAGTCAGGACGCCTGTGCCGGCCGTCATCCACAATTCGCGCCCACGAGGGAAGCGAGCTTTCTTGAGCCGCGCGCCGGCGAGAATCAGTCCGCCGGAGAGCGTGTAGCGCACCGCCATCAGCACGGCGGGCGGCAACTCGCCCACGGCGATGCGGATTCCCAGGTACGTCGTGCCCCAGAAGAAGCACACGCAGACCAGCGCTACATAGGCGCTGAAATCGGTCCAAAGTGCGAGGAGCCGCGCAAGGTTACCATGTTAGCTTGATCCTTACACTCACTATTAATCCCGCCGTTGACCGAACGGTCACCGTCGACAAGCTGGTTTTCGAGGACCGGGCCTACATCCTGGGGCGGGCGGAGGCCGCCGGCGGGCGCGGCGTCAACGCCTCACAGGTGATCCACGCCTTCGGAGGCAAAACTCTGGCCCTGCTCACCTCGGGCGGAGCCGCGGGCAAGCGCATGGAGGCTTCGCTCGCGGGGATGGCGTTTCCGTTTGAAGCGGTGCACGTCGGCGCGGAGAGCCGCATTAATCTCACCATTTCCGACAAGCAAGGACTCACGGTCAAGCTGAATGAGGTCGGCGCGCCGCTGGAAGCTGCCGAGATCCAGGCCATTGGCAAGCTGGCCGAAGCGCAGCTCGACAAGGCCAGTTGGCTGATGATCTGCGGCAGCATGCAACCCGGCGTTCCGCCGCATTTTTATTGCGAGCTGATCCAGTTGGCTCAGAAACAGGGCGTCAAGACGCTGCTCGATACCGACGGAGAAGCGCTGCAACATGCGCTGGAGGCCAAACCTTCCGTCATCACGCCGAATCAGGCGGAGGCGGAGCGATTATTGGGGCGGGCTCTGCTCACCCGCAACCAGTTTCTCGAAGCCCTGACGCGGATTCACGCGATGGGTCCGGAGTCCGTGATTCTTTCCCTCGGCAGCCGCGGCGCGATGGCAGTATCGCCGGAGGGAGTTTTCGAGGCTCTGCCACCGCGTATCGAATCGCTCTGCCCCATCGGCGCGGGCGACGCGCTAGCCGCCGCGTTCATCTGGAGCATGGACAAAGGGAGGAGCTTTGCCGATTCGCTCCGCTGGGGCGTCGCCGCAGGTACCGCGACCGCGGCGCTGCCGGGCATCCAGTTCCCGACCTTGACGCAGACGCGCGCGATCTACAAGCAGGTGGAGATCCGCACCGTTCAGTAAGGACGTTCGGTAAGCCCGCGCTGGCTAGTTTTGGGTTCCCTCTAGTGGAATCGACACGGTCAACTCGCGCTTATCGCGCATGATCGTCACCGCCGCCGACGGCTCGCGCACCGCGCGGATGCGCACCGACACGTCGGCGGGCGTCGCGACTCGGGCGTCGCCTACGCGAATGATCACGTCCCCGGCCTTGAGCCCCGCTCTTTCCGCAGCGGATCCATTCGTTACCGAACGCACCAGGACGCCGCCGTCCTTCACGCCGAAAAACGCCGCCAACTGCCCGTCTAGCGTCTCCCATTCGGCGCCCAGCCCATTGCGCCAGCTCATCCTTGGGGTCGGAATGTCGGGAATGATGCCGGCAGCCGAGGCCCCTAGCGGAAGAAATCCTATCTGCGAGACTCTCGTCGCCGGCTTGACGCCAATCCTGGCGATCAGCGACTGTGCGTATCCGTTGCGGATCACCTGGATCCGCACTTCCCTTCCAGGCGGCGTCTCGCGAATCAAGCGCTCGAGCTGAACCTCTCCCTCCACCCGCTGGCCGTTGTACTCGACCAAAACGTCTTGCAGCCGCAGCCCTGCCGTGGCCGCGGGGCTTGTCGCGTCCAGCCTGGTCACCTCGACCCCGATTTCCCCGGGCAGCTTCAACTCCTTAGCGCGTTCCGCGTTTATATCCACCGAGCCGATGCCCAGATACCCGGCCGCCGGATCTCCAACGGTAATCAGGTGTAGCGGCTGCGCCCCCAAGCCGCCCGCGGCGGCCGCGCCCAGCCCAATCAAGATCAAAAAACGAATCATCTCGACCTTCGCAAATAGATCATGTCGCTGCCGCTCAGCAGCAACGTCGGACCGCCGCCGTTGATGGTTCCTTCGGCCAGAGGCGGGCGCCCGAAAGTGAGCACCGGCATTTGGAAGCCGCCGAATTCGGAATCGATGTGCGGCATGCCGCCGCGCTCATTGGTCGCCATCACCGACACCGCGACGTTTGACGGAATCCGCACCGTGATGTCGCCGGAAGCCGCCACTAGCGAGGAATTTTGGAGCCGCGCACCGGCCATTAGCTCCGCCAGGATGCTCCCCACCGCGGTCGATACGCTCAGCGCGCCGGATGCGCCCGTGAGATACACCGGGCCGGACGCCGAAGTCGCGCGCACTCCCGCTGCCGAGCCGATGCGAATAGCCCCGCCGCCGGTCGAGGCGGTCACGATTCCGCCGGCCTGCCCCACCACGATTTCTCCGCGGGTCGAATGCGCCTCCACACTCTGGGCCGCCTGCTGCACTCCGATGTTGCCTCCGCCCGTCGAGAGCGACACCGGTCCACGGGCCTGCTTCACGACGATCTCGCCTCCGGCGGTCTGGCAGTTCACCTCCCCGGCGCTATCCACCGTGATCGACCCTGCTCCGGTGGAACAGGTCACATTGCCGCCGATCTGCCCAAACCGGATGTGGCCGCCTTGAGTGTAGGCCGCCACATCGCCGCCGATATTTTCGGCCTGGATGTCGCCGGCCGGCGTGCGCGCCAGCAGGGAGCCGCGGAAGCCGAAGACTTCGATGTCGCCACTGACGCTGCTGCGCAGAATTTCAATATTGGCGGTCCGCACCTCCGGAGGAACGTAGACTTCGAGCGTGGTGTAGGCTGGCGCCCCGTGAGCCGAGATCAGCGTGGAGCCGGGAGAAGCGCTCACCGTGGCGTCGCCGGTCAAGACCGCAGCGGCCACCCGCTCGGAGCGGGCGTGCATGCGCTGAATGAAACGGTAGGTGATGCGGTTCGATTGCGACATGCTCTTCAGCATCACCCGCACTTCCGAAGAGACGCGCAGCGCGGGAGTGGCCTCCGTGCCGCCGACTTGGAGACGCTCCCACGCGCCATTCAAAAAAGCGAGGACGGGCTTGGTCTCCTGCGCCTCCAGCGCGGCAGCCAGCGTCAGCAGCAGACCGAGTACGCGCATAAGCCCCTAGTAAATCTCCGCCGAGGCATTCATCAGTTCCAGCGCCTTTTCGCAGCGCTGCCGCACGCTCGGCACCTTCTCCTGCGACATCAACTGCTGCAGGGTGCCGATGGTAGCGCGGTCGATGTTGGCGGAGGAATCGCCGCCGGGAGACTGAATCAGCAGGTCGATGGCTTGCGTGCGCACGCCTGGATTGGCGTCGGTCAGCAGCGCCGAGGAAAGCGCGCCGCGCACATCCGGTTCCGAGACGAAGGGCCGCAATCCTTCCATGGCCTTCAGCCGCACTCCGTCATTCTGGTCGTGCACCACCAGGTAGATCAGGGCGCCGCGGATCTCGGCGGACTGCGCCCGCCGCATCAGCAAGTCCACGCTATCCGCCCGCAGTCCGGCATTGTTGGGGTCGCGCACGGCATCCAGCAGCAGGGTGCGGATGCGCTGGTCGTCCAGGCTGCCGGTAATGGTCTTTTGCTGCGTCTGATCCACCACGATGCGCACGCTACCGTCGCTCTGCGGCTCGACGTCGCTGACCCGTTCAAATCCCGCCTGATTCGCGCCGGCGACGATGTTGCCGCCGAAATACGGCGCGACGTTGGGCATCAGCCGCGCACCGGCGAATCCGATCACTACCAGCGCCGCAGCCGCGACCGGACGCAGAATCGGGCCGGGAGCGGCGTAGCCGATGAAGCGGTCCCACCAGCCCAGCTTCACCGGCCGCGGACCGGGACCGTGCCGCAGCGCCGCCACCAGCTCCGCCCGGCATTCCCGCAACAGCGGCGCGGGCGGATCAACCGCGAAATCGTCGAGCGCTGCGTGCAAAGAGCGTTGCCGCTCCAGTGCGGCGCGGCACTCCGCACACGTATCCAGGTGCGCGTCTACTTGCTCTTCCTCGTCGAAGGAGAGTTCACCGTATAGCAGCAGCGCAAAGTACATGCGCGCTTGCTCACAGTCCATCTTCCCGTTCGCCCCAGCGTCATCACTCTGGTTCATACAAAATCCCCCAACGCGGCCCGCATCTTCTGCGTCGCCCGGAACAGGCAGTTCTTGGCCGCTTCTTCTGTGGTTCCCAAAATTTCTCCGATGCGCCGCAAGCGCAGGCCCTGATAATGCCGCAGCTCGAACACCGCGCGCTCCCGCGCCGTCATGCCTTCCAGCACACTTTTGATGCGCACTCGCAATTGCCCGCTGAACAGATGTCTTTGCGGGTCACCATCGACGCGCTCCTCCTGCACGGAATCCATCCGGTCCAGCGGACCATCGGCCGCCGTGAGCACCGACGGCTCCTCCCGGCGAACTTTACGTTTCCTCATTTGATCCAGACACAGGTTGGTCACGATTCGGTACAGCCAGGTGTGGAAGCTGCAATCGAAACGGAAGTTGTTCAGGTTGCGATACACCCTCAAAAACGCCTCCTGGTACACGTCGCGAGCATCTTCCGGCGAGCGCAACAGATTCATGGCCAGTTTGAGCACACTCTGGTCATATGCGTAGACGAGCTGCGCAAAGGCGTCCTGATCGCCCTCCTGCGCAGCCCGGATCAACGCCGCCTCGTCAGCTTGTAAGCCCGAATTGAGGGCCACGGCGCTCCGTTGCAACATTACTTCTGACGATGTTACCGCCGAAAGGTCACGGGTTGCAGTCCGGCGCCGCGGCGTGAATCGCATCCAGGGCCCGGAGGAGTCCGGAAAGCCCTATGATTTCCGTGTCTTAGGGGAAATAGCCCCAACCGATCAGCCCCTGGCGGTAGGGGAGTTTCCGCACAGAAGCCCCCGGCTTGAAGTCTGGCTTCAAACCGGGATCGGCACGTGCGCCTTGCCGGAGACTCGGGGGTGGCAGCCTCAGCCCATTTCCGCCTTCTTGATCCAGGTGACCTCGCCGCCGTGAAATTCGCCGTTGCCGGAGTACTGGCACCAATGCCCGCGCATTTTAGGCTCCTTGTCGTCCTGTTTGAGTACGGCTACACCCCCCAAGTCGTTGTTCTTGGCGTCGTACCAGGAGACGGTCACCATCCGATGCGCGGCCCTTCCGCTTACCAGGTAATTCGGCCCGCGGCCCTTGAATAAAGCGCCCGCCACTTTGTCGATTCTCACGACGTCAGGCACGTCGGCCGCGGCGCGGTTCTGATCGTCCAGTAACTGCTTCTTCCAAATGCAGTCCCACTCTCCCGCCAAATCCTTGTGCGCCCCCAGCCGGGTCTTGAACCACAACACCACTTCATCTTTGAAGGCGGTCAGCCCCACGGCGACGACACCCACGATTACATCGACTGTCCGATCCATATTGGAACGTCAATATAACACAGCATCTTGGCGAAATGATTACGGATTGGCAGGGGTAGGCGAAGCCCTGCCACCCCCGCCTGTGTCGGTCTCCCATCCGGTGACAGGCGACATGTCAGATGGGAAGGCGGCGGACGGGGAGGCGGCCGATGAGATCATTCCCCAGCGCGTTCCAGTTGTGCGGCGTATTGGACTTCGGCGATGCTCCCGAATGGCTGCGCATCGCATGCGCGAAGGGGTGGACGCTGCCTCATGACCACGGCAGTCGCCAGGACCGTTGCCACGACAAAGCCCCAATTCAGCCCCGCGGGAGCGTGGACCAGGATACCGGTCCGCAGAGCGGCAGCCCAGGCGATAACCATCGCAAAACCGGTCGCGGTCCATCCATGCCGGGCACCGCACAGTCCCGCGACCGCCATCAGCATCGGCGCCGCGACCACTAGGTCGATGAAGTAGTGCTCGCCAAGCCCGAGAGTCGCCAGCGCGGTCAGAACCCCGAATAATCCTGCCGTCCTTCCGGCAAGCTTTCCGATCTCCCGCGCGTACCACCACAGTAGCAACGCCCAGGTCATGTGCATGGACGGCATCGCGTTGCTCCAACCGGCGCTGGATAAAACCCGCAGAGGAGCGGATCCGGCACCTATCATTCGGGCCGCAAAATCGGAGCCGAACACATACCTGGGCCCCTGCGCCGGGCAGATTTGGTACAGAACGAATGCGCACATGCCCCCGATCGCAAACGCGCGAACCAGATTGATGACACGTGCGCGCCGCTTATAACATGCCCAGCCATGGAATAGCGGCGGCAGGATTAGCAGCACATGGTAGAGCACCCAGCGCGTGTTCTGCAATGGGGGCGCGGCGCGGAAAAGGGAGACCACGCGAGGCACGAACGACCCTCCCAGGGTTGCATCGAAGGCGTCCAGGAAATAGTCGTAATTGGGATGAGCGTTTTCATTGGCGAGCTGCATGCTCACCATGGAGACCATCACAAACGCGGGCAGGAGGCAGGCATCGCGCAAAGCCGCGCCGGAACCTTCCCTTTTCTCCCAGATGAGCTCAAGCGCGAGAAGAAAAACGCCCCCCATGCCAAGGAAACCGGCAACCGCCATCGCCGTCGCGAACGCGCCATTCGCGAGCCCCTCCCCGCAGGCAATATAGGGCGGCGCACACACCGCCAATGGTGAGAATCGCGGCAAAACGGTGCCTCCGCGGACGGGTTCCGGCATAGATGAAAACCCCTCCCGCAAAAGACGAAGCGAGAATCTCATATCTACCGAACGGCCAGACCCAAAGGAGCAGAATCATCAACAGAAGCACGGTGAGGAGCGCGCAGCTCTTCCGCGGCAGTGCGCTGAGATCCCGTGACAGGGGAGCGGCAACTGTCGGCGTTTTTTCCGTTAATTGCACTCATCAAATCGGTAATCCAGAGGAAAACTATAGGCCGATCTGGGATCGGGAGAAACGGGTTAGCTCCAGTAGGCGAAGCCCATGCCGCTCCCGGTTCCGGCTTCCGACCGGTAGCAGGGCACGTAATCGACCAGCGTCATCTTCAGCCCGGCCCCGGCCATCGCCCCGGCAACGACAATCCAGTTCTTGATCTCCGAAGTTCCGGATTCGAACATGTTCTCCGGAAGGCTGGTGAGCCCCGCGCCGTCCCCCGCAAGCATCGCGTCCAGCACCTTGTGATCGAACTCCTCATTCACGACGAAATGGCTCAGGCCACCGGACGCGATGAACATTACGGTCTCATCCATTGGCCACGCGGCCACCGCGCGAGCCAGCATTTTCCCGAACTGGTAGCAGCGGGAAGCCGTGGGCTGATTCGGCGGATAAAAGGTGTTAACCAGAATTGGAGTCTGCGGAGGCACCCGGTCGCGCAGCACGCGGCGGTAGATGAACCCGAAGGCATGTGGCACGGCATGCGAGCCAATCTCGCCTTCGGGCAACCGGGTCAACTGCGCCAGGTCGAACCCTTCGGCCGTCGCCGTGTGGATCAGATGCCGCCCGAGCTCCGGCACGCACGGATACTGCGTGCACACCGCGGGCGTGCGATCCAGCTCCGCGCGCGCAATGCCCGGCGGCAGCTTGTCTAGAAACTCCTGCGTGCGCGGAATCCCTTCCACGTAATCGCCCCAGAAAATCGCCAGCGCGGGAATGTGTTCCTTGGTGAACACTTCCATCTGATCGTTGCCCACGATCACCGCGATGCCCGGAGGGTTTTTGAGATATACGTCGCCCAGCTTGGCGATGGCCTGCTGGCAGCGGGCGTGGCGCTCCCGGCGGACTTCGGGCGAGGCTTGCTGGCCCAGATTTTCTCCGTGCCGCAGCTCCGTCATTTGATCGAAGGTGTAAATTTTGCCGTTGTAGAAGTGCCGGGGATTGGCGCGGTCCGCCAGAACCCGGTCAGGCCAGTATTCCGGAGCGATCGAAAGCATGGGCCCGTGCGAGGAGCCCAATCCTAAGACGATGCGAGCCATTTGGGATTTCGAATCTAACTGTAGCACGTGATATTGTGCAAGCATGCGCCGCGCAGCTCTGCTCGCACTCATCCTCGCCCCTACCGTCTCAGCCCAAATTCCGCTTGAGAAAATCACAGTGAACTACGCCGCCCGCACCGGCACCACTTGGCCTCTGTATATCGCCAAGGAAGGCGGTTACTACGAAAAATATGGGCTCGATGTCAACCTGGCCTTCGCCGTGCATCCGGCGGGGATCGCGATGGTGGTGAGCGGCGAGGCGGTGATGACCAACTATCCCCTGGAGCAGGCCATGCCGGCGGCCTCGCGCGACGGATCGCTCATCATCGTCGGAAGCCAGTACAAGAAGAGCTCTTTCGCGCTGATGGCGCCCAAAACATTTTCGAGTGTGCGCGATTTGAAGGGCAAGAAAATCGGCGTGAGCCAGATTGGCGACGCTCCCTATAATTACTCAGTCGCGTTGCTTGCCCGCGCCGGGCTGACGCCCAAGGACGTCGAGTGGGTCCCGATCGGCACCGACGTCAACGGTCGCGCCGCGGCGCTCAAGAGCAGCCGGGTGGACGCCACCATGCTTACCGCTCCGGTCTGGTTCAAATTCGAAGAGCAGGGCTTCAAGAGCCTGGCCAACACCAGCGACTACGACGACATTTACGCACCCACCGTCTACGTTTTCAAGAAGAGCACCCTCGCCGCCAACCCCAAGCTGCCCGAGTTACTCCTCAAAGCGCACGCCGAAGCCATCAAGCGCCTGTACGACGACAAAGCCTTCGCCGTGAAGACGTACCTCAAATACAATCCCACCGACGATCCGGCCGATGTGGCTCGGGTCTGGGATTTGTACACCAAAGCCAACACTTATGAGCGAGTGCCCTATGTCCCGGCCCCGGCGGTCGCCTACATGATCGCCCATCCGGTGGATGAACGGCTCGGCGCGCAATTGCGCGCCTTCGATTTCCGTAAGGTCATCGACAACACCCTGGTCGACCGCCTGATCAAAGAAGGCTTCTTCGAGCAGCTCTTCGGTCCCGGCGTCAAAGCCGAGGAGCAGGTCAAGGCCAAACTGGCGTTTCGATGAGATACTGTTGAGAACATGTCTGTCGACGAGGAACTGCACGAAAACGCCGAACACGCCAAGGAGCCTTTCGATAAGAAAGTCGCCGTGACCATGGCGATCGTCGCCGCCGCGCTGGCGATCGTCAGCGTGCTGGGCCACATTCTTTCCACCGAGGAGCTACTGGAGCAGCAAAAAGCCTCGGACCAGTGGGCTTACTCACAGGCCAAGGACATCCGCCGCTACGATTCAGAGATCGCACGCGACATGATGAAGGCGCTGAAGACACCCGAAGCTGACGCGGTCTCTGAGCGCTACGCCGGCAACTCGGAAAAATACAAGAAGGACCACGACGACATTCAGGAAAAGGCCACTGAGTTCGAGAAGGAGCGGGACCACAAGGGCGATCAGGCTCTGCGCCTGGAGATCAGCGAGGTGTTTCTCGAAGTCGCTATCGTGTTCGCGTCGCTCGCAATTCTTTCCAAGAAGCCCCTGATCTGGTACCTCTCGATCCTGGCCTCGGCAGCCGGAGCCGCAATCGCCGCGACCACACAGTTCGTCGCGTGAGGCTCACGCCTCCGGCAACAAAATAATCAGCTCGAGCTGGGGATTCGGCAGTTCCCCCGGCACGAACGCGGCCAGGTTGCGAGAGCGCTGCACCGCTTCCCACGCTCCTCCGGTCTGGCTCAGGCTGAAGTATTGATAGTCCAGCTTCACCGGAATCGCGCTGGGCGGCTTGGGAGCATGCGTCAGTGGAATCCCGGGGAGGGCCTGCCGCACCAGATGCTCGATATGATTCGCCGAGCACACCTTAATCAAGTAGGGAGCCTTCGAAATAATCTCGCCGGCGCTGGTCGCCGCACGCACGGCCAGATACATACGCGTGTTGCGAAGATACTTGTCGTCGGCAAGCGACGTGGCGTAAATCGACGGTTGCGAGAGCTTCAACGGCAGCGACACAAAGTTGCTGGGCACCACCGTCTCCAGCAGCAGGCGGATTTTTTCGTCCAGATCCTCGAAACAGAAACTGAGCTCGTTGTGTTCGTACTTGGGCAGATCGCGCGGATGGATCTGCGACGAGAACGTGGTCAGGCTTCCGGCCAGGGACAGCATCGTCTCATACAGAGCCTCGGGATGGCCGCGCCGGCTCTCGAACAGATGCTGCAACAAAGGAAAGTGCGAATTGATGGTGTACAGCAGCCAGAAATTGGCGATATCGGACGCGCCGAAATCGGCCAGGCTCAAATTTTTCTGGCGGCGCGTTCCCGCGAGCTGGCTGCTCTTGGCCCCGAGGATCTCCACCAGACGCCGCAAAATCGAAACCAGAAAATCGCTGGCTGCCAGATCCAGCAAGGGCGGAACGAAGCGCGGGTCCAGCTTGTACAATCCAGCCGCCGTGCGCTCAATGCGTGCGATGCGAAGAACGGAGGCGTGTTGCTGGGCTTCCCCCTCCACTAAGAGCCGGAAATTCTTACGCGCGATTTGTACCGGCTTCTCCGCCAGCCCGGAGTTTTCGTCGCGCAACATGGCGACCTCGGTCAGATACCGCGTGTCCGCCTTGGATTGTTCCAGCGACACGTTCAAGCCGCGGTCGCGGAAGTGCGGGATCGCGAGATAGACGTCGAGCGTCTTCTGATCCGCCTCGAAGCATCCATCCAGGGCCTTAGGTGCGGGCGCGGCATCCGCGCCGGGAATATCGAACAACAGACCGTCTGGAAAAATGCCGCTCGCCTCGGCGATGGAAACATATCCCGCCGCCAATGCTTCATGATTCAACTGCAGGCGGCGGAAGCCCCATCCGGAAAACGCGAGGGCTTCGATCCGGAACTGCAGTGCGCTTTCCAGGAACCGGTCCTGCGTTTGCAGATACTGCGGGCTCAGCAGCGTCCCCTTCATCCAGATGACCGGCTGGAGGCTTTTCATCGTTGTTAATCGACCGTGGTTGCCGTCGCGCGCGGCTTCCACTCATCTTCGTAAACGAAGGCCGAATCGGGCCCGACGCTCACCCGAATCGCCGAGGGCTTCGCCCCTTCCGCCATGGCGGTCAGCAAACGCCGTGAAATCTGCGGCAGCAGAGTATTGGTCAGAATGTTGTCGACGTTGCGCGCGCCGCTTTCCACTTCCGTGCATCGCCGCGCGACCTCGTCCACTAAAGCCACGTCGAATTCCAGCGCCACTTTATGATTCTCCATCAGGCGCCGCTGAATCTTTCCGAGCTTCAGCAGGATGATCTTCTTGAGCGCTTCATCGCGCACCGGATAATACGGGATGATCACCAGGCGCCCCAGGAACGCGGGCTTGAACGTCTTGTCGAGCTCCGGCTTGATCGCCTTCACCAGCCCTTCCGCGCTAGGCGCGGTTTCCGCATCGGCCGTCAGCTTCATCATGGTCGCGGTCGCGGCGTTGGAAGTCAGGATGATGATGGTGTTCTTGAAGTCGATCTCCCGGCCTTCGCCGTCTTCCATCATGCCCTTGTCGAAAACCTGGAAGAACAGCTCCAGCACGTCCGGATGCGCCTTCTCGACCTCATCCAGCAGAACCACCGAATACGGCCTGCGCCGCACGGCTTCGGTGAGCACTCCGCCCTCGCCATAGCCGACGTAGCCGGGAGGTGAGCCCTTGAGCGTGGAAACCGTGTGCGCCTCCTGAAATTCGCTCATGTTGATAGTGATCATGTTGCGCTCGCCGCCGTACATCAGTTCGGCGAGGGTGAGCGCCGTCTCGGTCTTGCCGACGCCGCTGGGACCAACCAGCAAGAACACACCGATAGGTTTGTTGGGATCCTCCAGGCTCGCGCGTGAGGTGCGAATGCGCTGCGCAATCTGCTCCAGAGCATGATCCTGCCCGATCACGCGCGCCTTCAGATGCGCCTCGAGCGCCAGAACTGTCTGAATTTCATCCTTCAGCATCTTGCCGACCGGGATTCCGGTCCACGCCGAAATCACTTCGCCCACCGTGTGCCCATCCACGCACACCCGCATCAGCGGCGTCTCGCCTTGCAAAGTTTCGAGCTCCGCGTTGGCGGCCTCGAGTTCCTTGCGCGTCGAATCCGCGTTGCCGTTGGCCGGCTCGCCTTCGAGTTTCCCGCGCAGGTCACGAATCTTCATCACCAAGTCGCGCTCCTTGTTGAAGCGCTCATTCAGCGATTTGAGCCGTTCCTCCACGTCGGCTTTCTGCTTGGCGATCGCCTCCAGCCGTTCCTTATGATCCGCCCCGACGGCGGTCTCACGCTCCAGCACGCGGGTTTGCACTGCCAGATCGTCGATTTCACGAATCGCATCCTCGATCGCGGCGGGCACCGAGTTCTGTCCCAGCGCCAGCCGCGCGCAGGCCGTGTCCAGCACGCTGACGCTTTTATCCGGCAACTGCCGCCCGGCCAGGTAGCGATGCGAAAAGCGCACCGAGGCCGCCACGCCCTCATCCAGAATCCGCACATTGTGATGCTTTTCCAGCGCGCCGACAATGCCGCGCATCATCACCATGCAGGTCGCTTCATCCGGCTCCTCGACTTTCACTACCTGAAAGCGTCTCGCCAGTGCAGGATCCTTTTCGAAGTATTTCTTGTATTCGCTCCAAGTAGTCGCCGCGATGGTGCGCAGCTCGCCGCGAGCGAGCGCCGGCTTGAGCAGGTTGGCCGCGTCGTTTTGGCCCGCTTGTCCGCCCGCGCCGATCATGGTGTGGGCTTCGTCGATGAACAGGATGATGGGCGTCGGCGAGGCTTTCACTTCTTCAATCAACCCTTTGAGCCGGTTCTCGAACTCGCCCTTGATGCCCGCTCCGGCCTGCAGCAGAGCCAGATCTAGGGTGCGCACTTCCACGTTCTTGAGCGGCGGCGGTACGTCGCCTTGCGCGATGCGCAGCGCGAACCCTTCCACCACGGCAGTCTTGCCCACGCCCGCTTCACCGGTCAGGATCGGGTTGTTTTGGCGGCGCCGCATCAGGATATCGATCACCTGGCGGATTTCGAAATCTCGTCCGAGAACCGGATCGATCTTTCCGGCGCGCGCGTTCGCGGTCAGATTGACGGTGAATTGATCCAGATTCGGCGTTTTGCCGGGCGGCTTTCCTGATGTTGCCGCGCCGGCTTCGGCTTCCGCCGCATCGGCGCCACCGGTGTCTTCTTCCGAGCCCTCGGTAATCGCCAACAATTCCCGCTTCAGCGCTTCCGGCTGGATCTTCTGCAGCTCGCGGCTGATGTCTCGTGCGATGCGCGCCAGCTCGTCATTGCTCAGCAGCGCCAGAATCGCATAACCGCTGCGAATTTGCGTTCCCCCGAAATCGAGCGAGCCCAGCGTCCAGGCTTCCGTCAGCATGTTGAGTAGCGACGGGCTGAAGGCCGGCGTGCGCGCGTTGCCGCTCTTGAGCGAATCCAAGCCGCGCTCCAGCTCCTTCTGTAGGCGGGAGGTGTCTACGCCGAAATGGTGGAATATCCGCGCGGCGTCGCTCCCGCTCGCGTCCAATAACTTCAGCAGAAAATGTTCGATCTCGACGTCGTAATGCGTGCGCACCAGGCACAGCGTCGCAGCTTCTTCAAGAGCGGCACGCGTGGTGTCATTCAACTTCCCGATCAGGCTTTTTAAATTGACGCTCATATTCGTCTAATCCCCCTCCACGATCCTAAATCGCCCTCCGCGAACCTAAATCGCAAAGATAGTATCCCCCGCATCCGCGCGCAAGGCTCGGGTCTTGGCCCAGGAAGTCCAGCCCAGCCTCGGCGGCTCATCCAGCCCGAGCTCGCACGCCGGTACATCGTCTTTTTTGAGGATAAGCTGCACCTGAAAATCGATTTCGCCGCGCCCGATGAAGTTGGCCAGCGATTTCAGCGGCTCATGCGCGGTTCCCGTGGGAAGGAAATCGAGATACTCAGTCAGGCTTAGCGGTCCCAGCTTGATTCGCGCGCCGGACTGCTGGTACCAGATCTCGTCGCCGGCGATCGCGCCTGTGCCCAGTTCTTCCGAAGGCCCGGATTCCAGGCCCACGCGGCACTGATTGGACTCCTCCAAACGATGCCACGCGCCCACGAACTGCTCGACTTCCACCGGCACGTCGAAATAGTCCCAGAGTACCCGCTGTAGCGCCGCGGCCGGCCGGGAGTGCAAGGACAGCAAACCGGAGTAGTACAGCAGCGAATCGTCGCGCACCCGAAGCCTCTGTTCCAGCCCCGAGGTGCCCAATCCGGTCAAGTCCATCAGATGGTGCGAGAAGCGGTCGCGCGCTCCGCCCGGCGATGTGCCTCGCTCATAAGCAATGGTGAAGCGGTATTTCTCCCACGCCCGGTAAAACAATCCGGCCATGCGATGATGAAAGATGTCGAGAAAATCCTGAAGTGCGTGATCCTTCTGCCGGATTCGCTCGACGATCAGGGTGGTGTAGTACAACGGCAGCAAACCGGATGGTCCGAACAATCCCATGAAGTTGATGACCACGCCTGGAACTCCGTCCTGCGGCCAATCCATGCGTTGAATCTGGCTGGCCGGAAACGGCAGCGATGCGTGCACGTGGAGGCGCGCCACCTCTTTGGCCGGAGGCGCGAATCCTCCCACCGGTTCCCGCTGTTCGAACATGCACTCCAATAAGTGCACGGCTTGGAAATATTCGAACTCCTGCGGGGTTTCGCGCAGCAGGCGCTCGACTTCCGTGTAGCGGCCTTCGGCGGCGTTTCCTTCAGCGGCCTTTTTTTCGCCCACATCAAGCGCGGACATTTCGGTGGCGACGCTCACATCAAGATCATCTGACCCGCCCGGGGCGGCCATTGCTTGAGTGCCTCCTTTCTCTGCCGCGAGCGCGCGATCAGTTGACTGAAGCTGTTGAGCGAGACGTATTCTCCCAGAAAACGCTCAATCGCGCTGGCGAACAGGAACACGCCGCCGCCGGCAAATTGGTCTTCGTCGAACTCGATCTCCACGCGGGTACCGCGCGCGAATGTGACGCCGTTCTCTGAGATCAGCCTCGCGAAGTGCGGCCCGCTCTTCAAGCCGGTGATCGCGTCGATCTGCCGCTCCGAAAAAGCCGAGCCGGTGAAGTCGTACAGCTTCAGGATTTCCTGCAGAGCCTCACGGCCCTCTTCCACCAGCGACAGATAATTCAGCGAGAGATGCGAGATCAGCCGCCACAGCGCCGCGCTGCCCAACGGCGGACGCACTGCGTTGGTGGGCTTGCGCAGAGCCACGATGCGCTTGACCGCCGCGCCTCCCTCCAGATCGAAGTCGCCGTCTTCGTTTCCGAACGCCAGCCGCGCGGGAAGATCGCGATTGGTGCACATCGCGCGCACGGTCAGCGTATCCGTGTCCGGATGCAGCGGCCGGGCCGACAAATCCACTAGCGCCAGGGAGACGTCCGTGCCCTCATCGCCGCTCTTGGCCGAGGCGCGGCGGTGGGCGATCCAGAACGTTTGCGGCCCGCCTCGCGCCGCGTCTTTCTGCGTGGTGTGGCGGAAGGAGTAAAAGGGCTCAAAATGCAGCACCTGGTTGTCCTGCGGATTCACGCTGATCACTTCCTCCACCGAAAACACCTCGGTGGCGAAGGGACGCCGCACGTCGGGGATCAGCGGGTATTCGTAGCGGCGCTGTGTCAGCAGGATCGGTTCAGCGGTTAGCGCAAACAGGTTCACCACCGGCGTCGAGTTCAAGCGGAAAGTCTTGGCGTTGACCCCCTGCTCCAGCAGTTGCCGGCGGTCGCCGCCCTCGAAGGGCGAAAGTAAGAAGACCAGCTCAAAACGGTTTTTGAATCCTTGCGTCCACGCCTCTTCAAGCCCTTCCAGGTCAAAGAAAAAGAATTTCTCCGGGAAAGTGAAATATTCCTGGAGGACGCGATAGCCGGGGAAACTGCGCCGCGGGTAGGGGAGCATTGCTTCCGCTTCCTCAAATCCCAGCGGCCGGAGATTTTCGGGCCGTAGCGCGAGCGGCCGCACGCGCGAGCCCGGAGACGGGTCGCGCACCAGAATCTGGACGGTGTTGGCGCACAGCAATTCGTACAGCGCGTGGGCGATGCTGGCGTTCCCGGCCACATGCAGGCGCAGCGTCTCCAGCCCCAGCTTCGCCATCTGCACGTCCTGCGGAGCTTGAATCTCGATGCGCACCGCAGCCGCCGCCTCCAGCGATTTCACCGGCGGCGACAAGCGGTCTGGCGAGGTCCACTCCCCCGCCTTCACTTCCAGCGGCCACACGGTGGTCTCATAACAGGTGCGGAACTGGCACGGCACTCCACCCACCGGACGCGAGTTCAATCCGGCTCCGCGAGGCACCTGTTGCGGTGCCGCCACGCCGCCTTCCTCGGCGTCGAGATGCATCTCGACAATAGTCATGGAAGGCATGGGACGGATGTAGTGGGGATAGAGGATGCTGAGCAGCGCCTCCGTGATCTCCGGAAATTCGTCGTCGATCTTCAGATGCACGCGCGCGGCCAGGAATGCGAACCCCTCCAGGAGGCGCTCCACGTGCGGATCGGGACTCTCTTTGTCCGTCTCCAGAACCAGCCGTTGCGCGATTTTCGGATATTTCCCGGCGAATTCCGCGCCTAATTGACGCAGATAATCGAGCTCTCGCTCGTAATACAGCTTAAGATCGTCACGCACCGCCGTCTCCGCGCACCTGATATTCGCCGCTGTTCAATTGCAGGAGGGTATCGAAGGAGATGCGTTCGGCGATCGGATCCATGTCCAGGGTTCCTTCAATCTGAAACCGCAGCGTGCGGGTATATCCCTCTACCGTCTCCACCAGTGACACGCGAACGTCCTTGAGCCGCGGCTCGAACACCGCCAGAGAGTGTTCCAGTTCCAGGAGCAGCCGATCCCGGTCGCGCGGCGCATTCACGCTGTAGGAGGAGAAATCGGGGAGCCCGTAGTTGTACAGCGACCGCGACAACTCCTTCATCGATTCCGGCGCGGCATCCGGCGTACGGCGCGTGTTGAGCAGCCATTCCAAATCCCGGCGCACGGCCGCCTTCAGCATCCGCACACTTTGTCCGCGGCTAACCGGCGGGTCGAAGGCAGTCTTGGGATCGTTGTCGATCAGCCGGTCCAGCAGCGGCTGGGTGACGGCCAAGTCGGGTCCGGATCTAGAGGAGCGCGGAGGCATCAGCGCTCGCACTCCAGCGCCTGCATCGGGTCCAGCCGTGAAATCTGCGCATACAGCTTTTGCTTCGCGCCGGCGTCGCCGTCGAGTTTATTCAAGCAACGGTACAGCAGAGCCAGCGGATGGGCCACCGAACCAGCGGTTTCCCACTCCTCCAGCCGGTGGGCATCGATGGTCCGCGCGAGCTCCTCCAAAATCGGCCGCGCCAGCGCTTCATGCTTGGTCATCATGCACACCTGCGCGAGCTGCAGTTTTCGCTGGAACCGCGCCCGCCCGGATTGCTGGCGGGAGATTTCATCGGAGAGCATCTGAATGGCGTCGCCGGCACGACCGGAGCGCGCGGCTTCCATAGCCAAGGTGTAGCTGTCCGGAGGAATGGGCTCGCCCGGCGGGAGGGCTTGTTCGTCTTCGTCGTCCAAGGTGCGAGTAGAAGCGGATCCGGCCGGTGCGGCGGTTTGTGCGCCGTCCAGCTCCTTTAGGAATGCCTGCGTTTCCGCGTTGGCTGCCGGAGTATCGTCCATCAGGGTCCAGGAAGGAAGCTGCGGAAGATCGCTGAGCAACGCCCGCAATTCGCTGCGAACCGCTTGCGCGATCGCGTTATACCCGTAGTTCTCCGCCGCGCGCACCACGTAGCGCTGCAGATCCAGCCACGCACGCCCGCACGGCTGCGCCATCGCGTTTTCCGCGGCCTCCAGCAGTTCGCTCCAATTCGCTTCCAGAGCCAATTTGCGAATGTTCTGCCGCGTTTCCGAAGGCGGCGCCGCGAGCACGGACGGGTCGGGATTTTCACCGAAGCCCCGCAACTCGCCCCAACGGTAGCCGCGCAGCAAGAGATAGGGCGCGGGACTCGACGAATCCCGTGCGCGCAGGAACTTCGCGACCGCAGCCAGGCGCGCCGCCGCGTCCTCATCGTCCTGCGGCTCGAGATTGCCGGCCGGTGCGGCCCGCCGCGGAGCAGCGGCTCTCGCGGGCGCTGCAGCCGTGGCCTCCGCGGCTTCCTCTTCGAATGCCGGTTCGGTTTCCCCTTGCTCGGCGGGCGCGCGGCCCTCCTGCTCCAGGCGGCGCTGCAGAATCTGGTTGACCACGTGCCGGACTTCTTCAAGCGCAGTGCGCAGCGCGGAAAATCCGGGCGCAGCGTTGCCGAATTTTTCCTCACATGAGTGATCGAGCCCGGCCAGCGATTCCGTGCAGCCGTCCAGCGCTGCCACCCATCCTTCGTACCGCTCCACCGGAGTCGCAGCGGCGTCCTTGTCGAAATCCTCCGGAGCGGGCTTGCCATCGGCGATCTTCGCCGCGCGGTCTGCGCGGCGCGCATCCGTGTCGGCCTGATCCTCATAGCCGACGCGGCGCGACTCCTGATAGTCGTAAAAGCTGAATCCCCCGCGCGTCATGGGCGCTTTGCGCAGAGTCCCATCCAGCTTCATTCCCACCCAACTCAGGGGCGCGGCGCGAAAATCCAGATCGCCCTCGTCGATTTCCGGATAAAGCGTGTCCCAGAAATTTTCGACCAATTCACGCAGCAGGTCGAGGCCCTGCCGCAGCCCCGAAAATCCCTGCTGGCGCAGCAAAGCCTCGGTCAGCCACGCGGCCAGTTGCAGATCCTTCGACCGGGTGGCGAGCGCGTCGCCGGCGAGAGTGATGACTGCCTTGACATCGGCGGTTTTCCGTTCCCGCTGCCAGTCGCCTTGCGGAGCGTCGTCGTCTTCGCGGCGCGCTTCCTTGATCTTGTCGTAAACCGGATCGTAGCGAAGATTTTCTCCGCTGGGATTGTCGCCCGGAATTGGATTGAGAATGTCTTCGCGCAGAGGCATCACGCCTCCTGCGCCGCGCCGCCGGCAGGCCCGGCTTCGACCTTCTCGAATTCCACCTTGCGGATTTCCAGGATCGGAATGTCCTCGCCGTCCACGCAGAACAAACGTTGCCCGAACGGAACGTTCTGGCCGTTCACTTCCTCCCATCCTGTGGCGCGCCCCAGCCGGACCAGGTTGTCCGGATCTTTGTAAGTGAAGGGCGCCAGCACGGGCAACAGCACTTCGCCCAATTCCGTGCCGCGGAACGCCGGACCGGTGCACACTGCCGCCGGAATCCACAGCAGGTCCCGCAGCCGCGTGGGCGCTTGCATTTCGATCGATTCAACGTGTTCCAGCGGGATCCATAAGTACGCGCCGGCCGCGAACATTTCCAACCGCGGGCCCACGCGCGGATCCGCGTCTTCGAAAGACTCGAACCGTTTGCCGTTCAGAACGCCTTTTCGGGGCTGGGCAGCGGCCGGAACCGGAGGGTAATCCTGCTCCTCAAATAGCTTTTGCCGCGTGCGCTCGCCGTGCAATGCGGACAGATATAGGGTCGCGCCCATCTGCGCTTCCGGTCCGGCCGCAGCCAGCACCTTCAGATGCTTTTCGGCGCGGTCGTATTCGCCCTGGAAACAGAGCAGCTCGAACAAAAAGGTGCGGCGCTTGGCGTCGGTGGGATTATCCCGCACCTCCGTGCTCAGCGCCGCTACCGCTTCTTCGAGTTTACCGGCCTGGAACAGCGCCTGTGGGCTCATGCGAACCGGCTTAAGAGGACTTATTCGCCTTCACATCCCAGGCCGTCTTCACCGGGCCCTTCATGCCGCCCTTGGAATCCTGCTCCCGGTATTCGTATTCTATTTTGCCGAAATTGAGCGTGATTTCCTCCAGGGGAAGTGGAATCTGATCATCCGGCTCGAAATCGAGATGGAGGTGATCCTGCGCGGTGGTCCCAGGGTAATGCATGCGCCTTCCGATCGGGCACCCCGTCGCGGTATAGCCGGAAACTAGCACGTCGGTGAGCTTGATGGTATTGTAATCCTGCTGGCCCCCGCCGGCTTTGCGGCAAAACAGCGTCACGCTGCCGATATGCTTTCCGGTGGTGCACGCCTCCAGCAGCTTGGGCGAGGCCTTGTCCAGGTATTTCATGACGACGAAGTCGCTGATGGCGACCTTGCCCGCGCCGCTTCCACCGCCCACTCCGGCGCTGCCCTGGTTCGCCGATCCCCAGGAGAAGCTCAGCAGCTCGATCTGGTTCTTGTGTTTGTCGTCGGCGCTCTCTCCGTCGATGCCGTCTACTTTTAGAAAATAATCAGCAATAGCCATGATTTCATCCTCCTGATTCTGCCGCGCCTCTAGCTCGCTTTATTCCCTTTTACATCCCACACGGTTTTGACCGGACCTTTCATACCGCCTTTGGAGTCCTGCTCGCGGTATTCGAACTCAATCTTTCCGAAATTGAGACTAATCTGCTCCAGCGGAACCGGAAGCTGGGTTTCGCCCTCGAAGCTGATGTTGTGCTGCGTGTTGGACCGGCTGGTCGTGACGTTGGCCGCGTGCATGCTTCGTCCCACCGAGTGCGTCCGCTTACCCGCCGGGCAGCCCGTGGTGGTGAACCCCGAAACCAGCACATCGCTCAAGGTAACCTTGAGGTACTCATTCTGGCCGCCGCCCGCCTTGCGGCAGGTCAGGATTGCCTTGCCGATGTGTTTGCCGGTGTTGCAGGCCTCCATCAGCTTGGGCGACGCCTTATCGATGTGCTTGGTGACCACGAAATCGGCGACTTTCACTTTGCCGGAGCCGGAGCCCCCACCGCTGGCGGCAGTGCCCGCGTTGGTGGCGCCCCACGACCAGCTCTCCAGTTCGATCTCGCTCTTGTGCTTATCGTCGGCGCTTTCACCATCGACGCCGTCGAGCTTCAAAAACATATCAACTGCTGCCATGATGTGTCTCTCCTCGTTTTGATCCGCGCAGGGCGGGGGAAAACCGGATCAATCTACTTGCGGGCGCTGGCCGGAAGATCGGCCACCAGCCGCAGCGATACGCTGAGCTCGTCCAATTGGAAGTGCGGGCGCAGGAAGGCCACAGCGCGGTAAGCGCCCGGCTTGCCTGGGACGTCCTGCACCTCGATGCGTGCCTCGCGCAGCGGGTGCTGCGCTTTCACCGAAGGCGCGGCAGTGTCGTCCGGCGTGACGTAATTCTGGATCCACTGGTTCAGCCAGTTCTCGCAGTCCGCGCGCGACATGAAGCTGCCCAGCTTGTCGCGCATCATCGCCTTGAGGTAATGCGCAAAACGCGAGACGGCGAAGATGTAAGGCAATTGCGCGGACAGCCGCGCGTTGGCATTGGCCGCGTCCTTGTCGAACAGCTTCGGTTTTTGCGCGCTCTGCACGCTGAAGAACGCCGCGTAATCGGTGCCCTTGCAATGCACCAGCGGAATGAAGCCCTGGTCGGCCAGCTCTTTTTCGCGACGGTCGGTGATGGGAACTTCGGTGGGGCACTTCATCGCCACGTCGCCCTCGTCGGTGTAGAAGTTGTGGACCGGCAATCCCTCCACTAGGCCTCCGCCTTCCACTCCGCGAATCGCCGCGCACCAGCCGTACAGCGCGAAGGCGTTGGTCAGGCGCGCGCCCAGCGCATACGCCGCATTGCCCCACAAGTATTTCGAATGATCCGTGCCATCCACGTTCTCTTCATATTTGAACGCGTCGATCTGCTTGTCCTTGCCATAGGGCAGCCGCATCAGCACGCGCGGGCAGGTCAAGCCTACGTAACGCGAATCCTCGCCCTGCCGGAACGATTTCCACTTGGCGTACTCCGTACTGTCGAAGACCTTGCCCAGGTCTCGTGGAGCATCCAAATGAGCGTAGCTGTCGAGGTTGAAAAACTCCGGGCTGGCCGCCGACAGGAACGGCGCGTGCGCCGCGGCCGCGGTCTGCGAGATGCGCTCCAGCAGTTCCATGTCCTCCGCGCCGCGATTGAACTCATAATCGCCGATGAGCGCCGCGAACGGAGCTCCGCCAAAGATACCGAACTCCTGCTCGTATACTTTCTTGAAAAGCGCGCTCTGATCGAACTCCGGCGCCTTTTGCAGATCGCGCAGCAGTTCCCGCTTGTTGCAGTTGAGCACCTTGATTTTCAGGTGATCGCTGGTCTCGCTCTGATCCAGGAGGTATTTCAGGCCCCGCCAGCTCCCTTCCAGCTTCTGAAATGACGGCGTGTGCAGAATCTCATTGAGCTGCGCGGAAAGCAGCGCGTCAATCTGCGCGATCCGCGCGTTGATCATCGCCTCGGCATCGCTGGTGACGGTCATGGAACCTTTGACCACCTGCTCCACGAACTCCTTCACCAGGCCCTTGCCGCGCTCTTTGGCCTTTTCGTCCTTGCCCAGCCGTCCTTGTTCGACAATCTGGTCCAGCAAACTTACTTTTTCAAGAACTTTCTCCGCGGGTTGCGGCGTCACCTGCTTTGCGTCAGCCATTCGACCCTCCCGTCGATCCACCCGGCTCGTCCAGCTCCCCCTTGAGTTTGTCGAGCTTGCCCTTGTCCCCTACCGCGTCCAGCAGAAGCTCTTCCAGCTTGTCGTTGCCCTGCAGGCTGGCTCGCAGATTGCTCAACTTGGTCCGCAGATCCAGCAGTTCGCTGAGCGGCTGGACTTGTTGCGCGACGTTCTCCGGCGAAAAGTCATCCAGGCTTTTGAAGTGCAGATCCACTTTCAGCTTCGGCGCGTTGGGATCCTCCACCAGCTTGTTCTCCACCGTGAATGACAGGTGCGGCTTCATCCCGGCAAGCACGCTATCAAAGTTGTCGGGATTCACCTCCACGAACTTGCGGTCGACCAAACGGGGCAGCTCCTCCACCGGCTGGCCGGTGAAATCGCCCAATACTCCCATGACGAATGGGAGTTCCTTCAGCTCAATCGCGTCCCCCACCTCCACGTCATAAGTGACATGCACCCTTGGGGGCCGAACCCGGTCCAATTTATGCTGTGTGCTTTGCTTGGCCATATGCTCTTAAACTTATCCCTCCTGCGGATGTGCGTCAAGACCGTGTCAAGTATACCCCAAAGCGAACTCTGCCGGCCGATCTTGTTAACCGTCAACCGAAAGTCCAGTAGTATAACCCTGAAGGAGCTCGAACCCTCACAATGCTTAGAGCTTTACGCTATACCCTTCGGCAGTTCCGCCTTTCTCCTGTATTCTCCTCGGCTGCGATCCTCACTTTAGCTCTCGGTATCGGCGGCACCACCGCTATCTTCACCCTGATCAATGCAGTCATGCTGCGATCCCTCCCCGTCTCGGACCCCCAGCTTCTTTATCGCGTCGGAACCGGCGACCTTTGCTGCGGCATCGGAGGACTCCAGGACCAATGGGGTTTGTTCTCCTTCGACTTTTATCAGCGCCTCGCCGCCGCCACGCCCGAATTTGAACAGCTCACCGCCTTTCAGGCAGGATGGGGCCGGATGAACGTCCGCCGCCAAGGCTCTGCCAGTGGCCAACCCCTTACCTCCGAATACGTTACTGGGAATTATTTTTCGACCCTCGGCGTCCGCGCCTTCGGCGGCCGCCTGATCACACCCGGAGACGACTCGCCCGCCTCCGCTCCCGCCGCCGTCCTCAGTCACCGCATCTGGCAGACCATCTACGGCGCCGATCCCACCGTCATCGGATCGATCTTCATTATCGACGGCCATTCTTTTACGATCGTCGGCGTCACGCCACCGGGATTCTTTGGCGACACCCTCAACTTCGACCCTCCCGACATCTGGATCCCCATCCAGCAAGAGCCCACGATGAACGGCAGCACCGGCTCGTTCCTGCACAACCCTTCCCTCGCGTGGCTGCGCGTCATCGGCCGCCTCCGTCCCCGTGCCTCTATCGCCGGTGTCGCGCCGCGCCTCACCGGGATGCTTCGCAACTGGATCCAGCAGGACGCCGGCTTCCCACCTGAGGCGATGTCATACGTGGCCCAAAGGCTCGCGCACCAAACCATCGACGTCATCCCCGCCGGCAACGGGATCGCCGTCATGAAGGAGCAGACCGGGCGTAGTCTCCAAATCCTGTTCGCCGTGTGCGGAATGGTGCTGCTGATCGCCTGCGCCAACGTAGCGAATCTGTTGTTGGCTCGCGCGGCTGCGCGACGGTCGCAAACCGCCATACGTCTGGCGCTGGGCGCTAACCGGAGGCAAGTGATCGCGCAGGCATTGTTTGAAGGCGTGGTCCTGGCGATCGTCGGCGGGGCAGTCGGGCTGCTCATTGCCGCCGGAGCCGCGCGCCTCCTGCTCTACCTCGCCTTCCGCAGCGCCAGTTTCCTTCCCATCAGTCCCTGGCCCTCCCCGCTCGCCCTTGCATTTGCTTTCGCAGTCGCGCTGATCACCGGAATGATCTTCGGCTCCGCGCCAGCCTGGTTCGCGACCCGCACCGATCCCGCCGAAGCCCTCCGCGGAGCCGGCCGGAGCACCGCGGACCGCTCCGGTTTCACCCGCACCGCATTACTTGTGGTACAAACGGCTTTGTCGGTGGTCCTGGTCGCCGGCGCTGCCATGCTCGCGCGCAGCCTCGGCAACCTCGAGAATCAAAACTTCGGATTCCGGACTCGTGGCCGGGTCATGGTCCAGTTGCTTCGTCCGCCCTCCGCCTATTCCATCCCGCAGTTGGAATCCGTTTACCGACGCCTGGAGACCGGCCTGAAAAATATTCCCGGAGTGAAAGGCGCCGGCCTGGCCCTGTATAACCCGCTCACCGATAACTGGGGCATGTACGTTTTTGTCGTGGGCCACCCGCCGCGGCAAGACCAGGAAGGAGCCTCCATTGATCGCGTCAGCGCGGACTTCCTCCCGATCCTAGGCATGAACGCCATCCGCGGCCGCAACTTCACCTCTGCCGATAACGAAACCTCGCGGCCCGTGGCCGTCGTCAATGAAGCCTTTGTGAAGCGCTTCTTTAAACCCGGCGAGGACCCCATCGGACAGCACTTCGGTATGTCCCAGCCAACCGCCGCGATGTTCGAAATCGTCGGGGTGGTTCCCGACGCAAAGTTCAGCGGCTTCGCGCTAGCGACACATGCCGCGCCTATGTTCTACCTTCCCCTGGCCCAGCGCGTCGTCTATCTGTCTCAAGCCAACCTGCAAAACTTCGAAGACCAGTCGCACTTCGTGCGCGGCCTGATGCTGGTCACGGACCGCTCTCCCGGCTCCCTCGATCCGGAGCTCACACGTGTCCTCGCCGAAGCCGATCCCAACCTCACCATCAACAACATCCGCACCATCCGCGAGCAACTCGATCTCAGCTTTGCCCAGCAGAAAACCGTCTCGGGGCTGGCCAGCCTGTTCGGCTCCGTCGCCCTGCTGCTGGCCGCAATCGGACTCTACGGCGTCACCGCTTACGCCGTGGCTCAGCGGACCAACGAGATCGGCATCCGCATGGCGCTCGGCGCGGATCGCGGCCGGGTGATTCGGTCCGTGCTCGCCTCCGCGTTCCTGCGCGTGTTAATTGGGCTTGCGCTTGGTCTCCCTCTCGCGCTCGGTGCGGCCAAGCTCATCGCCGCCCAGTTGTACGGAGTTTCCGTCTGGGACCCGATCGCACTGGCTCTTGCGGCCAGTGCCTTGGGCGCGTGCTCGTTCGTAGCGGCGCTGATACCAGCCAGGGTCGCCGCTTCGATCTCGCCTATGAGAGCTTTGCGTGCCGAATAAAGAACGAACGGCGCTCGGGTTCAGTAGCACTGCAGTTCTTACCGTGCGCCTTCGCGCAAAACGTACAGACTCCACCGGGTACTGTCTCCCAAGCACAACGACTTAGGCTCGCTGGAACGCGACTTGCAGCGTCTCCTCAACAGGAGGGTTTCATGAGAATCGCATGCTTAGCTGCGGCGGTCGCGTTCGCGGCTTCCGCGCTTGCTCAATCAACCCCAGCGCCGCCGCCCGTCGTGCCCCAACCGGGAACCGTGCCGATTTACCACGTCACAGTGGTGCAACGCACCATCAAGGCGGTCAACTACGAATACCGCCAGGGGCCCACTCAGATCGATTTCCGCGGCACGGTTCTGCTGCCCGAAGGCAAAGGCGGAGCCACGATCGAATCGAAGCAGGGCCGCACCGAAATCGACGCCGGCTTCGAGCATCTCAAGCCGTCGCAGTCTTACGGCCGCGAGTACCTGACCTACGTTTTGTGGGCCATCACGCCGGAAGGCCGCCCTCATAATCTCGGCGAGGTCATTCCGGATCACTCCGACAAGGGGCACCTTCACGTGACCACGGACCTGCAGGCCTTCGCGATGATCGTCACCGCGGAGCCGTATTCCGCCGTGCGCCAGCCCAGCGACGTGGTGGTGCTCGAAAACCAGGTGCGGGCAGATACCGAAGGCAGCACCGAAACAGTGAACGCCAAATATGAGTTGCTACCGCGCGGCGAATACACCTGGAACATCAGCAGCAGCCTGGCTGCCGAGATCGCTAACTCGCCCAAGGTCTCCCAGCGTGAATTCGACACGCTGACTGAGCTGTATCAGGCCCAGAACGCCGTGGGTATCGCGGGAAGCGTGGGCGCGGCGCAATACGCGCCGGAAACCTACGCTCGCGCGCAGCAGCTCTTGAGCGAAGCGCAGCAGATGCACGCCTCCAAGCAGGAATCGCACACCATCATCGAACTCGCCCGCCAGGCTGCCCAGACAGCCGAAGACGCGCGCTTGATCACCGTCGACCGGAAACAACAAGCCGCGCTGCTCACCGCGCAGGCCAACGCCAATCAGGCTCGCCAGCAAGCCGCGACTGCGCAGCTTTCCATCCAGCAGGCCCAGGCCGATGTGCTCCGCGCGCAGCAGGATGCACAGGCAGCCAATGAGCGAGCCAATGCGCTGCAGAAACAAGCCGACTCCGATCACGCGGCTCTGCTCCAGGCGCAGGCTGATGCCGCTCAGGCTCGCCAGCGGGCGCAACAAGCGGAAGCCAGCGCGCAAGCTGCCGCGCAGCCAGCCCAGGAAGCCACCCGGAAGTCCGCTGCGCGTGTCCGGCTGCTGGAAGATCTGAACGGCGTGATGACCGCCATGGATACGCCTCGCGGATTGGTGGTGACCATCCCCGGCGCCGATTTCAGCGGCGATTCGGTGCAGGGCGCCGAGGCCGGCAACATCGCCCGTGTGGCGGCGATTATCGCCCGCCAGCCTGGCCTGCATGTGAGCGTCGAAGGTTATAGCGATACAGCCGTGAGACAGCCGCAATCGGAGCAGCGGGCCTTCGCCGTGCGCCGCGTGCTCGCCAGTAACGGCCTCTTCGCGGCGTCTATTTCGGCCAAAGGCTTTGGCGATTCCCGCCCGCTGGGTCCCGCCGGCCAGGAGGAGAACACCCGCGTTGAGATCGTGATCAGCGGCGATCCCATCGGTTCACTGCCGTTCTGGGATCGCACCTATTCCTTAAGCAGCGTGACGGAACAACGATGATGGAAAAACACAATCTTGAAGAGCGTATCCTGGGCATCCTCATGGGTATCAGCATCGGAACCGTGATCGGTTTTCTGCTGCACGAACGGGAGCGCAAACATCCGCGGCGCGAAAGAGCCTTGCCCCGCTGAAGTCAGGCGATCGCCCCCGCGCGGTTTATCCCCAGAACCCGCTCGCCCTCCAGCTTCGCGAACATGCTGGCGGCCTTCTGGTGCTGCTGTTTCACACGCGCCAGCAGCTTTCCGAAGCCTGGAGTTTCGCGATAGCTGGGGGTGCTTTTCACCCACCCCAAGGACTTCGCGCCCGTGCGCACCACGGGGCTGGGCTACATGGCCGGTCTGCGCGACGAATTCGCTGGGTGCAACTACAAGATCCCAGGCTTGAGCGTCGACACCATCGAAGATCACAAGAAATGGAGGAGCAGATCGAGGCCGCCGGTGGCCACGCCGTCTCCAACGCCGGCGTCAAGCGCGTGCTACTGTATCTGCGGATGGTCGCGCGGCGCCAGTAGCCCTGAGCCATTCTGATTCAGGAGAAAACGCAAATGGAACCGGTACAAGTGGAGCGATTCTATCTGGGCTGCCTCGCGCACGCATCTTATATGATCGGGTCGGAGGGCGTCGCCGCCGTCATCGATCCCCAGCGCGACGTGGATCAATACCTGGAGATGGCTTCGACCAAGGGGTGGAAGATCGAGCACATCATCGAGACTCACCTCCATGCCGACTTCGTCTCCGGACACCTCGAGCTGGCCCAGCGCACGGGAGCGCGTGTCTATCTTGGCGCGGGCTCGGGCGCTCGGTTCCCCCATGTAGCGGTCACGGACGGAAGTGAAATCCACTTCGGCCGGTGCCGCCTCCGGTTCCTCGAAACCCCTGGACACACCATCGAGAGTATCTGCATCCAGATGAACGATCTTGGCCAGCCGGACCGGCCCGCCGCCGTCTTCACTGGAGATACGCTCTTCATTGGAGACGTGGGACGGCCGGACCTGTCCGGCGCGCATACGCCCAGTCAGTTGGCAGAAATGCTGTACCACAGCCTTCACGACAAGCTGATGCCGTTGCCCGATGACACCGAAATTTTTCCTGCTCACGGCGCCGGTTCACTCTGCGGCCGCCAAATGAGCTCGGAAAGCTCCTCCACCGTCGGCCGTCAGAAACAAACCAACTACGCCCTGCTCGCGCCGGATTGCGAGACTTTCGTGCATCTGCTCACCGACAATCTGCCCGCAGCCCCCGAGTATTTCGCCAGGGAAGTCGACCTCAACCGCAGCGGCGCTGCGCCCGTCTCGGAGTTACCTCGACCCGCGGCGTTAGCTCCGCCCGAGGTTCTGCGATTACAAGAGGAAGGCGCGGTGGTGGTGGATACCCGCCCCGCCATCCAATTCGCCGTGGCGCACGTTCCCGGCTCCATTCACATTGCCCTCACCGGCCAGTACGCTTCCTGGGCCGCGCGAATTCTGGGGCTGGATTCGCGTCTGATCCTGGTGGGCGAAGACCCCGAGCATGTGCGCGAATCCCAGTTGCGCCTGGCTCGCGTCGGCCTAGAAAACGTAATCGGTTACCTCGACGACGGCGTCGCCGGCTGGATCCAAAGCGGCTTCGACCTGGACTACATTCCCCAGATCACCGGCCCGGAGTTGGTCGAACTGCAGCAACAGGAGCCCGAGCGCATCGCCGTGCTGGACGTTCGCGAGGCCTCGGAGCGGGTGGGTGGAACCATCCCCGGTTCGATTTCGATTCCTCTCGGCAAAGTCGCCGTGCGCGCGGATGAGCTCGACCGCGACAAGCTGCTGGTGGTGCATTGCAAGGGCGGCTACCGCAGTTCCATCGCCACCAGCCTGCTGCGCCGCGCCGGCTTCCGCGACGTCGCCAATCTCACGGGCGGTTTCGACGCCTGGAAAGCCGCGGGGCTGCCGTGCGCGTAACCACCCGACGCTCGGCCGGCTGAGAAGCGCTAGACTCAAATCACGAAGCAGCCAGTGCGCCTCCATCATCGAGCGCGAAGGCGATGGCTTCGTGGCCCTCTGCCCTCAGCTTGACATCGCCAGCCAAGGCGCTTCAATCGAGGAGGCACGCTCGAATCTGATCGAGGTGCTCACACTTTTCTTCGAGGCTGCCGACCAATCGGAAGTCGCCCGCCGTCTGCACGGCGAGGTTTCGTCACCCAGATCGAGGTTCCCCTATTCGGAGGGGCGATTGAGGCGGGCTTCCCACAGCCAGTCGGGGATTTTAGCGCCGACCTGAGCGGCTTCAAACTCGGGCTGAGCCTCTGCCCGCGCTACGCTTAGCTGAAGAAGGGCGGCGCCGGACACGGTGCGTGCAGGGGCTCCGGGAACCTAGCTTTGTCAAACGCCACCTCGTGAGCTACAAGATCGGGATACCGGGAGAATGTGGCCTCAAGATCCTTACCCATCGGGGCACTCTACCCCCACGAAACTCTACGGCCGAAACCGCGGCGGCTGCGGGATCTGAAGACCGTCGCAAATCTTACGCGCCAGGAAGTCGTTGATCTCGCGGTGACGTGGAACCGAAGACGACCGCCGGGTTTTCCGGTTCACAAAAACGGTGTGGTTGCCGCCTTCCCGATAGAGCTCACATCCGTGATCCCGAAGGTGGCGGACCAGGCCGGCGCTTCAAGCGCCTGAAACGCTCAGAGGCTCACGAATAACATCGGTCCCCAAGATCGATTCCTCGGCCAGGTCTCGATTCGCTTCGAGGACCATCCGAACCGCTTCGGCTAGGTTGGCACGAGCTTCTCCGAGCGTCGCTCCCTGGGAGTTCGCCCCGGGAAGCTCTTCGGTAAACGCGATGTAGCCCTCCTGAACCTTCATGTAGACTGCCGTCAGCGTCATCCGGTCCACGAACCCATCATAGCGAAAAGCCCGCGCCATCGCCGGCTCACTCGCCCGAGCCGGCCTCCTCCATCCCCAGCAGCTTCCGGAACCGTTCGACCTCCGACAAAGTCAGCATGCGGTAGCGCCCCGGAGCCAGGTCCAGCTCCAAGAACCCGATCTTCACCCTCCGCAGCTTCTCCACCAACCGCCCGAAATGTTTGAACATGATGCGGATCTGGTTCTGCCGGCCCTCGGTGATGCGCACCTCGTACCACGGATTCGCGCCCGGCTTGATCCGCTTCAGCTCCGCGGGCGAGGTCTTGCGTCCATGCAGCGGCACGCCTTCGCGGAAGTGCCGCTCCTGTTCCTCGGTCAAGGGCCCGTTCACCTTCACCACGTAAGTCTTCTTGATGCGGCTCCCCGGAGCGGTGATCTTGTGCGCGAAATCGCCGTCGTTGGTGAACAGTAACAGGCCTTCGCTCGCGTAATCCAGCCGGCCCACCGGAAACACGCGCCCCTTCACGCCACGCAGCAGATGCATCACCGTCTCGCGGCCTTCCGGATCCGACGTCGTGGTCACGCAGCCCTTAGGCTTGTTCAGCGCAAGATAGATATGCTTCTTGGGAGCATGCAGAAGCTGGCCGTCAACCTTTATATGGTCGACCTCCAGGTCGGCCTTCGAGCCCAGTGTGTCCACTGTCTGGCCGTTGACCGAGACGCGGCCTTGGACGATCAGCTCCTCGGCCTTGCGCCGGCTGGCGATGCCGGCTTGAGATAAAATTTTCTGGAGCCTTTCCTCAGGCATTCTCGGCCGCAGGGGTTTCCGGATCTAGGTCGCCCGGTTCTGGCTGGGCCACAGCACTCGACGCAGCCGGAGGCTGATCTTCGACGATCTCCATCCGCCCCAGCTCCTCGAACTCTTTGAGCGTCGGAAGCTCGCTCAAATCCTTCAACCCGAACTGCACCAGGAAATCCTTCGTGGTCTTGTACAGAATCGGCTGCCCGACCACCTTCTTGCGCCCGGACTCCGCGATCAGCTTGCGGTCGAGCAGCGTCTTCAGCACGCCCGCGCCCTGCACTCCGCGAATGTCCATAATTTCCGGAGCGGTCACCGGCTGTTTGTATGCGATCACCGCCAGAGTCTCCAGCGCGGCCAAAGACAGCTTCAGCGGAGGCGTCAGCTTCTTCACGAACGCCCGTACCGCTTCGTGATGCTCCGCCTTGGTGGACATCTTATATCCGCCGGCGACTTCGCGAATGCCCAAGCCGCGCTCCGGCCGCGCGTATTCTTCCACCAGATCGTCAAGCAGGCGTTTGACCTTGTCCAGGGGATGGCCCAGCGCCGCGGCGATCTGCTGCGCCGAGAGCGGCTCGTCGGTCACGTACACGATGGCTTCCAGGATCGCCTTGATTTTCGCCTCTTCCACGCGCGTTTCTTCGTTTCCGGCAGGCTGGCTCTCCGCCGCCGTCACTTCCATTTCATCCACGATCAGTGATACCCCTCTTCAATGGCGGCGACCGTCCCGTTGGCCGAAAACGCCGCTTCAAATCCCTTCAGCCGCTTCAATCCGATCTGGCCGAACGTGCCGGTCTGCGTCAGCCCCAGCGCCTGCAGCTTCACCAGCTCCAGCACCGCTAGGAACAGGCAGATCATCGAGCGCCGGCTGCGCTGCCGCTCAAATAGCTCCTCCGCCGCGACCTCGTTTTCGCGATCGAACACCTTGCGGAGATAGCGGATCATGTCCGGCACGCTGACCTCTTCGGTCGAGATCTCGTACATCGGCCGCTTCTTTGACCGCTCCAGCACCGACTGAAACGTCTTCACCAGATCGAAGAGCGTCACCGCGAGCTCCGGCTCGCCCGCCTCCGCGCGGAACTGCTCCATCTGCGCGTTGGTCCACACCGCTTCCTCGATCACGCGTTTTTCGTGCAGCATCTCCGCGGCGGTCTTGAAGCGTTCCCGCTCCAGAAGCCGCTCCACCAGTTCCTTGCGCGGATCCTCTTCCGGCAGGAGTTTTTCGAGCTCCGGATCCCTGGGCAACAGCATCCGGCTCTTGATGTGGATCAGCGTCGCCGCCATGAACACGAACTCCGCGCTCAGCTCGATGTTCATCTCCGTGGCCCGCTGCATGTACTCCAGATACTGCTGCGTGATCTTGGCGATGGGGATGTCGTAGATGTTGATCTCCTGCTTGCGGATCAAATCCAGCAACAGGTCCAGCGGGCCTTCGTATTGTTCCAGGTGAAAATTCAGCGGGGAAGCCACTACGGTTCAGGATAACATTGGGGCGTAACCAAGCCGCTCCAACCGCGTATTATAGCCAGGGAAGCCTTATGTCCACCTTGCTGCAAGACCTGCGCTACACCGCTCGCACGCTCCGCAAAAGCCCCGGCTTCGCGGTAGTGGCGCTGCTCACTCTCGCCCTCGGCATTGGCGCGAACACCGCCATCTTCAGCTTCGTCGATGGAGTCCTGCTCAACCCGCTCCCGTACCCCAACCCGGACCGCATCGTGCGCGTGCTCGAAAAGCGGCCCGACGGCGGACCCAACGGAATCTCCACGCTGAATTACTTGGACTGGGTGAACCAGAACACCGTCTTCCAATACATGGCCGGCCAGAGGGGATGGTCCGCCACGCTCACCGGAGTCGCTCAGCCGACCCTGCTCCGCGGCGCGCGCGTCTCGCCTCACTACTTCGATATCGAAGGCATCCGGCCAGTACTCGGCCGCAGTTTCCGCGAGGACGAAGATCAGCCCGGCAAGAATCAGGTGGTGATCCTCAGCCACGCGCTGTGGGAAACTCAGTTCGGCTCCGATCCCTCCATCCTTAACCGCAGCATCCGCCTCAACGGAGATTCCTACCAAGTAGTCGGCGTCATGCCGCAAGGCACCGTCTATGACCGCACCTACGCGCAAATCTGGGAGCCTCTCACCTTCGAGCCGTCCAATATGACCCGTAATTTCCATTGGTTCGGCGCGATCGCCAAGATGAAGCCCGGCGTCACTCTGGCGCAAGCCCGCGCGCAAATGGAAGCCATCGGAGCGCGCATCTCGCAAGCCTACCCGGATTCCAACAAGGGCTGGAGCGTCGCCGTCGACCCGATGACCGAAGTTGTCTCCTCGCCCGGATTGCGCACCTCCATATACGTCATGCTGGGTGCGGTCGGCATGGTGCTGCTGATCGGCTGCGCGAACCTGGCGAACCTGGCACTAGCCCGTGGCCTTTCGCGCGAACGCGAAGTCGCCGTCCGAGCGTCGCTCGGCGCGAGTCGTGTCCGCTTGATCCGCCAGTTCCTCACCGAAAACGTGATTCTATCGATCGCCGGAGGCGTCTTCGGCCTGGGTCTCGGCTACGCCCTGATGCGCGGATTGAAAGCCCTAGTCCCGCCCTTTTCACTGCCTGCCGAAGCCGATGTGAAGATGAACCTCCACGTCCTGCTCTTCGCTCTCGCCATTTCCGTCGCCACTGGTATCCTGTTCGGCATGGCTCCGGCGCTGCAGGCCAGCTCGCCCGATCTCGCCGGCTCGATGAAGGAAAGCGGACGCAGCGCGACCCCCGGCCGGGCTCATAAACGATTGCGTGACGGGTTGGTCATCGCAGAAGTCGCCCTGGCGTTCGTACTGCTCGCCGGCTCCGGCTTGCTGCTGCGCAGTTTTTCGAGCCTCCTGCACGTCGACACCGGCTTCGATTCCACCAACGTGCTGACCATGAACCTTCCCATCCCCCAGACCCAATACCCCGACCCCGCTCAGCTCAACCAATACCTGCGCCAGATCCAATCCGCCATCGAATCCGTTCCCGGAGTGCGCCGCGCCGCCGTCGCCTCCGCGCTGCCTCTGCAAGGCTGGGGCTACGGCATGCCTTTCCAGATCGTCGGCCAACCGGAGCTCGACCGCGCGCACCGCCCCGGAGGCTTCTTCAAAATGGTGAGTCCCTCCTACTTCGAAACCCTGGGCATCAAGCTCAAAGAGGGCCGCGTGCTAAATGAGCACGACACCAAGGGTGCTCCCCCCGTCACCGTCGTCAACGAAACCTTCGCCAAGAAATATTTCGCAAACCAGGACCCGATGGGCCGGCGCGTCCGCATTCAGGAAATCGTGCCCGGCCAGACCGCTCTCGGTCCGGAGATCCCCTGGGAAATTGTCGGCGTGATCGCGGATGAAAAAATTAGCGGGCTCAACGACGTCACCAGCGCCGGCTTCTATGTCTCGAATGAACAAAGCCCGGCTTACGGCGTCGGCCTGGTAGTGCGCGGAAATCTCGCGCCGGAAGCACTCCAAAAATCCATTCGCACGGCCGTCGACGGAGTCAACAAGGATCAGGCCTTGAGCGACATTCGCACCTTGGACGAGGTCAAGGCCCAGACGCTCGGACCGGACCGCCTTCAAACCATGCTGCTGGCTGTCTTTGCCGCCATCGCCTTGCTGCTCGCTGCCGTCGGCATCTACGGCGTCATCTCTTATAGTGTGGTACAGCGCACACACGAGCTCGGCATTCGCGCCGCGCTGGGGGCAAGCTCCACGAGCCTTCTGCGAATGGTCTTGGCCAGCGGCTTAACGCTCGCGTTGACCGGCCTGGTGCTTGGTTTCGCCGGCGCTTTAGCGATTACCCGCCTGCTGGCGAGTCTCCTGTTCGGCGTCAGCGCGCGCGATCCGCTAACCCTCGCGCTGGTGGCGATTGTCCTGGCGATCGTCTCCCTCGCCGCTTGCCTGATACCGGCCCTGCGGGCGACACGGGTGGATCCGCTGGTCGCCCTTCGCTACGAATGATCCTTTTCCATTCGCGTTAACTTATCCGTGCCGGATTCCCGGCTGATTTCAGAACGAGAACCGTCCGACGATCATTCCTTGCCGCGCGGCCAATGTGGTTGCGGCCGAGGTTCCGTCGAAGATGTTCGCTGTATTCGGTGCCTGGTACACGTCGATGACTCCGAAGCCGCTGGTCAGGATGCCCTGAGAGTTATGCGTGACCGCGTTCTGCGGATTGGCCGTGC
This sequence comes from Bryobacteraceae bacterium, assembly GCA_030041495.1. Taxonomy (GTDB): domain Bacteria; phylum Acidobacteriota; class Terriglobia; order Bryobacterales; family Bryobacteraceae; genus Palsa-187. The sequence goes on along the minus strand of JASHNT010000017.1, from coordinate 42,915 downwards.
TCGGATTCGGCATCAACGTGCGGTTGAAGATGTTGGTGAACTCGGCGCGAAGCTGGAAGTTCCACCTCTCCTTGATGCGGAAGTTACGTCCGAAGTTCGCGTTTTCTCTCGGCGTGCGCGGACCGCGGAAATTCTTGAGGTAGTCATTCCCGGAATCGCCGCAGTTGGTATTCACCGGACATTGCGCCCAGGCAGCCGGATTCAACACCTGTGTGGTGTAGGGATTGTAGCTGCCCAGGTTGTTCACATTGACGCCCGGCGTGTACAGAGGCTGACCCTTCACGTAGACGTCGAACGTGGGCAGGAATTCGGGGGTTGTCGTGGCGGGGACGGCCAGGAAGGCTCCGCTCTGGTACAAAGCGAAGCCGCCGATCTGCCAATCTTTGAGCAGGCTTTGCACCAGCTTGGAATTGGTGAAAGTGGGCCGCGGCACCTGGTAGATGAGGTTGAAGCTTAGAACGCGCGGCGGAATCTGCATCAGGGACCACTGATTGCTTTTTGGATTGTAGTAATCCTGGTACGCTCCGCTGTAGAACCCCTGCGCCCAGGTGAAGTAGCCGCTGGCCTGCAATCCATGGGAAAGCCTCTTGGTCGCTTTTACCTGAAGCGAATCGTATTTGGAGTCCGCAGTGGGCGTCGATGTCGCCCCTATAGCGCCGTATTGCGGGTACGGCCTGCCAACAATGGTGGAAAGTGCGCTGCTGGTGGGGAATCCGCTATAGGGCAAATAGCTGGTGATGCCCCATTGCGCTAAATGCTGCTGCACCACGACGCTGCTAAGCGGCAGCGTGAGCAGCGCGCGATCGCAATCGTTTCCCGCAGTGCAGCTCACACCCGACGGCGCATCAATGTAGCTGCTGGTTTCGCACACAGTCCCCAGCCCGGACAGACCCGCCTGGCAGGGTCCCGTTCCCGGATAGGGCCACAGGCCCCATTGCGCGTAAGTCTGCGGAGAGACGTGAGTTAGAGGACCGTTGCCATTGCAACCCGCCGTCTGCTGCACCACAAGGGTTGACGCCGCGGCGCAGGATTGGCTCAGCCACGCAGCTCGGTTGCCCACATACGAGGCCTCCAGGATGAAGCTGCGGGTGATCTCGCGCTGGAAGCCGAGACTGAACTGGTTGACTCGCGGCGGCCGATTTTGGTTCGGATCCGGCAACACCGGAACCTGGCCGGTGACACCCGCTGTCCCCACCACCGGCCACACGTTTTGGGTGACCGGCCATATCGGCGCGACGATGAATCCAGGGGTCTGATCGTTCACGAATTGGCAAGAGGTGGTCGCGGATCCGCCGCAACCTGCCGCTGGGACGTAGGACGGACTATTGGCGGCAACTGCGTAGGCCCCGTTGGTGGACACCGTGCCGCCAGCGGCATTCTCGGTCAGCGCATAAGTGAACCCCCAACCGGCGCGGAACACGGTTTTGGGATCGATCTGATACGCGACGCCGAGTCTCGGCCCGATACCGTAGGGATACACCGGCTGGTAGAAGTTACAGTTGCAGTTGCTGGCGAAAATGGTCGACCCGGGGTGGCCGCCTGCATTGTTGTTGATCGCGGCTTCGTTGAACTGTCCCCAGCGACCGTACTCTTCATGCTCGACACCGTACAGATCCCAGCGCAAGCCGTAATCCACGGTGAGTTTGCGAGTGACTTTCCAGGAATCCTGAGCATACAAGGCCCAATCCGCGGCCTGCTGGCGGGGATCGATGGTCGGAGTCTGCGTGGTGGCCGAATAATCGCCCAGTAGCCAGCTCGCATAGCCGAATCCGGTAGTGAACCCATTAAAGTTCGCCGTGGGCGCGAATGGCTCTGACGTGGGTCCGATACCAGTGGTGAAGGTCATACCCGAAATGGGTCCGGCAGTGACGCCCTCCAGCGTAAGGTTAGCGCCGAATTTGAAGGTGTGCGCACCTTTAATCCAGGTTAGGCTCGTGACGTAGGTCTGCTTTCCCTCGACGTCCCAATTCTGCCCCTGGCCCGCGGTCCCGATGGGTTGCATGCCGCCCTCACCCGAGCAGGAGGTCGACCCGGTCGGGATGACGCACATTCCGGTGAACGTCGGAAATTGGCGTGCCTGGACCATTCCAACCAGCCCGAACTGCGACGGTTGGAAGTTCAGAAATGGCGCGCGGTCGCTGAAAGTGGTCCGGATGTATCCCCCGCCGATGTGCAGCAGCAGCGTTGGTGACAGCGTCCGGTCGTAATTCAACCGCTCCGTCCAGGTGGGAATGAAAGTGCCGCGATACTGGCCGATCTCAGTCGGCAAACCGTCCGCATTCCCCAGGGGCGAGGAAATCTGGCCCACGGTGTTGTTCTCGGAGTAGAAGAAAGACAGCTTGTCCTTGCTGTCCAGATTGTGATCGACCTTGATCGACGGAATTGCCGAGTAACGCACACCGGGAATATGACCGGTGTAATTGCCCGTTAGGCTGGCGTTCTGAGCCGACACGCCCAACGATGAGATCAGAGTCTGCAGCTTCACCGTCAGCGGCGAAAACATCGTTGCCGGAATCGTATTGTTCATGAACGGACTTGAATAAGCCAGTCCCGTGCTGGGGTTGACCGCAGTGGACATCGGGTTATAAATCTCGTTGGCGAACATGGTGTTGCCCGCCGGGTCGAGTTGAGCCTTCGAGCCTCCCAGCGCCGTGGTCGGAATTCCGTAGGTTGAGCACAGGCTGCAATTCCCGTTCGCTGAGATCGCGGAAAAATTACCCCCGATATATGCGGGCGCCGCCACTGTATCGCCAAAGGTGTAGAAATCGGTTTCAGCGTACTGCTCGTAGCTGAAGAAGAAGAAGCTCTTGTTGTGGCCGTCGTAGATCTTGGGAATGTAGATCGGGCCGCCCAAGGTGCCGCCGAAATCGTTGCGTCGCTGCCGAGGTTGATACTTCCCTCCGCTTCCGCCAAGGCCGCTGCAAGCGCTCACGCCGTTGACCCCTGCCTCGCACCCGCTGATGCTGAACGGCTCACCTGCATTCAGGTCTTCGTTGACGAAGTAATCGTATCCGCTGCCGTGCCATTGATTCGTTCCGGACTTCATGGTCTGGTTAATCACCACCGAGCTCGCCGTGCCGTATTCCGGCGCGTAGTTGCTGGTCTGGTACGACACTTCCTGAATCGAGTCCACACCCATCTGCCCGATCTGGTAATACTGTCCGGTTCCGCCGATACCCAACACGCGCGTGGACGCTTCTTGGCCGTCCACCAGCATCGACTGCATGGTGAGTCCGTTCACGTTCAGTCCAATGTCGTTCGCGGCGTTGTAATTGACCACTCCGGCCAGCATGTCCACCACGTCGTAGGGATTGCGGTAGCCAGACGTGCCCGATTGCGTGGCGCCGATGCCCATCAGCGGCAGGTCGTCGATTTCCTTGACGGTAATGTTGGTTGAAAGATCGCCGGTTTCGGTCTTGAGCAAACTCGATTCCGCCGTCACCGTCACTGCCTCAGCAGCGTTGCCGACCTGGAGCGTGATGTCCTCCCGGAGCGTGGCCGCCGCCGCGACTTGCAGATTCGAGTGCGTGTACGTCTTGAACCCCATCACGGTCGCCGTCACCGTATATGTTCCTACGGGCAAATCGGTAATCGTATAATTGCCTGCGTTGGTCGTCGCAGAAGAATAAACCACGCCGGTGTCGGCGTTCTTCGCGTCAACCTTGGCCGCGGCAATCACGGCTCCGGCCGGATCTTGAACCGTCCCCGTAATGGTTCCGTTGCCGACTTGACCCCAAGCGAAGGCCGCAAAGGCCACAGCAAATACTCCGCAACGCATAAACGAAACGGACATGAACTCCCCCCCTTTTGTCAGACGCGCCTTGCTTCTTCGCGCTCAGGTGAAATTACTACAATTGATAGCCGGTGTCAACCGGGTTGATCCGGGTTACGTTCGGATATCTGGGGTCCGGCGATTATTTACCCGGTTCCGGAGGCGTCCCGAACGGGTTCTTCTCCGAACGCGTGTTATCCTTCACCGCATCGCCGAAGTTCAGCGTCACGTCCACGGCCTTTGCCGTTTCATTTATATGCGGCTCAGCCGAGCTCTTGACCGGATTGTCGAACACCTTCTGCTCGCGCAGCCCTTCCAGAAAGGCGTTGGCGTAATCCGGCTGGTAGGGTTTCCCTTCCATCGGCCCCCAAGCTTTGCGAATCTCCGGCTCGGCCAAAAGATCCAGCCCCTTGATCGTTAGCTTTCCGAAGCGATACTGCGCCCCCAAATCCAGCGCGACGTTCAACGCCACGCTGTGATTGGCGTCGTCGACCTCGCGCTCCACTTTTGAGCTTACGTGCAGATACCCGCCGTCGCGGTACTTCTTCTCCGCGCGTCCCACCGCCGCCTTCACGTCGTCGAAGTTCGCGGTGTCGCCTTTCTGTAAATCCGCGATCCTCCTAAGCTGCGCCAGGTCGCTCTCCGGCACTCCGCTGAATCGCACCTCGCCCAGCTTGTAAACCGTGCCTTCATCCACCGTCACCGTCGCCACTACTCCTTCGACCTTCTCCGCTGGCTCGACCACGATCTTCGGAAACGCCACGCGAATCCGGCCGCGAGCCTCATACAGCGGACGGATCGCAGCGTCCAACTGATTCCGCAGATCCTTCTCTGAATACGGCGTCCCCACCGCCACATCGCTGATGGCCGGCAGCAGCGCGGCAGCCTGCAACACCTCGTTCCCCCGGAACCGCACCTCGGCAATCACCGGAGGCCGGGCCGCGGGCTTGAATACGATCGTCTCGGCGCCCGACGCGGCCACCTCCACCTTCCACGTCACCGCGACTTGGACGCCCGCGTGAATGATCGCGTCCACGTAGCGGCTGAGCACGGAAATCGGGATCTGGTCGCCCCACAACGGCTCCTGCGCACGCAACGTCTCGCGTAAGACCTGATCGTCCACGCCCAGCCCCTCGAAGCGGTACGGATACACTTCGCCGACCTCGCGCACTTCCACCGTCAGATCGAACCCGCCTTTCGCCGGATCGAGCTTGTACTCGTAACCCACCGTCTCGAAAGCGTTGGTCGCGGTCAGCCGTTCGCGCGCCGCGTCGAAATCCGCGCGCGAGACGGTTTGGCCGATGGTCAGTCCCAGGATCGGCAAAATCTTTTCCGTTGCAATGCGCTGATTTCCGGTCACGCGCACCGATTCGAGCGGGGCCTGGGTTACTTGAGCATTGGATATTTCAGTTTGTCGCGGCTCCTGCGCCCACAGCGCTGCGGCCCATAACGAAGCAACAACCGCCGGCGCCCCGGCCACAAGCGCGCGCTTCATTCCAGTTCCAGCGCCAGATACATCAGGCGGCCGGCGCGCTCCACTTGCAGCACCACCGCGTCGCCGGACTTCATCCCGTCCAGTGCCTCGCGCACGGTCTTCACGCTCAGCGTGGGATCACGGTTCATTTCGTAGATCACATCTCCGGTTTCGATTTCGTCGCCCGAATACGGAGCCATCGCGGTGCGCGCCGCCACCACTAGGCCGTACTGGTGCCGCAAGTCCGGCAGCATCGCCGCGATCTTGCCGTCCAGCGGAATCGCCAGAATGCCCAGCTTGGGAATCAAGTTGTCCTCCGGATTCACCAGGTCCGCGAAGCGCTGCGGATCGTCCTCGCGCTCATGCACCGGCACCGTCACTTCAAGGGTCTGGCTGCCGCGCAGCAACTCCAGTTTCACGTTCTCGGCCAGCGCCAGGCTGTAAATCGCGTTCTCCAGTTGGCTGGCGTCCTCCACCGGTTTGCCGTCGTACGCCCGGACGATGTCGCCGATCATCACCCCCGCCTTCTCCGCGGAGCCGTCTTCCTCCAGATCGTTCACCACCACACCCCAATCCTGCTTGAGGCCGAGCCCCTTGGCCAGCGTCGGCGTGATACTCTGCAACCCCACGCCAATGTGCCCTCGATGCACGTGCCCGTCCTTGCGGATCTGCCCATACACCATCTTCACCACGTTGCTGGGCAGCGCGAACCCGATCCCCTCGCTGCCGCCGGAGCGCGTGTAGATCATGGTGTTGATTCCCACCACCCGCCCCTCCATGTCCACTAACGGACCGCCGCTGTTGCCCGGATTGATGGGCGCGTCGGTCTGGATGTAGGCCAGCGGGTCGTCTTCCTTCAACTGCCGCGAAGTCGAGCTAACGACTCCGGTCGACGCCGAGCCTTCCAATCCAAACGGATTGCCGAAAGCCATCACCAGCTCCCCCTGCTTGAGCAGGCTCGAATCCGCCAGCGTCAGCGTCGCCAGATTCTTCGCGTCGATCTTGAGCACCGCCAGATCCGTGTCCCGGTCCACACCGACCACTCTGGCCGGAAGAGTCATTCCCTGCGTGCGCACCCCGCCGCGCGTGGGCAGCTTCACCTCGATCTTGCGCGCGTTATCGACCACGTGGTTGTTGGTGACGATGTAGCCGTCCTCGGTGAGGATCACGCCGGAGCCGGTGCTGGTCTGCTTCGTCAGCAGAGACGCGTTGGAGCTGTCGCTTGAGTCCGCATCGGGCTGCGCGTAGCCGGTCGAAAAAATTTGCACCACCGCTGGCCGCACCCGCGCAGCCAATGCTTCAAACGAAGCGCTTAATGCGCCTAGTGCGTTCAGCGATGCTGGTTGTGAACCGGCCGGCTTGGCCGGAGCCGGAGGGGAGGGTCCTGGAGTCTGCGCGGTCGCTAAAACCGCGCCCGAAAGGAGGAGCCCGCACAGGGTCAGCGCGGCCCTCCTAGGCTTACAAAAAATCGATAGGTCCAGCCGCGCCCGGCAGAGCCTGCCCGCCTCGGATTGTGCGGGCGCGTTTCGTAGAGTGAGGAGGAAAACAGCGCGCTTCACGCCTCCAGTTTGTCACAAATACCCGGTGGTAAAAGGGGACCCGGACTGTAAATCTCGAGCGCTTCGATTCGGTCTATCTCGCGGGATAAAATCATGACGGTGTGTCCCAGTCTGCTCCGCATCGCGGGCCGTCCTTGCCGGAATTGGGATCGCGCTCCCCCCACCGGCCCAAGCGCCCGAAGCGCGGCTACCTTTTGCCGGAACCAGAGATCGTGGTCAAGGTATTGCTCCACCAACTGCCCAGCGTAATAACCAGGGGCGCGCCGTATCTCAGCAGCGGCGCGATTCAGTTTCGCCTCGAACTCAGCGCTGAAGTGCACTTCCATTCAACTCCGGCCAGCAATCCGGCGCGGTGGGTCCATCGCTCCGCAGCCCGAAAGCCGCCACGGTCGGAAAACCTGCCCCTGCTAGGCCGCCTCCGGCTCTGCGTGGTCGCGGGCGCGCCGTCCGCGGCGTTCTTCCTAGCCCGATTGCTACACTAGGTAATGCACCACTAATAACAACCACTACATGACCTACGACGTGATCGTCATCGGGAGCGGCCCCGGTGGATACTCCGCTGCTGTTCGCGCCGGCCAGTACGGCCTGAAAACCGCCCTAATCGAAAAAGATCCCCGCCTGGGTGGCACCTGCCTCTTGGTGGGCTGCATCCCCACCAAGGCATTCCTCCATACCGCCGATGTGTTCGGCCACATCCAGCACCCCGACGAATCCGGAGTCCGTTGCGACAATCCACGCCTGGATTATCCTCTCGTCCTGCAGCGCAAGAATTCGATCGTCTCCAAGCATTCCAAGGGCGTCGAGTTCCTCATGCGCAAGAACAAGGTCGAATGGATCAAGGGCTACGCCAAGCTCGCCGGACCCGGCCGGGTGGAAGTCAAAGCTGCTGACGGCGCAACGCAGATTCTCGAAACCAAGGCTATTGTCCTCGCCACCGGCTCGGAAGCGCGTATGCTCCCCGGTCTCCAGCCCGACGCTCGCCAGATCTTGACCAACATCGAAATTCTCGACCTTCCCGAGGTCCCCAAGACCATGGCCGTCCTCGGCGCAGGCGCGGTCGGCGTTGAATTCGCCTCCTGCTTCCAGCGCTTCGGAACCAAAGTTTCGCTCTTTGAAATGTTGCCGCGCATCGTTCCCGTGGAAGATGAGGAAGTCTCCAAGGAACTCCTGCGAGCCTTCAAGAAAGCCGGCATCCGCGTTGAAGCCGGAGCCAAGGCCGATCCGTCGAGCGTTCTAAAAACCGATTCCGGCGTCCGTTTCAACGTGACGCTTGAAAACGGCACGCAGGAGACCGTCGAGGCCGAATGCCTCCTGGTGGCCGTCGGCCGCAAGCCCAATACCGAGAACATCGGCTTAGAAGGCACCGGCATCCAGCTCGACCGCGGTTTCATCAAAGTTGACGGAATGCAGCGCACCGGCGAGCCCGGCGTTTACGCCATTGGCGATATCGTCGCCGGCACCCCGCAGCTCGCTCATGTCGCTACCGCCGAAGGCATGGTCGCCATCGGACATATTGCCGGAAAAAACGTAACGCCGCTGAACCGCAACCGCATGCCCGCTTCCACTTATTGCGAGCCCGGCATCGGCAGCGTCGGCATGACCGAGGTTCAGGCCAAGGCCAAAGGCTACAACGTTAAGGTCGGCAAGTTCCCGTTCCTCGCCAACAGCAAGTCGACCATCCTGGGCATGCACGATGGCTTCGTCAAAGTGGTCTCCGACGCGCAGTACGGCGAAATTCTCGGCGTCCACATCATCGGCCCCATCGCCTACGAAGTGATCAGCGAAGCCGTGGTCGCCATGGAAGCCGAAGCTACCGTCGAAACCTTGATGCACACCATCCACGCGCATCCCACCGTGTATGAAGCCGTCGGCGAGGCCTTCAACGCGGTCTACGGACTCGCCATCAATGTCTAGCGTGGCGTCCAGCAAACCGCTTGCTAACGCGTGCGGCTCCGGAACGCCAATTCTGAGCGGCGACCGTGAGGGAGCGGTTGCCTCTGTGCTGGCCCGCGATCTCGGCCGGATGGCGTACGCCCCCGCCTTCGACCTCCAGCGCCAGCTCGTCGAGCAGCGCAAATCCGGCGCGATCCCCGATCAGCTTCTGTTCGTCGAACACCCGCCCGTCGTCACTCTTGGCCGCAACGCGCACATGGAAAATGTTCTGGCAGATCCCGAGTTGCTCGACCGCGCCGGCATCGAACTGCAACACACCGACCGCGGCGGCGACGTCACCTTCCACGGCCCCGGCCAGATCGTCTGCTACCCCATCTTCGATTTGCGAGAATGGAAGCGCGACGTCGTGGCCTACGTCCGAGGCATCGAGGAGGTGCTGATCGGGGCGCTGTCCGAGTTCGACATTGAGGCCCGGCGCATCGCGGGGGCCACCGGCGTGTGGGTCTCGGCCCCGGGAGGGCCGGCCAAAATCGCCGCCATCGGCGTGCACATCAGCCGCTGGATCACCTCCCATGGCTTCGCTTTGAACGTGGATACGGACTTGACCTACTTCCGCTACATCGTGCCCTGCGGCTTGACGCAACCGGTGACCTCGATGCGCGCGATCGGATCGCAAGCGGAGCGGAAAACAGTAAGGGACGCGCTCGCCGCGCACTTCGCGCGCGTGTTCCAACGCGAATTAATATGGAGCGGCGTGTCCGCTCCATGGTGACTGATATGGAGCGGCGTGTCCGCTCCATGGTGACTAATTTATGGAGAGAACTGTACTATGACCGACGTCGTAATGCCCCAGATGGGCGAAAGCATTGTTGAAGGAACCCTGACCAAATGGCTGAAGAAGCCCGGCGAGCATGTCGAGCGCGATGAGCCGCTGTTTGAAATTTCCACCGATAAAGTCGACACCGAAATTCCCTCGCCCAGCGCCGGAGTTCTGGCCGAGATCCTGGTGCAGGAAGGAACCACCGTCGGGATTAACGCGGTAGTCGGTCGCATTCAGGACGGCTCCGCGGCCGCCGCGCCCGCGCCGCAACCTTCGGCTCCAGCTCCCGCGCCGGCTCCCGCCCCAGCGCCTGCGCCTGCCCCGGCTCCTGCGCCGGAAGCTCCCTACGTAGTCGACGCCGCACCCGCGCCACTGGCTGCTCAGGAAGAAAGCGTCGGCCAGCTTTCGCCCCTGGTTCGCAAGATGGCGCGCGAAAACAATATCGATCTGGCCAGGGTCAAAGGCACCGGCATCGGAGGCCGCATCACCAAGCACGACCTCGAAGCTTATCTGTCGAGTCAGGGCGCACCTGCGCCCGCTCCAGCTACTTCTCCGGCACCGGCGCCCGCGCCGCAAGCTCCTCCGCCACAGGCCCCTGCGCCACAAGCAGTCGAAAGAGTACAAGCGCCCGTCAACGTTCCACCCCCTCAGGCTCCGCCTCGCGAATCCCGCGAGCCCGCGCCCATGCCCGGCGCGGCCGCAGCCTACCGCGTCGAGCCGATGAGCGTCATGCGCCAGAAAATTGCGGAGCACATGGTTTTCTCCAAGCGTACTTCCGCGCACGTCACCACTGTTCACAAAGCCGACGTGACCAGGGTGGCCAAGCTGCGCGATAAGGTGAAGGCCAATTTCCAGGCCCAGTATGGCTTCGGTCTCACCTACTTGCCCTTCGTCATGCGAGCCGCTTGCGCGGCTCTGCGCCAATACCCCATCGTCAACGCCTCCATTGACGGGACCAATATCATCTATCACCGCGACATCAATCTCGGCATGGCCGTCGCGCTCGAAAACGGCTTGATCGTACCGGTGATCCGCAACGCCGATGAGAAGAACATCGTCGGCCTGCAACGCCACATCGTGGACCTCGCCGCGCGAGCCCGCTCGCGCCAGCTCAAGCCCGACGAAGTGCAAGGCGGCACCTTCTCCATCACCAATTTCGGCAGCTTCGGCAGCATCTTCGCGACCCCGGTAATCAATCAACCGCAAGTCGCCATTCTGGGCTGCGGTAGCGTGGTGAAGGAGCCGGTGGTGGTCGACGACGCTATCGCCATCCGCTCCACTTGCTACCTCGCGCTCACCTTTGATCACCGCCTGATCGACGGCGCACTGGCCGATCAATTCACCGCCAAGGTGAAGTCGGTGCTCGAGGGTTGGTCCGAAGAGGTGATGTAAGCGCTGGCTTCAGCGCCGCGACGGATCGTAAACCTGGAGTGAGGGGAACAACCGCCCGTAAAATCCGCGATCGCGCGACAGCAAACGCGTCGCTTGCACATGCGCGTGGGCGCCAATCAAGAAGTCGGGCAAGATCCGAGTACGCCGGCCCCCTTGACGGCGGTAGGCGCGCCAGGCGCGGCTAGCTTCAAACTGGGCTGCTCTCGTCAGGGGTTGCACGCGAATGCCATTGCTCTCGAGGAAGCTGTCGCAGTCTCGCTGGACCTCGAAACACACGCATAGCTCCGCGTAGACGAGGTCGCAGATAGCCAGGGAACCCGCCGATGCCGCCTCCTGGAGCGCCTCCGCGGACGCTTCGTAGAATTCCTCATTGGGCAGAAGAACATCCAGCAGTACGTTGGTATCGATCGCCGTGATCATCGACCGCGGATGTCCTCGATGAACTCATCCACCGAAGCGCAGCCCATCTTTGCGAAGGCCTTGCGGCCTCGCCCCCGCCACTTAGCCAGGTCCAGCTTCCTGGGCGCTTTTCGCAGCACGATCGAGTCCTTCACCACCTTGAACTCGACCTCGGTTTCCGGACCCAACCCGAAACGGTCCCGGATGTCCTTGGGGATCGTCACTTGCCCCCGCTCGCCGATCTTCATACTTATTAGTATGAATCTATTCTCATATCCGCGCTTCCCCACGAACCAGCCCGGGGTAGTGTCTGAAATGTGCGTTGAAGCCGAAACAGCTTTCGATTGCGTTCCTGCCTGATCGGCTTTACCGTTGAAGTATGACGACTGATCGTAGCTCGCTGCAAGCCCTGCGCGGGCTCATTGCTGAAGCGGATCTAATCCTTGAGACCACACCCCCGCTTCCTCAAAACCGTACCGCCGCTTGCCGTGAGAATCTCCGCGCCGCGCTGGCCCTGGCCGACGATCTGATTCAGCACACGAAGATGACACCGGCCGCGATCATGGGCCATAAGGGCGGGAGTACCACGGCTAAGAAGTTGGGAACCGAGCATTACCGTCGCATGGCCGCTGCGAGGAAAACGCACTCCGGCGGAAGACCGCGCAAGCAAGCCGAATAATCGATACAATGCGGCCTATGCCGCATGACCGCCGTAAAGCCGCGCTAAAGGCGTGGAAGACAATCCGCACTAAGCGCGCATTCGTAAAGGCGCGCGCCGCTGAAGCTGCCAGTAAAGAAGCGCTGAAAGCATACGCCATTGACGCCGGTTGGCGAGTAGCGTTCTTCGAGGGTAAAACCGGATCGCCACGTACCGGCATCATCGACGCGGTTGCATTCCGTCTGACCAAGAAAAATAGTGACGCCATCGAAATCAAGCTAATTCAACTGAAGGGCGGCAAGGCCGGTGTTAGCGGTCGCGAAATCGCGCGCTTGAAAGAAGCCGCAACGCTTGCCCGCGTCGAATGGATGATAGCTGCATTCGACGGAGAAACTCTTCACGTGCTGCCCGAAGTAGAATAGTCCGTAAAAAGAAAAGCCCCGGCGCGAACCGGGGGCCTTTCGATTAAGGACTAGACACCCCATCGTAAGCCCTCTTCGCTCGTGGCGCAAGAGGTTGTTTTTGTCGATTACTGGAGATCCGACACGCTGGGTGGAACACTGGCAGATACCTGGACTGACCGACTCTTCTAGGACGTTCATCAAGGCCGAATTGCTGAAAGCCCATGCTCTCTTCTACAGAACGGATACGAGAGAGCCCTATGGGTATTGGAACTCGATGCGAGCGGCCTTCGACGGAATTGCGCGGATACTATTCGATGCACGGATTCTTACGGTCGCAATCCTCAACAACGAACTACGTCTGTTTGTCCTGGAGTCCGCAATCGCCGGTGGCTGGTATCACACCAGCGAAGAGAGGCGCGAGGAGATCTTTCCAGGGCATTTTGGCCACCCTTTTGAGTGGCAGCAGATCCGCGAATACTATCCGGGTCTGTTTGCCGCTGAGATTGCGGAATGGCACAGCAGGCTGTTGCAGGCTGAGGCTGAGTTAGGGCAACTGGAGACACCGCCAATCGAGCCGCCATCTGCACCCGTCGTGATAGGCAACGCGGAACGCGGAGCGGCCCTGTTGGAGTTCAAGCAAAGGGGACGGGCACAAGGTATCAAGGTCACCGATGAAATGGTCGCAAAGGCTGCCAAGCCTGGGCGTTGGAATACCCGAACGATGGTCACGTGGTGGAAGCGGAACGATTCGCGGTGCAAGGCCGCTCACGACCGACTCATCAGGGCTGTGCTGGCCAAGGACCCCAAGACGCTCTGGCCGTCGAATTAAGTTTCTTACCGCAAATACCGCAAATACCGCAAATACCGCATTTCTTCGCTCTTGACAACCGCAATGCAGGCACGGGCATGCTTACGGGTGTAAGGAGTTAATAACAGTAATGTTGTAAGTCGGAGGACCGCCCACAAACGCAACGGGACAATTAGGAGTAGGGGCTGAAAGGAGGTTCGATGATAGTGACGATCCGACGCCGACGGCGTAGGGTCACCATCCAAGTGCGAATCGGTGAAGTGACCCTAACCGTCGAATTGCCAAAGGCCGCTTGAAGTTGGCCGTGGAGGGTGCCTGTTCGTAGCAGGCACCCCCATCCTAACTCCGCAACCCATTCAAAGTAAAGCAAAAACAACCAACTACGGCATGCTGTTTTGCGTTGACTAACAACTACCGTAAGCTGTATAATCAAGAGTATGAAGACCGCAGCAAAGAACGTTGAAACAATGACTTGCGAAGCGTGCGAGGTTAAGTGTCAACGCTTCGGAAAACAACGCAACGGCCTTCGTAGATTTCGCTGCCCGCAGTGCAAGAAGACCTACACCGAGGCCCACAAACCGGCCATCGAAGGCAGCTACCTGTCTCTGGATCGGATCACCCTCATTCTCCGGCTTCTGCTCGAAGGCAACTCCATCCGGTCCACCGAGCGAATCGCCAACACCGACCGCAACACGATCATGAAGGTTCTGGTATGCGCTGGTGAGAAGTGCGAGAAGCTCATGGGCCGCTTGATCGTGAATGTCCCGGTCAAGGATGTACAGGCCGACGAAATTTGGTCCTTCATCGGCTGCAAGGAAAAGGTCCGCAGAATTGAGCACCCCGCCGAGTATGGAGACGCCTACTGCTTTGTTGCCATCGAGCGCCACTCGAAATTAGTCCTGAACTTCGCACTCGGCAAACGCGATAAGACAACTACCGATGTTTTCATTGAAGGTCTGCGCCACGCGACGGCCCACCAGAAATTTCAGATCACCACAGACGGTTTCGCGCCCTACGTTAAGGCAATCAGCGACACGCTAGAAGATCGCGCCAGTTTCGCGCAACTCATCAAGGTGTATCGCGCGACTCCCGAAGGCGAGCGCCGGTATTCCCCCGCCGAAGTGGTGAGCACGGAGGTGGTCCCAGTTATCGGAACACCTGACCCGAAGAAGATCTGCACGTCTCACGTCGAGCGCCAGAATCTCACCATGCGCATGCAGATTCGACGCTTTACCCGGCTCACAAACGGCTTTAGCCGCAAGTTTGAAAATCACTGGGCGGCCCTCGCGCTGTACTTCGCCCACTACAATTTTTGCCGCGTGCATTCCAGCATTCGCGTTACGCCTGCAATGGAAGCGAACATCACGGATCACATTTGGGACCTTGCGGAATTACTCGCTTAGCGGGCGGAATCCAGGGATCCACTGAAAGCCGCCTTCAAAGGTTATAGTGGCCGCGTGTACCCGTCCCCCCATTGCCCAACAACTCGGATCAATGGCTCTTGCAGTCTCTGATCCGTGCGCGGAAACAAGATTGATTGCAATCTTCGTGGCGGATTCGAGAGACATGCCTTCATACTTTCTTGACGGTCTGAAGTCTGCGAATGATACGTGCTCCGCTTGCAGCATCCCGAACACCTGAGCTGACCCGTAGTCTCGCAAGTCCATCGGCATCTCACCTACCGTTTCGCTGTCAGTCTCTCGTTGTGCGATTCCATGGTGGAAAAAGCGGATTCTGATAGCCTTCGGCTTACCAGCGTAATAGCCGCTGAAAAAAAGATAGGTCTCGGCTTCGCTCGCGGGGAACTCTGGCGGCAGGCCATTTCTGGATTCTTTCGCCGCTATGATCCGCGAATGTAATCTGCTCCTGATTTCCTCTCCGTAGTGCCAGAGGCTCTTAGACGCCACCGCTCGCAGTTGCTCCACAATACTGGCCACTGCGGAGACTAGGTCAAGAACCGGGTTTCCTTCGATGTCGTTCAATCCCGCTAGGCCACAGATTGCGTATGCAAGAGCACCATCAGGCCGCTCAACTGCGAATATCTTCTGAACTGAATCGCTCAACACTACCTGGTTCCGTTCGTTCGCACTCCGTCCGTCGGCTGCGATCACAAATCCGCTTGGCGTCCATATGCGCGCTACTGCCGTTGACATTGGGCCTCTAATGGCAAGTGGCAATAGTACCAACTCTCCAACGTCGAAGGTACCTAACGCATCGGGGCAGGGATTATTCATCGCCTTTCGGACGGTGGGCATTCAACGCACATTTCAGCCAGTACCCAGCCCGGCTGGTCGAGCTAGGGATATATACTTGTCGTCAACATGGTTCGCCTTCGCGCTGTTGCTGCGGCATTTGTCCTGGTACCGGCCAGCCTCGCTACAGCCGGCATCCGCCCGACCGGCCCCTACAGCGGCATCGTGATCTTCGACCGCTGGGACTCTTGCCATCTCTACAGCGGTGTCTACCTCATGGACATTTCCCAGAAGGTAAAGGAGCAGCTCCGGCCGAACCGTAACCTGCCAGTGACCATTTTTGCGGAAGAGGTAGTGCAGCCGGTGAACCCCGGCGACGGGTTGATCACGAAGCTGAGAGTTCTCGGGCCTGCGCCGGAAACCGCATTTTACCCGCCTGTTCCCGTTCTCGACGGAATCAACATTCTAGCCATGCCGGATTTCCGACCGCGAGACGGCAACCGAATAGTGATGGAGCTTCGCAACACCGGTCCGCTTGCCCGCGAAGTGGACCTGAATAGCTGGGCACCCACCCTATTCTCAAAGCGGTCGCAGCCGCCATGTTTCTTTTCCGATCCCGGCGACGGGCCATCCTACGCCGTGGTCACCCGGATGGACATCGCCTTACTCCGCTCGGGCCCTGCCGACGAGCAGTGCGTCATCAACAACGCGCCCCACATCGCTACCTTGTCAATTGCGCCGGACGTCAGCCTCCCGCCTCGATTGACCCTCGGTCCCGGTGAAGAGATTACAGCGCCCCTGCTGCTCAACCTCCCTCCGGGGGAGTACCAATTCATCTCTGGATACGGCGGCGGCGTTCATGAGTCCCGGCCACTGTCCAGCGAACCGATCAGCTTCGACGTCGACTCCCGCCGCCACGCCCATCCTATTCCTGGCCGATAGGCCGACCTACGCGTGTTTATTCGCGTATATTCGCGGCTAATTATTTGATATCGAGAATTTCTTTTTCTTTCGTTTTGGCTGCCGCGTCCATCCTGCCGATGTACCCGTCGGTCATCTTCTGCACTTCGTCGAGAGCCTTACGCTCATCGTCTTCGCTGATGGTCTTGTCCTTGAGCAGTTTCTTCACGTGCTCATTGGCGTCGCGGCGGATGTTGCGCAGCGCCACACGATGATCCTCCACCACGCCATGCAGCCGCTTGACGATCTCCTTGCGCCGCTCCTCGGTCAGAGCCGGAATCGGCACGCGGATGATCTTGCCGTCATTGCCCGGATTCAGCCCCATGTCCGAGGTCCGGATCGCCTTCTCGATGGCCCCGATCTGTGAGACATCCCACGGCTGGATGGTGATCAGCGTCGGCTCCGGCACGTGCAGGTTCGCGAGCTGGTTGATCGGCGTCGGCGTCCCGTAATAGTCCACCCTGAGCGAGTCAAAAATGCTCACCGACGCGCGCCCGGTGCGGATGTTCGCCATTTCATGCTGCAAATCCGTTACCGCCTTTTCCATGCGCGCCTTGGCGCTGGTTTCCACTTCCTTGACGTTTTTAAAGGTGCTTCCTGAAGTTGCTGATTGTTCCGTCTTCATGCTTGGTCCTTACTTATGACGATGTCCCCGCTCCCGCGTGAGGTTCTGCGTGAATCAGCGTGCCAATCGGCTCGCCCATCGCCATACGCATTATATTGCCGCGCACGTTCAAATTGAAAACCATGATTGGCAGTTGGTTGTCCCGGCACATGGCCACCGCGGAAGCGTCCATCACCCGCAGGTTGCGGGTCAACACCTCCGAATATCCGATCTCGCCGAACTTCACCGCGTCCGGATTGGTCAGCGGGTCCTTGTCGTAGACTCCGTCCACCCGAGTGGCTTTGGCCACCAGTTGAGCGTGAATCTCCAGTCCGCGTAGCGTCGCCGCCGTATCGGTTGAAAAGTATGGGTTGGACGTCCCCGCCGCGAACACCACAATCCGCCCTTTCTCGAGATGCCGGATGGCGCGTCTGCGGATGTAAGGTTCCGCAACAGAGTGCATCTGAATCGCGGTCATCACCCGCGTGGGAATGCCGCTTTTCTCGAGTGCGTCTTGCATCGCCAGAGCGTTGATCACCGTCGCCAGCATGCCCATGTGGTCCGCCGCCACGCGATCCATCATCTTTGCCGCCGCCGCCACGCCGCGGAAAAAGTTCCCGCCGCCCACCACTAGGCCGATCTGCACTCCCGCGCGAGCCACCTCGGCGACCTCTTCGCACAGCGCCGCCACCTTTTCGGGATCGATGCCAAAGGTGGACTTTCCGGCGAGAACCTCGCCGCTCACCTTCAGCAGGATGCGCTGGTACTTGGCCACGGGGAGTGTGCCTCTATTGAGAGCCGCTATTCCGCGGCGGCCGCGCCGGAATCCGCGCCCGCGGTGTCGCCGACTTTGAAGCGCACGAAGCGAGATACCGTGATGTTCTCGCCCAGTTTGGCGATCTTGGCCTTGATCAGGTCCGCGATGGTGGTCGAGTTTTCCTTGATGAAAGGCTGCTCGTACAGGCAGACTTCCTCGTAGTACTTGGCCATCCGCCCCTCGGTGATCTTATCGAGCATCTTTTCCGGCTTGCCCTCGGCTAGAGCGCGGGCGCGGTAAATCTCCCGCTCCTTGGCCAGAGCGGCCTCGGTCACGTCTTCCTTGCGCAGAAACTGCGGATCTGCCGCAGCCACCTGCATCGCCAGGTCATGCACCAGTTCCTGAAAATCCTCCGTGCGCGCCACGAAGTCGGATTCGCAGTTGACTTCGATCATCACGCCCAATTGCGCGCCGGGATGAACGTAGGTCCCGATGACTCCCTGCTTGGTGGAGCGCGTGGCCTTCTTGGTCGCCGACGCGATGCCTTTTTTGCGCAGGACTACCTCCGCGGCCCCCAGGTCGCCCTTGGCCTCCACCAACGCGGTCTTGCATTCCATCATGCCCGCTCCGGTTTTGTCGCGGAGCTGTTTCACCAACTGTGCACTGATCTCCATAATTCCCTCTTCGCCCGCCCCGCATGCGCACGGCTCTAGCGTATGCGGCTACCGCGCCGCGCGCGGTTCCTTTGCGAGCAGATTATTTCTACAGCGCTTCGGCGTGTTCCTCGCCGGCCGGCGTCGTCGCCGCCGGACCCTTGCGCGGCAGCGTGGGCAGATCCTCTTCCGGCATGCTCTCGGCCATCAACTGCTCGTTGTACTTCAAGTCCGCGTACTGCGCCAGGTCCGGCATCTCTTCCATGGCCGGCTCTTCGCTGATGATCTTTTCGGGAGCGAAGTCGGTTTCGGTGGCCAGTTGCCGGCCCTCCACCACCGCATCCGCGATCTTGGTCGTGAACAGCCGGATGGCGCGGAGCGCGTCGTCGTTGCCGGGGATCACGTGATCGACCTTGTCCGGATCGCAATTGGTATCCACCACCGCCACCACCGGAATGCCCAGTTTGCGCGCTTCATCCACCGCGATCGCCTCTTTATTCGAGTCGATCACGAACAGGATGTCCGGCAGCCCGTTCATGTCCTTGATGCCCGCCAGATTCTGGTTCAGGTGCTTGCGCTCCCGCTCCAAGCGGATGATCTCCTTCTTGGCGCGGCCGTCCCAGTTGCCTTCGGCCGCCATCGCGTCCAGGTCCTTTAACCGTTTGATGGACCGCTGCACCGTGCTCATGTTGGTAAGCAGGCCGCCTAGCCAGCGCTGGTTCACGTAGAACTGCTGGCAGCGGCCGGCTTCCTCAGCCACCGCTTCCTGAGCTTGCCGTTTGGTGCCCACGAACAGCACCGTCTTGCCTTGCGCCGCCATCTCTCCGACGTAGCGCATGGCGTCCTTGAATAGCTTCAAGGTCTTCTGCAGGTCGATGATGTAGATCCCATTACGTTCACCAAAGATGTATTCCTTCATCCTTGGATTCCAGCGCCTGGTCTGGTGCCCGAAGTGAACGCCGGCTTCGAGCAATTCTTTCATGCTAATTGACGGCAAATAACCTCCTTATGGTTTTTAGCCTCGAAAAAATCCGGAGCGCGGCCCAGGGCGGGATTTGCACACCGGAGACTTGTGATGCGGAGGCAAGCGTCAGCTTGCTTCATGAAAAACTTAGCGCTTGGAGAATTGGAAGCGCTTGCGCGCGCCTTTCTGCCCATACTTCTTGCGCTCATGCTGGCGTGCGTCGCGGCGGACCATGCCCAGTTCCTTGAGCTTGGCGCGCAGCTCGATGTTGAACTCCAGCAGCGCTCGCGCGATTCCCAACTTCGCCGCGCCGGCTTGGCCCAGCGGCCCTCCGCCCGCGGCGTTGATCAATACGTCGAATTTGTCGGCGGTCTCGGTGGCCAGCAGCGGCTGCTTGACGATGGCGCGCGCGGCCTCGCTCGGAAAATAGTTATCAAACGTCCGCCCGTTCACCGTAATCTCGCCCTTGCCGGGACGCAGGAACACTCTGGCCACGGCGCGTTTGCGCCGGCCCGTTCCAAGATGCTGTACTAACGCTGCCACGTAATCTCCTCTATACCGCCATCGCCACCGGCTTCTGCGCGTCGTGCGGATGCTTGGGACCCGCATACACCTTCAGCTTCCGGTACATCTGCTTGCCCAGCTTGGTTTTCGGAAGCATGCCTTGAATCGCCTCCTCCACCATTCTGACAGGTCGCGTTTCGCGCACCGTGCGAGCCTTGGTTTCCGTCAACCCGCCCGGGTACCCGGAATGGCTCCGGTAAACCTTCTGCTCTTCCTTGCGCCCGGTCAGGCGCACCTTGCCGGCGTTCACCACGATCACATGATCGCCCGTGTCCAAAAACGGCGTGTATGACGGCTTATTCTTTCCCATCAAAGCCAGCGCGGCTTTGCTCGCCACGCGGCCCAAAACTTCGCCTTCGGCATCGATCACGTGCCATTGACGCACCATGCCATCGAGCGAAGGAATTGCGGTTTTCATGAAGACAGACCTTCTCCGTCCTAGTTCTCTGACTATTCAGATTAGCGAAATACGGAAGAAAGTGCAAACGCGGGTAGTGCGCGATTTTGTGTAATGGGGGCGTGGTTCCTTCACGTGAACACTTGGGGTGCAATCCTCTTGGTTTCAATTTCAAGAGCCAAGATGATATCCTTCGTTTCGCGGACAAACAGGTTGAGCGCAGTCAACGTTTCGTTGCCATCCAGAACCTCCGCACCATCCAAAGTTACACAGAGGGAAAGACGCAAATCGTAGTCCGTCTCGCTCATAGGGACTCGACTTCGGAACAGTTCGATGTGGTTTTTAGAGCGATCCCATCGGCCATCTGCGGGTCTAAAAATGTCGGGACCGAGAGAGGAAACCGTGACGCTCCGATAGTCAATAGCAACGCGTTGAGTGAAACCGTGCTTGTCGCGATTACACACGGCGTTGAGAGCTCGGAGAATGTCATTCCCTCCTGGGTATATTTTGAACCTCCCAAAGAGCGTTTGGATCTCAACAGGGAACCCGGCACACCTACCCTTTATCGAGGAGCCGTACTGGACCTCATCGCCCCCGCTGGGAAAGAGCCTAGTGATTTCGGGAAACCTCTTCAATCCAAACACACCCGCGATGGAATCCATAGTGTGGTCCAGCGCCGCTTTCAAGTTATGAACGGCGTCAGCCGAGATCAGAGGCAGAGCGGATGGAATACCTTCGGTAAGCTTAGCGCGGTGGACGTAGTATCCAGTCTGTGGGTCAAAATCGCAACTAACTTCGTAAGGGCGCTTCTTGAGAAACCGTCGCAGGTGCCGTTGAAAATCACGGATGTGATGCTCAGCCCGTTCGATCTTCAGCCATGAGCTTTCAAACGGGTTTGCCATTTCGTTTCGCCCACCGCGCCGCGACCGCCTTTTGAGCGATTTCTTTTCGTCGCTCCGGGCTCAGTTTCGCCGCCCGGATTTTTCCTCCGAGCTTTCCTCCTTCCGTGCCCATCTTGATGAAGTAGGCCCGTATTTCGGGCGGTAGATTCTTACTCATGCAACCTCCAGGATTTCTCGAACGGTCCAGACGTGATCCGCGATGCCCGCTTCCATGGCTGGCGTCACGCGGAGCGATTTGTGTACGCGGCAGAAGTTGTAGAACGCGAACCACAGCATGATAGCCGCCGCATGGTTCTCCCATTTTTTACTGAATGCGTTGGTCAGCCGGGTGAAGCGGCGAACGCCCATGCGGATTGAAAGATTGCTCCGCTCCACGATGCTGGTGCAGATCCGCTCCGGGTCGGGTTGGCCGTAGGCTATGACAGTCTCCACTGCGGCCACTTCAGCGGGGCTGTATCGACGCTCGCCCTCTTGCGTGGCGCGATAAACCTTGGTCATTTGCGCGAAGCCAGAGAGCCGGTCATGCAAGGTCGTGACGATGGAAGAACGGTACGGCTGGAAACCATCGGTGGTTACTTGGAACGGTGTGTGCGCCGTCGCCTGACGAATACCTTCCACGAAAACATCCGTAGTCTGTTGTGTACGCTTACCGATAGCGATGTTGAGCACAAGTTTGGTGTGCCGCTCAATGGCCACGAACGTGTAGCAGTCGCCGAAGTTAGGATCGTCATCCGGCCTGACGCGCTTTTCTTTCTTGCCGACGAATGACCAGACCTCATCGCATTCGATGTCGCGGGCTTTGATATTCACGACCTTCTGAGCCATGATCCGCTCAGCCTTCTCACCAGCAACAACCAGGAGTTTCAAAATCGTCTCGTGATTGATGCTGGTGACCCGTTCCACCGAAGAAACCGAATTGCCTTCAAGCAACATGGCGAGAACTGATTCAGCCTTGGCCATAGGCAAATACATACCGTTTAGGTGATGCTCGCGCGTTGCCAGGAAGGTTCTCCGGCAGCCGGAGCACCGATAGCGCGGAGTTCCCTTGCGGTCGCGTCCATGAGCTTTACAAGAGGCTTTACAGAAATGGCAAGTCACCGTGAAACTCTCCTTGAGTTCCACAGCCAACAGCCGGATAATGGTTTTGCAGGTCCGACCCGGCGCAAGCTGTGTTGGATTCAACCCCGGTGCCGGTTACAGCCGTCATCGGGGTTTTGTTCATAGACTCATTATACTTAACCCCCTAAAGAAAGACAAGAAAAATCTTTCGCGTTCAGCTTCAACACAAAACCGCTGACTACCCAAACGCGCTCGCCGCCTCACTTGAGGCAGTTCATGCATTCCGGGTAGAGCGCCGGTCGCAGATCCTGGCGCACCCACACGCGGGAGGCTGGCGGGATTGCAAACTCGTCGGCGGCAAACTCCGGATTCCGCTCGACCCTGGTGTAAATGAACTTAACCTTGTAAGGGCCCGCCGGATCGCCCACTTCGAGCTGCTCCCAGCGGACCATTACGGTAATCGGGTCGATACAAACCGTCCGTGCGAATGGCATGTCCGCGTCTGTGATGTAAAACCTCAAGTTTCCAGGAGACGAATACTCCGCTCTCACCATCGTGCACCCGAAGGATGCGTCCTCTCCCGTAAGGGCTGCGGTCCGAAGCGATTCAAGCAAATCCTCCCAACGCACAATCGGTGGTTGGCACGCATGCGGGGTTGCGGCGAACACCATGTCATCGCGGTAGGCGCTGATTCCGGTAAGCGCCCTCCTATACATGACTGACGAACCGTCACAGACGAACATCGTGAAGTTTTCAAAGTCGCCAGTTACCTCCCCGAGAACGTGCTTCAGCTCCAGGGGCGAGCGCCTCGACAAGGTGAAATGCTTTTGCTGCGGCCCAATGTTCGCTATGTCCACCCGTCCCTCCATCGTCCCCTCGACCCGCCAGCCCGTAGCCGCACGAGCTACACCCGCAACCTCGCTCAGCAGCGGCACTCCGTCTCCGGTCGGCTGGCCCCACGCCGCCATCGCAGCTATCAACATCAGGAGTGCAATCATACCCAGCCCAGCGGGCTCGCCCGCGGCAACTTTAGCTTAGAGGATTCAGGCCTCCGCAGCCACGCTGTTGTCACCAGCGCAGCAAGTGCGAGCCATATTCCCTACACTGGATTGATGGCGAATTCAAAAACCGCCGTACTCCTTCTTCCCCTCCTGCTGGCAGCGTGCGCGCGCAACCAGGAGACAAAATCCTCCGCGCCGCTTAACAAATACCCGATCCACGGCGTTATCGTGCGCCTCAGTGATCAGGACAAGACCGCGACCATCCACCACAAGGACATCGATGGCTTCATGAAGAGCATGACCATGAGCTACCCGGTGAAGGATCCCCAGGAGTTCGGCGCGCTCCAGCCCGGCAATTGCATCGAAGGCACCTTGTTCCAGCAGGGTGACGACTTGTGGATGGGCGACATCAAGCACCTGGATCTGACTCCGGAGCAGTGTGTGCCGCCTCCTCCGCCGGAAGCCGATCAGAAGAAGTAGAAGCCCTGGATGGTACGATGAGAATTTCCCCTCATGGTGCGCGCCGTTCCAGATATTTTGTCCCGTATCGCGACTCACAAGAGAACCGGCCTGCCGGCTCTGCGCGCGAGGCGGGATCAGCTCGAGCGGAAGGCTTCTGAGCGCAGCGCCTTTCGCGATTTTCGCGTGGCGCTGAAAGCCGCAAAGCCCGCGATCATCGCCGAGGTGAAGAAAGCCTCGCCCAGCAAGGGAACGCTGGCCCGCGATTTCGATCCGGCCACAATCGCGCGGAAATACGCTTCAGGAGGCGCAGCAGCGCTGAGCGTGCTGACGGATGAGAAGTATTTCCAGGGTTCGCTGGCGGATCTGGAAGCGGCTCGCGCGGCGGTCACGATTCCCGTTCTGCGCAAGGATTTCACGCTCGAAGTAATCCATGTGGTCGAGGCTGCGGCGCATGGGGCCGATGCGATCCTGCTGATTGCAGCACTGTTGGAGGATCGCGCCTTGCGCGATCTTCGAGAAATGGCCGCCCGCTATCGCATGGCCGCTTTGGTCGAGGTACACAACGAAGCCGAGCTTGAATCGGCCATCGCCTCCGGAGCCGAAATCATCGGCGTCAACAACCGCGATCTGCACACGTTCGAAGTGACGCTCGAAACCTCGCTGCGGCTAGCGCCAAAAATTCCCAGCGGCGTGGTCAAAGTGGCGGAAAGCGGCATCGATTCGCACGAGGCCGTGACGCGCCTGGAAGAAGCCGGATTCGACGCGTTCTTGGTCGGCGAACATTTGATGAGGGCCGCTGAGCCGGAAGCGGCCCTTCGTGCACTATTGTCGTGATGGTAAAAATTTGCGGCATCACCCGTCGCGAGGACGCGGAAGCAGCCGTGGAAGCCGGAGCGTCAGCAGTTGGTTTTGTCTTCTATCCCCCGAGCCCGCGTTACGTGACGCCGCCGCGCGCGGCGGAGTTGGGCGAGGGATTGCCGATTCTGAGGGTCGGCGTGTTCCAGGACGAAGCCGCGGTGTCGATCGAAACGGTGATGCGCGCGGCGAAACTGGATGTCGCGCAGATTTACAACGGTGGAACGCCACAAGGCGTGCGCGTCTGGAGGGCGTTGCGCGTCCGCGGCGCCGTGGATCCGCAGGTGGCCGAGGGCGCGGAAGCGCTCCTGCTCGACGGCCCGGCCAACGGCATCAGCTTCGATTGGTCGCTGGCGCGAGCCAACGGCGTCAAAATTATTCTGGCCGGAGGACTCGATGCCTCGAACGTGGCGTCCGCGATTCGCGCAGTGAAGCCGTGGGGAGTGGATGCCAGCTCCAAGCTCGAGTCCTCGCCGGGAATCAAAGATCACGAAAAGGTCCGGCAGTTCATCGAGGCTGCCCGAAACGTATGACATCGCAACCAGAGGCATCCCTTCCTGATTCTCGAGGACATTTCGGCCCTTATGGCGGCCGGTTCGTTCCCGAAGTATTGATGGCCCCGCTCGAAGAGCTGGAGCAGGCCTATCGCGCGGCCGCGGCCGACCCGCAGTATCAGGCCGAGCTCGCCGATCTGCTGGAGCATTACGCCGGACGGCCCACGCCGCTGTATTACGCCAAGCGTCTCACCGAAACTTTGGGCGGCGCGAAGATTTATTTGAAGCGCGAGGATCTGCTCCACACCGGCGCGCACAAAATTAATCACTGCCTGGGCCAGATCTTGCTCGCCCGGCGGATGGGCAAAAAGCGCATCATCGCGGAAACGGGAGCCGGTCAGCACGGAGTCGCCACGGCTACGGTCTGCGCGTTATTCGGTCTGGAGTGCGTAGTCTACATGGGCGCGGAGGACATGCGCCGGCAGCGGCTCAACGTCTTCCGCATGCGCTTGCTGGGCGCCTCGGTTGTGCCCGTGATGGCCGGCAGCCGGACCCTCAAGGACGCCATCAGCGAAGCCATGCGCGACTGGGTGACTAACGTGGAGACCACGTACTATCTGCTCGGCTCCGTGCTGGGCGGGCATCCCTATCCCATGATGATTCGCGATTTTCAACGGGTGATTGGCGTGGAGGCTCGCACGGAGATCCTGAAGCGCGAGGGCCGCCTTCCGGACGTGTTGCTGGCTTGCGTGGGCGGCGGATCGAACGCGATTGGTTTGTTCCACGCCTTCATCGGCGATGAGAGCGTGAAACTCGTGGGCGTGGAAGCGGGAGGCCGCGGAGCAAAGTTAGGTGAGCATGCCGCGCGCTTCCAGGGCGGGGCTCCGGGTGTGCTGCACGGCTCGCAGAGCTACGTGTTACAGGATTCCGACGGGCAGATCGCGCTGACGCACTCGATTTCCGCCGGCCTCGATTATGCCTCGGTTGGACCGGAGCATGCCTGGTTGCGCGACCGCCGTCGCGCCGAGTACACTTCCGCAAGCGACGCCGATGCGTTGGCCGCCGCGGTGAAGCTGGCTCGCACGGAGGGCATTATTCCCGCGCTTGAATCCGCGCACGCCATCGCCGAGGCGATCCGCCGGGCCCCGGCCGACAACGGCAAAATCTACATCGTCAATCTGTCGGGCCGCGGCGACAAAGACACCGACATTTATCGAGAAAACCTTCCTGAACTTGATGCCGACCCGAATTCAATCTCTGTTTGAGCGCGTCAAGAACGAGCGCCGCGCCGCGTTTATCGCCTACATCACCGCCGGGGACCCCAGCCCGGAGCGAACTCCGGAAATCGTCGCGGCCTTGGAGCGCGGCGGAGTGGATTTGATCGAGCTTGGCGTGCCCTTCTCCGAACCGATCGCGGACGGTCCGGTGATTCAGCGCGGAGCCGACCGGGCCCTGCGCGCCGGAACGAATGTCAAGAAGGTCCTGGGGATCGCGCGCAAGATTCGCGAGCACTCGGAGATTCCGATCCTGTTGTTCACGTATTTGAATCCGGTGCTGCGCTACGGACTGGAGAGACTGGCGGCGGACGCCAAGGCCGCTGGCATCGACGGTTGCCTGCTCACGGATTTGAGCGTTGAAGAAGCCGAGACCTATGTAGGCGCGATGCGCGCCGCCGGGCTCGACACGGTTTTCCTGGCCGCGCCGACTTCCACGGACCGGCGTCTGGAGCTGGTCGCGAAATATTCCACCGGCTTCGTCTATCTGGTTTCGCGCACGGGCGTGACCGGCGAGCGCGCGTCTTTGTCCGACGCTCTCGCGCCGTTGATCCAGCGCACGCGCGCAGTCACAAGTTTGCCTTTGGCGGCCGGCTTCGGCATCTCGACTCCCGAACACGCAGGGATTGTCGCTAAGATGGCCGATGGTGTAGTCGTGGGGAGCGCGATCGTGAGATTGATCGAAAAGAACGTGAGCGACAGCGAACTGGAAGCCTTCGCGCATTCCCTGCGCAATAAATTGGCATGGAGCGGCGTGTCCGCTCCATTGTGAGCAAGGTTGGCGGGCCTGAATCATGAACAACGACGAAGCGCTGCGGTTGTTGAAGGAGAGCCGGTCTAAGATCGATGAGGTGGACCGGCAGTTGGTGGAACTGCTCAACCGCCGTACTCGAATCGTGGAGGATATCGGCAGGATAAAGGAGGCCTCCGGCCTCCCCATTTACGAACCGAATCGCGAGGAGGATGTGTTTCGCAACGTGTTTTCACATAACCATGGGCCTTTGACCGCGGAGGCTCTGCGCGGCATCTATGAGCGCATCATCGATGAGATGCGTAGCCTGCAACGCATGCGCCTGGCCAAAAATATGGGAGCGAAAAATTCCGGGGGCGAGTCTTAGATGCTTGTGGTGATGCAAGAGGGCGCCACCGAAGCGCAGATTCGCGCCGTGGTGGACCGCCTGGTGGAGATGGGCTTTACCGTGCACCGGTCCACCGGCGTTCTGCACACCGTGCTGGGCGGCGTCGGGCCGGCGGATAAATTCGATACCGCAGTGTTTGAGGCGATGGATGGAGTGCAGGAGTGCCATCGCATCGTTTCTCCCTACAAGCTGGCCAGCCGTCATTTCCGGCCGCAAGGGACGGTCATCAAGATCAAGGACGTCGAAATCGGCGGCGGCAAGCTGGTGGTGATGGCGGGTCCATGCAGCGTGGAAAGCGAGGAGCAGATCGAGGACTGCGCTCGCATTGTGGCCGAAGGCGGCGCGCAAATTCTGCGCGGAGGCGCGTTCAAGCCGCGAACGTCGCCTTACAGCTTTCAGGGCCTGGGCGAGGACGGGTTACGCATCATGCGCGCGGCGGCGGACCGTCACGGCCTGCTGATGATCAGCGAAGTGATGGATGTTTCGCAGCTCCCCTTGCTCGCCAAGTATTCAGATATTCTGCAGATCGGCGCGCGCAACATGCAGAACTTCAATCTGCTGCGCGAGGCCGGCAAACTCACGACGCCGGTGATGATCAAGCGCGGCATCGCGGCGACGATAGAAGAACTGCTGCTGGCCGCTGAATACGTCATGAGCGGCGGCAACTTCGACGTGATGCTATGCGAGCGCGGCATTCGCACGTTTGAGACCGCCACGCGCAACACCATGGACGTTTCCGCGATTCCGGTGGTGAAGAAGCTCTCGCACCTGCCGATGATCGGCGACCCTTCGCACGGCACAGGGCGCCGCGACATGGTGTTGCCGATGGCTCGCGCAGCAGTGGCTGCAGGGGCGGATGGATTGATCGTCGAGGTGCATCCCGATCCCGACCACGCCATGAGCGACGGCGCCCAAACGCTCACGCCTCCGCAATTCACTGAAATGATGCAGCAGGTGCGGGCAGTAGCGGCGGCTGTCGGAAGGAGCGCGTGAACAGTGTCAGCATCGCCGGCGTCGGCCTCATGGGAGGCTCCTTCGCCTTAGCTCTGCGCAAGGCTGGATTCCGCGGACGCATCACCGGCGTGAGCTCGCCGGCGGCGATTGAGGCGGCGCTGGCTCGCGGGGTGATCGACGAGGCTCTGCCGCTCGACGAGGCCGCGGCGGGGGCGGATTGGATTTATCTCGCGCGACCCATTGGAGGGATCCTTGCCTCGCTGGACGCGCTCGACCCGCATGTGAAGCCCGGCGCTCTGATCACGGACGCGGGATCGACCAAACGGGCCATTGTGGATCGCGCCGCTGCCGCGATTCATCGCGCGCGCTTCGTTGGCGGCCATCCCCTGGCGGGGAAAGAGTCGAGCGGCGTCGAACATGCGGATGCCAATTTGTTTCGTGGACGGCCGTACGTGCTCACCAGCCGGGATGCGGAATTAGAGCCGTGGATCGAGCGCATCGGAGCGCGGCTGGTTTTCTTGTCCCCCGAGGAGCACGACCGCCTGGTCGCCGTGACCTCGCATCTGCCGCAGTTGATCTCGACGGCTCTCGCATCGGTGATTGGGACCGAGCCGGATGCGGCGCAAGTGGCGGGGCCGGCGGCGCTGGATTTGACCAGACTCGCCGCGAGCCCCTACGAAATCTGGAGCGATATTTTTTCGACCAACGCGGAGCCCATTGATACCGCGCTGGCGGCGTTTATCGCGAAGCTAGAAGAATTGCGAGCCGCGCTGCACAGCCCCACGATGGAGCAGGCCTTCGATCAGGCCGCCGCGGCGGCGAAGGCTTTGCGGCGCTAGCGATATACTGCGGCCATGGCGAGCATTCAGGGCAAAGCGCCAGTCGGCTCCAGCGTGCGTCTTTTCCGCCCCGACGGCTCCGCGCCCCTGAGCACTGCTGCGGACCGGCGTGGCGATTTCAGTTTCGCGAGCCTGGCAGACGGCTGGTACATTCTGTGCCTGTCAATGTTCGGATACCGCGAAACGGTCAAGGCGGTACGCGTTGCCGGGACCGCGGAGATCGAACTCAGCCGTGGCCTCCTCATTCTTCAGGGGCAGCGCCCCACGGCGGTGCTTTCGGTCTGCGAGGCGCTGGACCAACGGGAGGCTCTCATCGGTCAGCCCGCCGTCATCGTCGGCATCTTCAAGTCCGGCATCGACGAAACGCTGCGGCTCGATTGCCCATTCGAGTTGACTTCGGGCGAAATCGGATTCCCCGCCTCGATCGGCCTGACGCGCACCGCGCAAGCTCCGGATACGCTACGCGACCAAGTCGAAAAAAAGCGCCAGGAGATCCTTTCCGGCGCGCCTCCGGAAGCGCCCCTGCGGCCGGAACGGGTGGTCGGCCTGTATGGCAGGTTCGTTTCGCTCGCCGGACTTTCCAAGGCGAGATGCTGCAGCTCGCCAGTTGAAACCGTTTACCCTCCGGCGCGCTTGTTCGGGTTCAACGACACCGACCTGCGTGTGATCCGGTAACGAGGCCCCGCCCACACCTGTGAAACTTCGGCACACTCAGTCCGGCTCAAGTCCTTGAAAAGAAGGGCCGAAGCTATGGATTGCGGCGTGCTAGGAAACCCGCAATGCGATCCGCTGTCTGGTTTGCGCTGGTGATCGGCCTGCCTTTGTGGGGCGGCAACACCGAAGTAGAAGCCGCGCCCGATTCCGCCAACGTCAACGCCCGCTACATCGTGGAAAGCGTGAGCGTGGTCGGCGTGGAGAGCCGGGCGATCAACACCACGCTGAGCAGTTCGCTGCGCGCCGAACTTCATCAGGTGGTTGGAGCGAACCTCGATTCGAAGAAGCTCGACCGCCTGGCTTCGCGCCTGAAGAATGAGCTGCGTGCGGCGCGGGTCCGGGTCCGCGTCACCCGCGGCACCATGCCGGATCACGTGCTGGTGAATTTCGACGTCGCCCGCAAGCCGGTAGATTTGAAGGTCGCCAAATTCCTGTACGACACCGAGCAGGGTTGGAGCGGCGAAGGCAGCGCCACTACACACCTGGGCGGCAACGTTTTCACCGTGGCGCTAGCCAGCGACGGCGATGAGCTGCTGGAGCGCTACGCCGGCTTTCGCGTCAAGTACGACCGCGACAGCATCCTCACGGACCGCGTGGGCTTCGACTTTGAGTTTGACGATTTTCACGAGATGTGGAATCCAACGACCATTGCGGAAGATCCCACCGGGATTTACCGCACGCGCCAGGTTTTCGCGCCGGAGTTGAGGGTGACGATCATCGCTCCTCTCGAATTCGACTTCGGCGTCAGTTTCGCGCGATACCGGCCGAGCACGCCGGGCGCGGAGACCGAATCGTCCAACGCGGTGGTATCTACTCTGCGCTACCACCAGCGTTGGGGTTCGGCTGAAGACCTTCAGAACCAGGACCTGGACGCATCCTATTCGCTCGACGCCGCTACACCCTTGTTCGGTACCGGCGCTGATTTCACCCGTCACACCGCAAGGGCGCGTTACAAGTTCCAACGCGACCGCCATGCGGTAGAGGTCGCTTTCCTGGCCGGTGGCATTCAGGGCCAGGCTCCGCTGTATGAGCGCTTCGTCCTGGGCAACGCCGGTATGTTGCGAGGCTGGAACCGCTTCGACCTCGATCCTACCGGCGGCTCGAACGTGATTTACGGTTCGGTCCAATATACGTATCGCTGGTATCAGGTGTTCTATGATACCGGCGCCGTGTGGGACGTACCGCGGGAGCGCGAACAACGGCAGTCGGTTGGTGTAGGCTTCAAGAAGGAAGGTTTTCAGTTGGCGGTGGCGTATCCGCTGCACGCCATGCATCCGCTTCCGATTTTCTTCGCGGGAATGAATTTCTAACACGTGACTCGATCCGGCAACAATCCGAGCCGCACCCGATCCATCCTAGGCGTCCGGCTATGGTGGGCGCTGATGGCGTTCGTCTCCGGCCTGGCAGTGGCGGTGGTCACCGAAAACCTGATTCTGGAGCATCGCAACAACCGCTTGGAGTTTTCGGCTCCGCGCACGGATTTCTTCGAGGGCAAGCCCATGACGCGCCTCCGCAACGCCCTGGAGGTGCCGTTTCTGATCCAGACTACACTGTGGTCAGGCAACCGGAACCACGTCTTTGCCCGGGCCGCGGACCGCTTCGTGGTCAGCATGGATATTTTTGCGGACAGTTCCGATGCCTTCACCGTGGTGAAAACAGCGTTGCCAGCCAAGCGGGTTTCGCACCTGACCGCCAAGCAGGCGCAGGCCTGGTGCCTCAGCCAGATGTCACTCGACACGACCGGCCTTTCCGGCAGCGAGCCTCTATGGGCGGAGCTGAGAATCCTCGCCGAGGACCCGGCGCGCGAGGGCAACATTCTGGGCAGCAGCGTAAATCAGACCGGCATCAGCCTCATCCCGTTGATCGATTTTTTCAGCCACCAGCCGGGCCAGCACTCGAGTTGGGTGCTGGATTACGATGCCTTCACGCTGGATCAACTCAAGCACACGCGCGATTAGCAGGCGCCGCGGTCCCGGCCTAGACCGGCGCCCCGTCGCGATTCAGGCCCAGCCGCAGAATCACATCGGGAGCTTTATCCTCAAATTGCACCCCCTCCGGATCGAGCTTGGCCTGTTCCCGCGAATACCGGTAAGCCAGGGCTGCCGCGGCCGCCAGAGCCATAATCAGTTCCGCCGATTTAACTGCGCTCGGTAGCAGCGTCATCTCGAATTGTGCCGCCTGAAAGATTACAGTCAGGAATCCATAGCCGGCCAGAATCAGAAAGTTCGCGCGGGATTTTCCGGGAAGGTAGGTGCAGGTAAACGGAATCTTGCGGAAATTGTAAATCGTGGCCTCGACTGCGATCGACGCCAGCAGAGCCAGAGCGACCAGGTGCGTCGCGAACATGCGCCAAGGAAAATCCGGCAGCAAAGCGGCCGCGGAGATCGCCCATGCCGGCAGCACGGCCAATACAAACAGAGATCGGCGGCACGCAGCCTGGCAATCCGCCGCAGCGGAGAGCCCCGCGATGCGAAAGATCCAGTTGGCTCGAATCTCGAGTGGCCGCGAAAACACCACGCGCATTCCCACCACCATGCAACACATCATCACCAGACTCGAAACGATAAGCGCGGCTTGGTATAGCTCCTCCGGCCCGAGCTGGTCGCCAGGTGGACGGCTGTGCGCCAGTAACACCAGAAAACTGAGCCCGATGCCCAGGAAAAACACCAGCAGAAGCCGGTGCTGGCGGCTGCGCAGCAGCGTCCGGATGCTGAACTGCACCACGGCGGTCATGGGCGAACTACCGAATCGCGGCAGCCACCGGCTACCGAAAGGCGCGGAGGCTCGCGATCCCGGCACGATATCCGGCTCTTCCACAATCCTGCGGATGGTCCGGAAATAGGCGAGCACGAAGGCGGTCGCGCTCCCCGTAACCGAGATCGCCAGCGCCAGCAAAGCTCGCGCCGCCAGGCCGCTCCAGAGTTCCCTGGGCGCCGCCGGAACTCCCGGCAGGTTCAAAGGGCCGTTGAGCGTCTGAAATAATCCCCAGAACCAGTAGGTCGGCACTTGAAGAACCCGGTGCTGATTCGCCGGATCAAGCAGCAAAGGCGGCGATTCGAGCGACGGCTCCAAAAAATATCCAGCCAAAAACAAGCACAGCGCTCCGAGTTGCAGAATCGCCGAGACACGCAGAAAATGACGGCGAGGAAGGAGTTCCGCGGCCAATCCTTGAACGCTCAGCACGCAACACATGACGAAAATGCCGGCCGCGCTCACCGAAACCCAGTACGCCAGCAACGTTCGCAACACGTTGCCGTCTGGCGGCACGAAGTGCAGGGCCGGCCAGACCAGTCCCGCCAGACCGTTGAGGCTCGCCACTCCCGTGCCCAAAGCCGCCCCCAGTGCAGCGACCTTCGCGAAGAATAGCGTCCGCGGGCGAACCGGCAGCGGAGCGAGAATCAGAACGTCGCGCCGGTCCGGGAATGTTGTGTCCCAGCTCAGAATCGCGAACATCCCCACCACCAACATCGTGGTCGAGATGAGGAAGTGTTGGATCGACCAGAGCGTTGTGAGGAACTCCAGGCGTGTCATTCCCCTCCCGTCGAAGAGCATCCCGCCCAGGCTCAGCATCGTGCTGAAGAAAATCAGCATCCCGGCGATTTGTCCCAGCAGTTTGCTGATATCGCCTTGGGCGGAACTCGACAGCAACTCCAGGTCGACCATGCGAAACAAGAACTGCCGGTACAACGCTTTGAATTGAAGTTTTTCATTAACGTTAAGCAAGCGGCGCTCCGTCTCGATGCAATCCCAAGGGCAAGATTTCGGGAGGCTGGATTGTCTCGAATTCCAGAGCATCTTGCGTGGACGCCGCCTGCGATAAATTGCGCCAGCGCAGCAGCAGCAGGGCGCCCGCCAAATAACCGAGAATGACGGCGAGGCTTCCGGGATCCTCTGTGAGCCCGCTCTCCTCCCATCGCACGGCGTCGCCCAAGATAAATGCCGTGCCCACGTACACCAAGACACCCAATTCCAGGTCCACCATGCGGAAAAGGAACTGTTGGTACAGCACCTGAAACTGGAGCTTACTCATGCGGCGCCCTCAGGTCAGAATCAAATCCGCAATCTCGCGGGAAATCGCCGCCGTATCCTGCTCCACGGCTAGCTGCGAAAAAATGTCTTCAAGCGTCGGCAGAGCCATCAGCGTGCGCAGCCGCTCGATCGAATCGTCTGCGACGATTTTGCCGCGGTGCAGAATCACGATATGGGAGCAAACCCGCTCCACGGTTTCCAATTCGTGCGAACTGAACAGGACCACCTTTCCGCGCGCTGCAAGTTCCTGGATCAAACTGCGGATCACCAGCGCGGAGCCGACGTCGAGACCGGAAAACGGCTCATCCAGCAGCACCAGTTCCGGATTATGCATCAGCGCGGCAGAGAGTAGGATCTTCTGCCGCATGCCTTTCGAATAAGAAGAAATCGGCACGTGGCGGTCGCTGTGCAGATAGAACAGGCGCAGTAGGCCGTCGATCCGCTCCGCCGTTCGCTTCTCGGGCAGGTTGCGCAACTGGCCGACCATGGTCAGATATTCCAGGCCCGTGAGGTGCGCGTACAAGTGCGGTTCCTCTGGCACGTACCCCATGCGCTGCTTGTAGGCGATCGGGTCGCGCTGGATGCGCTCGCCCTGGAAGAGGATCTCGCCGTCGGTCATCTCGATCAGGCCGGTGATCATCTTGATGGTGGTGGATTTGCCGGAGCCGTTCGGCCCCAGGTACCCGGTCACTTGCCCGGGCCGCGCCGTGAAACTGACGTCGCTGACCGCCGGAATGCCGGAAAAGCTTTTCGAGACGTGACGAAGTTCGAGCATAGGCGGACCTCATCATATCACCCTATGTAGGTCGCTACAATCCCCTCTGGTACTTCGCGGCACTACGGAGAGATTCTCCGAACAGCCTGCCCAGGCAAGCCGATGAGGTCAATGTATGAAGTTCCATCCGCGATTTGGCCTGATTCTGCTCCTATCCATCTCCGCATACTCCCAACCCACTCCCCGGATTCTCACTCCCATTGACGACCGCGCCACCGTGCGGCTTTCCGGTAACGTCCATCCTCTGGCTCGTCCGGGATTCGATCTGGGCCCGGTGTCGGCTTCGGAGCCGATCGAGCGAATGATCCTGGTCCTCAAACTCGATCCCGCGATGCAGAATGAACTCGATCAACTGGTCGCGGATCAGCACAATCCGGCCTCGCCGCTGTATCGGAACTGGATCACGCCGGAGGAGTACGGCAGCCGCTTTGGCCTCGCGGACGCCGATCTGCATCAGATCACCGGCTGGCTCACGGTGCATGGATTCCAAGTGGAGGAAGCCCCGAATAGCCGGAGCACTCTGGTGTTCAGCGGGACGGCCGGCCAGATCGCGGAGACCTTCCACACGCAGATTCATTACTATCGCGTCAACGGGGAAGTCCATCGCGCCAATGCCACCGACCCGGAAATCCCAGCTTCGCTTTCCGGCGTGATCGCGGGCATCGCCACGCTGTACGATTTCGAAAGTTCCCACGGCGAGGTCGCGCCGCGGCCTATTTCCGCTCCCGAGCTCACCTCCGGCTCCACGCACTATCTCGCGCCGGCCGACCTCGCCACCATTTACGATGTCAAACCGCTGTATGCGAACGCCATCGACGGGACCGGCGGGACGATCGCGGTGGTGGCGCGCAGCAACATCAATCTCTCCGACGTCCAGAGCTTCCGCGCCCTCAGCGCACTGCCGGCCAACAATCCGGTGATCGTGTTGAACGGCGCAAATCCGGGAGCGATCGCCGGAGGCGAGCAGCAGGAAGCCACGCTCGATGCTGAGTGGGCCGGGGCGATCGCCCCGAAGGCTGCGGTGAAATTCGTCGTCTCCGCGTCCACGGCGTCGAGCGACGGAGCCGCTCTTTCGGCGCAGTATATCGTCAATCACAACCTCGCCCCGGTGATGACCACCAGCTTCGGTCTGTGTGAGCAGGCCGCCGGCTCTTCTTATTCGGCTTTTTGGAACAGCCTGTGGCAACAAGCCGCGGCGGAGGGGATCACTGCATTGGTCGCGGCCGGCGACAGCGGCGCGGCCGGGTGCGATGTTCCTTCCGAAACCAGGGCCGGCGGACCGCTGGCCGTCAACGTCATTGCCTCGTCATCTTACGCGGTCGCGGTGGGGGGAACGCAGTTCAACGATACTTCCAACCCGAGCCAGTATTGGTCCGCGTCAGCCGGCACGGGTTACGCCTCGGCTCTGACCTATATTCCTGAAGCCGTCTGGAACCAGAGCGGCAGCGTACCCGGAGGCTCGCAACTGTGGGCCGGAGCAGGCGGAGCCAGCACCATCTGGACGCGTCCGAGCTGGCAGACCGGGACCGGGGTGCCCACCGACAACCATCGCCACGTGCCGGACGTTTCCTTGGCCGCCTCCACGCACGACGCCTACATTATGTACATGGACGGCGGATTGTGGGCCGTGGGGGGCACGTCCGCGTCCTCGCCAACCTGGGCCGGCATCATGGCTCTGGTGATTCAGCGAACGGCGGCGAATCAGGGCAATGCGAACACAACACTTTATCCATTAATGGCGCGCCAATTCTCCGGCGGCGCGGCCGTATTTCACGACATTACGTCGGGAAATAACACCGTACCCGGACTGACCGGCTACGCCGCCGGAACCGGCTACGACCAAGGCTCCGGCATCGGATCTCCGGATGTTTTCCTGCTGGTCCAGCACTGGTCCGACGCTACGCAGCCGTCGCTCAACCTGGGGCTTTCCGCAACCAGCGCCAGCGTCGAAGCGGGATCCGGCGTGCAGGTGAAGGCGTCGACCACTACCGGCGGAACATTCAAGTCCAGCGTGGCGCTTGCCGTGAGCGGATTGCCGAACGGCCTGACGGCCTCCTGGGCGCCCGCCGGCATTGCTTCGCCCGGCGCCGGGTCGAGCGCGCTGACGCTAGCGGCCTCGTCCAAGTTAGCTGCGGGCACTTACAACCTCACGGTGACGGCGAGCGGCGAAGGCATCACCGCAAACGCATCTTTCGCGCTAAAGGTCGCCGCTCCGCCGGCGAGCTCCTCCAAAGCGAGCCGCAGTTCGAAGCCGTAATCGCGCGAAAGCGGGCTGACGCTACACTGAAGAAATAGACCGCGCCCCGAGGGACTTGCGCGGTCCCGCATGAACCGGCTGCGTAATCGCCTCATTCTGGTGTTCCTGCTGGCGACTCTGCCGCCGTTGGGTCTCACTCTGTGGACCGGCCTTTCGCTGCTGGACTACAAGCTCACGCCGCTGCTGACGCAGCTAAGCGAGCTGTCGTCCTCGCTGGTAAAAACCGGCCGCGAGCTCTCGCAACAATCGCGCGAAGCCTTGAAGCGCGACGCCGCCGAGGGCCGCGTCACGCCCCAGCATCTCACTCCGAAGCAGGCGGCGGCATTTTGGGAAAGCGGCCAGCCTTCTGAGTTCGACTTTTCGGGCGATGGAGGCGACCAGCTCGATTATTATGTCCGCGGCAACGGCGAGGTGCTGAAATACTCGCGGCCGATGGGCGTAAAGATGGACGAAATGCGGCAGCAGGTAGCCGCAGCCGGCCGCATTCAGGATTCCGACCTGCGCCGCGGTTTCAGCGGCACTCTGCTGGCCGTGACTGCCGCGCTGTGGCTGGCCGCGATGGGCGTGCTGGTTTTCGTGGCCGCGCGCATCAGCCGGCCGGTCCGCCGCCTGACGCAGGGTTTGAGCAGCGTCGCCGCCGGCGACCTCAACGCGCGTGTGCCGCCCGGCGGCCGGGACGAAATCGGCGCTGCGCTCGACGCCTTCAATCACATGGCTAGCCAACTCCAGCAGGCTCGCGAGCGTCTGATCCATCTCACTCGCCTGGCGACCTGGCAGGCTCTGGCGCGCAAGATGGCCCACGAAGTCAAGAACTCGCTCACGCCCATCCGCCTGACCATGGAGGAGATCGTCAGCCGGCGCGGAGCGGTGGACGACGCGTTTTTAGAGCAGGCTTCGCAGATCGTCGCTGACGAGGTCAACACGCTGGAGCGCCGGGTCCGGGCGTTTTCGGAATTTGCGTCGGAGCCGCCCGTAGTTCCGGCTGAAATCGACGTTAACGCAATGCTGGAGGAGCGCGTCTGTTTCCTTAAGTCGGCTCATCCGGAGGTGGCCTACCAGCTCAGGCTGGCGCCAGAGAGTCCTTTCGCCCTGGCCGATGCCGATCTGATCAAAGGCGTGTTGACCAACTTGCTAGAAAATGCCGCGGAGGCGGCCCAACCCGGCGGAGTGGTTCTGGCCTCGACCGCCGTCCTGGGCGAGACTCTGTCGATTGAGGTCCACGATTCCGGCCCGGGTTTGAGCGCGCAGGCCCGCTCGACCCTGTTCGAGCCCAGCATCTCGCTCAAGAAGGGCGGCATGGGCCTGGGTCTATCGATCGCCCGTAAAAGCGCGCTGCTGTGCGGCGGCGATTTGCAGACCTTCGACGGCGAACTGGGCGGCGCGGCGTTCCGCCTTAGCCTGGCACGCACCAATGGTGCGGCGTTTTCCCCTGAGGCGGCACAGTGAAACGCGTCCTCATTGTCGACGACGAGGAGAACATCGGCCGCTCCCTCCGCCTGATTCTGGAGCGCGAAGGGTACGCCGTCAGCACTTGCTTGAGCGTGGGCGAGGCCAAGGCGTTTTCGCAGCGCCCGGACATCTACCTGGTCGACGTGCGCCTGCCCGACGGCAGCGGAATCGACCTGGTGCGCTGGTTGCGCTCGAACGACGTCTCCGCGCCGGCTCTGATGATCTCCGGCCACGGAACCATCGCCGAAGCGGTCGAAGCGACCCGCGCGGGAGCCTTCGATTTTCTGGAAAAGCCACTCAGCCGCGATAAAGTGCTGCTTGCGCTGCGCCATGCCCTGGAAGAATCCAAACTGCGCGACGAAAATCAGCGCCTGCGCGAAATGGCGGGCGCGCCGCGCATGATCGGGTCGAGTCCCGCTTTTGCCAAGGTGCTGGAGCAGGCCACGCTCGCCGCCCGCACCGATACGCGCGTACTGCTGACCGGTGAGTCGGGTACCGGCAAGGAATTGTTGGCTGCGCACATTCACGCCGAAAGCCCGTTTGCCTCCGGACCCTTCGTCAAGGTCAACTGCGCGGCGATTCCCACCGAACTCATCGAAAGCGAACTGTTCGGCCACGAAAAAGGCTCGTTTACCGGCGCTACTTCCGCCCGCCGCGGTAAATTCGAGCTCGCCGACGGAGGCACCCTGTTCCTGGACG
Source organism: Bryobacteraceae bacterium (assembly GCA_030041495.1). Lineage (GTDB taxonomy): Bacteria > Acidobacteriota > Terriglobia > Bryobacterales > Bryobacteraceae > Palsa-187. Next base: position 3,743 of record JASHNT010000017.1, on the reverse strand, counting down.
AATGCGGCGACTTGCACGCCTCCTCGCAAGCCAAGCTGCTGCGGGTCTTGCAGGAGGGTGAATTTCATCGTGTCGGCGGCGAGCAGCCCATCCGCGTCGCGGTGCGGGTTATCTCCGCAACCAATCGGGACTTAGGCGAAATGGTGACGGCTCAGAAGTTCCGCGAAGACCTGTATTACCGGCTGTGCGTGATGCCGGTACGCGTCCCGGCTCTGCGGGAGCGCGTCGAAGACCTTGAATCGTTAGCTGAATACTTCCTGGCCGACTTCTGCGCGCGCAACAACTTCCGCTCCAAGAGGTTCAAGCCGGAAGCCATCCAAGCGCTGGAGCAATACTCCTGGCCGGGAAATATTCGCGAGCTGCGCAATGTGGTGGAGCGGATGGCCATCCTCGCCCCGCGCGACACCATTGAAGCTTCCGCAGCCCCGGCTGAGATCCGCATGAGCCGCGCAGTCCCCCCACGCGGCAACCTGCGGGAAACCCGCGAATCGGCCGAGCGCGAGCATATTCTGCGCGCCTTACAGGAGTCGGAGTGGAATGTTTCCGGAGCCGCGCGTTCCCTGGGGATGGAACGCACCAACCTGCATAAACGGATCCGGGCGCTGGGTATCGAACGTGGACGGTAGGCGGCTGCGTGAAACAGAAAAGGCCGCCTCCCGATGGAAGCGGCCTTGCTAGAAACTGAAAATCCCGGGGCTGGCCGGAGTTACGGACGGGCCACGTTCTCGGCTTGGAGACCCTTAGGACCTCGCTTGACCTCGAATTCCACTTCCGCGCCCTCCTCCAGCGTCCTGTACCCGGACATTTGAATCGCGGAAAAATGGACGAACACGTCCTCGCCGCTCGCTCGCTGGATGAATCCATAGCCCTTTGCGGCGTTAAACCATTTCACGACACCCTTTTCTCTCACTACTTTAATTCTCCTGTTTCCGTCCCGGTAATCCGGGTCGTGCCATTCAAAACTCTGCCATTGTCGCATGGAAGCCTTCCCGTTTGCAATCAAGTTCTTCCGCGCCCGAATAAGGCTTTTGCTCCACTTGACAGTCCCCACCATCTACCAGTAGACTCGCACCGTGGGGTCACTACGCCTTTTGGCCGTTTTGGTTCTATGTCTCGCGGCGGTAAGTACCGGGTGCGTTCAGAAGGATTTTCAGGACGCTAAGGCGCAAAGCATCATGGGGAGCAATCCCGTGCAACTCGACGCCGAACAAGCATCCTTGACGAATGCCCAATTTGAGTGCGGCGTCCAATACGAGCTGTGGGACCCGCCCGGGGCGGTAACGGCGGATCAACGCACCATGGCGCACCTGGAACAGGCAGGGAAGAACCTCCATTTCGACGACGACGTGGTGGTCAGCGAGCCCGGCTTTCACCAGCCCTATGTTCAGGTTAGGGGCGAATTCATGCTGCAGCTTGCGGATGGTTCGACGGTTCGCGACGACGGCCCCGATGGCCGCCTGGTGGAGGGAAAGCTGATGGTAATCATCCCTCACACTTGCTTCTCCGACCCGCTGCCCTTACTGGGGGTTCGCAAGGGAAAATTCTCAACCGACGCCCAGCCCGTCATGCAGTTCCGCTTACTCAACGACGGCTGGCACTTCACCCAACTGGTTCACTAGGTTGCAATTCTCTCCGCGCTATCCGCTACACTAAGACTGCCTGCCCAAAAGGAGGCGTCATGGTTAGACCTGCCGCCGGTTTCCTGCTGATTCTCGCGGTTTCGGCGACCTTTTCAGCTACTCGGGCGCAGAACCCGAATCCGTCCGCCGTACGAACTCTGCGCTTCGTCGCCACCGGGCCCAAGGGTGAACCTATCACCGACCTAAAGCCGGAGGAGGTTCAAGTGTCCGACCGCGGGAAGCGCGAGCCGCTCCTATTCGCGCATTTGCTGCGGGCCGCGGCGGGAGAGCCGGCGACGCTGGGGCCGCGCGAGGTTTCCAATCGCGGCAGTGACGAACTGTTTTCCTCCACCCTCCTGCTGCTGGATTTGTTGAACGCCAACATTGATGAGCGCGGCGCCGCCTGGAATGAGACCGTGCAGTCACTGGGCGGGCTCGAATCAGCCGGGAATGTTTACCTGTTTTTAATGGCTCCCGACGCCAGCCTCTATCCAGTCCACGCCTGGAATCCAGGGGAGGCTCCTGCCCCGGAGTCTCCTCCGTGGACTAGCAAAGCCGGCCCGTTGCTCAATGCAGCCTTGCGCAAAGTGGAGGGAATCAAGCCAGCGGACTTGACAGCCGCCCCCGGCCTCACCGTCGAACCAACTTACAACGCGCTGAGAATGTTGGCGCGGCAGTATGCGGCCTTGCCTGGCCAGAAGCGGATCATCTGGGTCACTCACGGCACGCCTCTCACGATAGTGGGCCCTGGGGGAACGGTGTACGCCGACTTCGGTCCGGAGCTCAACGCGATGGCTCACGAATTCGTGCAATTGGGCATTTCGGTCTACACCGTGCACCAGTTGGATCGCTCCACCACCGGCATCGACAGCGCCGAGACGCTGCAAACGCTGGCGCCTCTTACCGGCGGCCGCTGGTTTGAGAATGACGCCGTGGGGCAGGCCTTGACCCAGGCCCGCACCGATGCCCGCGCGACCTACCAGGCGGGTTACGCCGTCACCGCCAAGGAGGCCGACGAAAAATATCACAAGCTGCGCCTCACCACCACTCGCAAGAATGTACGCATTCTCGCCGAGGAGGGATTCACCGCCGTCGCGCCGGAGCTGACGGCGAAGAACACGCTGGACCTGGTTGCGACGCGCCCTTTCGACACGCCCGACATCGGCCTTCGGGCAGCAATCTCATCCGACCCGGGTGCAAAGGAAGGGAATCTCCATTTTCAAATTCACGTGGATGCGCGCGACCTGGCGTTTGAGCGCGCCGGGAACTCCTACACTGGCGAGTTCACGCTGTCGATTTTCTTCTTCAACGCCGACGGAGAACGCACCGCCGTGGCGTCCTCCGTCACCAAGCTCAACCTGAGCCAGGACCAGTTGGACGCAACGCTCAAGGACGGGTACGTGGCGATGTCAGATCAAGCCGTGCCCGCCGGAGCCGTCCGGGGGCGCCTAGTGGTTCAGGACGGTTTGAGCGGAATCGCCGGATCGCTAGGTTTTCCGGTCTCCGGCAAGTAGCGCCGGATCTCAGGGCGTCCGATCGAGCAGATACATCGTCCGCTTGTGGAACATGCTCGCTTCATCGCCGATGACGATGTTCCCGGGCCCGCCGCCGTGGTTTACCACCAGTCCGATTTCGCGCGCGTCGGCCGGAACACGGAACTTGCATGAGGTCTCCACGAATTCTCCGGGGCCCAGTCTCACGCTGAACGGGGTGGCGAAAGGATCGGGAAGCGGATCCCAGCGGCGGTCCTGTGGGTCTGTCAGAAACACTCCGGAATCCGGAGCGCTCTGGTAGACGCGCCGGGCCCGGCTCCAGACCCTCAGGCCGACCGTGATCACGGCTCCGTCAGAGGTGGGCTCGCGCGAGGCTCGCTCCGCCGTCACGCACCAATCGTCAAAGCAGCGCGCTTCGCCCAGCCGGAGAACCTGCCTAGCAGCCCGTGTCTAAACCCCAAAAACGGCTGGACCTGAAAATGTTTTGACTTTAAACTTTGGGTATGGCGATGGGGACGCGGAAGATGCGGGAGCGGCAAGAGGGCTTGTGGTACGGCGGCGAGTTGGCCACGGCGCCGGGTCACCCTTTCTATAAACGGCTCAATGAAGTTCTGGACGACGCCAAGTTCGA
>JASHNT010000016.1 GCA_030041495.1 Bryobacteraceae bacterium | reverse complement strand
GAGGCCTTCCAGGATGAATTCGGCCGCGCCGGCGCGAATCGCGTCGGGCTCGCTCGCGCCCAGGCCCAGCTTTTTTGTCTTTTCGAGCAAGCCTTGAATCTTGGAAAGCTCGGCGAGCATTTCCGCAGCGGGCGCGGTCTCCGGCAGCTTCAGCGATCCGCCGAGCTCGAAGTATTGCACCACGTGATTCAGGCTGTCACCATCGAAATATTTGCTGTAGACCTTGCCGACGGCGATGCGAATCAGCTCGCGGGCAACGGTATCGCCGCCCTTGAGCTCGCCTTCGTATTCGAGCTCAAGTTTTCCGGTGATGGACGGCAGCGCGGCGTAGACATCGAGCACGCGCGGAACAGCAACCGGCTCGCCCGCGATCAGCGTGCGGCGCTCCGCGCTGGAAAGTACATTTTCCAAGGCCGAAATCGGCAAACGCTGGCTTACGCCGGACCGTTTGTCGATCTTCTTGTCTTCGCGAGCGGCGAACGCGAGGTGCTCGATTATTTCCCGGATGTACGCGGGAACCTTTAGCTCGACCGGCGAATGGCGGGCGGTCCAGGCCTCCTGCTCCGTAATCGCCATCCCGTGCTCCAGAGTGGCGGGATAATGCGTGCGGATCTCGCTGCCGATTCGGTCCTTGAGCGGCGTGATGATTTTGCCGCGCGCGGTGTAGTCTTCCGGATTGGCGGTGAAGACCAACATGAGATCGAGCGGCAGGCGGACGGGATATCCCTTAATCTGGACGTCGCCCTCCTGCATGATATTGAACAAGCCCACCTGAATCTTGCCGGCCAAGTCGGGCAGTTCGTTGATGGCAAAGATGCCGCGGTTGGCGCGCGGAAGCAAGCCGTAGTGCACGGTCAGCTCGTCCGAAATGTTGTGACCTTTGCGCGCGGCCTTGATGGGATCGATATCGCCGATCATGTCCGCGATGGTCACGTCCGGCGTCGCCAGCTTTTCCACGTAGCGCTCTTCGCGCGCAAGCCATGCGATGGGAGTTGCATCGCCCTTTTCCTGCACCAGCTCGCGGCAGCTTTTGCAGATGGGAGAGAAAGGATTGTCGTGGATTTCGCAGCCGGCGATGTAAGGCAGATGCTCATCCAGCAGCGTCACCAGCATGCGGATCAACTTGGTCTTGGCCTGGCCGCGCAGGCCCAGCAGGATGAAGTTGTGCCGCGAAAGAGCCGCGTTGACCACTTGCGGGACCACAGTGTCTTCGTAACCCACGATACCCGAAAACAGAGGCTCCTTGCGCTCCAGCCGGCAGATCAGGTTCTCGCGCAATTCGTCTTTGACGGTACGCTGCACAAGACGCGCATCACCATATTTTTTGTGCGCGCGAAGACTGCCGAGGGTATCGGGAAGGCCGGAAGCGGGTTTCATGATGCCGGAAGGTGCTCCTACGGCGATTGTAGCATCGGCAACTTGTAGCGCCCGGCAGCGCCGTTCACGAACTCCTCCCAGGTGGAGTAGAGCTCGGCTTGCATGCCGATGGCCCGCGCGCCCTGAATGTTATCCGGCTTGTCGTCGAGAAACAGCGCCTGCGACGGTTCGACTCCCAGCCCGCGTGCCGCGTCGCGATAAATCCCCGGTTCCGGCTTGACCATCTTCAGCTCATAGGACAGGGTTAGATGATCGAACGGAGCGAGCAAGCCGGGAGTAGCGAGGAGAGCCTCCCCAAGCGTACGCGGCAGATTCGACAGGATCGCGGTTCGAATGCCCTGCGACCGGAGATGCGCGGCCCACTCGAAAACACGGGTATCGTAGTTATTCCACAGCTCGATCTCCAGCCGGCCGAGCCGCGCCAGCAGCGCGTCGCCGATGGATTTGCCAGCCATGGCCCTCCCTGCGGCGCCGGTTACGCGCGTCCAATAGGTTCGCGAATCCACTCTCCCCGCGTCATACTCGATTCGGTTTGCCCAGAAGATTTCGAGCAGGCGGGGAACCTGAATGCCCAGCAGGTCCGCGATGCGACGGAAGCGGTCCTCGGTGGGGTGGAAGCAAAGAACTCCGCCGAAATCGAAGATGACGGCTCTCGTCGGGATCGGGCTGGGCTGCATCAACCTCGCGGGCATCAACCGCGCGAACCGCCGGCGGCTTTTTCCTCGCGGCGCGTGCGGATTTCGCGGACCGCATAAATGCGGCGGCCCTGGCTCTCGAAATAGGTGCGCGTGAGCACTTCGCCCAGCATGCCGGTGCAGAACAGGATGACTCCGTTCACCAGCGCGAGCCCCCCGACGATCATCAACGGTCCATGTTCGGCGATGACGTCGGCGCCGGTCCACAGCTTCCAGCCGGCCAGCCAAGCCAGCACCGCGCCGCCCGCGCCAATGCTCGCCAAGCCCCACTTACCGAAGAAGTGCATCGGACGCGTGAAGTATTTGAGCAGGAACCATACCGTGAAGATATCGAACATCACGCGGAAGGTACGGCCCAGCCCGTAATGCGACCCTCCGTTGGAGCGCGGATTGTTGCGGATGGGCACCTCCGCGATGCGGGCTCCGTACAGCGCAGCGAGCGCGGGAATGAAACGGTGCAACTCGCCGTAGAGGTTGACGTCCTTGAGAATCTCGGCGCGGTAGGCTTTGAAGGTGGTTCCGAAATCGCGCAAGTCGACATTCGAGGCCTTGGCCATCAGCCAATTCGCGATGCGCGAAGGGAACTTGCGCGTAACGGCGTTGTCCAGCCGGTTCTTGCGCCAGCCGCTGGCGATATCGTAGCCCTCGTCAATTTTTTCGAGCAGCGCGGGGATGTCCTCGGGAGCGTGTTGTAGGTCGCCATCGAGCGAGATGACAATGTTGCCCTGCGATTCATCGAAACCGGCGGCGAGCGCCGCGGTCTGGCCGAAGTTGCGCCGCAGGCGGATCACTTTGAGCCGCGCGTCGGTCTCCACCAGGTTGGCCAGCAGATCGAAGCTGCGGTCCGTGGAGGCATCGTCGACGAAAATGATTTCGTACGGTTTTCGGAGGCGCTCCAGAACGGCGGTCAGGCGGTCGTAAAGAGGAAGAATGGACGGTTCCTCGTTGTGAATCGGAATGACCACCGAGAGTCCTGGCACGGTAATAGTTAGGATAGCAAGGAAGATTAGTGGCGTGACACTTGGTGCGCTTGCCTCCCGGACACGTGCGGCAGGGCGTTCCAAGCGGCGACCCCGGGTAGCGCTCAACGCTGGAAAGCCGGGGGCGCGCCGGCCTGTTTCTGAGGGGCAAAGTCGTGACCCTTGACCCGGTCCAGCAGAGCCTTGTTCGTCGCCGGCTTGGCGGAAAACCAGGATCGTTTCTGCCCCGGTACTGGTTCCCCGCAAACGTAACATTCTGAATCGCTTCTCGCGATGACACTGTTGCACATCGCGCAGCGGGAACGATATTTCGTCATGGCCCATTAGATAGCCGCTAGCATGGCGAGTCAATGAACATAACGTACTGCTCGCGATGGTACGTTTGGGTCTCGACTTCCTCGGTCTCTCACTGTAGAACCGCTCGATCCAAGCGGTCATAAAGTGAAGGCAGTAGCACTGGGGCGTAATCGAGGTCAGGGCCGAGCCAGGATATTCGCTCTTCGTGCGCTTCAAAGACGGGTTGCCAGAGCGGGTACAACTGCATCAAGAGGACCTGACCGGCGTGCTGGCCCGTTGCGCAATGCGGCGTTCTTCCAGCGGGTCTTCATCGATCACGGTGGGTGGCGTGTGGCCGGGAGAGATTGATCTGGCCCCGGACGCGATGTACCAGGAAGCTGCCGGGGGTTTCGTGGCGGATGCCGGCGTAGAATGTAGGCATACGCAACGAATTCACCGCGATCATTGAGCGAGATGGTCCGTGGTACGTCGCCTACTGCGCCGAGGTGCCGGGCGCCAATGGACAAGGGAAGACTCGTGAGGAGTGCCTCGCGAATTTGCGCGAAGCAATTGAGCTGATGCTGGAGCCTCGGCGCGAGGAGTTGATGCGAGCGCTGCCCGCGGATGCAGTCAAGGAACTCGTTGTCGTCGGATGAAGCGCGAGGCGCTGTTGCGCCACCTCCGTCAGTATGGCTGTGTGCTGCGCAGAGAAGGCAAAGAGCACGCGATCTGGGAGAACCCGCAGACCGGCCGGACTGAGGAGGTACCTTGATACCGGACCCGCAGGGTAGTCTCGGCGACGCAGGGTGAATCGGCTGGTTCGCGGCGGCTGCGGCATCCCGAGATCCGGCCAGAGCGGCAATTAAATCCCGCGTATCGTTCCTTGTCGGGCCGCGGACGCCCCGGAGAAGGCATGGCTCCCGCGCGCAGCTTGGTGATCACTTTTTCGCATGGAGGTGACGCACTATTGGTCTAACCAGGTGCGAGGATCGGTGGAGGCTGCGTGCAAGCACGCCGCGGCCAGAGACAACCCGAAGAGAATAATCTCCTTAGCGCTCATAAGGGTCCTTACAAGACTATTTCAAGGCGGACGCGGGATGCAAGCAAGGGCGCTGAGGCTCAAAAATTCACTGAAAATTCATTTGGGAGTTAGTATACTGCCAGATACCTTATGGCAGCACCACAGACCGGAACACCCACGTCGGCGTCGGTTTCAAATCGCTGGCTGATCCCTTTAGGCGCCGTGCTGGTGCACATCTGCATCGGCTCGGTCTACGCCTGGAGCACGTTCAATATTCCAATTAAGAACGCGCTGCCCGGCACGCCCTCCTGGTTCAGCCCGCCTTACACAACGTTCACCACCGCGCTGGTCCTCCTAGGACTGAGCGCGGCGTTCGGAGGTCCCTGGGTGGAGCGGCGTGGTCCGCGCGTCGCGGCGACGGTGGCGGCTTTGTGCTTCGGAATCGGACTCGCGATCGGCGGCGTGGGTCTGCTGCTGCGGCAACCGGTGGGAGTTTTCGTGGGAATGGGATTGGTCGGCGGAGTGGGATGTGGGCTCGGTTATATCGCGCCGGTCAGCACTCTGGTGAAGTGGTTCCCGGACCGCCGCGGCATGGCGACCGGAATGGCGATCATGGGTTTCGGCGGAGGAGCATCCATCGCCAGCCCGATGAACGTGTGGCTGATGAAGACCCTGGGGTCGCCCACCGACCCGACGCGCGGCGTGGGCTTGACCATGTTCGTGCTGGGCGCGATCTATCTGGTGGTGATGCTGGTGGGCTCGCGCATTCTGCGCCGGCCTCCGGAGGGTTTCAAGCCGGCCGGATGGACTCCCCAAGCCAGCACGAATCGCATGATCTCCGACCGCAGCATCAGCCGCAATGCGGCGCTGGCGACGCCGCAGTTCTACCTTTTGTGGAGCATCCTGTTCATCAACGTGTCGGCCGGAATCGGAGTGCTGTCGCAGGCCTCGCCCATGACCCAGGATCTGTTCACCAAAACCGCGGCGGAAGCCGGTTACGTGGTGTCGTTGATCAGCTTGTTCAACCTGGCAGGCCGCTTCATCTGGGCGTCGGCGTCGGACTACATCGGACGGCGCAACACCTACATCGTGTTTTTCGTGGTGCAATTCTGCCTGTTCCTGTTGATTCCGTTCCTGGCCGCGTCCGGCAACTACATCGGATTCCTGGCGAGCTGGTCGATTGTATATACGATGTACGGCGGCGGCTTCTCGACCATTCCTGCGTTCCTGGCCGACATCTTCGGACCGGAGAACGTCGGCGCGATCCACGGCGCAATTCTGACCGCCTGGAGCGCGGCGGCGATCGTCGGTCCAGTGATCATCACCCAGCTTTCCGACAGCGCCAAACGGGCTCTGGCTCCCGGCGCAAGCAAAGTCCATGTCTACGACCAGCCTTTGGAGGTTCTGGCCGCGGGGCTGGCGCTGGGGTTCGTGCTAACGCTGCTGGTGCGCCCGCTGAAGCACAAGGCGGCTTAGCCGCCATGGCGCGGACACGCCGCGCCAGATCGGCTCTCAAACAACTTGACAGGTCCGTGTCTCCGTCTTAGGATGTAGTTATCACTGAGAAAGGAGGTGGTCCAGTCGAATGAAATCTGGCAGTAGTAATTCAAACGGGACTCTATCAACGCGTGAGGTGGCCGACTCTTAAATCGACCGCTCCTAACGTTCAGGTGTCGTTTCAGTGACGAGACCGCAGTTCCTGTGGACCGGCTCTTCACGCGAATGACGAGAAACGTTTCATGCTCGCCAGGCTTTGCTTGGCAGGCATGACGAAGTGAGAGGCGCACAGCGGAAGCGTTGTGCGCCTTTGAATTTGTGCAAAGACCCCTGGCCTGTCAAGGCCGGGGTTTGCGGTTTGAGGCGGCGCTTTGAATAAGGCCTTGACGCCTGTGTTAAGCTGAAGTCGTCTCACCATGAAATCCGGAATTCACCCCGCCTACGAAGAAGTCAACGTGATCTGCGCCTGCGGACACACGTTCCGCACCCGCTCGGCCCATAAGGGCGACATCCGCGTGGAAATCTGCTCCAACTGCCACCCGTTCTTCACCGGCCGCCAGAAGCTGGTGGACACGGAGGGCCGCGTGGACCGCTTCCAGAAGAAGTATCAGCGAGCGAAGCTGGCCGTCAAAGAGACCGCCAAGAAGAATTAGTCTTCTCTCAAACCCAACTGCGGCTTTGCTTTTATCCATTTATTCTCTATAGTTGAATAAATGGCGCGCACTCATTTGGCCGAGTTCGAGCTGATGGTTTTGTTGGCCGTCATCCGGCTCGACGAGACCGCCTACGGCGTCCCGATTTCGCATGAGATCGAGCATCGGACCGGGCGCGAGGCTTCCCTTGGCAGCGTCTACGCCGCTCTCGAACGGTTAGAGGATAAGCGCTTCGTCAAATCGCGAATGGGGGAGCGAACGGCGGAACGGGGCGGCCGGGCCAAGCGCTATTTCCATGTAACAGCTCGGGGCTTGCGGGCCGTTCGTGAGTCGCAACGGGCGCTGACGGCTCTCTGGCAAGGATTGCCGCAGCTCGAAGGAGGGCCCGCATGAGCGAACGGAGGCCACCGCGGCTCGCCACGTGGCTGGTGAAGACCTTCAGCCCTACACGTCACCATCGAGCTCTGGCCGGTGATCTTTTCGAAGAGTTTCGCAACGGCCGGTCCCGGGTCTGGTATTGGCGTCAAACCGTGCTCATCGTGCTGCGAAGGTTCGGGCGCCAGGTGTGCTCGTCCGATTACCTGCTGGGCAGCCTGGTTATTTTCGGGGGCTATTTCCTCTTTCTAGCGCTCCTCGACTACGCCTTCGCGCGGCTGACCCGGCCTCCGGACCTGAATGAATGGTCGAGGCCGCCGTGCTCGTTGTGCCCTTGGTAGCTCTGGTGACATTGGCGCTGAAGGGAGCCGTGCGCAGACGAGGGTGGTCTCGGAGGAGCTGCTGTTGACTTGGTTCGTCTTGACCTGCTTCGGCATGTGGACCAGTACGGAAACACTCTCGTACCGCGTGCGGCTGGATGCGATCATGACAGCGATCGGCTGGATTTGCGTGACGATTTACTGGGCAGCGCGGCATCGGCGAAGCCGGCGCTTGGACTGAGGAAGTCCGGCTAGAAGCCTCGGCCGCCGGGGCGGCTGGTGCGGCGCTGCTGTTTTTGCTGCTGTTGGCGTTTCAGCCGCTCCTCGCGCATTTTTTCGTAATCGGATTGCTGGTCCGGCGAGAGCATCAGGTTCATGCGCGTGATCTGGTTCTGCCGGACGGCGTCCAACTGCGGATCCATTTCCGCGTGAATGGCGTTGACCTGCCGTTGGGTTTCATCCAGGATGACGTTGAGCTTCTGCACCTGGTCGTCACTGAGGCTGAGGCGCTTCTGATATTGTCCGACGAGCCATTTGCGGAACTCAGCCGGCGTGGGAGGATTCTGGGCGGCCGAAGCAGTGGTCGGAGCGAAAAAGCGGTACCCGGCGGCATATAGCCGGTTGGCGAAAAATCCAACCACTCCTCCACACACGAAAACGAGGCCCACGTACAGCGCGATTGTGGCCCGCGACAACTTCATAAAAAAATTACTGGAAGTCTCCGCTATCCATCAACTGAGCGGAATCGACGGTGTGGGCGGCATCGAGCACATCCACATAGCTGGCGCTGTAGACCGGCTCGCTTTGCACGTGCGTGATTACGACCATCGCCAGGGTCAAGGCCGCCGTCGCCAGCATGCAGACCTGCGCGAAACGGCGAAACACAGACACGTTCTCATTGCGGCGAGCCTCAATCCGTCTCCACAGCGCAGGCATGAAGCCGGAACTCAGCTCTGGATCAGGGACAGCTTCGCGGTAATCGGCGAACAGCCAATCGAGGGCAAAAACTCCCTCACGCCGCCGGGCCTCGATCTTTTTCCACAAGTCCGGCATGAAATTCGCGCCCGCGTCCTGGTCCGGGATAGCGTCGCGATACTGCGCCAACAGCGCGTCAAGTTTCGAGTCGTTATCCTTAAAATTCATGCGATCCATTTTACACCTCAGGGCCATCGCCCCGCCAAGCCCCTCTAGACTGTATTTTCAACCCTCGCGGGCGCCCTTTTCCTTTTCGGCCCCCTCGCCGGCTTCATACGCCTTCAAGACCCTCTGCCGGGCCCGAAACAACCTTACCTTCAGGGCATTCTCATTAACCCGATAAATCTTCTCGAGTTCCTTGAGAGAGAGCCCTTCTACCTCCTTCAACGTCAGCAAAATCCGATCTTCCTCGGACACATGCTCCAACAAGGCCTCCACCTGCTCCCGGACCTTGCCGCGCCGCAACTCCTCGGCGTTCAACTTCCCGCCCGCGGCCGCATCCGCCATCATGACCTGTTGTTCGCTCAGGTCCGACATGCGGCTTTCCTGCCGCCGCTTCTGCCGCCTCAGGTAATCATACGCGGCGTTCACGGTCAGCCGGTACAACCAAGGTTCGAAAACCTCAGGCGTCCGCAACTGCTCCAACGAATAATACAGCCGGAGAAAAACCTCCTGGCCTACATCCTCAACATCTTCCGGCCGTCCGATCAGCCTTGCGATGGTCCCCAGGATACGCTTCCTGTAGGCTTGCACCACCTGGCTGAACGCACTGTCATCGCCGCTGCGCGCCCGCTCAATTAACTCAAATTCAACCAGCATGGCCACCGCGGCGGCCGGTGGCAGTCATATCCTCTTCGATCCAAACGAAAAGGCGCATCGGCACTTTGATAGGTTACAACACTCGGTAAGCGATTGGAGCATAAACATCTCGGAGCGCTGAAGCATTAGCCGTTCTTATTCTAGGCCAAGCCCCCAGACCCGTGCTAAAATGTGTGTTTCCATGGATTTCCTCGAAGGGCTCAATCCGCGCCAACGCGAAGCGGTAGCCCACGTCGAAGGTCCCTTGCTGGTGCTGGCCGGAGCCGGGAGCGGAAAAACCCGGGTCATTACCCACCGGATGGCCCACCTGATGACCGCCCACAAGGTGCCCGGCTGGGCGATTCTGGCGGTCACCTTCACCAACAAGGCCTCCGGCGAGATGCGCGACCGCGTGCGCAGCCTCATTGCCAGGCATGCTCCAGGCGCCGATTCGCTGCCCACGGTCGCGACGTTTCATTCCTTCTGCGTCCGCCTCCTCAGGCGTGAGGGAGCCCCACTCGCCCAAATCCGCCGCGGGTTCACCCCCCTGTTCTCCATCTATGACGATGACGACCAGCTTTCGGTTCTCAAGACGGTCTACAAACAGCTCGGCCTGGACGAAAAATTTTTGGCTTACCGCGCGGCGCTCTCGCGCATCAGCCACGCCAAAAGCCACAAGCACACTCCGGAAGACCTGGCTCGCGCGGCCACCGATCCGCTCTCCACCCGGTTGGCAGTCGTCTATGAAAGATACAGAGCGAAGCTTCTCGAATCGAACGCTCTCGATTTCGACGACCTGCTACTCGAAACGGTGCGCCTGCTGGCTCACGACGCGCCCACTCGCGAGAAAGCCAACCGCCGCTACGAATTCCTGATGGTCGACGAATATCAGGACACCAATCGCAGTCAGTATGAGCTGATGCGGCTTCTGTCTCAGGAGCGTGGCAACGTGGCGGTGGTCGGCGACGAAGACCAATCCATCTATGGCTGGCGCGGTGCGAACATCCGCAACATTCTGGATTTCGAGCGCGATTTTCCGGGAGCGAAAACCATCCGCCTGGAGCAGAACTACCGCTCCACCAAAAACATCCTGGAAGCCGCCAGCGCCGTGGTCGCCAACAACACCGAGCGCATCGGCAAGTGGCTGTGGACCGAATCGGGCGCGGGCGAAAAGATCACTCTGTATGAAGCTCCCGGCGCCGAAAACGAAGCGTTGTGGATCGCCGATACAATTGAGGGCCATGTGGGCCGCAACCCGGCCGATCACGTTGCCGTTTTGTACCGCACCAATTCGCAATCGCGGCAGATTGAGGAAGCTCTGCGGCGCTACGGACGCAAATACGTGGTCGTCGGCGGATTCAGCTTCTACCAGCGCGCTGAAGTGAAGGATTTGATCGCGTATCTCAAAGCGCTGGTGAGTCCGCAGGATTCCATTAGCCTGCTGCGCATCATCAACACTCCGGCGCGAGGCATCGGGCGCACCACCATTGAACAGATTGAGCAGTACGCTCTGCAACACGAGCTGACCATCTGGACAGCAATCGAACGAATGCTGATCGAGCGTGCATTTCCCGCGCGCGCCGAAGCCGCGCTGGCCAGCTTTCATCGCATGATGCAAGAACTGGGAACCGATATCGAAACACGTTCTGCCGCCGCGACGCTGCGCGCGGTGCTCGATAAAACCGGCTACCGGACCGCCCTCGAAGAAGAAGGAACGCCCGAAGCCCAGAGCCGGCTCGGCAACCTCGACGAATTATTGAACGCCGCCTCCGACGCCGCCGAGCGCGGCGAGACCCTCCGCGATTTTCTGGATCATGCCGCGCTGGTTTCCGACGCGGACTCCGTCGACGAGCGCGCTCCGGTCTCCTTGCTGACGATGCACAATGCCAAGGGCCTCGAGTTCCCCATCGTGTTCATCGCCGGCATGGAAGAGGGCCTTTTTCCGCATAGCCGCTCAATCGACACCGATGCATCGATGGAAGAAGAGCGACGGCTCTGCTACGTCGCAATGACGCGCGCGGAAAAGCGTCTGTATTTGAGCTGGGCTCGCTACCGGCGGCGTTTCGGAGGCGGGCAGCCGGAGGCCTCCATCCGCTCGCGCTTCTTGAACGAGGTCCCTGCGGCACTGCTCGAACGGGCTCGCGGACAGAGCGGGCAAGTGGATCTGTACGCGGAGCAGCACCTGGTGCGCGAAACCGCCCGCCGGAACCTCTATACTGGAAAGACTTATAACTCGGTGGAGAATATCCGCCAGTTCTTCGCGGAGAAGGGGGCGTCGACGCCCTCCCCGGCGCCGTCGCTGCAGTCAAAGGTGCCGGTCGCGAAAGCGCCTCTGGCGATGCCCAAGAAGAAGACCGGGTTGGGATCGACCATCGAGCACGCGAAGTACGGCCGCGGCACCATCGTACGGCTGGAAGGCTCGGGCGACGACGCGAAGGTGACGGTGAGTTTTCCCGGGTACGGGTTGAAGAAATTAATCGCTAAATACGCAGGGATCAAGATCGAATGAACACCAAGCACATCAAAGATAGAGCAGACCGCAAGAAGGCCAAGCGCGCCGCGCGCAAGGAGGCTCCGGCGCTGAAGCCGCGCGCCGCCGATGTGGCCCGAGGCTCGCAAAAGCGCAAAGTGAAGAAGATGGCCAAGGGCCAGCGCAAGCGGTAAGCGGGCGGGGCCGCTCAAGAAGACCGCGAGCCACTGCCGCCATTAGAGGACGCGCGCCTAACCAGAAACTCCGCTCAAATGCGGACTGTGATACTTTAATGCCATGCGCGAATACGTCATCGAACGCGATATCCCGGGCGCGGGAAGCTTGACCGAAGACCAAATTCGAGAAACTTCGTTAAAGTCGCTAGCGATTCTAGGCGACCTTGGCCCGCAAATCCGGTGGCTGCATAGCTACGTCACCGACGACAAGATATATTGCGTCTACCTTGCGCCGGACGAGTCTTCGATTCGCGAACATGCGAATCGGCTCGGCCTGCCTGCCAATCGAGTCTCGGCGGTGCGGAGAATGATCGATCCGGCGAAGTACAGTTCGGCTGTTCAATAACAGCTCGCAAGGCGGGGCTGGCTAGTCGGCTTCCCCAACCGCGTACTCAACGGCCTGAGGCACGTCAAATTGCTGTCCGGTCCTCCACGCACTAAAGTGTTCCGGAGCCGGCATCCGGGACGCGGTCGCCTCCCAGACTCTCTGTATCGCATCGCGGTCCGCGGCGTCTCCTGCTGTCCCTACTGTCTTCCACAGGGAGGCAGCAGCGCCGGCGAGCTTTACCGCCCGCGTGTAGCGTTCCTGGCAAACGGCGCACCAAGCCATGGCAGCCAGGGTTCGGGCAAGGCTCGTGCGCCGGCCGACCTTAACCGATTCCTGTAGCGACTCGAAGTAGAACGCCCGGGCGGCTTCGTAATCCTTCGAATCTCTCGTCAGGTTGCCGAGATCGGCAAGAACCCGGGCTACAGCGGCGCGATCGTTTAAGCCGCGAAACAGCGCCAAGCTCTGTTCATAGTGGCTTCTGGCCAGTGTGCCGTTGTTCTGTGCGGCGGCTACGTCTCCTAGACAGCTCATTGCAGAAGCGGCTCCCCCGACGTTGCCACGAGCGCGAAAACGCACGGCCAATTGTTCGAAAACGGCGCGGGCGCCCTCGAAATCGCCCTGATCCTTGGCGATCTGGCCCCAATTGCTGAGGGCCCGGTCCGCTGCGGCTTCATCGCCGGTCTCCTTCCAAAGCTGGACCGCTTCCTCCAGCATTGCCCTCCCCTCCTGAAATTGCCTTTCGTGCCGTGCGTTCAAGGAAAGGGCGTTTAGGGAAGTAGCAATTCCCTGCCGGTCGTTAAGCTCGCGGAAGATGGCCAATGCTTCGCTGAACCAGTTGGTCGAGGACGGCATATCCCGCATTCGGCCTGCGAGGACCCCGGCGGAATGCGCTGCCCGCGCCCGTAAGGCAGTTCGCCCCTGTGCGCCGTGCATTCGTAGAATGGCGTCCATGGCCTCGCGGCCTTCCGTGTAATACTCCTGCTGTTCCCAAAACCACAGCAGTGACGTTCCCAGGCGGAGCGCCCATTCGGCGTTACCGGTGGAGAGGAGGTAGCGAACCGCGGCTCGAAAATTATCGTGTTCCAGGGCGCTTCGCCGGAACCAGGCATTGCGCTGATCGGCCGGAATACGCCCTACGTCTTCTTCGGCCAGGACCAGGTAGTAGGCGGCATGAGCTTGCTCGGCGGCATCCTGTTCCCCGCTGTTCTTCAACCGTTCCCGCGCATACTCCCGAATTGTTTCCAACATGGAGAACCTTGGCTCGTCCTCATCGCCGCCCTCCTGCCGCAGAAGGCTCTTATCCACAAGCGACGCGATTCCGTCGAACACATCCAGTTCCAGGTCCTCGCGTGTGTTGGCGACGGCCTCCGCTGCCTCTAAAGTGCAGCCGCCGGCGAAAACAGAGAGCCGCGAGAAAAGCTTCCGTTCGGGCGGGGCAAGCAATTCGTAGCTCCAGTCGATGGTCCGGCGTAGAGTCTGCTGACGCTCCGGGAGATCGCGCGCGCCCCCGGTGAGTAGCTCCAACCGGCTTTCGATGCGGGCGAGCAGGCTTGCGGGCGGGAGAAACTTGACTCGCGCCGCCGCCAGTTCGATGGCCAGCGGCAGCCCATCCAGGCGCCGGCAAATTTCCCCTACCGCCGCGGCGTTCTCCACCGTCAGGCGGAAACCGGGCCGGACGGCCGATGCGCGTTGCACAAACAGCTCCACGGAGGGAAAATCCCTTAGGCGATCCGGCGCTGCGGATACGTTCGCGGCCGGCAGCGGCAGGGGACGTACGGGAAATTCCTGCTCACCATAAATGCGAAGCGCCGGACGGCTGGTGACCAGCACCTTGAGGTTCGGGCATGACTCGAGCCAATCGGCCACGATCGGCGTGGCGTCCAAGACGTGCTCGAAGCTATCCAGGATCAGCAGCACGGCCTCGACGGCTCTAAATCGTTCACGCACCAGATCCGCCAAGTCGCGAAAAGGCATCTCGCGCACATTCGCCGCCTTGGCGACGGCGGCGGTCACCTGCCGGGGTTCGGTCAATGGCGCTAACTCCGCGAAGTATACGCCGCCGGCAAAGTTTGCGCGCATGTCCTGTGCGGCTTCCAGCGCGAGGCGCGTTTTGCCGGTTCCTCCTGGCCCAGTCAGCGTAAGCAGACGGACCGCGGCGTCCCCTAACAGGGCCCGGATAGAAGCGAGTTCCTGATGCCGTCCCACAAAGGCGGTCCGCTGAGCCGGAAGGCTGGACTCGGCCGAAGCCGGTTTCTTGCCCACAGTCGCAATAAGGGCCGTGACCTCCGCCGCGGATGGCCGCTCGGAGGGCTCCTTACGCAACATGGAGAGAATCATCTGCTCGAGCCCGCGATCGAGAGCAGGGTTCCAACGCGAGGGCGGCTCAGGCTCCTGCGCAATGATCGTTTGCAGTGTGGCCAGCACGGAGTCCGCGGCGAACGGCCGCCGGCCGGTGGCCATCTCATAAAAGAGCACTCCCAGGGAGAAGACGTCGGAGGGCGGCCCGGGACGTTTTCCGCGTGCCTGCTCCGGCGACATATAACACGGCGTTCCAACAACCGTTCTCGATTCCGCGCGGGATTGGAAGGGTTCGCCTTCGGCCGATCTGGGTAGCAGTCGCGCCAACCCGAAATCGACGATCTTGACGTAGCCATCCTGCCGGACCATCACATTTTCGGGCTTGATATCGCGATGGGTGATTCCGGCCGCGTGAGCCGCGCTCAGCGCTCTGGCGATCTGGAGGCCGATCTCGGGAAGAGAAGCGAGCAGGCCTTCCCTCAACATGTCGCGCAGAGTCCGGCCGGCGACATATTCCATGACGATGAAGTGGCCCGCCTCGGCGACTCCAATATCGTGAACGGTGGCGATGTTCGGGTGATTCAGCGCCGACGCGGCGCGCGCTTCCCGCTCGAAACGTCGCAGACGTTGGGGCTGGCTGGCGCTGGATCGGGGAAGGAGCTTGAGCGCCACGTTCCGTCCCAGCCGCGCGTCGCGAGCCAAATACACTTGGCCCATGCCGCCGGCGCCGAGTAGAGAGATGATCTCGTAATGGCTCATGCGGCTTCCGGATAGCGTTGCTCGATCCACAGCACCGGTTAAGGTGGCAGTCACCGCCGTGTTACGCGCTTTAGGGGACCAGTCCATGGCGTTGGGGAGTTCCATAGACTCGCTCAAGTGGCTGTCCTGAGCCAGGAGCGACTCGACTTCGCGGCGCAACCCGTGGTCGCCAGCACACGCCTGCGTGAGAAAGCCTGGGCGGGCGGCGGGCTCTCGATCGAGAGCCGAGCGGTATAGATAATGAATCCGCTGACGACGTTCCGGCGTCATGATGGCATCCGACTACGCCATCATACTTCGCAACGATAAGCAGGACAAGAGGTCTCGCATTCAAGCGCCTCAGGCAAGCCGGGGTCTGGGGCCCGGATGACACCGACCACATCGGCGCTCAGGACGTCATCCGGCGGTGGCACGCTCCGGGGAACAGATCGCTTAAGCCAGTTCTCTTGGGCCTTGCGCGAATTCTCACGGAGCTTCCGTCGAATCTCCGCTTCGTCCATGCACCCGAGCCTATCACAACGGGCGGCGCTACTTCTGGCGCGAGGCTGCCCAAACCTCATGGATCGCGGAAACAACAGAATCTGGACGCTCGAAGGGAATCATATGTCCGCTATCGGCAACAACAATCTGCTTCGCGCGTGTCGACAGACGCGCCTCCTCGGCTTGCAGGCCGTTGATCCACACCCGTTTTTCCTGGTCCATTTCCTCTTTTGTCAGCAGAGGGTCGGGACCTCCCGAAAATCCCTTGGGAACGAGCGATCCGCGCCCCAGCCGGGCGTCGTCATCAGCCGTTCAACCCCCAGGTGAAGGGGGAGTGGCGTTAGAACTCGATCCACTGCGACAGCTCGCCGATCATGCTTTTCCTCCTCGGCGTTGACGGCTGCGGGTAGTAGGGCGTCGATTCGCTTTTCTTCATCCCCATGCTCAGCCTCCACCAGCACGATTCCGGCAACGTCGCTCGGGTACAACGCGTTGAACATGCGGACGTTGTATCCGCCGAACGAATGCCCAACCAGGATGTATGGGCCTTTTTCGCCTGAGCTGTCCAGGAGCACTTTGAGCTCCTTAGCGATTTGCAGGCTCGTGCGAGGCTTCGGCCCCACCTCGCTCCAACCGTACCCCGCCCTGTCGTAAGAGCAGACGCGCGAAAACCTGGCAACGCCCGGCTGTACCAGAAGCCAGCCCAGCGCGGGAACGCCCATTCCGCTGTCCAAGATGACGGCCGGGCTACCTTGGCCTGAACAGTCAATGTTGAGCCGCAGTGGCCCGGCTTGGACCGAGCGCCCATGCTGAGGAAAACGATGCTCGTCCCACCAGTTTCCGAGAACCTGATAAGCCGCGCCAAGAAGACTCAGAACGGCCACTAACGCTAATAAAGCGAGCGCCCATTTTCGGAACCCTTGCATGCGATGTAATAGACGGGTCCCGGACTCTTCCGTTGCATTCAAGCTACACTGCACTGGTGGCCAGTCTCTTCCGCACCAAGTCCATTGACGATCTGATTGCGGCCAGCCACGATCCGAACTCACGGCTGCGGCGGACGCTGGGGCTATGGAGCCTGGTGGCCTTGGGGATCGGAAACGTCATCGGGTCGGGTATTTTCACGCTTACGGGAACGGCCGCGGCGGGGCTCAAGTTCGATTTCAAGAGCGCGCTGAAGGCCCCCGTGCTGGACCTGATGCTGCATGGGCGCAATGCCCTGAGCCTCTCCGGCCGGCCCGGTGCTGGACCCGCGATTTCCCTCTCCTTCGTCCTGGTGGCCATTGCGTGCGGATTCGCAGCGCTGTGCTACGCCGAACTCGCCTCGATGATCCCGGTCGCGGGCAGCGCCTACACTTACGCCTTCGCGACGTTGGGCGAAATCTTCGCGTGGATCATCGGCTGGGATTTGATCCTGGAATACGCCGTTGCCAACATGGCCGTGGCGGTGGGGTTCGCGGCTTATTTCAACGATCTGCTCGAAAACGCGTTCGGTTTTCATCTGCCCGCGGCTTTTTCCAATCCGGTGTTCGTCGAAGGGAAAGCCACAGGGGCAATCTTCAATGTGCCCGCACTGATCCTGATGATGGCGCTGAGCTGGATCCTGGTGCGCGGAGCGAAAGAGAGCGCGAGTGCCAACAACACGATGGTACTGATCAAAATCGCGGCTATTGTAATTTTCATCGTCGGTGCTGGCCGCGCCGTCCATAGCGCCAACTGGCATCCCTTCATGCCCAACGGATTCCCCGGCGTGTTGACCGGAGGGGCCATTGTCTTTTTCACATATATCGGATTCGATGCCGTATCGACCGCCGCGGAAGAGTGCCATAACCCGCAGCGCGACATGCCACGCGGGCTGATGCTGACCTTGCTGGCTTGCGCGGTGCTGTACGCGGGAGTTTCGCTGGTGCTGACGGGCATCGCCCACTGGGACACTCTCAACAACGATGCTCCGGTGGCCAACGCGCTCAAGGCTCTGGGCTACAACCGCATTCGGTTTGCCGTGACCGTGGGCGCTCTGCTGGGAATGACCAGCTCCCTGCTGGTGGGTCAATACGGCCAGGCGCGAATCTGGTTCGCGATGTCGCGGGACCGGCTCTTGCCACCGCTGTTTTCGCGAGTGCATCGGAAGTACGAGACTCCGCACTTGAGCACTTGGGTCGCGGGCTTCGCGGTGGGCATTCCCGCGGGCATCTGGGACATCGGCACGTTCGGAGACTTGACCAATATCGGCACTCTATTCGCGTTCATCGTCGTTTCGGCGGGCGTGATCATCCTAAGGCGCACCCAACCGGACCGGACGCGCAGCTTCCGAGTCCCGTGGGTGCCTGTGCTGCCGCTCCTTTCGATCGCCTTCTGCCTGGTGCTGATGCTGAGCCTGCCACTGGAGACGTGGGTCCGGTTCGTAGTGTGGCTGGCCATCGGTCTCGCGATCTACTTCGCCTACGGACATAAACGGGCGGCGCGGACATAAACGGGCCGCCGCCGCGGTTTAATCCACACCTTTCAAACACATCAAGCTTGAGCGCCGCAAGTGCGCCCGGTTTCCTCCGATAGCCTTCGGGCAGAACGCGCGCTGTTTTTCAAACGAAGCGCGGGAGGAAAGGATTAGAAACATCATGGGTGAACCGATCATTATTTGGCCGCCGGACGGGTTCCACTACGAGCCTTATTGCCAGGAATACCTGGGTCACGGCTGGTATTACTGCGGGTCCTCTGTTGAGGGGTGGGTGCAGGACGAGTACGGCGCCGCCGCGTATGCCTGTTGCCCGATCTAGTGGGCGCGTTTTCGGGGGCGGATTCAGAATCCGCCCCTGTTTGAGGAGGCTATGAGAATTCACTTTATTTCGGGAATGCCGCGCGCGGGATCGACGTTGTTATCGGCGATTCTGCGGCAGAATCCTAGGTTTCGGGCGGAGATGACGGCTCCGCTGTGCGATTTCATCCGGCGGCTGATCGTCGGGATGTCACAGGCCGAGAGCGGCTTCTTTGTGTCCTCGGAACAACGGAAACGCGTGTTGCGAGCCGTCGGAGACGCCTACTACAGGGACAGTCCGTTCGATGTGGTGTTCGACACGAGCCGGGGATGGTCCGGTATGTTGCCGCTGATCGCGGAGCTGTATCCGGAATCGCGTGTGATCTGCATGCTACGGAGTCCGGCGTGGGCGCTGGACAGCTTCGAGCGCATCGCGCAGCGAGACATGACGGTGATCCCGAAAACTTCGCCACCCACAGCCACGGACGTCTACCAACGGTGCGAGGACCTGATGAAAAGGTCGGTCGGGTCCGCTCTCAGGAATATGAAACAGGCGTGGTTCAGCGAACAGGCGCAGCGGATGATCGCGGTGCGGTACGAATCGCTGACCGAGCAGCCGCAGCGCACGATGAGGCGGTTGTACAGCTTGCTGGAAGAGCCGGAGTTCGAGCACGGCTTCAGCAGTGTCGAATACGATTCGCCGGAGTTTGACGGCCGGCTGAACATGCCGGGGCTACACCGGGTGAGCGGGCCGGTGGTGGCGAACCAGCGTGAGTCGATTCTTCCGCCGGATCTGTTCAAGGTGCACGACAAGTGTTTTTGGGAGGCGGAGAATCCTCGCGGGGTGGTGATCTTATGAAGAAAATCCTGTTACTGTTGACGCTGTCTGCCCTGGCGAGCGCGCAGCCGAAACTGCCGCGGCCGGCGCCGGCGCTGAATCTGCTATCGCCCTGCAAGGGAAGGCCCACGGTGCTGGCGTGGATTGTCACGACGTGTCCGCATTGCAAGGCGTTCACGCATTCGGTGTTGGAACCGGAATACGAGTCCGGACGTGTCTGTGCCGTGGCGATCGCGTTCGATGACGAAGGCGACACGGCGAAGTTCGCGCGGGAACAGGGTCTAACGTTTCCGGTGTACAAGCTATCGCGTGAAGTGATGCGCGCGTTCATGGGCATGACGGGACCGGACCGCCCAGTAGGGACTCCGCAGGTGGCGATCATCGACAAGCACGGAATCATTCAGGCGCAGAGCGAGCCTGCCGGATCGCCGATTCTCCAGCGGCGTGTGATCATCGACAGCATCTTGGAGGCGATGAAGTGATCGCGGTCAAGATTCCAATGTCTGTGTTGATGTGGCTCTACGTCCAGAAGATCTTCTTCGTGCACGTGGTTCCGCTGCTGGTGGGGCTGACCGTTGCGGCTGTCTACCCGGTTGGCAACCGCGTCGCGGCGAAAGCGGGCGCGGCGTTCTGGCGCGTGATGCTGATGTCCGCGCTGGGGCCGGCGTTGATGCTGGAGGGGTGGCGGCTGGCGGTGCGATCGCCCTGGACGCCGTTGGCTTACGGCCTCGGGTACGGGCTGGGCGCAGCGCTGCTGAGCCGGGTGCACACCCTGCGGCTGTGGCCGCCGAAGATCATTACGCGCCGGGGGGCGCAAGCAGCGCGACGTTCCGCCTAATTGCTGACCGGCTCGATGTCAGTCGGCAAATCCTGCAAACGATCCAGAGCCTTCTGCATTCGAGGCCGCAACTGGCCGAGCGTATCCAGCATCTGCTTGGCGCGGGCGTAATCGCCGGTGGCTTCGATTTCGAGCAGATCGTGAACCAGGTCGCGCACCGCACCCTTAATCTTGGCCGAATCCACCGTGAAGGTTCCGTCGGGTTTCGCGACGAATGCGCCTTTATCGGTCAGATAGTTGAACTGCAGCGCCATGCCTTTGCCGTGCGCTTCATGGACACCAAACCGCAGAGTCCGGAAACTCGATGCCAGGAAGGTGGTGTACAGCGGCTTTTCGGCTGCGGGCAGCAACCGATGGTCAAAAAGATACTGCATCATGAACAAACCGGTAGCGTCAGCTTTGGCTTCTTCAATGGCCGAGTAAAGCTCCTTGAGCGACTGCCGCACGCCGGTCTGCGGCCCGATGCCGTGCGTCATCTCGTGCGCCAGAATGTGCGTAAAGAAGGAGTCGAACCTGACGTCGCCGCGGTCCGCCGGCGCAAGCACGCGGGACGCGATCGGTTCAAGGATGGTGGCGAACTTGGCCTCTTGCACGTTCTTCAGCATCACGCGCTTGGATCCCATTGCCTTGACGATGCGCTCATCGTTGGGCAGATTGAACGCGGCCGTGCGGACTCCGTGCGCTCCGTCACCGGTAGCGACGATCTGGTTCACCACGCGGATGGGCGCGAGCGCGCCGAGCTTCGGATTACGGTACTTGGCTTCCAGTGGGAGATTGTTCTCGATTTCCTGGATGTGGTCGGCGAACATCTTCAGCTTCGCCGTTTCCAGCTCATCGCGTAACGTCACATAAGCCTCGAACGACGCCTTGTAGCCGAACAACTCGTCATTGTAGGTTTCGTACGGACCGATGGTCACATCGATCGGCGCGTCGAGCTTCATCCAAGCCACGTCGCTGGCGTAATAGTCGTTCGACAAGAATGCTTGTGCACGCAGATGCAGAAAATCCTTGAGCGATTCGTTGGGCGTGAGATCCGCGGCCTGGTTGAGCAGCGCCGCCGCCTGAGCCAGCGAATCCGCGTAGGCTTGACTGTAAGGAACCATGCTCAGCGAGCGGTTCGCGCCGCGGCGGATCACGGTAAAAAATCCGGTGGCTTCGTCCTGCTGAGCTTTCGGAAGTTTCGCGACCCAGGCCTCGAACTCGGTTTTACTCATGTCCTCGGGATAGAAATTCGCGCCCAGAGGCTTCTTCGCGGGAACACCCGGAATGAACGCCGCGTGATCGTCCAGATCCGACCAAGGGCCGTTGTTGATGCGGAAATAGTGATCGCGCGCTTTTCCCAGAGGCGTGGTGTCCTGGGCGAGCTTCTCCGCTGAGGCGTTGCCGCCGGCCCAGAGCTGTTCGCGAAAAATCCGGTCGATGACATTGGCCGCATCCAGCAGCTTGGCGAGCGCCTGCCGGTCGCCGGGAGCGAGCTTCGATGTATCGGCGGTAACTTTGACCGGCGCGAAGCGCGCGATCATCCGGTTCAATTCGGCGAGATCGGGAACGGCTGCAAGGGCGAGTGCCATGGTGAAGACGACCGCCAGGATGCGGAGCATCCTTGACCCAAGAACGCAGCGCATGTCTCCAGTATATTTCGTCCCTGCGCTTGAGGCGGAGCGCGCTTAGGCTTTGCTGCCGCCGATGCGCATCCCATAGAAGGAGCGCCACACGAACACCACCGACAACGCCAGGAACACCACGCCCAAAATCTGCGAGGTGTTGCCCTTGGCCGACAGCGACACGGCGAGGGAGGCCGCCAGCACTCCGAACAGGGTGCTGAACTTGATGATCGGGTTCAAGGCGACCGAAGAGGTGTCCTTGAACGGATCGCCGACCGTGTCGCCAACCACGGTGGCGTCGTGCAGCGGAGTGCCCTTAGCCTTCAATTCCACTTCCACGATTTTCTTGGCGTTGTCCCAAGCGCCGCCGGCGTTGGCCATGAAGATCGCCTGATACAAACCGAACAACGCGATCGAAATCAAGTACGCGATGAAGTAAAAAGGATCGAAGAAGGCGAACGCCAGCGTTGCGCAGAACACGGTCAGAAAGATGTTGATCATGCCCTTCTGCGCGTACTGGGTGCAGATTTCCACTACCTTCTTGGAATCCGTCACGCTGGCTTTGGTCGTGCCTTCCAGCTTGATGTTGGCCTTAATGAACTCCACCGCGCGGTACGCTCCGGTGGTCACGGCCTGCGTGGAAGCGCCGGTGAACCAGTAGATCACCGCGCCCCCGGTCACCAGGCCGAGGAAGAACGGCGGATAGAGAATCGAAAGGTTGCCGAGATTCTCCCGCAGATGATTCGTCAGCAGGAAGATGATCGAGAAGATCATGGTGGTCGCGCCGACCACCGCGGTTCCGATCAACACCGGCTTGGCGGTCGCCTTGAAGGTGTTGCCCGCGCCGTCGTTCTCTTCCAGGTGGTGCTTGGCCTTCTCGAAATCCACGTCGAACCCGTAGGCCTTCTTGAGGTCGCCGCGGATACCTTGAATCTGCTCGATAGTGCTCAGCTCGAAGACGCTCTGCGCGTTGTCCGTCACCGGACCGTAGGAATCGACTGCGATGGTCACCGGACCCATGCCCAGAAATCCGAAGGCGACCAATCCGAACGCGAACACCGCCGGGGCGAGCATCAGATTGCCGAGGCCCAAAGTGCTGATGGCAAATCCGCCGGCCATCAGGCCCATCATGATAATGCCCAGCCAGTAGGCGCTGAAGTTGCCGGCCACGAAGCCCGACAAGATGTTCAGAGACGCTCCCCCTTCCTTCGATGAGGTCACCACTTCCTTGACGTGGCCCGAATCCACCGAGGTGAAAACTTTCACCAGCTCCGGAATCAGCGCTCCAGCTAACGTTCCGCAGGTGATGATGCTCGCCAACTTCCACCACATGGTGCTGTCGTTGTCGAGCGACGGAATCATAAAGTAGCTCAGGATATAGGTGCCGATGATAGAGATGATGCTGGTCAGCCAGACCAGAGAAGTGAGCGGCGCCTCGTAATTCATTTTGTCCAAGTTCTGGTACTTGGCCTTGGCGAAGGCTTCGTTGATGAAATACGACAAGCCCGCGGCGATGATCATCATCACGCGCATGGCAAAGATCCACACCAGCAGCTCGACCTTGGTAATATCGTTGGCCACCGCCAGGATGATGAAGTTAATCAAAGCCACGCCGGTCACGCCGTAGGTTTCAAACCCGTCGGCCGAAGGTCCGACCGAATCGCCCGCGTTGTCGCCAGTGCAATCCGCGATGACGCCCGGATTGCGCGCGTCGTCTTCCTTGATCTTGAACACGATCTTCATCAGGTCCGCGCCGATGTCGGCGATCTTGGTGAAGATGCCGCCCGCCACGCGCAACGCCGCCGCGCCCAAGCTTTCACCGATGGCGAAACCGATAAAGCACGGCCCTGCGTAGTCGCCGGGGATAAACAGCAGGATGCACAGCATGATGAACAGCTCCACGCTGATCAGCAGCATGCCGATGCTCATTCCGGCCTTGAGCGGAATGGCGTAACAGGGGAACGGCTTGCCCTTGAGGCTGGCGAAGGCGGTGCGCGAATTGGCAAAAGTGTTGACCCGAATTCCGAACCACGCCACGCCGTAACTGCCCGCGATTCCGATCACGCTGAACGCCAAAATGATCAACACCTGGAACGCCGGCATGGAGCTTAAGACGCCGAAATACACCACGATCATCACCGCGATCAAGATTTCCAGGACCACCAGGAACTTGCCCTGCGTAATCAGGTAGGTCTTACAGGTTTCATAGATGAGCTCGGAGATCTCCTTCATCGACTCGTGCACCGGCAGATTGCGCAGGTGGGTGTACATCACCAGTCCGAACACGAAGCCCAGCGCGCTGACCACCAGGCCGATGTACAGCAGCGTCGGCCCGTTGACCGCGCCGCCAAGGAACGGGATGTCGAGAGAGGGGAGTTTCAATTCCGCCTCGCCACCCTGGGCGTGCAGCGGGACCGATCCGGCGATGGCGAAAAGCAAAAAATAAAACATCGTTCGAAGCCGCCGGGACAGGGCCGACAACGGGGTCAACTGCATGCGGAAAACCTCCAAAAACTCAGAACCTAAACTGAGGAAGATTGCCCCAGAACGGGGAGATACTCCCGTTACCATACCGCAGTCGGCCTCGGTTTGCAAACAACTAAAGTGCTAGTACCTGAAGAATCAAACACTTAAGGTATAGCGTTTCGGGCACGGTCAATTGAATGGGATGGTCGGAAGCCTGCGTGCGGCGCTCCACTACGCGCAGGATTTTGCCCGAATCAAGCGCCGCGGTGGCCGCGATTTCCAGCAGCATCGCCTCGCTCATATGATGCGAGCAAGAACACGTCACCAGAATCCCGCCCGGCTCCAACAGGCGCAGCGCGCGCGAGTTGATCTCTTTGTACCCGCGCGCGGCCGCATCGAGCTGCTTGCGCGATTTGGCGAAAGCCGGCGGGTCGAGCACGATGGTGGAATAGCGCTCCTGCCGCCGCGCCAGGAAATCGAAGACATCCGCTTCGCGGAACCGGATGTTGGCGATGCCGTTCGCTCGCGCGTTGGCCTCCGCGGTCTCGAGCGCAAGCGCCGAGGAATCGACTGCCTCGACCGATTCGACGTGCTTGGCCGCGTGCAGCGCGAAGCCGCCAGTAGACGTGAAGCAATCGAGCATCTTGCCTCCGGCCTGCTTGGCTACGGCGAGATAGTTTTCTCGCTGATCGAGATAGGAGCCGGTCTTCTGGCCCTGCCGTAAATCGGCCGCGAGTTTCAGACCGTTCATGAGGATCGTGACTCGCTCCGGGACTTCTCCGGCCAGCAGCCTGGTTTCGAGCGGCAAGCCCTCGTGCTTGCGGACGGAGGAGTCGTTGCGGGCCAAAATCCCGGCAGGTTCGAGCAAATCCGTCAGGCACTCGGCGATTGTCTGGCACGCGCGATCCATGCCCTGATCGAGAGTCTGTATCACTAGGTACGGGCCATAGCGGTCGACGATCAATCCCGGAAGCAGGTCGGCTTCGGAGAAGACCAAGCGGTAGGCTTCCGAATTTTCGACCACGCGCTCGCGATACGCGATGGCTTGCTTCAGGCGCCGCTCGAAGAAGCCGTGGTCGATGGCTTCGATGCGGTTCGAAAGCAGGCGGAGAGTGATCTGGGAGGTCGAACTGTAGTGGGCCGTGCCAAGCGCGCGGCCGGTGGGGCCCAGAACCGCGACGGCGTCGCCCGGTTGAGCCCCGCCGCGATCGGTGACGTCGCTTGAAAAGATCCACGGATGGCCGCCCGCGGCGCGGTCGGCGGCCTTGCGGTTGACGCGAACTTTTTCAAGGTCCGGCGGCTTCAACGGCGCATGGTCCGGTACGCGTCGGATTTCATCGCCTGGAGCCGCGCGATGCGCTCTTCGGTCGAAGGATGGGTCGAGAACAGCTTCGCGATCCCGCCGCCCGAGAACGGGTTCAGGATAAACAAATGCGCGGTGGCCGGAGTCGCGTCCATGGGAACCCGCGCGACCCCATTCTCGAGCTTTGCCAGGGCGCTGATCAATTCGTCCGGGTTGCCGGTATATTTGGCCGAAGCCGCGTCGGCGTCGAATTCGCGCGAGCGGGAAATCGCCATCTGGATCAGCATGGCGGCGATCGGCGCCAGAATCA
This sequence comes from Bryobacteraceae bacterium, assembly GCA_030041495.1. Taxonomy (GTDB): domain Bacteria; phylum Acidobacteriota; class Terriglobia; order Bryobacterales; family Bryobacteraceae; genus Palsa-187. Next base: position 27,233 of record JASHNT010000016.1, on the reverse strand, counting down.
TCATCAGGATTCCGCCCCAGGCTCCGCCTTCTTCGTCATCGTCGCGGCGAGGGCCGAACCAGAACGCCATCCGCGCCAGGAATGTGATCGCCGACGCCAGGGTCGCGGCAACGGAGCTGGTCAAAATATCGCGATGCTGGACGTGCCCCAGCTCATGCGCGACGACTCCTTCCAATTCGCGGTCCGTCATCAGGCTCAAGATGCCTTCGGTGAACGCCACCGAAGCGTGATTCGGATTCCGGCCGGTTGCGAATGCATTGGGCGAAGCGTCCGGGATCAGCCACAGCTTGGGCATGGGAATGTTCATGCGCTGGGCCAGGCCTTGCACGATCGGCGCGACACGAGCGTAAATCTCGGGCCGCTCCTGCGGGGTCACCGGCTGCGCCGAGTAGGTCATCAGCGAGAGCTTGTCGGAAAAGAAGTAGCTGAAGGCGTTCATCCCGATGGCGGCGACCAAGCCGTACTCCAGGCCGGTTGTGCCTCCCATCGCTTCGCCGGCAAACAGGAGCAAACCGCTCAACAGCCCAAGCAGCAACGTGGTCTTGAGAGCGTTCATAAGTCCACCTTTATTGTCCCTGAAAAGCAAAACGGGCGGAAACCGTCAAGAGTTCCCGCCCCCAAAACTTCACACACCTCCTGCCTGATTTAGTTGTGTTTTACTTCGACCTTGACCTGGCGGGGTTTGGCGACTTCCTTCTTGGGCAGAGTCACGGTCAGGGTGCCGTTGGTGTAGTCGGCTTTCACCTTTTCCGGATCCACCGTTTCCGGCAGAGTGAACGACCGCTCGAAGGTGCCGTAGCTTCGCTCGATGCGATGCCAACCGCCTTTTTCGCCCGACTGCTTCTCGAACTTACGCTCGCCGCGGATGGTCAGGGTACCGTTCTCCAGCTTCACGTCGATGTCCTCAAACTTGACATCGGGAACGTCAGCTTTCACCACCAGCTCATTCTGGTTCTCCACGATGTCCACCGGCGGTACCCAGGGGCGGCCGTTCGGCTCCGCGAACATCCGGTTCATGCTGTCCTCCAAGGCTTTAAAGCCAACGAAGGGGTCTAATTCTGCAAAGGGGGAGTATCTGACAAGCGCCATTTTTTTCCTTTCTCAATTACGATAATATAATCTGCTTGTAGTATTGTCAAGTCTTCTTCATAAAAACTTTCATCACGCCCGCGTGAGACCTCCGACCGGCCCCGGTATATCATTGGAAGCGTGAAGGAATCCGTACTGGTCAACACGCTAGGCCATGCCGCCGGAGTGCTGATCTTTGGCATCTTTCTGTTCCTTCTTATTCAAGACCGTGCGGCGCGCAGGCTTCGAGGCAGCGGCAAACCGATGTTGGCGGCGGCTCTGGCTCTGGTTTGGAACCTGGCCTCACTCTTGGTGCTGGGGTTGGGCGCGGGCCTCGGCACGGACACGGTCGCATTTTCCGTGCTCAGCCTGCTGCCGGCCGTCTTGTTCGACCTGTGCCTGGCGGAGCGGCATCGACGCCTGGTGCTGGCCGGCTACGGATTGAGTGGCGTCGCGATCATGTTACACGTCGCCGAGTTGTTCCGGCACGACCCTCGCTTCCACCGCTGGGGGTTGACGCTGATCACGGTCGGCTTCGTGGCCCTGACCTGCATTGCCTCGGGAGCCGTGTGGCGCGATGCAAACCAGCACGACACCAATCGCCGCGCCACGGCCTCGCGCTTGATCGGCACTATGTCCTTGTTCCTGCTGGCGATCTCCTTCGTGCATTTCGGAGGAGCCCACGCCCAGCAAGTATGGTCGCGCGAGCTCGTGTTCCATCACGCGGCGATACCGCTGGCCCTGCTGGTTCTGTTGCAGGATTACCGTTTCGTGTTGCTGGATGCCTTCTTGCGCTTCTTGGCCAACGTGTTCCTGGCAGCGTTGTTTGTTTCGGGCGCAGCCGCCGCCTGGCGACTGGATGTGTTGCATGGAACGCCCGCGCCCTTCGATCAGGCCCTGTTCCTGACCGGAGCATGCCTGCTGCTCATCGTGTTCGCCCTTCTGCGCACGCGCGTGCAGGCGCTGCTCACCCGCCTGCTGTTCCGGCGCAAAGACATCGAGGCGCTGCTGCGCAACCTGAAGCAAGTGGTGCGCGAAGAGCAAAGCTACGTCGAATCCGCCGCGGCACAGTTAGGCGAATTCATGGGCACTTCAGCCAGCGTTCACGATTTGCCCCACGAAGATTTGGCGGCCCTGGATGAACTGGAGCTACGCCGGCCCATGCTTGCGTCCGAATTCTCCCGCTTGCGCGCCGTATTGGAAGCCCGAGGCATCGAAGTGGTGCTACCGGTTCGCTTGCCGTCGCGCGGCACACGCTACGTACTGTTGGGCCGGCGCTCCGGCGGGCGCCGTTATTTGAGCGAGGACCTGGCTGCACTGGGCCGCGCGGTTTCCGTGATCGTGGAGCAGATTGAGCTGTACCGCGAATCGGAAATGCGGCGCCTGGCCGCCCAGGCCGAGCTGCGCGCCTTGCAATCGCAGATTCACCCGCATTTCTTGTTCAACGCTTTGAACGCACTCTACGGCATCATCCCCCGCGAGGCCAAAGGCGCGCGGGAAACCGTGTTGAACCTGGCGGACATCTTCCGCTACTTCCTGGAAACTCGCAAAACTCACCTCCCGCTCAAGCAGGAGCTCAACATCGTCCGCGCGTACCTGGAAATCGAGCGCCTGCGTCTGGGCCCCAAACTACGCATTGAAATCGACGTCCCCGAGGATGCCGCTGCCACCCCGATTCCGCTGCTCTCGATTCAACCCCTGGTGGAGAACGCCGTCAAGCACGGGATCGCGCCGCGGCCCGAAGGCGGCCTGGTGCGGATCGAGGCGCGGCACAATACCTCCGGCGCTCTGGCCATCTGTGTCAGCGACACCGGGGCCGGCTTCGCAAAACCGGGAGGCGGCGGCATCGGCCTGGAGAACGTCGCCCGGCGGCTGGAGTTATGCTACGGCTCCGCGGCTCAACTCGATATTCAATCCGGCCCGCAAGGCACCGCGGTCTCTTTCGCGATCCCCGCTTCCGCGATCGCTCCGTTTGAGACCATGGGAGTAGCGGTATGAGGGTTCCGAGCGCCCTATGAGGGTATTAATCGCGGATGACGAACCGATCGCTCGCCAGGTGCTGCGCGAACACTTGGAGGGAATGGAGGGCCTCGAGGTAGCCGGCGAAGCCTGCACCGGACGCGAAGCGATTCAGGGCATCCTCGATCTTCAGCCCGATTTGGTGCTGCTGGATTTGCAGATGCCGGAGCTGGACGGTCTGGCCACGGCGCGCTTGCTCCGCAGCGGCCGTAAACCAGCCGTGATCTTCGTCACCGCATATGAGCGCCACGCGCTGGAGGCTTTCGAGGTGGGCGCCGTGGATTACGTCCTGAAGCCAGTGCGGCGCGAGCGGCTGGAGCAGGCCGTTGAAAAAGTGAGGCGCCAGAGCGCGGCTTCGCCTCCCTCCACTTCAGAGCCGCTGCGCAAGGTCGTGGGCCGGCGCGGCGCGGACATTTACCTGCTCGATCCCGGAGAAGTGGTCGCGTTCCAGGCCGAAGGCGACCTGGTGCACATCGTCACGGCGCAAGAGAGGCGTTACCTGAGCGATCACAGCCTGAAGGTGCTCGAGGACAAATTAGAGCGGCCCCGCTTCCGCCGAGTTCATCGCGCCACCATCATCAATACCGACCACATCCGCAAAATCTCGCCGCTTTCGAGCAAGCGCTGGCTGCTGACCATGTCCAACGGGTTCGAAGCAGTGGTGAGCAAGCGCCTGGCCGGCTCAATCCGGGAACAGGGGCGCTGGTAGCTCGCGCACCTCCGGAGGCTTCAGCGACTGGATTGAAGTTCTTGAGCTTTACGAATTTCGCCAGCGCCGCAGGCTCCCGGAAACCATCGTGATCACGCCGGCGACCAGCACGGTCGCGGCGCCGCCGAAGACCACCGAAGGAACCGTGCCCATCCACTTCGCCGCCAGCCCGGATTCCACCGCGCCCCACTGATTGGAGGAGCTGATGAACAGGGCGTTGACCGCATTCACCCGGCCGCGCAGCGGGTCGGGCGTGCGCGAATGCACCAGGTAGGAGCGTAGGACCACACTCACACTGTCGAGCGCGCCCGTGGCGACCAGCAGCGCGAACGACACCCACTCCGACCGCGAAATCGCAAAGCCAACGGTGGCGACGCCGAAGCCCGCGACCACGGCGAGCAGAACCGGTCCGGCCCGGCGTACGGGCGGGCGATGCGCCAGCCAGAACGCCATGCTTCCGGCGCCGATGGCGGGCGCCGCGCGCAGCCAGCCCAATCCGCGCGCGCCGATGTGCAGAATATCGACGGCGAAGATCGGGAGCAACGCCGTTGCGCCGCCGAACAGCACCGCCAGCAGGTCCAAAGTCATCGCGCCCAGCACCAGCTTCTCCCGAAACACGAAGCGGATGCCTTCGCCGACGGCTTTCCATCCGCCTGCTTCCGCCGCGGCCTCGGGCGCGCCCTGGGATTTGAGCGAACCGTAGCACAGCACGGTCAGGATCGACAAGGCCGCCTGCGACAGATACACGGCCGGGCTTCCCAGCCAGGCAATCAGCAGACCGGCGAGCGCCGGGCCGGTCATGGTGGCCATCTCGCGTCCCATTCCGTTCCAGGAAATCGCGTTACTCAAATTCTCCAGGGGAACGATTTTTGGCAGTAAGGAAGAGGCTGCGGGGAACTGAAACGTCCGCGCGACGGCCGAACAGAACAGGCAGGAATAAATCAACGGCACTCCACGGTGCGAGCCGGCGGACGCCAGCACGAAGCCGGTCAGCGCGACGATCGATTGCGCGACCACCAGAGTCTTGCGGCGATCGTAGCGATCGGCGACATGGCCCGCCGCGAATGTCAGCAGCAGAACCGGAATGATCTGCACCAGGCCGACGTTGCCCAGCGCCAGCGGCGAGCGAGTGGCTTGATATAAATCCCAACCCACCACCACCGACAACATCTGCGAGCCGAGCACCCACACAACGTTGCCGGCCAGCAGAAGACGGTAATCTCGCGTGCGAAACGCTGCGTAAGCGGCCACTCAGCTTTGGGCTCCGCTCAGTTGGTATGCCCTACGAAATCTTCCATTACGGCCTTGCGCAGCAGATTGGGCGGGAGTAGGCCCTCCGAAAGAATGAAATCGTGAAAGCGCTGGACGTTGAATTTCGAGCCCAGAGCCTTCTCCGCGTCATTGCGCAGCGCCAGCAGGCGAGTGAAACCATCGAAATAAGAGCCGGCCTGACCCGGCGCATTGACGGTGAAACGGTCGACTTCTTCGGTCGAGAACGCCTCGGAACACACCACATCGTTTTCAAGAATCTTCATGGCTTGTGCCGGAGTGATCTTGCCCGACTGCAATTCCGGATCGATGAACGCGCGAGCGGCGCGCAGCAGCCGTAATTGCAGCGAGATCAACTGACCGTCCTCGGGCATGTAAGGGAGCATGAACCACTCGGAGTACAAGCCCCAGCCTTCGACGTTGGTGCTGTTGAAGGCGAACAATGCGCGCGCCAGAGAAACGCCGCGTTCCACCATCGCGTCGAATTGCAGCTCGTGCCCCGGGCGGGCCTCATGCGCCGTCAGCGTCCAGGAGGCCGCGGCGAAAGTGAAGTCATCGTACTTGAGCGCCTGCCCATGGCCGCCGATGGTTCCCATGGGCAGTACAAACTGGCCCCGCTCGCCGTGGTTGTTGATCAACGGAGGAGGGCGCATGTGCGGAGCCGGCTGCTGCGCCGTCTCGGCCGCGGTAGCCAGGCGAACGATTGCGGGCCGCTCCGGAAGCGTGATGAGATGCTCGCGGCGCAGGATGGTTTCGATATCGGCCAGCGTCTGCCGATAGCGCGGCATCACCTGGTCCGGCGCAAGTTGATCCTTTTTGAGCGCGCGAACCACGTCGCGGTAGTTCGATGAAGGCAGATGCCTTTCCTGCGCGATCTTCGTGGCCAGCTTCTGCATGTCGCCTTGAATCTGGGAAAAACCCGTATGCGCTAGGCTCGCGAGCTGCTCCGGGGAGTAGTCGATGCCGTAGCCTTCGAGCGCGAGCTTGTACAACTCCGGAGGCATGCGGAAATCCGTGCGCGCCCTGGGCAAAACTTCTTTGCGGACGAATTCGTCATAGCTGGTGAGCTGCTCCTTCAGCTTGGCCAACCCGTCCTGGTAACCGCTCAGCTTGTATTTCTCCAAGAGCAGGCCGATGCCGGTGAGGTAAGTCTCGGTTTTCTCCAGATCCTTCTCAACGCGTTCTTTGGGAGGGCCGATCAATCCCGGAGTCTTTTCACGCTCGCGATACCATTGCTCGGCGCGTTCGGTGAAGGGAGTGTAGCCCGGCTCAAGGCCGGTGTACTTCCGCAGCCGAACCAGCGCAGCGGGATGGCGCTCGGCCGCGACTTGATCGTCCAGCAGCCCGCTGATGCCGCCGTAGATCGTCGCGGCGGGGCTCGAGTACGGCAACGTGATGCGATAGCTCGCTTCGTATTCACGAATGTCCAGATCCGCGGCGTGAATCAGAATCTGAAGATCCTGCTTGACTAGCGGATCGGATTCGGAAGCCAGCCTCGATTGGAGCTCCTTCTTCGCTGCGCCGTAATCGGCCAGCGCGTGCTCGCGGGTCTCGGGTCCGGGGATGGAAATCTGATCGTCCAGACCCGGGACGCCGTTTGCAGCCGCGCCCTCCGGCGCGTAGCGGGATTCGATGTCAATCAACAATTGCGCGTTCTGATTGCTCTTGGCCACCCAGGCCGGAGCGGTTTGGGAAAACGCAGTCATAAGGGGCGCGCAGAGGAGGACGACAAAAAAGCGCATTCTATACAAGTAGTATAGACACATGCGCCGCTGGTTCCTGGTGTGCCTGCTCAGCCTGGGGCTGAGCATCGCTTACACGCATCGCAGCAACATCGCCTATGCGATCGCTTCACCGCAATTCGTCGCGCAACTGCATTTGACGGACACCGATCGGGGCCTGCTTGGCTCGGCGTTCTTCTGGACCTACGGACTGCTGCAAATTCCCGCGGGATCGCTGGTGGATCGCTTCGGTCCGAAGTGGCCTCTGGCCGCCGGATTCCTGCTGTGGTGCCTGATCAGCGCGTCCCACGGGATCGCCAACGGATTTGCCGCGCTGCTGGGATGCCGTCTGTTGTTGGGATTGTTCGAGGCGGTGGTCACTCCGGCGGGTCTGCGCTGGGTTCGCGATCACGCGGAGGAGAGCCGGCGCGGCACGTTCACCGGCGTCTTCTTCTCGGGCTCGAAATACGGACCTGCGGTCGGCGCGCCGGTGGGCGCATGGCTGATCAAAGAATACGGCTGGCGCGCGATGTTCATCGATCAAGGATTATTCGGATTGTTGTGGCTGGTCCCGTGGATCTTGTTTGCGCGGAGCGGCCGCCCGGAATCAAATGCTTCACAGCAACCCAGAGCCCATGAGGGCCCTTTCGTCGAGGTGTTCCGCTCCAAGCTGATGTGGGGCACGCTGATCGGCACCTTCGCCTACAACTATTTCGTGTTCTACGCGCTGACTTGGCTGCCGGCGTATTTCGTCGAGCAAAGGCACCTATCGCTGACTTCGTCGGGCTTCTACAGCGGATTCAGTTACGGAGGCATGGCGGCGATGGCGATTTTCGGAGGGCTCGCTGCCGACTGGCGTATTGAACGCGGCGCCGGAGCTCTGGAAGCGCGGCGGGCATTCACCATCGCCGGCCTGCTGATCGCTTCCACGGTCGTGCTGGGAGCGCTGGCCGCAACCACCGCGCAAGCCGTGTTCTTCTCGGTGCTCTCCATGGCCGGCTTGGGACTCGCCACCGCAAATTATTGGGCTTTGCCGCAGACGGCGATGCCCAAGAGCATGGCCGGCCGGGTCGCGGGAGCGCAGAACATGGCTCTCACCGTCGCCGGGACGCTTGCGCCGCTGGTCACCGGATGGCTCAAGCAGATCAGCGGGGGCTACGCCGCGCCCATGGCGGCCACCAGCCTGATTCTGGTGATCGGCGTCGCGGCCTACGTGTTTCTCGTCCGCCCGCCATCCGTCGCGGCTGCGGAACTTTCTTCCGGGTTGGCCTGAAACGCCGTAAAAACCTCAGAACATTTCAATCCCTCCGGTCAATCCCGCCGACGAACCATCAAGCATTTGCAGCGTTGGCGCACGAATTGCCAACCTCCGGGCATGGATTCCGCGGAAACACGCGATGAGGAGGAACGCTGGGAACGCTCCCGCCGTTATCACCGTCTCCACGTTGGATTCTCTTTTCTTCTCGGCGTGGCGATTGCGGTTTTGGCGTGGTACGTGTACCCGATCCTGAAGCGCCAGGACGCAACGCTCGCCACGTTCCGCGACGAGGTCCGGGATCGCGTCAAGCAAGTGGAGGACAAGGCGACCGATACCCAAAGTTTGCAACAATCGCTGCACGCTGAAGCCGCTAAAGTCCAAAAGGATCTGCGGGCGCGCATCGATGCGGTGAGCCGCCGGGCGAACCAGGCGGCCGAGGATGCTTACGCGAAGCTGGAGGGGCGCCTGAACGCCGAGGTCCGCGCGCGGACGGAAGGCGTCGCGAACCTGACGGATCGCATGGCGACTCTGGAAGCGTCGCGAGCGGGGGATCAAACCGAAATCGCGCAGCTCAAGCAGGAGATCGGACAGGTTCGCCAACAGGCCAGCGATAACGCCAGCGCGGCTGCCCAAGCCTCCGACGATCTCGCCCGGATGCGCCAGGACGTGGAAGAGAATCGCGCCGGCTCCAGCCAGCAAATGGCGGCGCTGCAGCGCGATGAGGGTCAGGACCGGCGCCAGGTCGCCGCCATCTCCGATCAACTGGCTGTCCAGAAGGTTCCTTTTGAAGCGAGCAAGGATCGCAATACCGAACTCGCGGATGGAATTGCGTTGCATGTCACCGGCACGGATGTCACCTATCGGCGGGTCAACGGATGGATGTGGGTGCCCAGCGAACATCGCAACCTGTGGCTGCGCGGCCAGAGCGCGCTGGAGCCGGTGATTTTCTACGGCTCGAAGGACGGAAAGAAACGAGAACTGGTGTTCACCAATGTCGCCAAGAATTCCGTAACCGGATATTTGTTGTTGCCAAAGGAGACTGCCGAGACATCGCCGGATGCTTCCGGTGAGTGAAGACCGAAGTCCCCCGCCAGAAGAGAGCGCGCGGGCATGTGTTGCCCCTCCAAGCACTGCGTATCCACGCGCCTCCGAAGCCGGACCCGGCCCTTTGTCCATTCAGGGCCGGGTCTGGCATTTTGCGTCACAAGTCGGCAAATTCTTCCACGCTACGCTAGCGCTGTCTTCGAAAACTCAGAAGATTAAAAACGGTTCATGAGTTGCAGGCGGTAAGGCGTGCGCCTTAGCGTCCGCTTAAATCTTTGCTTGATTTTCGCTGTGGGCGGAACGTCACTCGCGTTCGCTTTGTATCAGGCGCAGAGTGAGGTACACGGGCTTCGCCGCGACCTGGATCGCCAGTCCGCGGTCTTAGCCGAGAGCCTCGAGAAATCGGCTGAGCCGTTGGTGGCTGCGCATTCTTACCGCGAATTACAGCGGCTCGCGGACCGCTTCAAGGATCATGAGCGTGTGGCTGGGGTCGCGGTGTACGACGCCTCTGACCGGCTGTTGGCGATGACGGCCAATCTTTCCTGGCGGCTCCCGGAGTTTCCCGCAGTCGTGGATCAGGCTGCCAGGCAAGGCTTGGCGGGCGGAGAATATTTTCAAGCTGCCGGACACCTGATGCACGTGTTCGCGGTGCCTCTGATGGGCGACAACGGCATCCTGGGCGCGCTGGCGGTCTTTCACGACGCCGCCTACATCGAGACGCAGAGTTCGGAAACATTGCGGCAAGCGCTGGCCAGCGTGGCGATCCAGACGCTCCTGATCGTGCCCGTGACGCTGCTGGTTTTGCGCTGGGGATTGGGACGGCCGATCGAGAAACTCGCCGGTTGGCTGGGGGACCTGCGCACAGGCCGCGTTCCGGCGGGCAGCAGTCCGGAACTGCCGGAAGAGGAGGTGTTCCGCCCGCTCAAGCGTGAAGCGGCGCGGCTGGCCACCAGCATTTCCGCGGCCCGCGCCGCGGCGGAAGAAGAAGCGCGCCTGCGCTACCACGCCGAAGCTTTGTGGACTCCGGAGCGGCTGAAGATCGCGGTTGAAAGCAAGCTGGGCGGAAGCCGGCTGTTCGCCATTTCCAATCGTGAGCCCTACGAGCATGTGCGCCGCAACGGAGCGGTTGAATGCCTGGTTCCGGCCAGCGGATTGGTGACCGCGCTGGAGCCCGTGCTGCGCGCTTGCCAAGGGACCTGGATCGCACAGGGAACCGGAAACGCGGACCGGGAGACGGTGGATGAGAACGATCGGTTGCGCGTCCCTCCGGAGCATCCCGAATACACTCTGCGGCGGGTCTGGGTGACACCGGCCGAGGAGCAGGGTTTTTATTTCGGCTTCTCCAATGAGGGATTGTGGCCGCTGTGCCACATCGCCCATACGCGGCCGGTGTTCCGGGAACAGGATTGGGAGGCCTACCGCGAAGTCAACCGCCGTTTTGCCGACGCGTTCATCGAAGAAGCGGCGGACCAAAAGAATCCAGCCGTGCTGGTGCAGGATTATCACTTCGCTCTGGTGCCGCGCATGATCAAAGAGGCTCGGCCGGACGCGCGCGTCGCCATTTTCTGGCACATCCCGTGGCCCAACCCGGAGGCTTTCGGAATTTGCCCCTGGCAGCGCGAGCTGCTGGATGGATTGCTGGGCGCGGATCTCATCGGGTTCCACATTCAGTCGCACTGCAACAATTTTCTGGAATCCGTGGATCGGGCGCTCGAGTCGCGCATTGACCGGGAGCACTTCGCGGTGGATCGCGGCGGCCATCTGACCTACGTCCACCCATTCCCCATCAGCGTCCCCTTCGGCAACCAGCACGATCATCACGAGGACAGTTCGGCGGAGCGCACGCAGCTTCTGCGGCAGGCGGGCTGCCCGGGAGCATCACTGCTGGGAATCGGCGTGGATCGCGTCGACTACACCAAGGGCCTGCCGGAGCGCCTGCTGGGCTTGGAGCGTTTCTTCGAAAAATATCCGGTGTTCCGCGGGCAGTTCACCTTCGTGCAGATCGGCGCGCCCAGCCGCACCCACATCCGCCGCTATCAGGACCTGATGGACGAAGTGACAGCGGAAGTGGACCGCATCAACCGGCGCTTCCAGACCGACGTCTGGCGCCCGATCGTCTTTCTGGCCCAGCATCACAGCCACAGCGAGATTCTTCCCTACTACCGCACCGCGGACGTCGGCCTGGTGACCTCGCTGCACGACGGCATGAACCTGGTGGCTAAGGAATACGTGGCCGCGCAGGACGCCGAAACCGGAGTGCTGATCCTCAGCCGCTTTGCGGGCGCGTCGAACGAGCTCGCCGATGCGATCCACATCAATCCCTACGACACGGAGGCGCTGGCAGAGACGATTCATCGCGCACTCGAAATGCCTCCCGAGGAACGCGCTGCCCGCATGAAGCGTATGCGCGCCTATGTTCGCGAACACAATATTTACCGCTGGGCCGGCAACCTGATTGCGGAGCTGGCCTCGCTGCGCGTGGAAGAGCCTCCGGTGATTCCGCATCCGGGTCCCAACCGGCATGGGCCAGTGCGAATCGATGACCGGGAGCGTGAAGCAGCATTTGTGAGAGCCCGCTATGCGGCATATATCCGAGGATGATACGACTGCTGCTTGAGGATTGGTCCGCCGTCGAGCGACGGCTGCGCGAGGCCGCCGGGGTCGCTCTGTTTCTGGACTTCGATGGGACGCTGGCGCCGCTGACCGGCGACCCACGCCAAGCGTCGATAAATCGGGAGGCACGCGCAGCGCTCACCCGCCTCGCTTCGAATCCGAGAGTGCGGGCGTGGGTGATCAGCGGACGCCGCCAGGCTGATCTGCGAACGCTCATGGGAACCATACCGGGGCTGACCTATCTCGGCGTGCACGGCAGCGACGACCCTTCCAAGGTCTTTTTTCGCCGCGAGGTTCTCGATACCGTCGCGCAAACCCGGCGCGATCTGGCATCGCGCTTGAACGGGACTTCCGGCGTCCAGATCGAAGACAAGGGTATCGCGTTTGCGGTGCACCATCGCCACGCCGGCGAAGCGGAAGCCGGAAGAGCGCTTCGCCTGCTGGAAAAGGTGGTCGAGCAGCGCGAAGGCGCATTGCGTATCGTGCCGGGCGACCGGGTCTGGGAGGTGCTGCCGCGCGAGGTGCGGGGAAAAGGCGACGCCGTGCGCCGCCAATGGCGCCTGCATTATCCCGACACGCTGCCGCTTTACGTCGGCAACGACGGTACCGACGAAAGCGCATTCGCAGCCTTGACCGAAGGGATCACTGCGCGGGTCGGCGCCGTGCGGCCCACGCGCGCCCATTACACCCTGCGGAATTGCGCAGAAGTCGCGCGCTTTCTCCGGCAACTGGAGCAGGAGATGCGACGGACGCCCTCCCCGCGTTCCTAAGGTGTCGGTACGGGCGAATTCTGTTCCGCAGCAGAGTATAATCGCGTCCAAGAGGAGAAGCGGTCTATGCTCCGTCGGATTGGGGTTACGGCGCTCGCCCTCGGCGCATTCGCGCTGGCGCAGAGTCCCAACGGCCAGCCTAATAATCCGAACTCTTCCGGCAACTCCAATACGAGCCCTGGCGGCAGCCTCGGCAGAATGATGCGCGCGGCGTCCGGAGCCGGCAACCCGACGCGCGAGAATTCGCCGCTGGGCGGGATCTCCGGACGGGTGGTCTTGAGCGGTGCGGGCGAATCCGCAGGGGACACTTTGGTGCAGCGAGTCTGTGGCGCGGCCGTGACCGGCGAAACGCGAACCGATTCGACGGGACACTTTTTCCTTTCGCGAGCCGGCGCTCATGACCCGAACGTGAACGCTTCCGGCTCCGGCGCTCCGGGCTCCTGGGGATGCGAACTGCGCGCCAGCTTTGCCGGCTACCAGACCGGCAGTCTGCCGCTGGGCAACGGGAAAGCCACCGACGGCGGCGAAGTCCTCATCGTCCTGCACCCGGTTGGCGCCACTGGCCCTATGACCATCAGCGCCACAACGCTTCTGGCTCCCAAGAAGGCGCAGAGATCTTACGAAAAAGGCCTGGATGCGCGGCGCCACGGCCAACCCGACCTCGCCCAGAAGGAGTTCGGCGATGCGGTGCGCACGTATCCGCGCTTCGCGGCTGCGTGGCTCGAATTAGGGAAGGTGTACGAGCAGCGTGGGCATGGGAGCGACGCCCGCGATGCCTACGCGAAGTCGATCGCCGCGGACGGGGCGTTTCTGTTTCCGTACGCACAGTTGTACCGCATGGATCTTCGGGAAAGCCGCTGGCAGGACGCTGCCGACTCCTCCAGCAAGGTGATGCGGCTGGACCCGTACGAATTCCCCGAGGCGTACTACTTCAACGCGATCTCCAACCTCGCCTTGAATAACCTGGACGCGGCGGAGCGCAGCGCTCGCGAGGCGGCCAAGCTCGAAGGGGCTCAAGCCGAGCCCCGTGGCAACTATGTGCTGGGCGTGGTCTTGTGGCGGAAGGGCGATTTGGAAGGAGCCGAACAGAAGCTACAAACGTTCCTGGCCTCTTCCGCTGGCGGAATGGAGGCGATCAGGGCTCGCCGCATCCTGACCGATATTCAACAGAGACACGCCGGCCAACAAGCCTCCAAAGTCAGTTCTCCTCCGGACGCTGAATCTGATCGATGATCAGGACCTCCACTGGAGCCGAGCCGGAAGTTAACTTTAGCCCCAACTGTTTCTGAAGAGCTTCGCGAAAACCCGGCCCGGCGTCCTGGGCTTGTGGAGCACCGGGCTGATTCGGACCCGGCGGTTGAGCATTGTCGGGAACCAGCGACCACTCCAGCGTGAAGTCGAAGGTTCCGCTCAAGCCCGTGCGATCCACCACCGGCCGATCCACGCCGGTAAAGGGATTCTTCAGGATCCCGGCAATCTGAGCGATCGTGACTCGGCGCCCTCCCAATCGCCCGGTGCCGGGCTGAATTGCGCCGAGGGGGCCCGCCGCCCCGCAAGGAACCGGCCCTAACTGCAAGCGCGCGTTGAGAGCCGCGGACAAGCCGGGGCAAGAGCCATCCTCAGGATCCGCAACCAGGCGCGGCCCGGGTTTTCGGTTGCCCGCGAGCACAAGATCGAATACCGGCTTGGGCTGCTTCTCCGTGTGCGTTCTCACCTTGAACCGGTAAGCCAGCAGGGATCGCATCATCGCACGCATTTGATCCTTGGTGGGATTTCCCACCGCACGAGCCTCAATGTCGAACGTCTCGCTGTAAACCCAACCGGCAAGATCAAGCAGATCCCCTTGGCCCAGCTTGTAGGCGAACCGTAGATACGCAATCACCGGCTGATTCGCCGCCACAAAGAGGTTTCCCGGAACGTAAGCGTCGCCAGGGCCAAGAGGGAAGCGTGACGTGGGTGGATCATTCGACGTATCCCGCCGGACCGACGCCACTTCAAAGCTGGCCGCGCCGGAAGCTTGCGCGAACAACGCGGCGGCCGGCGCAGCCGTCAAGACGGCGAGGATCGCTAACGGTACATGCAGCCAGCGACGCGGCACAAGCACCCCGGGACCAGTGTAGCGATTCTGAAGAACGTGGCGATCTGACGGGCGATGAAGTTGATTAAGCGAGGGAACCGGCCAGCGCCGCTCGCTCGCCCATGACGTTGGCGAGGTGCTCGACTACTGCGGACATCTGCTCCAGTGCATGACGCGCCGCTTCGGCGGAGAACGGCCGCGTCGCCCGGTACAGCGCGCCCATCATGCGATAGTACATCTCCAGCATGCTGGTCTCGATCGAAGACTCTTCGGCTCCGGTTTGCGAAGCGTTCTTGAGCAGGAAGGTAATCAGCGAGTAATCGCGTTCCAGCGCAGTCCGCAAGGGGTCGAAATCCACGAATGAGCCCTCGCGCAGCCGGGTTTGTACTTCCTGGAAGCCAAGCTGGTTGGCCGCCGCAACGCCTCCGGCATAATCGCAAGCCGTCTTGGCGCTCAGGATCAACAGGCAGGTATAACGGAACCAGTAACCCAACAGCAGGGCCGACCCCGCTACGATGATTACCGTTATTGCCAGTTCGAACTGATGATGCGGCAACATAACCCAGCACTCGCACAAAATCGGATGCAGCTCACCGAACTCCTCCGACTTCTTTGAGCTAATGGCAGGTTAGCATCGAAGCGATCCGCGATCAATCAAATTCTGGCGAACTAAGAGTCTTTTCCCGGGGACCTTAAATCCCCACTTAGGAAGACCATGTCGGAAGGTCCATGGTGCCGCGCCAAATGCTCGCGATAGAGCGAGGCATAGCTCGCCGTAATGTAATCGTGCGCCGTAAATCCCAGCTTTAGAGCGACGCGATCGATCCAGTACTCGGAGCCTTCCAGTTCCAGGAACACGCCGATCGGAGTTTCATCCAGCGCGATCAATCCGGATTCGCCGTGCGCCTCTTGGAATGTGGTCCTATATTTCTCGTAGCGGAAGGAACGGACCAGTCCCAGCCGCTCCAGAATCTGCTCGAGAACGGCATGGCTCGCAGTGGAGGTCTCCAATTCCTCGCGCGATTTGTGAGGGCTGTTGGAAATCACCGGACCTTTGAATGTGAGGATCGCGGAACCGGCGGATGAATCCTCCCAACGCACCCGCAGTAGCTTGCCGGCCTGCCGCAAAGTTTTATCAGGAAAGTCGAGCACCTGATCCACTTGCAGGACGCGGGGGATGCTGACGCGGCAACCGTGCCCCTCAATGAGGCCGCGCGCGGACTCTGCGCCATCCGGCATGCGAATCTTGATTTCGGTTTCGATGGGTCCGGCGGGATTCTTCAAAACTGGCTCCGTCCAAATGATAGGCGGAAGCCCCAACGCCGCGCGACGCATCCGGCGCCAAGGGCTTCACACAGCTCTCTCAAAACACCGAGGGCGGCTGGAGCCAGCCGCCCATTTCATTTCTTAAGGAATGTAAACCGTGCAGCCTAACCCCTCAAACTCTCACCTGCGGCCTCTCAGCACCTAAAAGCGGCCTACGCGCAGGCCAATCTCTCAAACAACCACTACCAGCTCACAGCACCTAAAGGTAGGCGGGGCCTACATGAATTTGATGCGGTTTTGCAGGCCCTGCAGCTTCGACATATCCAGGCCCGGGACCTTCATCAGATCGTCCCAAGAATGGAGATTACCGTTATCGGTGCGGTACTTCACGATGGCTGCGGCTTCATCCGCGGTCAGCCCGAGGTTGGTTTGAATGTCCATGGCCGAATCCGTGTTGATCTTCACGGCGGGCCCATAGTACTTGGACAAGTACGTGATGATGGTCTTGAAATCGTCATCGGTGCCGTCGGCGCCGCGGCTCTTCATGTCGTCGATCACCGACTGCCAGACGTCCGAGTTGCCGTTCATCGACGCCAACACGCCCAGATCGTGGCACGTCGTGCAGACCTTCATCAAGGTGTCTTTCCCCGGCCCGTCGGGCACGTCCTGCGCGCTCAGCACAGGGAGCACCAACAAAGGAAGCACAGCAAAACCAAGTTTTTTCATAAGTCACATTATAGCTTTTTAGCGTGAAGTCCCACCAGCCGCCGCTGGCCGGGCGGCAGAGGGAGCCACAGCCGCTTTTGTCAGAATGATGATGTGCTGGCGCGGCAGCGTCTCGATCACCTGGCTCATTTTGAAGCCCTCGGCTTCGAGCTCGGCTTTGACCTCCGCCACGCTCATCTTGTGTTCCGGGCGAATCGGAATCGAGGGGTCCTCTTTGCGATATTCCAGCAACACCAGCCGCCCATCGGGCTTGAGAGCGGCGCGGATTCCGCGCAGCATTTTTTGAGGCTCCGAAAACTCGTGGTACACGTCCACCAGTAAAATCAGATCCGTCCCTTCCTTGGGAAGCATCGGATCGGTGTAGCTGCCGAGCACGGTGACTATATTCGAAGCCCTCGCCTTGGCGGCGTTCTCGCGCACCTTTTCAAGCATCTGTGGCTGCACGTCTTCCGCGTAGACCTTACCTGAGGGACCGATGCGCTGGGCCAGTTTCAAGCTCATGTAACCGGTGCCCGCGCCGACATCCGCCACGATCATGCCGGGCTTCAGCTTCAGCGCATCCAGAGCGCCGTCGGGATTTTCTTCCTGCTCGCGCTCCGGCCGCTCCAGCCAGGCTTCGCAACCGCCGAATCCGCAAACATTGGCGATTTGCCGGCCGGTGACGGGATCGACGCCGGGATTCGCCGGCGGAGCCTGAAACGCGCGCGCGGTCCACAATCCCGCCGCGAGTGTGAGGAGTGCGGCGAGGATCGTGCGCGCTCGCGTCATTCTTACTGGAAGTGGAACTTGATCAGCACGCCAGCGATGGAACCGCCGATCAATCCACCGAGAACCGGAATCCAGGCGTAACCCCAGTTCGATCCGCCTTTGCCAGGGATCGGCAGGATGGCGTGCATGATGCGCGGACCCAGATCGCGAGCCGGGTTAATCGCGAATCCAGTGGTCCCGCCCAGGCACAGCCCGATCAGCCACACGGCCCCGCCCACCAGGAACGGGACCAGCGCCGGCGTAGCGGAAGCGCCGACCGACTTCGCAACGATCGCGCCGATCAGAGCCACCAGCATGAAGGTGCCCAGCGTCTCGGAGAAGAGGTTGGAGCCCGTCGACTTGATCGCCGGGCCGGTCGAGAAGCACGCCAGCTTGTTGCCGGGGTCGGCGGTCGCTTTAAAGTGCGGCATGTAGTGCAGCCACACCAGCAGCGCTCCTGCCATCGCGCCCAGGATCTGCGCCGGCCAGTAGGTCGCGATTTTGCTGAAATCATTGTGTGCGATCGCCATCCCCAGGGTCACCGCCGGATTGATATGCGCGTCGGAGCTGCCGCAGGCAATCGCCACCAGCACCCCGGCCATCACCGCCAATCCGTAGCCGGTGCAGATCACCAGCCAGCCGGAGTTTTCACCCAGCGTCTTCTTCAGCACGACGTTGGCAACAACCCCGTTTCCTAACAGCACGAGGACCAGAGTCCCCATGAATTCCCCGAAGAATGCCGAGTGCATCTACAGTTTTCCCCTTTGCTGACTGGGCTCAGAGTTGCTGTTTACGATCGTTGAATGGAAGCCCCCTACGCCAGCTTCCGTAATTTGGTGACACGGCCGATCTCTACCCACTCGCCCACGAAGATGTTTTGATTGTGATCGTAGATGGAGGTATGCGGCGCGACGAACTGTCCCGGAATAAACGAGCTGCGGTCCGTGGTGGTGCGCGGCGGATTGGGCACCGTGGGCTCGCCCAGGTTGATGATGATCTTGTTGTCCGCGTCGAGAATGGAGACACGCGACTGCAGATCCGGCACCAGAATTTCCTTGCTCTTCGGATTGGGATAGAAGTGGCACGGCTGCAAAGTGCCACCGAAAACTTCCAGCGGCTTATCGTCCAACGTGTAGCGAACAATGCGGGCATTGCCGCGGTCGGCGACCAGCAGGTACGGCGTGTTGGGGTCGCGCAAATCGACCCAATTGCCGTGGGGATTGTTCATCGACTCGATCGGTGCGTTGCGAGGCGTTCCGACGCGATTGAGAGGGGGCACGGTTGCCGGCCCACGCGCGCCACCACCGGGCCCGCGTCCGCCTCCGGGACCACCCGCACCGGCGCGGGCGCCACCGCCGCCTTCTCCACGACCGCGGCCACGGCCGCCTCCGCGAGCTCCACCGCCGCGCGCTTCACCGCCTTCTTCCTGTTTTGGCGGACCGCCGAAGGTGTTCTTCAGCTTCGGATACGCCGTGGGGCTCGCCACCGTGTAGTGGAACATGTAATACGATCCGTAGCCGTCGCCCACCCAGAAATCGCCGTTGGGAGCAATCGCAATATTGGTCGGGCGATAATTCAGCCCCGCCGCGCCGCCCGGGCCGTTGGCGCCGATGCCCTTCTGGTAAATGGGCGAATCCTGCGGATAGCCCATGGTCCAGACCTCTTCGCCCTTCAGCGTGCGCTTGGTGATGATGCCGTGCTTCTCGTCGCAGAAGTATAGATATTCGGTGTTGCCTTCTTTGCGCAAGTGCATGCCGTGCGCACCGCCGCGGAACATCGCGCCCCACGAACGAACAAACTTGCCCTTCTCGTCGAACACCACCACGCTATCCGGACTGGGGCTATCTTCGTACACCGTATGGTGCACATAGATGTGGCCCTGAGCATCTTCGCTGATGCTGTGCGTGTTGCCGTATTTGATGTTGGACGGCAGCTCGCCCCAATCGTGGATACATTCGTACTTGTGTTCGCCCTCGCCCAGGATGGGAAGCTTCTTCCCGGTTTTGTCGTCCCCCTTGATGAAGAACGGCATCGCAACCGCGGCCGCGCCCGCGGTCAGGAAAGTGCGCCTGGTTGATTTCGTGGTAGTCGGATTCGTCATGTGTAGCTCCTCGAAAAGCCCTTCGGCCTCAGGTTATTATAGCTCCTCCATGCTGAAAAGAAAGTCCCGCCCCTGCGGTAGCCTGAGTTAATGGAACCGCTCGTACTTCTTCCCGGCCTGCTGTGTGATGAGGCCGTTTGGCAGGGTCAGATCGACGCCCTGCGTGACGTCGCCCAGTGCACTTGCATGGATTGGGGGCGGCTGGATTCGATCCTCGCCATGGCGGAGCGCGTCTTGCGCCTGGCTCCGCCGGAGTTCTCTTTGGCCGGCCACTCCATGGGTGGACGCGTGGCGTTTCAAGTGGTGCGCATGGCTCCGCAGCGCGTCAAGCGCTTAGCCCTATTCAACACCGGCGCGGACGCGAAGCCTGCGGGCGATGCTGGCGTGCTGGAGGAACAAAAGAGGCGAAGCCTCTTGGAGCTTGCCGAGACCCAAGGCATGCGAGCCTTCGCCATGGCGTGGCTCCCACCCATGATGAAACCTGGCCGCATGGCGGACACAGCTTTAGTCAATTCGATCATCGCCATGTTGCAGCGCAAGACTCCGGAGATTTACGAAATGCAGATGCTGGCGCTGCTCGCCCGTCCCGACGCCCGCCCAGTGCTGCCTACCGTCAAGTGTCCCACTCTACTGCTCACCGGCCGCGAGGATTCCTGGAGCCCTCCCGCGCGCCATCAAGAGATGGCCGCCGCGATCCCCAACAGCCGCGTCGTGATCGTGCCCGACTCCGGCCACATGGCGCCGATGGAACAGCCGGCTGCGGTGGCGCAAGCGATGCGGGAGTGGCTGCAGATTCCGGTGTGAACCTCAGTTGAGAGAGACATCGAGCAGGGCCAGATATGCGAGCACCAGCCGGTAAGTCTGATAATACAGGTCGATGTGAACCGCGTCGATCCGGTCCATGGAGCTGTGGAGAAGCGGCAGCGTCTGTGACGTCAAAGAGTGAATTGTGATGGCCGGGATCCTGTCGTTGCGAAACGATTCTGAATCGGAGCTTCCGATGTTGTCCACGTTCATTCCGAACACAGGCAGCTTCATAGCCACGGCGGCCGTCTTTAACAAGCTCACCAGTTTCGGATCCGCGTGGCTGACCCAAACTTCCGTCTCCGACAGGCCCAGGGTGTCCATATTGACCATGGCGATGATGGGTTCGTGAACCTTGTCGGCTTGCCGAACGTAGGCCCTCGACCCGAGGAGCCCTTTCTCCTCACCGGTGAAGGCGACGAAGCGGAACGTGTGGCGGCGCGGGGTTATGTCGAGCCCTTCATATAGGCTCGGCAAAAGGCTCGCGCCAGTCCAGTTGTCGACTACGCCTTGTCCCTTTTCGACTAAATCGAAATGCGCGCCGACCACGATCTCGGATGCGGACTCGCCGGGCGAGGTGCAAATCAAGTTGGGAGCCTTCACGCCGCCCACCTTCTGCTCGCTCAGCTTATCGTCGCCGCAGCCGGCCTCCTCGAACAGCTTGCGCACCGCGGGCTCGCGCTGGTCGTTCTTGACGGTGTACGCGCCGAGCCGCTGCTCGACGACCGCCTTCGCGACGGGCGCGAACTGAATCGCCGGCCCGGCCTGCGCCTCGGGCGGAGGCGTCTGCGCGAGCGCCGTGCCGTACGTAAGCACAGCCACAGCGACGGCGCTCAGCGCATATTGCATCGCGTCAATGCGTGACTTCCACCGGCGGTGTCCCGTAGGTGTGGAATGACTCGATGGTCTTCAAGCCCCACGCCTGCCCCTTCTTGCGCTCGGCTTCCGTCCACCGGATCGGTTTCCAATCCGGAGCCAGAATCAGCCGCGCGCCGGCGTTGGCGATCTCCACGCGGTTCCCGCCCGGCTCGAACACGTACAGGAAGAACGTCTGTTGGATGGCATGTTTGTGCGGGCCGGTCTCGATCTTGACTTCGGCCTCCAGACAGATGTCGGCGGCCAGCAGCACCTCTTCGCGGCTGTTGACAGCGTAGGTCACGTGGTGGAAGCGGCCCTTGGTGCCGGTATGATCTTTGGTGTAAGCGAAGTCGTAGCTCTTGTTGGTGCAGGTCATCCACATCGCGGCTTCGACGCCGGAATCGAGCACGATCTGTTCCGTCAAACGGAAACCCAAGTACTTCTCGAAAAATTTGCGATTGGCTTCGATATCCACCGCGAGCCCGTTCCAGTGATCCAGCCTGCGCACGTTGCAGCCGCGCGCCGGAAACCTCTGCGCCTGATTCTTCAGCGACGGTTTCAACTCCGGCGGAGCCTCATACCACTGCGTCTCGTAATACAGCTCGACGTTGTGACCATCCGGATCCTTGCACACGTAAGCGGGTCCGTGGCACAGGTCACCATTGTTCCATCCCACGGCGAATTCAGTTCCTTTGAGCGCCGCGATTCTGCGTTCCAGAGCCTGCGGACTGCGCGTCCGATACGCTACGTGCCCCAGCCCCGGAAGTTTCGAAGCCGTCAGCTTCAGCGAATGCCGCTCATAATCGTCATACGCGCGCAGATAGACGGAATCGCCTTGGCGCCCGCTCTCGGTCATGCCGAATACGTTGACGAAAAAATTGCGGCTCCCTTCCAGGTCGGGAGTCAGCATCTCGACGTGACCCAAATGGGCCAGGTCCGTGATCGGTTCAGGTACGTTTGCCATAAAGTACAGTATTACTGATGAAGACCATCATTGTAATCGGCTCGTTCGCGCTGGCGTCGTTGATACCTGTTCGCGCAGCGTCCGTATCGACGCTGATCGGCGACGGCAAGCCCGGCGATTCGCAGACCCAGGTCAACAATCCCTACGGCATGACCATCGGCCCCGACGGAGCCCTGTACTGGTGCGACCTCGGCAACAACCGCATCCGGCGCATGGACCTGAAGACGCACCAGGTCACCGGCATCGCGGGCAACGGCGAGAAAGCCTACAAGGGCGATGGAGGGCCGGCGATCGAGGCTTCGCTCAGCGCTCCGCATGAGTTGCTCTTCGATTCGAAGGGCGACCTGTATTTCGCCGAGCGCGACAACAATGTGGTGCGCAAAGTCGACATGAAGACGCACATCATCTCGACCGTGGCTGGCACCGGTGTGGCCGGTTATTCGGGCGACGGAGGCCCGGGCAACAAGGCGCAGCTTCGTCAGCCGCACTGCGTCCTTCGCGACCGCGACGGCAACCTGCTCATCTGCGATCTGATGAACCGCCGCATCCGCAAGCTGCACCTCGATACCGGCATTATCGAGACCTACGCGGGCACCGGAATGGGCGGACCCACTCCGGATGGAGCTCCGCTCGAGGGCACTCCTTTAAACGGTCCGCGCACCATGGCGATGGCGCCGAATGGTGATATTTATCTCGCTCTGCGCGAAGGTAACGTGATTCTGCGGCTGGACGCGAAAACAAAGACGTGGCGGCACATTGCAGGGACAGGGGAAAGTGGCTACTCCGGCGACGGGGGCCCGGCGCTCGACGCGAAGTTCGGAGGCGCGATGGCGCGCCTGGCCGGTCCCAAGGGTCTGACTCTGGGACCGAAGAACACGCTCATCGTCGCCGACACGGAAAGCCAAGCCATCCGCGAGATCGATCTGCGCTCCGGCCTCATCAAGACCATCCTCGGCACCGGCGCGATGGGCGATTGCACCGAGACCGATCCGCTGCAATGCAAGCTGAACCGCCCGCATTCTGTGCTGTTCGCCGGAGGAGTGCTGTACGTGGGAGACAGCGAAGCCCACCGGATTCTGACGCTGAAGTAGATCGAGCCGCTACTGTCCCACTGGTCGAATCATCGTCACGCTAGCCCGCCAGAACTCGTGTCCGTTCCGATCTAGCAGAACGACGCCGTCGCCCCGATTCAAGGGCCCGCTTGCCAGCGGTGCGAACGTGGCGATCGTCCGGCCGTTCCCGTCCACCAACGTGAAGCTCTGCGCCTTGATCTCGGCCGGCGGTGTGGCTTGCGTTGTCGCGGGCGGCGCTTGCGCTTGCACCGCAGAAGGAGTCACATAACGCGACGCCAGCCCACCAATTAAACCGGCCGCCAGCGCCAAAAGAGGATTCATTTTCCGGAGCATTCTCGATCCCTCCTCCGGCCATCATACTCCTCGGCGGCGGGCCTTTTACGGCAGCTCGAACACGTACAACGACTCCGCCCGCGCTGGATTCGGGTCCGTAATCCCCGCTCCGCCCGACGCGCTGATCGCTACGTACTGCTTGCCGTTCTTGCCCTGATAGGTGATGGGCGTAGAGATCGCGCTATAGCCGAGCTTGGTCTCCCACAACTCTTTCCCCGTTCTGGAATCGAAAGCGCGGAAGCGCTTGTCGTTGGTCGCGCCAATGAATACCAGCCCTCCCGCTGTCGCGATGGAACCGCCCACGTTCACGCGGCCCGTGTTGCGCTTGCCCTCCGGCAGTTCATCGGTCACGCCGAGCGTCACCTGCCACGCGAACTCACCCGTCGCAGCGTTCACCGCCGTCAATCTGCCCCATGGTGGTTTCTGGCACGGCCAGCTCTCTTCGCCCAGCAGCGCTCCGTTCGCATCCGTCTTGCGATCCCAAAATTTCGACGGCACCGGAGTCCCGTACACACTGCGCTGATCGTAGGGCACGCGCGAGCCGTCCGGCATCTTTTCGATCCAACCGATGCTCGCGTAGTCCGATGTGTTCACGAACACGTAGCCGAGTGACGGATCGGCCGAAATGCCTCCCCAATCAGTCCCACCGATGGCGCCCGGAAAAATCACGCTCGAAGACGGCGGCAATCCCGGACCTCGAAACACCCACGGAGTATACGGCCCCTGATTCACCAGAGTCCCGCTCTTCTGGGCGAGTTCTTGACACGCTTTCGCGTGGGCCTCGTTGGTGTCGTCCGCCGTCACCATGTCGGCCATTGAGAAATGATGGCGCGCCAATTCGGGCGGTTTTGTAGGAATGGGTTGCGTGGGCGAGGTGTGTTCGCCCGGCACCGTGCTCTGCGCCACCGGGGTCTCCGTCACGCCGAAAATCGGCTTGCCGGTTTCGCGATTCAACAAAAACATGTAGCCGAGCTTGCCCGTCTGCGCGAGAATCGGCGTCTTCTTCCCGTTCACCGTCACGTCCAGCAGTGGAGGCGCGGGCGGCAAGTCCATGTCCCACAGATCGTGATGCACCGCCTGGAAATACCACTTCAT
The DNA here is from genome assembly GCA_030041495.1 of Bryobacteraceae bacterium. Lineage (GTDB taxonomy): Bacteria > Acidobacteriota > Terriglobia > Bryobacterales > Bryobacteraceae > Palsa-187. The sequence continues at coordinate 2,718 of JASHNT010000016.1, read as the reverse complement.
CTTTCCGGTCTTGATGTCGATGGCAACCACGGAGTTGGCGAACAGATCCGGTCCCGGACGGTCGAAGCCGTAAAAGTCGCTGGCCGCGCTCCCGTAGGTGGTGTACAGCAGGCCTCGCTGCTGGTCCACGGTCATGTAGAAGCCCCAATTGTTGACGCCGGTGCGATCTTTCCAGTCGTCCCCCTGCCAAACTTCATGCCCCGGTTCGCCCGGACGCGGCACGGAGTGGAACACCCACAGGCTCTTCCCGTCCCGAGCATCGTACGCCCGCGTGTCCCCTGGCTGCCCCGTCGCCGGCTGCTCCGGCACGTTCGCGCCGACCAAAACATAATTCTCATAAATTGTCGGAGGCGAGTTGTAGGGCACCACCATGTCCACTTCGCCCTCTTTGCCGAATCCGGGATCGACTTTGCCCGTATTCGCATTCAGCGCGATCAGCCGCTTGCCGGCAGTAAAGATGATGCGCGGAGGATTGATCTTGTCTCCCGGCCAATAGGCCACGCCTCGGTTCGACGGATTGCCCTGCCCGGTCAGTTCATACGACCAAATTTCTTTGCCCGTCTCCGGTTCGAGCGCAACCACCCGCTTGCCCGCCGGCAAATACATCACGCCCTTGACCACGATGGGCGTGACTTCCGAAAATCCCGCGACCCCTCCGCCGCCCTTGGTGTTCTGGTCGGCCTGCGAGCGCAGCCGATAGGTCCACGCCGATTTCAGCGTCCCGACATTTTTCGCATTGATCTGCTTCAGCGGCGAATAGCGAGTGCCCGTGAGGTCATGCCCGTACATCGGCCATTCACCTCCGGCCGGAACCGTCTGTGCCAGCAGCGCCGAGGCCAACGCAGCGCTGCCCAGAGTGAGTCTCCACATGAGACATAGGCTATCAACTAATGAACGATCTCGTAGCTATGGAAAGCGAACGGAGTACGCTCGGATGGATGGCATCGAACCTCTCATCCCGGCGAAGGTCCCACGCATGCATCTGCGATGGAGCCCGGCCCGCTTGTCCAACGCTGTCTGCGTCATCTGCGTCGGGTCCGGAAATCGCGGCCTTGTTACAGTTTCTCAACCGTCACAAGCCCGCGAAGCTCCCGCGAAAACTCCTCCGCTACCAGCCGCAACACGATGGGTTTGATACGTTTCGGTAATTGCTTCATCGCCAGAACGTCGGCGACAACCAAATCGCACGCCTGCAAGCCATCTTTCCAACCAGGCTTTTCAGGATTCCGCGGCAGCACGTCGCTGCCCGACCCTCCCAGAGCCGTGATCAGCAGCACCGCCCATTTCAAAATCGATTCCGAACGCGAAACGATTGCCACCAGAAACGGCGCCTGCGGCTGGCGCACGCCGGTCATGACCTGCTCGATGGTCTTGAGCGGAATCAGCCTGCGTTGCTCCGCCGGAAGATGGGCGACAGCGGCTGCACCCGACGCCGTAGTGAGCACGATGGACGCTTCCAACTCTGTGCTCTCCGGAGTACCCCATCCTACAGGTATGCCCGCCGCTTCCTCGATCTCCACCGCCAGAATCCGCGCGAACTCCGGATCGGCATGGACCACCACGAAACCTCGCGACTCCCCCGCTCGCCCACCCGCCGCCGCGATCTTCTCAAACTCCGCCCGCAGAGCCTCGACCGTAAAGCCGCGGCTTAATCCCTCGTCAACGCACGCACGTGTGAAGGCCGCGACTCCGTCAAGACCGCGTGCACCTTTGATATCGCGCACGAACACGCCGGAGCCGCTCTTGGCCGTCACCCATCCACTCCTAGCCAACTCGTGATAGGTAGCGGCGACGGTGTTCGAATGCAGTTTCAAGCGCCGAGCCAGGTCGCGCACGCTCGGCAGCTTCTCCTTCGGCGTGAGCCGGCCGGTGAGAATGCCGAAGCGCAACTGCGCGCTCAACTGCTCGCGCACCGGAATCGTGCTGTCGCGTGAAATCCAAAGCCGGATCACATGGCCTCTTATCCAACCCGCAAATGCAAACAGCCTCTTCAGCCGGAATCGTTTTCCGATTCTAGCCGAAGAGGCTGTGAAGCGTTAGCCGCTTGTGCGCTGTTAAGCGGCAGTCGCGGCGGGCAGCGGCACGCTCTTAATCGTCTTCAGAATCTGCGACACGATCCCGTACGGATCGGCCGCGGAGTTCGGACGGCGGTCTTCCAAGTAGCCCTTGTAGCCATGCTTGATGAAGTTCACAGGCATGCGGATGGAAGCGCCGCGGTCGGAGAGGCCGTAGTTGAACTTGTCGATGGACTGCGTCTCATGCAGGCCGGTCAGGCGCAGGTGATTGTCCGGACCGTACACCGCAATGTGCTCCGGCACGTTCTTTTCGAAAGCCTTCATCAGCGCTTCGAAGTACTCCTTGCCGCCCACGTCGCGCAGATACTTGGTCGAGAAGTTGGTGTGCATGCCGGAGCCGTTCCAGTCGCCCTTGATCGGCTTGCAGTGCAGCTCCAGATCGACCTCATATTTCTCGCACAGCCGCGCCATCAGGTAGCGGGCGGTCCACAGATCGTCAGCAGCCTTGGCCGACCCCTTCCCGAAAATCTGGAATTCCCACTGGCCCTTGGCCACTTCGGCATTGATGCCTTCGTGGTTGATGCCGGCGGCCAGGCACATCTCCAAATGCTCCTCCACGATCTTGCGCGCCAAGCTGCCCATGAACTTGTACCCTACGCCGCAGTAATAAGGTCCCTGCGGAATGCTGGGATGGCCGTGCTCT